>DASSHI010000026.1:0-101270 GCA_035693025.1 Solirubrobacterales bacterium
GTTCATGGACGACGAGGAGATGAAGGGGATGAGCTTCGGCCACGCCGGCACGATCGTCGAGGGCAAGGAGGACACCGCGACCGAGAAGATCGCCCGCCTCGAAGCCGCCGGCATCCGCGTCGTCGAGCGGATCGACGAGATCCCCGACGCGGTCAAGGAGAAGCTGGGGGCGGCGGTCTGATGGCCGAGACCCTGAACAAAATCTTCATCGACGTCGAGGTCGACGCCTCGGTCGCCGGCGACGCCGAGCTCGCCAAGAAGCTCGAAGAAGTCTGCCCCGTCGACATCTTCGCCGCCACCGACTCCGGCGTGGAGATCGTCGTCGAGAACCTCGACGAGTGCGTCCTCTGCCGCCTCTGCATCGAAGCCGCCCCCGCGGGCACGGTTCAGGTGCACAAGCTGTACGACGGCACGACGCTGTCCTAGCGGCTCCCCCTCCGGTCGGCCTGCCCCCTCCCGCTGGTTTGGGATCGCCCCCTGTGGGAACCATCACATAGATCTGGACATAGATCCATGTCTTGGTTATCTTTACATCGATCTATGTAGCGGCGGGAGGCGCGTAGCCCCTGCACGCCAGTACGTCACTCCCCAAATCGAAAGGCATCGACGTTGACTGAGAGTCCCCGTCGGGTCGCCGTCGTCGGCGGCAACCGAATCCCCTTTGCGCGCTCCAACTCGGTCTATTCGCGCGCCTCCAACCAGGACATGCTCACGGCTGCGCTCGACGGACTGGTCGAGCGCTTCTCGCTCGGCGGCGAGGCCCTCGGCGAGGTCGCCGGCGGCGCCGTGCTCAAGCACTCTCGCGACCGCGACCTGACCCGGGAGAGCGTGCTCGGCACGCGGCTCGCTCCCGAGACGCCCGCCTACGACGTGCAGCAGGCCTGCGGCACCGGCCTGGAGACGACGATCCTCGTCGCCAACAAGATCGCCCTCGGCCAGATCGACGCCGGCATCGCCTGCGGCGCCGACACCACCTCCGACGCGCCGATCGGCCTCAACGAGGATCTGCGCGAGGTGCTGCTCGACGCGAACAGGGAGAAGTCGACCAGCGGGCGACTGAAGCAGCTGACCCGCCTGCGCCCCGGCCACGTCGTCCCCTCGATCCCGCGCAACGAGGAGCCGCGCACCGGCCTCTCGATGGGCGAGCACTGCGCAATCATGGCCGCCGAGTGGGGCGTCGGCCGCGACGAGCAGGACGAGCTCGCGGTGGAGAGCCACCACAAGCTCGCCGCCGCCTACGAGCGCGGCTTCATGGACGACCTGGTCAACCCCTACCTCGGACTCGAGCGCGACCAGAACCTACGCCCCGACTCCTCACCCGAGAAGCTCGCCAAGCTCGGCCCCGTCTTCGGCGGCGAGGACGGGACGATGACCGCGGCCAACTCGACCCCGCTCAGCGACGGCGCCTCGGCGGTGCTGCTGGCCAGCGAGGAGTGGGCCAAGGAGCGTGGCCTGCCGATCCTCGCCTACTTCGTCGACGGCCAGACCGCGGCGATCGACCACGTGCACAAGCGCGAGGGGCTGTTGATGGCGCCCGCTTACGCGATGCCGCGCATGCTCGACCGCAACGGCCTCGCCCTGCAGGACTTCGACCTCTACGAGATCCACGAGGCCTTCGCCGCCCAGGTGCTCTGCACGCTGCGGGCCTGGGAGGACGAGCGCTTCTGCCGCGACCGGCTCGGCCGCGAGAAGCCGCTCGGCTCGATCGACCGCGCCAAGCTCAACGTCAACGGCGGCTCGCTCGCCGCAGGGCACCCGTTCGCCGCAACCGGCGGGCGCATCGTCGCCTCGCTTGCCAAGGAGCTGCACGAGCGCGGCTCCGGCCGCGGCGCGATCAGCATCTGCGCCGCAGCGGGACAGGGCGTCGTGGCGATCCTCGAGGCCCCAGGAAAGGATGGGAAATGAGCGACATCTACGCCCAGCTGGTCAACTCGCCACCGGGCAAGCTGATCGCCCCCCGCGTCGGGCTCCCCCGCCCGGTCGAGCTGAAGCGCCATGCGGCCGGCAAGTCCGAGGCCCCCGCTGCCGTACTCAGCGGCGGCGCCCCCGGCGGCCGCCTCGACAAGGCACTCGAGCGCCTGCTCGGCGAGATCGGCGCCCCACGGCCGGAGAAGTCCGACAGCCCGGTCGGTGCGCTGGTCTTCGACGCGACCGGGATCGCCGACTCGACCGAGCTGGTCGAGCTGCAGCGCTTCTTCCATCCCAACGTGAGGCGGGTCGAACGCTCCGGCCGCGTCGTCGTGCTCGGCGCCCCGCCGGCCGGCCTTCCCGCACGCGCGGCAACCGCGCAGCGGGCGCTGGAGGGCTTCACCCGTTCGCTTGCGAAGGAGATCGGCCGCGGGATCGCCGTCCAGCTCGTCTACGTCGCCGAGGGTGCCGAGGGCCAGCTGGATTCGACGCTCCGCTTCCTCCTCTCCCCCCGCTCGGCGTATGTCTCGGGCCAGGTGATCCGAGTCGGGCCCGGCGTCGCCAAGGCGCCGAAGCCGGAATGGGAGCAACCGCTCGCCGGCATGCGGGCACTGGTGACCGGCGCCTCGCGCGGCATCGGCGAGGCGATCGCGACGGTCCTGCACCGCGACGGGGCCGAGCTGGTCCTGCTCGACGTGCCGGCGCTCTCGGCCGACCTCGCCAAGGTCGCCGGACGCCTCGAAGCCGAGACGATCGAGCTCGACATCACCGACGCCGAGGCCCCCGCGACGATCGCCGAGCGCCTCTCCGGCGGCGTCGACGTCGTCGTCCACAACGCCGGCGTCACCCGCGACCGCACGATCGCGAAGATGCCGGAGGACCGCTGGAGCTCGCTGATGGAGATCAACCTCTCCAGCGAGGAGCGGATCAACGACGAGCTGCTGCACAAAGGCCTGCTGCGCGAGAACGGCCGCATCGTCTGCGTCTCGTCGATGAGCGGCATCGCCGGCAACTCCGGCCAGACGAACTACGCCACCTCGAAGGCCGGCGTGATCGGCATGGTCGAAGCGCTCGCCCCCGAGCTCGCCGAGCGCGGCGCGACGATCAACGCCGTCGCCCCGGGCTTCATCGAGACGCAGATGACCGACGCGATGCCGATCGCGATCCGCGAAGCCGGCCGACGTATGAACAGCATGTCGCAGGGCGGCCTGCCGGTCGACGTCGCCGAGACGATCGCCTGGTTCGCCGGCCCCGCCTCGGCCGGCGTCAACGGCAACGTCGTGCGCGTCTGCGGCCAGAGCCTGCTGGGAGCCTGATGGCGACGCGAACGCTCGACAGCCCACCCAGCATCCTGTCGCTCTACGCCAGGGCCGCGCTGCCGCTGATCCCGGGCGCATCGCTGCTGCCCTTCGTGCCCGGCGGCGGCAAGGAGATCCCCGAGACGGAGCTGGAGCTGCAGGGCGTCCGTCCCGATCCCGACGCCGTCGCCGCCTTCGCCAAGGTCTGCGGCTTCCCCCTGCGCGACACGCTGCCGCCCACCTACCCCCACGTGCTCGCCTTTCCCCTGCACATGGCGACGATGGCCGACGGCAGCTTTCCCTTCGGCGCCGTCGGCCTGGTCCACGTCGAGAACCGCATCGTCCAACGCCGCCCGATCGGCGTCGGCGAGGAGCTGAAGCTCGTCGTCCGCCCCACCCCTCTGCAGCCGCACAAGCGCGGCCAGACCTTCGCCCTCCTAACCAAGGCCTCAGCCGGAGGCGAGACCGTCTGGGAGTCGACCAGCACCTTCCTTCACCGCGGCCCCTCCCCCACCGCCGTAGAGGTTAAGACCGCTATGCGGAGCAAACCTCTACGGCGCGGAGATGGAGCGGATGCGATGGACGCATCCGATCGCGAGGACGGATTGCGGGCGAGCGCCACTTGGCGGCTCGGTGGCGACCTGGGACGACGCTACGCAGCGGTGTCGGGCGACCGCAACCCGATCCACATGCACTCGCTGACGGCCAAGCCGCTCGGCTTCCCGTGCGCGATCGCGCACGGGATGTGGACCAAGGCGCGCTGCCTGGCGGCGCTCGGCGGTCGGGTGCCGGACGCCTTCACGGTCGAGGTCTACTTCCGCAAGCCCATCCGCCTGCCGGGCAAGGTCGAGTACCTCAGCGACGCCGGAAGCGACGAAATCGATTTCGCAGTGCGCGACGCGAAGCGCCACACCCCACACCTCGACGGCCGCCTGGCGCCGCTCGAGCCAAAAGCCAGCCGCAAACAGACCACCGGGAGGAACAGCAAGTGAACGGAAACGGCAACGGATCGGGCGTGGCCGAGCGCAGCATGGGCTACGGCCTGCGGGCGCTCAACTGGCTCGCCGGCACGGACCTGCTCGATCGGATCCGCGTCCGCAAGCAGGTCGAGCGGGCCCTCTTCCAGGGCACCAAGCGCGGCTTCCGCACCGCGACCGCCGCCGGCCGCACCTTCAAGGCGGCGCAGAAGCTGGGCAAACCGGCGCGTCAGGCAGCGGGCAAGCCACGCAGCCTCTTCGACGTCAGCCCCGACGACGAGCAGCAGATGTTCCAGGAGGCGGTGCGCGACTTCGCCGAGGCCAAGGTCCGGCCGGCGGCCCAAGAGGCCGACGCCGAGCGCACGATCCCGGCGGAGCTGCTGGCCCAGGCCAGCGAGCTCGGCGTCAACATGCTCGGCATCCCCGAGGAGCTCGGCGGGGTGATGCACGAGCAGGCCGCGACGACCAGCGCCCTCGTCGGCGAGGCGCTCGCCCATGGCGACATGGGCATCGCCTACGCAGCCCTCGCCCCCGGCGCGGTCGCCACGGCGATCGGCCACTGGGGCAGCGCCGAGCAGGAGGCGACCTACCTGCCGTCCTTCAGCGGCGAGGATGCTCCCCCCGCGGCTCTGGCGCTGCTCGAGCCGCGTCCGCTCTTCGACCCGCTGAGCCTCACGACCACGGCCCGTCGCGACGGCTCGGACTGGCTGCTCGACGGCGCCAAGTCGCTCGTCGCCCGCGCCACCGAGTGCGAGCTCTTCCTCGTCGCCGCCCAGGCCGACGAGCTCGGCGGCCCGGCCCTGTTCGTGATCGAGTCGGGCGCCGAGGGACTCTCGGTCCGCGACGAGCCGGCGATGGGCCTGCGGCCGGCCGCCACCGGGCGCCTCCTGCTCGAGGGAGTCCGCCTGCCGGGCAGCGCACTGCTCGGCGAGGGCAGGCGCGAGGACTACGTCGAGTGCGTGCAGCGGGCGCGGATCGCATGGTGCTCGCTCGCCGTCGGCGCCGCCCAGGCGGTGCTCGACTACGTCATTCCCTACGTCAACGAGCGCACCGCGTTCGGCGAGCCGATCTCCAACCGCCAGGCGGTCGCCTTCGGCGTCTCCGACATCGGCATCGAGACCAACGGCATGCGCCTTGCGACCTACCGTGCGGCGAGCCGCGCCGACCAGGGCCACGACTTCCACCGCGAGGCGGCGCTGGCGCGCAAGCTCTGCGCCGCCAAGGGGATGGAGATCGGCTCCGAAGGCGTGCAGCTGCTCGGCGGCCACGGCTTCGTCAAGGAGCACCCGGTCGAGCGCTGGTACCGCGACCTCCGCGCAGCGGGCGTCATGGAGGGCGCCCTGCTCGTCTAGCCCACCGGCCGAGAGCGAAAGGCAACCATGATCAATCTCGAGATACCGAAGAAGTTCAAGCCGCTGGCCAGCCAGGCCAACCAGGTCGCGACCGAGGTCTTCCGACCGATCTCGCGCAAGTACGACGAGGCCGAGCACTCCTATCCGAAAGAGCTCGACATGCTGGCCTCGCTGATCGACGGGATGAACGAGGGCTCCGACATCGGCGGCGCCGGCGCCGCGGGGGTGCGCCGGGAGAAGAGCGACAACGGCGACGAAGGCAACCGCAACGGCTCCAACCTCTCCACCGTGCTCGGCATCATCGAGCTCTGCTGGGGCGACGTCGGCCTGCTGCTCTCGATGCCGCGCCAGGGCCTCGGCAACTCGGCGATCGCCTCGGTGGCGAGCGAGGAGCAGCTCGAGCGCTACGGCGGCAGGTGGGCGGCGATGGCGATCACCGAGCCCGAGGCCGGCTCGGACTCGGCCTCGATCCGCACCACCGCGAAGCTCGACGGCGACGAGTACGTGCTCAACGGCGAGAAGATCTTCGTCACCTCGGGCGACCGGGCCGACCTGATCGTCGTCTGGGCCTCGCTCGACCCCTCCAAGGGGCGGGCCGCGATCAAGTCGTTCATCGTCGAGCGCGACAACCCGGGCCTCAAGCTCGACCGGCTCGAGCACAAGCTCGGCATTCGCGCCTCCGACACCGCCAACTTCACCCTGCAGGACTGCCGCGTGCCCAAGGAGGCGCTGCTCGGGAACCCCGAGATCGACGTGAAGCAGGGCTTCGGCGGCGCAATGCAGACCTTCGACAACACGCGGCCGCTGGTCGCCGCGATGGCGGTCGGCGTCGCCCGTGCCGCATTGGAGCGCGCGCGCGAGTGCCTCGCGGAAGCCGGGGTAGAGATCGACTACGCGCTGCCGGCGCTCTCCCAGTCGGCCGCCGTCTCACGCTACCTCGAGATGGAGGCCGATTTCGAGGCGGCGCGGCTGCTCACCCTGCAAGCGGCCTGGATGGCCGACAACGGCAAGCCCAACTCGTTGCAGGCCTCGATGGCCAAGGCGAAGGCCGGGCGCACCTGCGTCGACGTGGCGCTCGGCTGCGTCGAGCTCTGCGGGGCGGTCGGCTACGGCGAGGACGAGCTGCTCGAGAAGTGGGCGCGGGACGCCAAGATCCTCGACATCTTCGAGGGCACGCAGCAGATCCAGCTGCTGATCGTGGCACGCCAGCTGCTCGGCAAGAGCTCAGCGGAATTGCGTTGACCTAGACAACCGCAGCCAGCGCTGTTTCACGCAGAGGGTCGGGCAGGACGACCATCGCCCGCAGCTGCTCCAGCGCATCCCGGTCGCCCTCGATCTCAACGCCCTTCTCCGCCGCCCCACCGGCGACCAGCGCCGCAAGCACCGCGGCGGGCTCGCCGGCGAGGATCAGATCGGGATCCTCAGCCGCGCCGCGCGCAACGGAGATCCAACCCTCCTCGAGGCGAAGCGAGTACTCCTCGCCCCCGCTGCGCAGGCCGATCGTCATGCGCGCGTCGCGGGGCGGCTGGACGATCACCCGGATCGCGTTGGCGAGGGTGGTGTGCGGATGGTCGACGACGTCGTCGACCCGCCCGAAGTGCATCCCCCAACGCCCCAGCTCGATCATCGGCCGCTCCAGGGCCCAGCCGACGTCGGTCAGCTCGTAGGCGACCCCGGTCGCCGGCAGCCCGAGCGCGCGGCGCCGCACGATGCCGTGGCTCTCGAGATCGCGCAGGCGCTTGGTGATCACGTCGGTCGGCGCGTTGCCGACGTTGCGAACGATGTCGGAGAAGCGCAACGGGCCAAGCGAGAGCTCGCGGACGATCAGCAACGACCAGCGCTCGCCGATGCGGTCGAGCGCGCGGGCCAGACCGCACGACTGGTCGTATTCGCGCGACATCCGTCCGATGGTAGCGACGCTCCGGGGAGCGCCGTAGAGGTTTGAACCGCATAGCGGGCCAAACCTCTACGGCGATCTGCGGCAGACTGCCGCGCGTGAACTTCATCGACCTGATGGAACGATCGCCGGCCTCGCGGCCGGGGATCGTCGCGGTCGACGCCGAGGGCAACCGGCGCGACTGGCACTTCGGAGAGCTGATCGCGCGCTCGGCCGGGCTCTCCGGCGCCTTCGCGGCGCGCGGCGTCAAGCGCGGCGACGTCGTGATGACCCTGCTCGGCAACCGAATCGAGTGGGCCTTGACCCTGCTCGCCTGCTGGCGGATGGGCGCCGTCGCCCTGCCCTGCAGCCCGCAGTTGCGCCGCCACGACCTGGAGCTGCGCGCCGGCGCCGCTTCGCCCGCCCTCTGCGTCGGCGAAGAGCACCTGCTCGGCGAGCTGCCGGACTCGGTAGGGGCGATGACTCTGGACGAGGTCGCCGCGACGCTCGACGAGGATCGCCCTCAGGAGACCCCGGCCGCGATCGAGGACATGGCGCCGGGAGACCCGGCGCTGATCGTCTTCACCTCGGGCACGACCGGCGAGCCGCGCGGCGTCGTCCATGCCTATCGCTACCTGCTCGGACAGCGGACCCAGGCCGAGCACTGGCTCGGCTCGCGGCCGGGGGAGCTGGTCTGGTGCACGACCGCGCCAGGCTGGTCGAAGTCGGCGCGCAACGTCTTCCTCGCCCCCTGGCTGACCGGCGCCGCGGCGACGATCCACGCGGGCCGCTTCGATCCGGCCCAGCGCCTCGACCTGGCCGAGGCGCTGGGCGTCGACGTGCTCTGCCAGGCGCCGACCGAGTACCGCATGCTCGCCAAGCGCACGGCGCTGCGCCCCCTCCCCTCCCTGCGCCGCATGGTCTCGGCCGGCGAGGCGCTCGAGGCGGAGACCGTCGCCGCCTTCCGCGACGCGATGGGCCTCGAGCCGGCCGACGGCTACGGCCAGACCGAGACCGGCCACGTCTGCGGCAACCTCGAAGGCGAACCGGTGCGCCCGGGCTCGATGGGCAGGCCGCTGCCCGGAATCGAGGTGCGCATCGTCGACGGCGAGCTCCAGCTCAAAGCCTCGACTTCGCCCACGTTCTTCTCCCACTATCTGGACGGGGAGCGCTTCGAGGGCGAGTGGTGGCCGACCGGCGACCTCGTACGCCGGGAGGACGACGGTCACCTCTGGTTCGAGGGCCGCGGCGACGACGTGATCGTCTCCTCCGGCTACCGGATCGGCCCGGTCGAGGTCGAGTCGGCGCTGCTCGCCCACCCGGCGGTCGCCGAGGCGGCAGCGGTCGCCGCCCCAGACCCCGAGCGCGGCGCGGTCGTCCGGGCGATCGTCGTCCCCCGCGAGCGCAAGCCGAGCGAGGGGCTGGCGCGCGAGCTGCAGGAGCACTGCAAACGTGAGACAGCTCCCTACAAGTTCCCCCGCATCGTCGAGTTCGCCACCGAGCTGCCGAAGACCACCAGCGGGAAGATCAAGCGCGCCGAGCTGCGCTAGACGTCCGAAAACCGGCCCATCTCCAGGGCGCTAGGCAGTTTGGGCGAAAGCCTCGTCGAGCCCGGTGGGGCGGCCGAGGTGGAAGCCCTGCGCCATGTCGACGCCGTACCCGCGCAGCATCTCGGCAGTGCGGTCGTCCTGGACGTACTCGGCGATCGTCGCCTTGCCGAGGCCGCGGGCGATCTGGACGATCGCCTGGACCGTGAGCTGGTCGGCGTCCGAGCGCGGCATGTCGCGGACGAAGGAGCCGTCGATCTTGATCAGGTCGAAGGGGATGCGCCTCAGGTAGTGGAAGGGCCCGAAGCCGGCGCCGTAGTCGTCGATCGCGACCTGGCAGCCGAAGTCGATGAGCCGGTCGGTAAACCCCGACGCGGCGTCGTAGTCGTAGACGTTCGCCGTCTCGGTGATCTCGAAGGTGCAGCGCGACGGGTCGGCACCGCCTTCGTCGAGCCGGCGTTCGATGAACTCGAGCACCGAGATGTCGGTCAAGGAGGCGCCTGAGATGTTGACGTGCAGCGAGACCGGCGCCCCCTGGGCTTCGCGCTCGCTGAGCAGCTCCAGGGCGCGACCGACGACCCAGCGATCGAGCTCCTGGATCATGCCCGAGCGCTCCGCCGCCTCGATGAACGAGGCGGCTGTCTGCAGCTTCCCCTCCTCGTCGGTCATCCGCAGCAGCAGCTCGTAGCGCTCGATCCCACCGGAGGCGAGGCTGCGGATCGGCTGGGTGTGCAGGCTGAGGCGGTCCTCGGTGAGGGCGTCGCGGATCCGGGCCGCAGTGGTCTGACGGCGTTTCGGAGCGGAGTGGGGCTCGCTCGGGTCGCGGAAGAGGGCGATCTGGTTGCGGCCCTCCTCCTTGGCCCTGTACATGGCCTGGTCGGCCGCCGCCAGCACCGCCTCGGCGCCGCCGCGACCGCCGCCGAACATCGTGATGCCGACGCTGATCGTCGTGCTCACCGGCTCGGTCGCGGGCCCCCCCTCGGCCACCTGGGCACGCAGGTCTTCGCCCAGCGCCAGCGCGCCGGTGGTGTCGGTCTGCGGCATCAGGACGGCGAACTCGTCGCCGGAGAGGCGGGCGACGATGTCGGTGGCGCGGACGCGTTCACGCAGCGTCTCGGCGACCTGGCGGATCAGGTTGTCCCCGGCCTGGTGCCCGAGCGTGTCGTTGACCGCCTTGAGCCCGTCGATGTCGACGATCATCACCGCGCCCTGGCCGCCGTAGCGGGCGCTGAAGGAGACGTACTGGTCGAGCTCGGCCCGGAAGCGACGCCGGTCTAGCAAGCCGGTGAGCGAATCGTGGTCGGCCAGGTAGCGCAGCTCCGCCTCGGTCTGCTCGGCCCGCCGCAGAGTCGCGAGGACGACCTCGCGATCGTTCTCGTCGAGCTTCGCGAGCACCGCTTGTATCGCGGGCTCGCTCTGGGCTGGGAGTCGTTCTTCGCTCACCCGCGGAAGGTAGACCTATGGAGGCGTGATTTTCCCCGCTCAGGGGAGGGAATCGCTCACTGCGACCCACTTTCGTCGATCCCCCCCTACCAATAGTTGGCCTCGTGACCGCCGGGGTAGTGTGGACGCATGGCCAACAGACTCGCCCAGGAGACCAGTCCCTACCTGCTCCAGCACCGCGACAACCCGGTCGACTGGTATCCGTGGGGCGAGGCGGCTCTGACGCGCGCGAGTGAGCTCGACCGTCCGATCCTGCTCTCGGTCGGCTACTCGGCCTGCCACTGGTGCCACGTGATGGAGCGCGAGTCCTTCGAGGACGCCGAGACCGCGGCCTACATGAACGAGCACTTCGTCAGCATCAAGGTGGACCGTGAGGAGCGTCCCGACGTCGACGCCCTCTACATGGAGGCGGTGCAGGCGATGAGCGGGCACGGCGGCTGGCCGATGACCGTCTTCTGCGATCCCGACGGAGTGCCCTTCTACGGCGGCACCTACTTTCCGCCCGACGAGAGCCGCGGGATGCCGAGCTTCCGCATGGTGATGGAAGCCGTCGTCGACGCTTTCGAGAACCGCCGCGAGGAGCTGCGCGAGCGGGCGCCCGAGACGCGGGCGCAGCTCGGCGCAATCGGCGCCGTCGAGCCCGCCGCGGAGGCGCCCGGAGCCGAGCTGCTGGCGGGGGCCGTCGAGACCTTGATCGCGGGCGCGGACACGGAGCGGGGCGGCTTCGGGGGCGCCCCCAAGTTCCCGCCGTCCTCGACCCTGGAGCTGCTGCTCGCGCGCGGCGTCCGCGAGCCGGTCGAGCGCACGCTCGACGCGATGCTGGCCGGCGGGATCTACGACCAGCTCGGCGGCGGCTTCTCCCGCTACTCGGTCGACGCGGCCTGGCTCGTCCCCCACTTCGAGAAGATGCTCTACGACAACGCCCAGCTCGCCGTCGCCTACCTGCACGGCTGGCAGGCCTTCGGCCACGAGCGCTACCGGCGGGTCTGCGAAGAGACCCTCGACTGGGCGCTGCGCGAGATGCGCGGCCCCGAGGGCGGCTTCTACTCCGCTCTGGACGCCGACTCCGAGGGCGAGGAGGGGCGCTACTACGTGTGGACGCCGAAGCAGCTGCGTCAGGTGCTCGGCGACCGGGCGGAGGCGATCGCGGCCCACTACGGAGTCACTGAGGGCGGCAACTTCGAGGGCAAGAGCATCCTGCACCTCGCCGGTGGGGCTGACGGCGCCGAGCCGGACGGGCTCGCCGAGGCCCGCCGGGAGCTGCTCGAGGCGCGCGCGCAGCGCGTCCGCCCCGGCCTCGACGACAAGCGGATCGCCTCCTGGAACGCGCTGACGCTGGCCGCGCTCGCCGAGGCCGGCGCCGTGCTCGGACGCGAGGACTACCTGGACGCGGCGCGGGCGTGCGCCGAGTTCATCCGCGGCGACCTGAGCGACGACCGCGGTCGCCTGCTGCGCACCTACAAGGACGGCGAGAGCCGCCTCAACGCCTACCTCGAGGATCACGCCTTCCTCCTCGAAGCGCTGCTGACCCTCTACGAAGCGACCTTCGAGCCGCACTGGTTCGAGTGGGCGCAAACGCTCGCCGAGACGACGATCGACCGCTTCGGCGATCCGGCGCGGGGCGGCTTCTACTCGACCTCCGACGACCACGAGGAGCTGATCGCGCGGCGCAAGGAGATCGGCGACCACCCGATCCCCTCCGGCAATTCGGCCGCCGCGCTGGGGTTGCTGCGACTGGAGGCGCTGAGCGGGGAGCGCCGCTACGGCGAGCAGGCCGAGGGCGTGCTGCGCCTCTTCGCACGGACCGCGCCGCGCCGACCCGACGCCTTCGCCCACCTGCTGCGGGCGCTCGACTTCGACCTCTCGCCGACCAAGGAGGTCGCCCTGATCGGCGAGGAGCTCGCCGAGCTGGCCGCCCTCGTCCGCGACGAGCACCGCCCCCATCTGGTGCTGGCCGGCGGCCCGGCGGGGAGCGAAGCTCCACCGCTGCTCGCGGACCGCCCCGAGGTCGACGGCCGGCCCGCCGCTTACGTCTGCGAGCGCTTCGCCTGCCAGGCTCCGGTGACCAGCCCGGAACATCTGGCCGAGCTGCTCTGATAAGCATGCTCCGGTGCGTGGCTCATTCTTCACCTTCGCGGCTGGACGCCGCGCGAAGTGGATCGTCTTTGCGATCTGGCTAGTCGTCATCCTCGTGGCCGCCGGACCGGCCAACCTGCCCGGCAAGTTCGAAGACGCCGAAAGCAACGAGGCGACCTCCTACCTGCCGGGCTCGGCCGAATCGACGGCGGCGCTGAAGGCGACCAAATCGCTGCAGGGCGGCGAACTCGCTCCTGCGGTCGTGATCTTTCGCCGCGAGTCCGGCCTGACCGCGGCCGACCGGCGCACGATCGTCGAAGACGTCGCGAGGATGACCCGCAAGCGCTTCCCCGGCGTCCTCGCCGACGGCGCCGCGGTCGCCGGCAAGGGCGCCCGGCCGGTCCCCGGCCAACCCCCCGGATACAAGCCGTTCGTCGGCCCGGTCCCCTCGCCGGACGGCAAGGCGGCGACGATCACCTCCTACGTCAAGGGCAACGGTGAGGGCGACCGGATCCTCGACCCGGTCAAGTACTGGCGCGAACAGATCGACGAACCGCCGCCCGGGCTCGCGGTGAAGGTCACCGGCGGCGCCGGCTTCTCCGCCGACGCGATCGAAGTCTTCGAAGGCATCAACGGGACCCTGCTGCTGGCCGCGGTCAGCCTGGTGATCTTCCTGCTGATCGCGATCTACCGCTCGCCGATGTTCTTCTTCATCCCGCTGGTCGCGGTGCTCTTCGCCGAGACCCTCTCGCGCTCGATCGGCTACGGGGTCTCCGAGCTCGGCGTGACGATCAACGGGCAATCGAGCTCGATCATGTCGGTGCTGGTGCTCGGGGCGGGCACCGACTACGCCCTGCTGCTCGTTGCCCGCTATCGCGAGGAGCTGCACCGCCAGGCCGACAAGCACGAGGCGATGCGGGCGGCGCTCGCCTCGGCCGGGCCGGCGATCTTCGCCTCCGCGGCGACCGTGATCGCGGCGCTGCTCTGCCTGCTGTTCGCCCGCGTCAACGGGACCTCCGGGCTGGGCCCGATCGCCGCGATCGGCGTCGCCTGCGCGGCGCTCTCGATGCTGACGCTGCTGCCGGCGCTGTTGACGATCTTCGGCCGCCGCGCCTTCTGGCCCTTCGTTCCCCACACTCCCGAGACCGCGCCCTCCCCGGACCGGCTCTCAGAGAGCGCGCACCGCCGCTTCGTCGAGGGCAGCGGCGGGGGCGCGCTGCTCCGCGTCCTCCTCGCCTGCCTCGCGGTCCTGGTCCTGCTGCCCTTGGTGCTGATCAATTGGCTGCTGCGACGGATCAGTCGCGGCCACGTCCCCTCGCTGATCGTCGGGCCGCTGGACCGCGCGATCTTCAAGCCCTATGAGGTCCGCCGTCACGACCTCGAGCACGCCGCCGACGCCACCCATGGCTTCTGGTCCCGGGTCGGCGAACGGGTCGCGCGCGGCCCACAGCGGGTGATGGTCGGAGCGATCGCGGTGCTGCTGATCTGCTGCGGCGGCTTCGCCTTCTTCTCGACCGACCTGACCAGCGAGGACGGCTACACCCACGAAGTCGAATCGGTGGAAGGACAGCATCTGCTCGGCAAGAGCTTCCCCTCGGGCGCCGCGGCGCTGACCGACCTGATCGTCGAAAGCCCGGCCGACGTTCCGGCGACGCGACGCGCGGTCGCCGCGGTGCCGGGCGTCAAGTCGGTCTCCGGGCCGGTCAACCACGGCCCGCCCGGCGTCTTGCTGCAGGCGACGCTTGAAATCGAGCCGTATTCGACCGCCGCCTTCGACCTGGTCGAGCCGATCCGCGAAGCGGCGCACGGCGTCGCGCCGACGACGCTGGTCGGCGGCCCGACTGCGGTCGAACACGACGTCCGCGACGCCGCCGGGCGGGACTCGCTGGTGATCCCGCCGATCGTCCTCATCGTCGTGCTGCTGATCCTGATCGGCCTGCTGCGCGCCGTGGTCGCGCCGTTGATCCTGATCGGCACCGTCATCCTCAGCTTCCTCGCCGCGCTCGGGGTCGGCTTCTTCGCCTTCGAATTCATCTTCGACTTCCCCGGCGCCGAACCCTCGCTGCCGCTCTTCGCCTTCGTCTTTCTCGTCGCGCTCGGGGTCGACTACAACATCTTCCTGATCTCGCGCGCCCGCGAGGAGACGCTCACGCACGGCTCCAGGCAGGGGATCCTGCGCGCCCTAGCGGTCACCGGCGCGGTCATCACCAGCGCCGGCATCGTCCTCGCCGGCACCTTCTCCGTCCTCGCCGTCCTCCCCCTCACCTTCCTCACCGAGCTCGGCTTCGTCGTCGCCTTCGGCGTCCTCCTCGACACCTTCCTCGTCCGCAGCATCCTCGTCCCGGCAATCGCCCTGACCGTAGGTGACAAGTTCTGGTGGCCGTCCCGCCTTGCCGATCCGGATGGAGGGGTTAAAGCACCGGAAGAAAGTTCTCTATCTCGAACGGCGTGACCTGGACGCGGTAGTCGTCCCATTCCTGCCGCTTGATCTCGACGAAGCGCCGGAAGGTGTGCTCGCCGAGGGTGCGCAGGACAAGCTCGGAGTCGGCGGCGATGTCGATCGCCTCGCCGAGCGTCCCGGGCAGTTGCTCGATCCCCCGCTGCGAGCGCTCCTCCGGCGAGAGGTGGTAGAGGTTCTGCTCCATCGGCTCGGGCAGCTCGTAGCCCTTCTCGATCCCCTCCAATCCCGCCTGCAACATGGCGGCGAAGCAGAGGTAGGGGTTGCAGGCCGGGTCCGGACAGCGCAGCTCGGCCCGCGTCGCCCCCTCCTTGCCGGGGTGGTAGAGCGGCACGCGGATGAGCGCCGAGCGGTTGCGCCGTGACCAGGCGAGATAGACCGGAGCCTCGAAGCCGGGAACCAGGCGCTTGTAGGAGTTGACCCACTGGGCGAAGAGCGGCGAGATCTCGCGTGCGTGGCGCAGCTGGCCGGCGATGAAGGCCTTCGCCGTGGCCGATAGGTAGTACTGGTCGTCGGCATCGAAGAAGGCGTTGCGGCCGCCTTTTGCCAACGACTGGTGCACGTGCATGCCGGAGCCGTTCTCGCCGAACAGCGGCTTGGGCATGAAGGTCGCGTGCCAGCCGTATTTCATCGCGTACTCCTTGACCACGATGCGGTAGGTCATGCAGTCGTCGGACATCCGCAGCGCGTCCTTGTAGCGCATGTCGACCTCGTGCTGTGAGGGGCCGACCTCGTGGTGGGCGTACTCGACGTGGATGCCCATCTTTTCCAGCGCCAGGATCGTCTCGCGACGCACGTCGGAGCCGGCGTCGAGCGTGGTCAGGTCGAAGTAGCCGCCCTCGTCGAGGACCTCGGGGACCCCCCCCTCGGGCTTGGCCGAGCGGAAGTAGAAGTACTCGAGCTCAGGACCGATGTTGTAGGCGTCGAAGCCCATCTCCTCGGCGCGTTTGAGCGCCCTGCGCATGATCCAGCGCGGGTCCCCCTCGTAGGGATCGCCGCCGGGGACGCGGATGTCGCAGAACATCCGTGCGACCGCGTTCTCTTCCTCGGGTCGCCAGGGGATGATCGCGAAGGTCGAGGGGTCGGGCATGGCGATCATGTCGGACTCCTCGATCGGGTTGAAGCCGGTGATCGAGGAGCCGTCGAAGCCCATCCCCCCCTCGAGCGCGTCCTCGAGCTCGGCGGCGTTGATCGAGAAGCTCTTGAGATGGCCCAGCACGTCGGTGAACCAGAGGCGGATGAAGCGGACGTCGCGTTCTCTGACGATCTCGGCTACGTCGCTGGCACTCGTCGGCTGGTCTGCCATTCCCCGTCTCCCTCGTGGCGTTATCGCGCGGTCGGGCAAAGATAGGCGAAGTGAACCGGCGAGGTGCAAAGGCTCGTATTACGGGTATGTGACGTTCGCCGCGGAAGGGTTGCGGGAGTGTCCGATTGTCGCTATAACTTACTTCTCGTAAGTTAATGGCTTAAAGTAAAGTAAAGGCCACTTAAAGGCTCTGGGAAGCGGAATTCCGCCACTCGAGCCAAAGGCGGGATGCAAGTGACTGTAAAAACGGCAGTAAGCAGATTCCAGATCCACGACGAGTTGACGGCCCCTGACGAGAGCGCTCCCCTGATCAAGAGCATCCAGGCGGCCGGCGGCGCGGTGACCAAGTTCGTCGGCGTACTGGCCGGCGCGCCTGCCGTGCTGCGGGCCTACACCCGCATGCGATCGGAGCTGCGCGGCGGCGTCCTCCCGCAGGCGACCCGGGAGCGGATCGCCCTGGCGGTCGCCGAGCACCGCCACGACGCCTACAGCATCGCCCAGCATGCGAAGTCGGCGCGCCGCGCCGGCCTCGGCCTCGACGAGGTCTCGCGCGCCCGCAGCTTCAGCTCGGGCGACGAGCGGGAGGCGGCGCTGCTGAAGTTCCTCGAGGCGACGCTCGAGGCCGACGGGGCCCCTCCCCACCACCTCCAGGAGGAGGCGCGGGAGATCGGCTGGAGCGACGAGGAGATCCTCGAGGCGGTCGCCCACCTGGCGCTCAACGAGTTCCAGAGCCTGATCGCCAGCGCGGCCGCGTTGCCCAAAGACCAGGCGACGCCCGAAGTGCTGCCTTCAGCGGCGTAGGCGCGCGGGTCCTGTCACGGCGGCCCTCCCCCATGTGCTCGGACATCACAGATGTCCTCCGCTATGGGGGACCCCCGCCGCCGCGCCACCCGCGCGAGTCGCGCAGGCGGCAGGGCTCCTAGTTCTCGACCACCGTCGCGGTGTAGAGCAGGCGCGCCGTGCTGTAGCGGCAGCCGTAGGTTGCGCGGGTGCCGACCCGCTGCTGAGGCTGGCCCTGGCGGACGTCCGTGGTGTTGGTGCATTTGCCCGCTTCACGGCTGGCCCGCCAAGCGTCGCTGGCCGGCAGGCTCTGGGAGAAGGCCGGGGCCCAGGTCGGGATCGTGATGCCGACGATGTCGCCTTTTTCGACCTTGAGCGAGGCGCTGAACTTGACCGTCTGGCCGAGGTATGGGCTGAGCACGTGGATCGAGCCCTGGCTACGCAGGTTGTAACGGGGCGGCTCGGTACCCGGCACACGGCGCAGGATCGCCAGGCGAGCCTCCGGCGGGGTGCCGAAGAAGCCGTTGAAGAAGGAGCGCTGTTTGTTGGTCGGCTGAGCAAGGGTCAGCGTCCAGGCCTTGACCTTGCCGCTGCGCGGCACCCGGAACGGCAGGGTCCCCTGGCTGGTGCTGACCTGGAAGCCGGTGACGCTGCCGACCGCCTGGCAGGGAAGCTCCGGACAGGAGGGGTCGGGCATCGTCGCGGTGCTGCCGAGGACCACGGTGGCGCGCGAGGGGCTCGCCGCGCCGTCAGCGGCGACAGCCGCGGTCAGGGCGATGAGACAGACCGCCAGCCCGATGATTGAAGACCTCGACATCCCGTGCTCCTCTCGTTGAAAAAGCCCTGCTAGGACGGGAAAGAGTAGCTGGACCGGCGGCTGCCGCCCGCGGTGCGCGAGGACTCAGCCCGAATTCCGCGCGTACTGGATGGCTACCGCGTAGCCGACCCGCCCGGAGCCGTTGAAGTGCAGAGCGCGGCGGGCGCCGTTGGTCAGGTCCCAGGCGTTGCCGTGGCTGTAAGGGCCACGGTCGATGACCTGGGTGACGATCGCGCGGCCGCGGTAGACGAACTTGACCGTGGCGCCGCAGGGCAGGTTGCGGTGCGCAACGCCGATCGTGTGCGGGCGCAGCACCTCGCCGCAAGCGGTGCGGCTGCCGTACAAGCCAGGGCCATACCAGGTGGCGCCGGCCCAGCGCAGAGCCGTGAAGGCGATCCCGCTGCCGGCCTCGGCTTCGCTCGCGACCCCGCTGGAGGCGCCGCCGGTATCGCCCTGGACCGGTCCTGCGGCAAGGGCGAGGGTCGCGGCACTGAGCAGCAGGGCCGTGCGGAATCGGTATTTCCGCCAGGGGCGGTTTGCGTCTGTCTTCATGGCTCTTTCGGGCGCTTACGGGGTTAGCTGACGGGCTCGCGCTGAAAGAGCTGCGCTACGACGGCAAACGCCGGCGATTCGCCCCAACCATTGGGTCCCCCGCTCTTCGCGATATGTGGCGAAGATTCAGCGGAAGTTGGCGGCACGTTAGCAAACGCTAAGACAGGAAAACGTGAAGAGAACGCAAAGGCCCTCCCCGCAAGCGGGGAGGGCCCTCACAGCGGGCCTGTAAGCCGGATCCTGTCGAGAGCGACCATCTATCTCAGCGGGGCCGAAGCCCCGAGGGCCGCCGAAGCGGCCTGCGGCCTACCTGGATCTCGCCGGGCAGGGTCGACGATCCTGTTTGGCCTTGCACCGGGCGGGGTTTGCCTGGCCGCCGCGTCACCGCGACGCCGGTGCGCTCTTACCGCACCTTTTCACCTTTGCCTGTACGCAGCTCACGTGTGGCTGCGCCATCGGCCGTGTGTTTCTGTGGCACTTTCCCGCGGGTTTCCCCGGGTGGGCGTTACCCACCGCCGTGCCCTTCGGTGTCCGGACTTTCCTCGAGGGGTTTTCTCTCCCCCCGCGGTCGCTCAGCCCGCTTTTGGATGGTAAACCCTTGGCGGCCGCCTCACGAGGAATCGATTTAGCGAGATCGATTGAGCGAGACTCAAACCTTGCGAACGACGCCGATCACGCGGCCGATCACGCTGACCTCGGCGCTGCGGATTGGCTCCATCGTCTCGTTCTCCGGCTGCAGGCGGATGTGGTCGGATTCGCGGAAGAAGCGCTTGACCGTCGCCTCTTCGCCGATCAGCGCGACGACGATCTCGCCGTCGGTCGCGTCATCGACCGGGCGCACGATCACGTAGTCGGCCTCGAAGATCCCGGCGTCCACCATGCTTTCGCCGCGCACCCGCAGCACGTAGTCGCCTTCCTCGCCGCCGACCACGTCGGGGATCTCGATGTACTCCTCGATGTTCTCTTCGGCGAGGATCGGCGCGCCGGCGGCGACATGACCGACCAGCGGCAAGCCGGCCTGCTCAGGCAGGATCGTCTTCTTGGCCTTGTCGAAGAGCAGCTCAATCGCCCGCGGCTTGGACGGATCGCGGCGCAGCAGGCCGATCTTCTCCAGGTTCGCCAGATGCGCGTGCACGGTCGAAGAAGAATGCAGGCCGACCGCTTTGCCGATCTCGCGGACGGTCGGCGGGTAGCCGGTTTTCTCCGCGTAGCGGCGGATGAAGTCGAAGATCTCCTTCTGCCTCTTGGTCAGGTCAAGGTCCACCCGGGGCTCCTCCTCTTCAAACAAGCGCAGACGTTCGAACACCTGTTCGCAGAGTACCGCCCGCTCCGGATGCGTGCAACCGCGGCCTAGAAGTCGATGATCTGCAGGTCCAACGGCAATTGGCGGCGATGTGGACCGACCGGCTTGGGGTCGATCGCGGCGACGGCGCCGGCGGTCAGCGCATCGAGGTTGGTGACGCGGCCGCGGACGGCAAAGCCGGTGAAGCGGTAGGGCATTCCGTTGGAGGCCAGCGGCAGCGGGCCGTCCATGACGTGGAAGTGGAGGTGGGGCGCGTCGGAGTTGCCGCTGTTGCCGAGCAGGCCGAGCGGCTGGCCGGTCTGAACCCGCTGGCCCTTGCGGACCATGATGCTGCCCGGCTGCAGATGGGCGTAGAAGGCGAAACGGCCGTGGCCCATGTCGACGACGACGTGGTTGCCGCCGGCTTCCGCGGCGCCGATGTTTTTCGGGAAGCTGCCGGCGGGCGTCTCGGGGATGCCGTCGACGACGCCGACGACCCGGCCCTTGCTGGCCGAGTAGACCGTCGCGCCGAAGTAGGGGTAGCTGCTCAACAGGTCCGGCGCGCCGTCGACGATCCGGTTCGCCGCGGTCAGCTGGACGAAGTCGATCGCGAAGCGCTCTGCGACGTGGTTGGCGCCATTGACCGGCAGCACCGTGCCGCGGTGGGCGGTGAAGTCGGCGCAGCAGCCGTTGGCGACGACCCAGCCGGGGCCGCGCAGCGGCGGCGCAAGGACGACGGCGGGCCGCCTGATCACCGGGCTAGGCGCGGCCAGGTAGCGGTGCGCGTTGGCCGGGCTGGGATCGGATTCGACGATCGAGATCCGGTGCACGATCCGCCGCGGCAGCTTCGCTTTGGCGGGGAAGCTGACGTCCATCACCACATAGGCGCCCTGGCCGCCGGCGAGCTCGCGGCCATTGCTCGAGCCGTAGGGAACCATCATTTCTGCCAGCCGCGCGCCGGCGAGCGAGCCGACCACCCTGCCGCCGGCGAGCGTCTGGATGCTACGCAGGGTGATCTTCGACGGCGCCCGGTTGGCGAGTTCGAGCTCGTAGGCGAGGTGCCGGCGGCCGTCGTCGGCGAGGACCGCTTCCGGGGTCGCGATCACCCGGGCGATGACCGGGGTGAGCACCTCCTTGGGCGCGGCGCCCGCCGCCGGCGCCGCCCCGAGCGCGGCCAGCGCGACCGCCAGCGAAAGGATCGATGCCCGCAGCTTCACGCCGGGCAGGTTATTGATCGGCGGCGGCACCGGCTCCATCGGCCCGGCAGGCCCAACGCCAGTGCCCCCACCTGTCCGGAACATCTAGAATCGCCGTCCCCGAGCGGCTGTGGCGGAACTGGTAGACGCGCAAGCTTGAGGGGCTTGTGTCCTTTACGGGACGTGATGGTTCGACTCCATTCAGCCGCACTGGAAACCCCCGCATGTCGGGGGTTTCTGCGTTAGAGGCCGATCAGCGCCTCCGTTCGATTCCGGCCCGTGCGCCAGTCGGTGCGCCAGTCCGGTGACGTCCAGACACCTTGCTTTTGCTGTGATGCTGCCGCGAACCGACGATGGCCGACCTAAAGGCGTGATTCAGCAACGACGTGATCTGCGCCTCGCGCTCCTTGACGGCCTGTTCGATGACGGCTGCGCTGAAGTGGGGGGCGAAGTAGAGGCAAGCGGCGACAAGGACGGCAACAAGGCGCGGCCAGAACAACCTTGCGATTCCTAGGGCTTCCAAAACTTCCATCGCCTAAGCGTAGGACGCGGACCTGCGGCAAATCGGACAGTCAGGCGGCGGTCCGCGCCGAGACCATGTAGGCATCGACCAGCTGGCGGGCATGATCGCGAGCCCCCGGCATCAGGTGCCCGTAGCGCGAGAACGTCTCCTCAATGGTCCCGTGGCCCATGAACTCCTGAATCGCCTTGGCATTGACACCGGCATCGATCAGGAGCGAAGCGAAGGTGTGGCGACACTCGTGGAGCGTCATCGGCGACACCAGGACGGCCTCTCGGTCGTCTGTTGTCGCCGCCTCGCACTCGGCGGCGTTGACGGTTTCCCACGCGCGCTTGGCGCGCTTGTCAACGGCCGACGGCGCAAAAGGAAGGTCGGTACCGCGTCCGAAAGCAAGATCGGTGCCGTTAGCCAGATCGAGTGCCTCAAGATGGCCACGCAACACGCCGAGGACGGGCACGGTCCGCGTTCCGGCTCGCGACTTCGGAGAGATCGGTCCCTCATGTTGGTCCCAGGAGCGCTCTACAGTGATCTCGCCGCGCTTGAGATCGATGTCGCAGCACCTGAGCGCCTGTAGCTCGCCACGCCGCAGGCCCGCGTAGAACGCCGTCGCCCAGATCGGCCGATCTGAATCCGGCAGCGCGGCCAGGAGCCGTGCTGCTTCGCTCGCCGTCGCGATCCGCTCGCGCCGTCCTCGGGCGACGGGAAGATCGACTTCCCGGGTCGGATTGACCGAAACAAGCTCCCGTCGCACAGCGTGGCGATAGATCGCTTGGAACGGCTTGATCGTATTGCGGATCGTGCTCGATGCGAGCCCTTCCGTCAGCATCTCGTCGACGAATCCCTGTACATCCGCTCGCGTCAACTCCGCAAGGCGAACATGCCCGAACTTTGGCAGCCCGCGCAGCGAAAGGACTCGACCGTATTCGCGCAGAGTGCCGGGCTTGTAGAGATGGCCGGACCGATCCCGAACGGCTCCAGTGCGAGCAGCTCCCAGCCACAGCCACGCCGCCTGCTCCAGAGTGATGGCGGACGGTGAGCGCAACTGCCCTGACTCCGCCTCGGCGAGCGCGTCCCTGCGCCACGCCTTCGCCTCCGACTCTCGGACGAAGCTGCGCCGCAGCTTGCGCCCCTCGCGAGCGATGTAGACAGACGCCTCCCACCCCGCCTTGCAGTTGCAGCGCCCGCCCTTGCGGGCGCTGCAACCCTTGGAGTGGCGCTTCCTGATCCCTTCGGCCATCAGGATTCGCCCCTGACGAGCCGTTCGGCTCGGCGGTCATGCTCTTCCAACTCCTCGCGGGCTTCACGGGCTAGCTGCGCTGCCTCGGAGACCTCGAACGATCCAAGCTGGACCTCTCCCGGCGTCCACTCGATGCCGTCGAGCAACTCGGCGGCGGGAACGCCGAGCGCACCCGCGAGCTTGACCACGGTGTCGATCCGTGGCATCCGTTCGCCGCGCTCAAGGAGACCTATCTCGCTGCGATGAAGGGAGGCGCGGATGGCGGCCTCTTCCTGGGAGAGGCCCACGCGCTTGCGGGCTGCCTTCAGGTTGTTACCGACGCGGACCGCGAGCGGGTTAGGCATCGCGGGCCTCCCCGTCCTCGGTCCCGTCGCCTCGACCCGGCCCCGAAGCGGCCGAGAAAGTGAACGACCCCGCTCTCGTCACGACCTTGCCCGGCCTCCAGGAGATGCCCTCAAAGAGCGGGCACTCGATGCGGACGCCGATACCGGCGGCGAGTTTGACCAGGGTGTCGATGCGTGGGGTGCGTTCGCCTCGCTCCAACAGGCCGACCTCGGTTCGATGAAGCGAGGAGCGCAGGCCGACCTCTTCCTGGGAGAGGTCGGCCCGCTCGCGGATGCGACGCAGGTTGGCGCCGAAGCGCCTGGCTACTTCGCTGGCCTCTCTCATCGCTAGGCCGCCAAGGACCAGTAGACGAGAGCAGCGCGGGCCGGCAGGACGAATCCGCATTTGCAATGCAGCAGCCCCGCGCCGACCAGTTCGCGGATCGCCCGCTCGACCGCGTCCTCGCTCTTGAAGTCGGTCTCCCCCGCGTTCATCGCGCTGGAGACCTCGGGGATCGTGAGCTGGTGGTCGGGATACTCGTCCAGGAGGAAGGCCAGGACGGCCCACTGGACCTGCCTGTCTTCACCTTGAGGGGAAGAGGGATCGGGGATCGCCCGATCCGTAGGGTTCTGATCAGCCATGAGGAGCACAGCCTCCTTGTGGTCAGGCGGCCCGTCGTGTTGAGGCACGTCGGGTCGCCGATTTCTCTTTTCAAAGAGAGTAACAGCAGCGTCGAGAAAACTTCGACAGTCGCTACTTGCCAGCGATGATCTGCGCGATCCGGCTGCGGTGCAGGCCGACCTCGTCGCCGATGTCGCGCAGCGAAAGTCCTGCCTTCTGTGCGTCAGCGAAGGCCCTGCGGCGCGCTTTGTGGGCGGCACTTTGTTCGCGCTCGAACCGCTCCTGGGCCTCTCTGGCCGCCCGACGAGCCTTCTGTTTGGCATCGGCCATGCATGGCAGCCTAGAAGCTGGATGTCGCCCACGGCGTCACCCGCGCCACGCTGGCCCACCCCGTTCACGAAATGGCCCGGAGCGCCCGCTCGGCGTTCTCCGCCGCCCAGCGTTCAAGCTCCGAGACCGGGACAAGCCGCTTGCGGCCGCGCCGGATCAGACGCAGCTCCGGCGCGACGTTCTCGTCGAAGAAGTCCGGGCCGACGCCGATAGCGGCTGCGGCCTCCGGTGGGGTCAGCGCGATCCTTGGGATGGAGACCGCGAGCTTCCTAGCCACGCTCCCTCCCGGTACCTGCATCCGCTTTGCGTCGTTGCCCCACTGCCGACAAGACGCATCTACCGGCGACTTCGATACCCCCCGACCCGGCTACTTAAGCCATCGACGCCTCCCGCCACTCCGTGCCAATGACCTCCGGCCCGCCGCCCCTCCCTACTTCTAAAACCCCGGTCCCGATCACACGAACCCCTCCTCTGACCTCATCCCAACCCCCCGCTTGGACCCCCTGGACCCGCCTCCGACCGAACCCTCGCCCAGCTCAGACGCCCGCCGCCGCTTCGCTTTTTGGGTTGTGCCCGACTCCGTAGCTGACCACGTGCGCATCACATCGTGTGTGTGCGTGGTCAGCTACGGACAAAGGGCTCATCCCGCTCTGCAAAGCGAAGCGGCGGCGGGCGTCTGTTTCGGGGTTTTCACCGCCCTTTTTGCCGCCCCGTCGCCGGGTCCGGCCAACCGGGTAACTCCGCCTGTTGCGCTGCCGACCTACCAGCAGCACAGCGCCGGATCACCGGCAGTCAAGGGCGCTTTGCGTCCGACCCCGCAGGGGTTGACGACCGGTGATCCAGTGCTTCAATCGCAGGTAGGTCAGCGGGCCGAACCGCGCGTACTCAACCGAAACCCCTTCAAGCTGCCCAATCGATAGCGTGAACCAACCATGAGCGCAGATCAGCCCACCGAGATCCCGCCCACCCAAGAGGAAATACTCGACGAAGAGCTAGACGACGACGAACGGGATGCCCTCGAGGAACCTGATCCCGATCCAGAGCCCGTTAGCTATACCGGGACCGACTTCGATGTCGAGGGGCTCGTGCGTCGACTTGATCGAGACGACATCCTTATTCCGACGTTTGGCCGCACAGATGAAGCGATGGACACGGACCGATTTCAGCGAAGGTTTGTCTGGGGTCGGCCGCAGATGGATCGTTTCATTGAGTCACTGCTGCTTGGCTATCCGATTCCCGGGATATTTCTCGTCCAGCAGGCGGACCGCACTTACTTGGTGCTAGACGGGCAACAACGCCTTCGAACCCTCGCTGATTTCTACGCCGGAACACATGCCGGAAAAGACTTCAAGCTTGAGTCTGTCGGCGAACGCTTCAAGTCACTGACCTACGACACTCTCTCTCCCGAGCAAAAGCGAACGCTTGACAATACGTTCATTCAGGCAACGATCGTCAAAACGGACGGGACCCCGGCGTCGCTTGATGCCGTCTACCAAGTCTTTGAGCGACTTAACTCTGGGGGAACGCAACTAACGGCGCACGAGATACGGGTTGCGCTTACGCCGGACCATTCATCGAGTTTTTGCGGGAGCTAAACAGCACCACGTCATGGCGGGAGCTATACGGCTCAGAGTCGAAACGATTGAAGGATCAGGAGCTACTCCTGCGTATTGTCGCGCTTCAGGTTGCGCCTGGAACGTACAAACGTCCTCTGAAAAAATTTCTTAATGAGTTTGCTGCCAAGCATCGATTCTTGGATGATCTGCCCGCAGACTCGCTTCGCGCGCAAATCGAGCAATCAGCCGAGCTACTCATGAACGGCCCCGGACCCGGGGCACTCCGCCTACGAGGTGGCCAGGTCAATGCGGCGCTCACCGAGGCGGTCTTCATTGGACTCATGCGACGCCTCGAAGCGGGCGATCCACCTCAGGCGGAGGAAATCCAAACGGCGCTAGAGAAGATGCTCATGGACGAGGGGTTCATCACGGCCATCTCAAGAGCAACCGCCGACGAGGAGAGCGTCCGTACGCGCCTCGCGGTCGCGACCCAGGCTTTTGCCGTCAACTAGCCACCCGTCCTATCCGGCAGTCCGATGGCCGCCGCTTTCAGTCACGAGATTGCAAGAGGCGCTAGACGAGCTTTCTCAGCTCGTCGATCAAGTCAAACGAAGCGGAGACAACGAGACCGAAGCTAGCTGGCTCGCACGTCTTCTAGTAGTGCGAAGCTGCGGCTACTTGGAGCAAGTTGTCGATGAGGTTGGCCGGGAGCTAATGCAACAGCGATCCGGAGGGGTTGTCCGCAGCTTCTCTCAGTCCTGGCTGCCATCCCACAGGAATCCCTGGCCCGACCGGCTAGTCGAATGGGTTAGCCGCTTCGACACTAGTTGGTCCGCAGAGCTATGGGAGCTACTAGATGAAGACGATGAACGCCTGCGCCGCGAGCTGTCGTTTTTGGTAGATCGACGCAACCGAATTGCCCACGGGCTTAACGAGGGAATCGGCGTTCGCAAGGCACTCGACCTTCAAGGCGTTGCGGGGGAGGTCGCCGACTGGTTCATCCGACGCTTTAATCCGAATCGCTGAGCCCAGAGCCCGCGAGAGGCTCGGCGCTGCGCCTGCGCCTTATAACAACGTGTCCTCGGCAATGCGCAATCAAGAAGCCAAACTCAAGCATCCTGCGCCGCTACCATGACCCTCATGTCCCATGCGACGAAAGCCAAGAAGTCCGCAGCTCAGCGGCGTGCTGCGGCGGTAGAGCGGACGAGCGGGATGTTCGCCCACCTGGCGCCGGGCGTCAGCTTGGCCGACGAGTTGGTCGCCGACAGGCGCGCGGAAGTGCGCGCCGAGGAACAGGCCGACGAAGCAGAGCGTCGGCGCAGTGGCCGAGCCTAGAGCCGAGGCACCGGCAGCCGTCCTCGACGCTTCGGCGCTGCTGGCCCATCTGAACGACGAGGACGGGGCATCCGCCGTTCGCGAGGCGATGAAAGCCGGTGCGGCGATCAGCGTCGCCAATTGGGTTGAGGTCTTGTCGAAGCTCGCTGAGCGCGGCGAGGATCCCGGCGTCGCTGCGGCCGAGATGAGAGGCGCTGAACTTATCGGCCAAGCCGTCTCAATTGAGCCGATCACCGACGATGACAGCATTGAAATCGCTCGACTGCGACCAGCCACCAAAGGACAGGGTCTCTCGCTTGCAGACCGCGCATGCTTGGTGCTCGCTCAGCGCCTCGAAGTTCCCGCGCTCACAACCGATGGCGAATGGGCCAAGGCCAAGGTCAAGACCGAGGTTCAGCTAATCCGCTGAGCAGACGATGCCGATCTCATTTCGGCTCACAGGCCGTCGTTGGTCAAAGACGGGGGCCCCAGCAGCGAAGAGGGTCCCTCAGCCCTCGCTGTCGGTCGGCAGCGAGCCAAAGTAGCGCTCAAATTCCTCGGCACTGAGACGCTCCTCGCCGTGCCGAGCGAGGATCGTCCGCAAAGACGTACCTGGCCCTTCAGTCGCGTGTCCCTTGCTGATCACCATCCAAGCAGGGTAGCCGAATTGTCTGCGCTAGCATCGAGCGGTGTGACGCTTGAGCCACCGATCACGCCTATGGCCGAGCTTGAAAAGGCGCTGAGGACTTCGAGCGGCTGACCGCTCTCTCCTCCGACCAACCGCGAGGGATAGCTCGTGCGCCAGTGGTGCGCCAGTCAGACACCGGAATAGCCGGATTCAGCCGGTCACAACCGGATTGGATTTGGCTCTACAGGCCATTTTCCGCTCTGCGTTGCGGAACCTGGACAGCTTGAGGGGCTTGTGTCCTTTACGGGACGTGATGGTTCGACTCCATTCAGCCGCACTGCAGGACGTAGAAAGGATGGCCCGCCGCCCGCCCTCAGGCGAGGGCGGGCCGCTGAAGCTCTTGATCTGGGCGCAGGTGGACGATCTGCCTGTCGCGCAGCTCGAGCCTCTGCAGCTCGGCACGGGTCAGCTGCGCCCAGACCTCGGTGCCGTCGGCGAGGATGAACTCGACCCGGACCTCGAAGCCGAGGGCGACGATCCGCTGGACCATCGCCTCCTCGGTGCGCTCGTCGGGGTCGAGCAGCACCGTCATGTCGTGCGGCCTCACGAAGCGCTCGCCGAGCCGGTTGACCTCGCCGACGAAGCTCATCACGAACTCGTTGGCCGGCTGCTCGTAGAGGTCGTCGGCCGTGCCCGACTGCTCGACCCGGCCATCGTTCATCACGACCAGTTGGCCGGCGACGTCCATGGCCTCCTCCTGGTCGTGGGTGACGAAGATCGTCGTCACGTGCATCTCGTCATGAAGGCGGCGCAGCCAAACGCGCAGGTCCTTGCGGACCTTGGCGTCGAGGGCGCCGAAGGGCTCGTCGAGCAGCAGCACCTGCGGCTCCACCGCCAGCGCCCGGGCCAGCGCCATGCGTTGGCGCTGGCCGCCGGAGAGCTGGGAGGGATAGCGGTCGGCGAGCCCGTCGAGCTGGACCAGGCTGAGCAACCCATGCACGCGGGCGGAGACCTTCGCCCTGTCCCACCTGCGGATCTTCAGCCCGAAGGCGACGTTCTCGAAGACCGTCATGTGCTTGAAGGCGGCGTAGTGCTGGAAGACGAAGCCGACTTCGCGCTTCTGGGTCGGCTTCATGGAGACGTCCTCGCCGTCGATCAGGACGCGGCCGGCCTCGAGCGTCTCCAGCCCGGCGATCGCCCGCAGCAGGGTCGACTTGCCGCTGCCGCTGGGACCGAGCAGAGCCGTGAGGGACCCGGAGGGCACCTCGATCGAGACGTCTTTCAGCGCCTGAAATTCATTGAAGCTCTTGCGGGCTCCCTCGACCGAGATTCCCATCAGGCGTCCTCCTTTCTTTTCAGCACGTTCATCGCGAGCAGGGTGGTCAGGGCGAGCAGGGCGAGCACCACCGAGGCGCCGTAGGCACCCGGTTCGTTGAAGTTGAAGAACTGCTTTTCGACATAGAGCGGCAGGGTTTCCGTCTCACCGGAGATCTGACCGGAGACGATCGAGACGGCGCCGAACTCGCCGAGCACTCGGGCGGTGGTGAGGACGACGCCGTAGGCGACCCCCCAGCGGATCGCCGGCAGCGTGACCCGCCAGAAGGTCTGCCAGGCGCCGGCGCCGAGCGTTGAGGCGGCCTGCTCCTGCTCGGTGCCGATCTCCTGCAGGACAGGCACGGTCTCCCGCACGACGAAGGGCAGCGAGACGAAGATGCTGGCGATGACCATCCCGGGAACCGAGAAGAGGATCTTGATCCCGGCTTCGGCGAGCGCCGGTTCGAGCCAACCGGCGGTGCCGTAGAGGAGGAAGAGGGAGAGCCCGATCACCACCGGGGAGACCGCGAAGGGAAGGTTGATCGCGGCGTCGATCAGGGCACTCCCGCGCACCCGGTGGCGAACCAGGAGCAGCGCGCAGCCGACGCCGAAGGCGGTGTTCAACGGCACCGCGATCGCAACCATGATCAGGCTCAGCTTCAGCGCATGCAGGCCGTTCGCCGAGGCGATCGCGTCGAGCGGCGGCGCCAAGCCATGTTCGAAGGTCTTGTAGAAGATGACGGCGAGCGGCGCGAGCAGCAGCACGGTCAGGTAGCCGAGGCCGAGGACGCGCAGGCTCCAGCGGCTAGCCGGCCTCATGACGGTCCCCCCGACGCCGGACCAGCGTGACGACGGCTAGCAGGAGCAGCGAGGCGAGGAGCAGGACCACCGAGACCGCGGCGGCGCCGGAGTCGTTGCCGGACTCGATCTGCTGGCGGATGTAAACCGAGGAGACCGTCGTGCTCGGCAGGCCGCCGGCGAAGAGCAGCACCGAGCCGTACTCGCCCAGGGCACGGGCGAAAGCCAGCGCGACACCGGAGGCCAGCCCCGGCAGCAGGTTGGGGAAGATGATGCGGCGAAAGACGGTGAAGCCGCCCGCGCCAAGCGAGGCGGCGGCCTCCTCCATCTCCCTGTCCATCTCGATCAGCAGCGGCTGCACCGCACGGACGACGAACGGCAGGGTGACGAAGAGCAGCGCGATGACGACCGCCGCCTGGGTCGACTGGAGGTGGACGTCGAGCGGGCTGTTGGCGCCGAAGAGGGTCAACAGGGTGAGGCTGGCGACGATCGTCGGCAGGGCGAAGGGAAGGTCGATGACGGCGTTGACCGCCGCCTTGCCGGGAAACTCGTCGCGGACCAGCAGCCAGGCCAGGATCGTGCCGAAGACGCCGTTGACGACGACGACGATCAGCGAGGCGACGATGGTCAGCTCGAGCGAGCGCAGCGCCTGCGGCGAGGTGACCTGGGCCCAGAAGCTGCCGAGGCCGTCTTCGAGCGACTGGTTGGCCAGCGCGGCCAGCGGCAGCAGGACGATGACGCCGAGGTAGAGGACCGCGACGCCCCGGCCGAGGCCGGCGCCCACCCCGGGCAGGCGGATGCCCGCCCGGGGCGCCACGGATCCTTGTGCGGCGTGGGCCTCCATCGATCAGCCCGAGGTCGAGACCCCGAGTTCGGTCTCGATCTGCGCGACCGAGCCGGTTTCGTCGTCGAAGAATTCGTCGTTGACCTTGCCCCAGCCACCGAACTGGCCGATCTCGAACAGCTCCTTGGGGGTCGGGAACCGCTTCGGGTCGACAAGTTTGGGGTTGACAGGCCGGTAGCCGTTCTCGGCCCAGATTTCCTGGCCTTCGTCGGACCAGACGAATTCGAGGAAGTCCTGGGCCGCGGGCTCGGGCGCTTCCCGAGTGACGGCGATCGGGGTTTCGATCAGGATCGTCGAGGGCGGGACCACGTGTTCGACTTCCTCGCCTTCGCTTTCGGCCTTGATCGCCTCGTTCTCGTAGCCGAGCAGCACGTCGCCCTGGCCCTGGGTGAAGGCGGCGAGCGCATCGCGGGCGCTGCCGGGCTGGGCAACGGTCTTTTCGAGCAGCGTCTTCACAGCTTCGAGGGCCTGCACGCGCGATTTGCCCTCGTCGATCTCGGTGCCGTAGACAGCCATGATGTTCCAGCGGGCCGCGCCGGAGCTGAACGGGTTGGGGGTGACTACTTCGACGTCCTTGTTCAGCACGTCGTCGAACGAGTGGATCCCATCGGGGTTGCCCTTGCGGACAGTGATCGCGACGACCGAGTCCTGGGCGATGCCGTTGTAGGGCTGCTTGTCCCAGTTGGCATCGACCTGGCCTTCTTCGACCAGCCGTTCCATGTCGCCGCCCTGGGCGAAGTGGACGATCGCGGCGGGCTGCCCGGCGGCGACCGCGCGGCTCTGGTCGCCGGAGGCGCCGAAGGAGTTGCTGAAGCTGACACCTTCGCCGGCGGAGGTCTTCTCGAAGGCCGGCTCCAGGCCTTCCTGGTAGACGGATTCGGGCGTCGAGTAGCCGACCACGTCGAGCTTGCCGCCGCCGGAAGAGCTCGCATCGGAATTGCTGCCGCAACCGCCGAGGATCGGCGCACCGATCGCGAGGAGCGCCATCGCCGAGGCCGTCCCCACTCTCCGCATGCTCTTACCGCTGCTCGCCATCTGAGCCCCTTTCCAGTCTTTCTTGATCTTGTTTATAGGGAATGAGGTCGCGCACGGTAGCACAATGTTGATCAGCAAAGTCATGATTGGGCGACGGAGCGGGTTCGCTGACGGTGAGTCAGCTCTTGGAGTCGCGGTTGCGGCGCAATGCCTCACGCGTCGCGCGAAGCGCCGGCAAAGCTGCAACGTCCTTCGGCCGTCCGAGCTTTTCCTTGGAGGCGATCACCTCGTCGATCGTGATCACGCGGACGGCGAGCTCGCCGAGCGCCAGCTCAACCGTTGCAACGTCCTCGAAGCCGCCGATGCCCGCGGCACGCGGGACCATGTCAAGCGGACCGGCGTCGGTCAGGAAGCGCCGGCTAAGGGCGTTGCGTGCAGGAGCCTCTCGGGATCGAACCCGGTCACGCCTCGCTCCCACGCCCGATCTCATGCAGGCGAGCAAAGCGCCGGAGTGCCTCCAAGCGCTCGATGGGCGTCAAACCCAGAAGCTGTTCGGTGAGTTCGAGGTCGTGCGGATCGGCGATCGGGTCAGCCTCGATCTTCAGCCGCCGCCCGCACGCTGCGGCGAGCCGCTGGAGAGTGTCCCAGGAAGGCGTGGCGCCACCCTTCTCGTAGCGCACGACCGCGGGCTGCGAGGTACCGGCGCGCTGCGCGAGCGCGCGTTGAGACAGGCCAGCCGAGAGGCGCATGTCGCGCACGAGCGTTCGCGGAGTATCCATGTTCGCGTGATACCTGATTAGGTATCGGAAAGATACGTAGCCCCTGCAGCGCGAACAAGCCTCCGATGGGTAGGGTCGGTCGATGCTGAAGCGCGCGCTGCGGGCTCCAACCGCCCTCTATCGCATCGGCGCCGGGCGCCTGCTCGGCCACCGCTTCCTCCTGCTCACCCACCGTGGGCGGCGCTCGGGGCGCAGCTACCGGACGATGCTGGAGGTAGTTCGCTGGAGCCCGCAGACACGCGAGGCGGTGGTGATGTCCGGCTTCGGGCCGAAGTCGAACTGGTATCTGAACGCCCTGGCCGGCGGCGCAGAGGAGATCCAGATCGCCGCCGAGCGCTTCCAGCCGGGCGTACGCCGACTGGACGTCGACGAGGCGGTCACGGCGCTGGCCGACTACGAGCGGTGCAACAGGCTGCTCGCGCCGGGCGTGCGCGCCATGCTCTCGCGGCTGGCCGGCTTCCGGTACGACGGCTCCGGAGCGGCCCGCCGCAGACTGGTCGAGGCCTTGCCGCTCCTCGCCTTCCGGCCGGCGAGCGATCGCATAGCCTGACCCGATGCTCGCTCTCACCCGTACACGCTTTCTCATTCCCCTGGTCCTCGCGATCGGACTGACCCTCGGCGCCCTGCTCCCGGCCGCGTTCGGCGATTCCACCAAGGCGCCGACGGCGGTCCGCAACGCGCTGGCGCAGACGAGCAACGTCCAGGGGGCGCCGGGGCGGACGATGGTGCTCAGCCGCGTGGTCGTCGAACCGGGCGCAGAGCTGGCCACCCACCACCACCTGGGGACCCAGGTTGCGCGGATCCAGGCGGGGACGCTCCGCTACACCGTGCGCCGCGGCTCGGTCGTCGTACGCCGCGGCGAGTCCGATCAGAGCCCGACCGTCGTGCGCAAGATCGTCGCCGGGCAGACCGGCGCCGTCCACAGCGGCGAGTGGATCGTCGAGCAGCCCTCCGACATCCACGAAGCGGCGAACCGCGGCTCCACGCCGGTGGTCATCTACCTGGCGACCCTGCTGAAGGACGGCGCGGCGCCCTCCACCCCGGTCACGCTGCCGCCCGGCAGCTGACTGCGAGGTGGGAGCCGATGAGAGCCCTGGTCCAGCGGGTCAGCCAGGCGGCGGTGGACGTCGAGGGCGAGCGCGTGGCGCAGATCGGACCGGGCGTGGTGGTGCTGCTCGGGGTCGGGCGCGGGGACGGCATCGAGCAGGCCGATCGGCTGGCGGAGAAGGTGCGGGCACTGCGCCTCTTCGACGACGCCGAGGGGCGGATGAACGAGCCGCTGGGCGAGCGCGAGGTGCTCTGCGTCAGCCAGTTCACCCTCTACGGCGATACGCGCAAGGGCAACCGGCCCAGCTATGTCGAAGCCGCCCCGGGCGAGCAGGCCGAGCCGTTGTATGACCGCTTCTGCGAGCGCCTCGGTGCGAAGAAGGGCGTCTTCGGCGCTTGCATGGGGGTCGCCCTCGTCAACGACGGCCCGGTGACCCTGCTGCTCGAGGCCTGACTTCTCCTAGCCGCCCTGGGCGCTGAGGCTGAACTGGACCTGGCCGTCGGCGACGGTCGCGTCGAGCTCTTTGTCGTCAAGCATCTCGGCCGCGGCGGGCTCGAGCCTCACCTCGATGTCATCCCCCTCGATCACCTGGTCCTCCGGCGGGGCCTCCTCGACAACCGAGACAGCCAGCGCCGTGCCCGTGTCGGAGTCGGTGGTCCCGTCGCTCTGTTGAGCGCTGATCCTGAATGCGGCGCCGTCCGGGACGCCCTCGGAGGCGAGAATTCCGCGGATCGCCTCTTCTGCCTGATTGCTGAGCGCGAGCATCGATGCTCCTCTCTCTCGTTGGCCGAACTTTCCGGCTACCCGACGCAAATCGCCGGAAACACCTTCCCGCCCATGCGCCGTAGAGGTTTGAACCGGATAGCGGTTCAAACCTCTACGGCGCTCCCGGGCTGCGAGAATCGCCGCGATGGAGATCGTGCTTCGCTACGAGGACAGCGTCGAGCGCATCGATGCCGTCGAGCCACTGTGGAACGCGCTGCAGGAGCACCACGCGCGGATCTCTCCCGAGCTCGACCCGCGGACCCCGAAACGGGATCTGGCCGATGCCTGGCGGCTGCGACGCTCCAAGTACGTCCACTGGCTCGAGGACCCGGAGGCCTTCTTCGTCCTTGCGGAGGCGGACGACGGGCCGGTCGGCTACGCCTTCGTCACGATCGGCCCCGGCTACGCCTCGTGGCGGACCGGCGACCGCGCCGCGGTGCTGGAGACCCTCTCGGTCTTACCCGACCGACGTGGAGGTGGCGTCGGCGCGGCCCTCGTAGATGGCGTCTGGGACCGCCTCGACGAACGTGGCATCGAGGACCTTGCGATCACCACGACCAAGACCAACGTCGACGCCCAGCGCTTCTACGAGCGCCACGGCTTTACCCAAAGCTTCGTCGTCTACCACGGCAAGCGTCCCGACCCACGGTAGTCAGGAGCCGAGCGCCTCGTCGATGAAGGGACCGAGCAGCTCGCCGGTGCTCTTGGCGGTGGCCTCCGGCGACTCGCCGGGGGCGGTGACGTGGCTGATCGCGAGGCGGACGAGCGCTTCGGCGAGCAGGCGAGCCTTGGCCGGCGGGGCCTGGGGCCAACCTTCCTGGATAGTCGCGGTCAGGCGAGCCGTCGCCCACTGGACAACCGGCATCCCCTGGGTGGTGACGTAGGGCAGCAGGCCCTCGGTGCCGTCGTCGCTGAGCAGGATGCGGACCAGTGGATCCTCGCCGGCGGTGCGCAGGAAGGTCTCCAGAGCGGCGCCGACCGCGGCGCGCGGATCGTCGAGATGCTCGCGTACGGCCGTGTCGACCTGGTCGAGGAAGCGTTCGCCCTCGTGTATCACCAGCGCCTGGGCGAACTCGTTGCGGCTGCCGAACTCCTTGTAGAGGGTCTGGCGGCTGACGCCGGCGGCGGCGGCGATGTCGGCCATCGTGATCTCCGACCATGCTCGCCTCTGCACCTCATCGCGCGCGGCGGCGAGCAGGGTCTCGCGCAGCAGCTGCCGGGCGGCCTGGGGGTACGGGGTGCGCGTCTCCACGGCGCCCTCCATCGTGCCAGCGGGAGCGGTCACTCGCCCGCCGCGCCGACCGGCTCGAAGTCGACCTTGTCGCGCACGCCGCAATCGGGGCAGTGCCAGTCCTCGGGCACCTCGCTCCAGGGCGTTCCCGCCGGGAAGCCCTCACGCGGGTGGCCCGCCTCCTCGTCGTAGACGTAGCCGCAGCCGGGACAGCGGAAGGCGCTCATGCTCCCGCGCCTCCGTAACGGGCCAGCACCCGGCGCCGCGCCCGCGGCTGGATGTTGGCGCGGGTCACGTCGCCCTCGTAGTGGTCGAGCAGGCGACGGTCCATCACCCGCCGCCAGAGCGGCGGGAACCAGGCGAGCACGATCATCCCCGCGTAGCCCGTCGGCAGCTGCGGCGCCTCGTCCACGTGGCGCAGCGCCTGGTAGCGGCGGGTCGGGTTGGCGTGATGGTCGCTGTGGCGCTGCAGGTGGTAGAGCAGCACGTTGGAGGCGACGTTGTTGCTGTTCCAGCTGTGCTGTGGCAGGCAGCGTTCGTAGCGCCCGTCCTCTTTCTTGTTGCGGCGCAGGCCGTAGTGCTCGAGGTAGTTGACGACCTCGAGCAGCGAGAAGCCGAGCACGGCCTGCAGCAGTAGATAGGGCAGGACGACGGGACCGAAGGCGATCGCAAGCGCAGCGAAGAGGCCGACGGTCATCGCCCATGCCTGCAGGATGTCGTTGTGGACCGACCACGACGAGTGGCCCATGCGCTGCAGTCGCGCCCGCTCGATCCCCCAGGCCGAGCTGAGGCTGCCCCACACGGTGCGCGGCAGGAAGGCCCAGAAGCTCTCCCCCAGGCGAGCGCTCGCCGGGTCCTCCGGCGTGGCGACGCGAACGTGGTGGCCGCGGTTGTGCTCGATGAAGAAGTGCCCGTAGCCGCTCTGCGCGAGGGCGACCTTGCTCAGCCACTTCTCCAGATCGGCGCGCTTGTGGCCGAGCTCGTGCGCGGTGTTGATCGCGATCCCGCTGACCATGCCCATCGTCAGCGCCAGGCCGATGCTGTCGAGGGTCGAGAGGCCGCCGTCCGCCCACATGTAGCAGGCGAAGATCAGGCCGGCGTACTGGACCGGGATGAAGACATAGGTGCACCAGCGGTAGTAGCGGTCCTGTTCGAGCCACTTGATGATGCTGTCGGGGGGATTCTCCGCGTCCATGCCGATCAGCAGGTCGGCCACGGGGAAGATCACGAAGACGAGGAACGGGCCGTAGAACCAGAAGACGCCGAGCCCGGTCAGCGCCACCAGGCTCCAGGCGATGAAGGGCAGCAGCGGGACGATCAGCCCGAGCAGCCACGCATAGCGCTTCGGGTCCGTCCAGGCGGCGGGGTTGAGATCGACGTCGGGTCCGTGATGGTGATGGTGGTCGTGTGCGGCAACCTCCATGGGGCGCCTCCTCCTTGTCAGATCGCCAGAAATCGTCTGCTTGGTTGACAGAGTAGCCCTTTTTGTCAACTACTGCAACACGAACCCTTGTTCTGTCTAACAACCGCCCCGCGGCGGCGCTAGGAAGTGCGGGCCCGCTACGATGCGCCCCGTGTACACGCTGCTCGCCATCCTGCAGGTGATCATCGCCGGGGCGCTGATCTTCTTGATCCTGCTCCATTCGGGCAAAGACGCCGGTCTCTCCGGCGCCTTCGGCATCGGCGGCGGTGGCAGTTCCTTCGGCGGCGGCTCGATGGTCGAGCGCAACCTGGACCGGGCGACGGTCTTCTTTGCCGTGCTCTTCGTCGTCAACACGATCGTGTTGCTGAAGATCTGACCTTCGGCTGAGATCCTCGGACTAGAAGCCGCGCGAAAGCCGGATGCCGAACGGGGCGCCGGTCAGCGGAACGCGTGGCACGCCGAGGAAGGAGACGGTCAGCGAGCCGTCCCAGCTGCGGGCGCTTCCGAGGCTGCGCTGGAGCGTGCCGTCGCCGGCGAAAGGCGCGGGCGGCGACACCCTGGCGCTCGAGAGAGTGCGGTCGGCGGTGAAGCTGCCCGGCGCCCCGCGTGCGTAGGCGATACGAACGACTCCGATCGATCCTTCGCTGGCCTCCTCCGCGGCGAGGAAGCGGGGCCTGCCGTTGCCGCGCATCTGCGCGGCGAAGACGGTGCGATCGAGGGCCAGCTTGCGGTCGGCCACCAGGGCCGTCGACGCCGGCCCGGTACCGGGATGGGTCGGCACCGCGGGCACGCTCGGGGCGCGAGTGAGGCGCCCCCCGACCGGTGCGGGCAGGCGGATGCCCAACGGCGCCTGCGCCGCGGGCAGCCTGGCATGGGCGCCTGGCGACGCGCCGAGCAGGCAGTCCAGCAGCGCCGCGAGGTCGATCGAGCGCCCCGGCACGCGGTGCACCTCGGCGGACGTGTAGCCACCCTCCCCTTCGAAGCGCAGCTCGCCTGAAAAGACACCGAGATCGGCGAGCCTCGGGCCGCCCCGTCTGCGACACCCCGCCCTGTGGCCCGCGTGGACCTCGCGCCCGGAGGGCCGGAAGCGAACCGAGATCCGACCGCGGTCGCCGAACGAGGCCGAGATCGAGGTCGGCGTGACCCTGCCATGGGCGAAGTAGGTGCTGGTACGCGAGCGCTCCCTGATCTTGCCTCGACCGCCACTGGTGCGGCCCCCCTGCAGCTGCGACCGGCTGACGCTGAGGGCGACCGTCTGGCCGAAGGCGACGACCGAGATCGTGTAGCCGTCGCTGTTGCGGAAGCGCAGTTCCGAGAGGGCGCGGTCACCGCTCGCCAGAGGGCTCGTGCCTTCCTGGCCCATCAGCGCCAGCTCCGCGTTCAGTCGCTGCACACCCGCCAGCAGCCGCAGCGACGAGGGCGTGGAGGCCGTCGCCGGCGCCGCAGTGAGCAAGGTAGCGGCGGCGGCAAGCAAGCAGGCGATCGTGCGACGGACGCTCATCGCACTCTCGATGCCTGTCGGTACAGCGCTTTCACGGCACCGCCGAAGTAAGCGCCGAAGTCGGTCTTGCGATCGTCGCCGTAGCCGTAGTTGGTGACCCCGTTGAGCACGTTGCCATGAATCGTCCAGCCTCCTCCCGAGGCGCCGCCGGTGACGTCGCAGGAGATCGCCAGGTTGAGCGGCCCAGGCCAGAGGAAGGACGCGAGGTCGTGGCCGAGGAAGGGAGTGCCGGCACAGAGCCGCTGGGTGGCGCCGTCGAACGGTGCTTCCACCGGGTAGCCGTGCACGTCGAACACCTGGCCCGGAGGCAGGCCGAAGGCGATCCCGTCTGCACCGACCGCATCGGCGAGGAGCTGGCCGCGTTCGTTGCGCGAGACCACCGCGGCGCCGACGTCGGCGTTCTCGCTGCCGCCTTCGATCCAGGGCCGGGTGGCACCGAGCCATTTGGCGACGAAGACCCCGAACGGGCGTATCCCGTCGTGGTAGCCCGGCACGAAGACCCAGTCGTGGTTGAACCAGTGGCCCGCGCCGCCCTCGTTGACGCAGTGGCCGGCGGTGACGACGACGCTGCGGTTCGGTGCGCTGACCGAGGTGCCCGAGCAGCGCCCCAGGCCCAGCCCGTGCGGCAGGACGATGAAGATGACGCCGTTCTGCCGGAAGCCCGGCGCGGTGGGGTCTGCGACCCGGGCGAATTCGGACCGGGCCTCGGCCGCGACTTCGACGCCGCGCCCTTCCCCATCGCCCGAGCGGGTCGAGGAGACCCCGGCCAACCCGCCTGCCTGCGGCGGCGCCATGTCGATAGGCCTCGCCCGGCGCATGCGCGCCGGCGTCCAGAAGCGCAGCGCCTTGCGCGCAGACGCATCCGCGGAGGACCTCGTCCAGGTTGTGGCCGTGGCAGATGCCGGGCCGGCGCCGAGCAGGACGGCGTAGAGGACGAGCGCGGCGACGGCCAGTCGGGGGGGTCGGAGTCGAGCGCTCATCGGCGTCCGCGCGTCAAACCGGTTCCGCCGGCTGCTTCTCCGCAGGACGGCTGCCGTTGCCGTTCGCGTCCCCATTGGCGCCGTCGAGGATCTCGACCGCCTCCTTGCGCAACTCCGCGTCGAGCAAGGCGAAGTCCTCGTCGGAGAGCTTGCCGGCAGCGTGATCGAGCTCGGCATCGCGGATCTCCCGGTACTTGGCTTCCTTCAGCGCCTCGAGCTCGGTATCGGCAACCGGGCGGCGACGGGCGCGGCGTCCCGGCCAGATCGCGATCAGGGCGCCCGCGAGCGAGATCAGGCCGCCGATCCAGATCCAGGTGACCAGCGGGTTGACGATCACGCGGAAGGTCGCCGGCGCGCTTTCGGCCAGGTAGCCCTGGGCGATCCGCCGCGCGGTCGCCGTCTGCAGGTTTTCGATCTGCGCCAGGGCGAGCGGGCGCAGCCGTGGGTTTGCCGCCGCCGCGCGCATCAGCCGCGAGACCGCTTTGCACTGCTGCGGGGTCCCGGGGGCGCCGCTGACACAGGCTTTGAAGCCCGCGTCCGCGGCGCGGGCGTTGCGCTGCACGCCACTGATGCTGGGTTGCAGCGCGGTCCAAAAATCGTGCGTGACCCCGGCCTTCAATCCGATGTCGCTGTCGGATTCCCCAGCGAAGTAGTTGGAGATCGTCGCGCCTTCGACCCCGGTCGGCCGGTAGAAGCGCCGGACCGGGCGCAGGGTGAAGCTCTTGCCGTCCTTCTCCACCCTCAGGACCGCCCCGGCAGTGAAGGCGAGCCGGTCGACCTTCGCCGTCGGGCGCACATAGGTGACGTCGTAGCCGTCGATCGTCGCGCTCTGCCCGGGACGCAGCCGCGCGTCCTGTTTGGTCTGGAAGCTGGAGGAGGCGGCGATCCCGATCAGCAGGACCGCGACCCCGGCGTGGACGATGTAGCCGCCGTAGCGACGCCGGTTGCGCGCGACGACGGCGACCAGCGCCTCTGGCAGCGAGCCCCCGTCGAGCTTGCGCCGCGCCGAGGCGCCGCGCCAGAACTCCTGCGCCAGGCCGGTCAGCGCAAAGGCGGCGAAGGCGAAAAGCGCCAGCGCCCAGGGCCTGGCAGCGGCGTCGGTGAAGACGACCAGGCCGATCGCGGCAAGCGCGGCGACGATCGCGGGCGCGAGGAAGACGCGCCTGGCCGACGCCCAGCTGATCCGCCGCCAGGCGAGCAGCGGCCCGACCCCGGTGAAGAGGACGAGCAGGATCGCCAGCGGGGTCGTGTAGCGGTCGAACCAGGGCGCCGCCAGCGATGACTTGTGGCCGGTGAAGAGTTCGGAGATCAGCGGGAAGAAGGTGCCCCAGAAGATCGCCACGACGAGCGCGACCAGGAGCAGGTTGTTGACCAGGAAGACCGCCTCGCGCGAGGCGAGCGAGTCGATCCGCTTCTCGGAGCGCAGATCGTCGAGACGGGAGACGATCAGCGCCGTGGAGCCGACCAGGACGACGGCGATCAGGGCGAGGATGTACGGCCCGACGGTGCTGCTGCCGAAGGCGTGGATCGACTGCAGCACGCCGGAGCGGACGAGGAAGGTGCCGAGCAGGGCCAGCGAGAAGGTGGCGACGATCAGGCAGGCGTTCCAGACCTTCAACATGCCGCGTTTCTCCTGAACCATGATCGAGTGCAGGAAGGCGGTGCCCATCAGCCAGGGCATCAGCGCGGCGTTCTCGACCGGGTCCCAGGCCCAGTAGCCGCCCCAGCCGAGCTCGGTGTACGACCAGCGGGCGCCGAGCATCAGGCCGAGGCCGAGGAAGCCCCAGGCGATCAGGGCAAAGCGACGGGTGGAGCGGATCCATGCTGCGTCGAGGCGGCGGGTGATCAGGGCGCCGATCGCGAAGGCGAAGGGGATCGTGAAGGCGACGTACCCCGAATAGAGCATCGGCGGGTGGATCATCATGCTCGGGTGCTGCAGCAGGGGATTGAGGCCGATCCCGTCGGCCGGCGCCGGGCTCAGCGTGGCGAACGGGTTGACGCCGCCGGCGAAGAGCATCAGGCCGGTGAAGAAGGCGGCTATGCCGGCCATCACCGCCGTCGCGTAGGGGACGATCTCGCGCAGCTTGTTGCGGGTCGCGAAAAGAGCCAGCGAAGACGCGATCGAGAGCACCCAGGCCCAGAGCAGCAGCGAGCCTTCCTGGCTCGACCACATCGCCGCGAACTTGTAGAAGGTCGGGGTCTCGATCGAGGAGTGTTCCTGCACGATCTTGAACGAGAAGTCGTCGTGGGCGAAGGCGATCTCGATCAGGACCACGCAGAGCGTCAGCAGGGCGAAGAGCCCGTAGAGCGCGCGGCGCGAGACGTCGACCCAGCGCCGGTTGCCGTTGCGCCCGATCAGCGCCGCGACCGCGGCGAAGACGGCCGTGAGGAAGGCCAGCGCCAGGACGACGCTGCCGATGCCGGCGCTCATTCGCCCGAGCTACCGGTGGTGAACTTCGAGGGACACTTGGTGACGAGGGTGTCGCGTTCGCCGACGAAGACGCCGTTGCGGACGGTGCCGCTGAGGACGATCTCGCGACCGCCGCGGAAGGGATCGGGGATCGTGCCGGTGTAGGTGACGGGCAGGCTCCGGCTCGCGTCTTCGCGGTCGGCGACCCGGAAGCTGATCCCCTCGCCGTGATGGCGGACCGAGCGCTTGACGACGCGACCGGTCAACTCGTAGCTGCCGCCGGAGCTGACTCCGAGCAGCTGCGAGGGTTCCTTGGCTTCCGAGGAAGCGCTGAAAGACGTGTAGACGAGCGCGCCCGCGAGCAGCACGGCGACGCCGAGCGCAACTACGAGTCGGATCTTTCGCTTGCGGCTTGGATCCACGGCCGATGGATTATCGCAAGACGCCACTCCGTGGAAGAATCGGGGCGATGGCGGCCTCATCCGACGACCCGGTTCTGCTGATCACGGGCGCGAGCAGCGGCATCGGCGCGGCGACCGCGCGGGCCGCGGCTACGACCCACCGAATGGTGCTGGCAGCCCGCCGCCTGGAGCCCCTGCAAGCCCTCGTCGACGAGCTCGGCGGGGCCGAGCGGGCGCTTGCGGTGCGCTGCGACGTGACCGAGTGGGACCAGGTCGAGGCGATGGCAGCGGCGGCCCTCGATTCCTTTGGCCGCATCGACGCCGTCTTCGCCAACGCCGGCTTCGGCGCCACGCGCGGCTTTCTCGAGGAGTCGCCCGAGCACTGGCGCTCGATGGTGCTGACCAACGTCTACGGCGTCGCCTTGACGATCCGCGCCACCCTCCCCCACCTGCTCGAGCGCGGCGACGGCCACTTCGTCGTCACCAGCTCGGTCGCGGGCCGACAAGTGCTGCCCGGCTCGCTCTACTCGGCGACCAAGTGGGCGGTGACGGCAATCGGGGAGGCGCTGCGGGCCGAGCTGCGCCAGATGCATAAGAACGACGGGATCAAGGTGACCCTGATCGAGCCGGGCATGGTCGATACCCCGTTCTTCGACAACCGGCCCGGCAACTCGGCGTTGCAGGACGACGACATCGCCCGGGCCGTGATCTACGCCCTCGAGCAGCCGGGCAACGTCGACGTCAACGAGATCCTGATTCGGCCGACCGGCCGGCCTGCCTAGGCCGGGATCCCTCCTATCGAAGCAGGAGGCGCACGGCGCGCCAGTAGCTGCGCAGGAGAATGCGAGCTGGAACGGAGCGGGCGGCGGTGGGGATGAAGGGGGAGTCGAGGTCGGGGGTGAGCCAGGCGGCGAACTCGGCGGCGGTGACGGTGCGGGTGGCCTGAACCTGGCGACGCTCGCGCAAAAGGCGCGGCAACCAGCGGATCGCTTCCACGTGAGCGGCCAGCTTCTGGCGCCCCCAACCTCCCCGGACCGCAACCGCATACAGCGCAAGTTCGGTCGCAACCAGCGCCGGCGCCAAGAGAATCAGCAGCGACGTGGGGTAGGCGCGAAGCAGGAAGGCATGGCGGTTGCGCTCGAGCCAGCGCCACTTGTGCTCGCGGGCGCCGAACTCGTAGTCGTGGTCGACGACGGCGTCGGGTTCGATTCCGATCGCTGCGCCGCCGAGGCGCAGGCGCAGCGAGAGGTCGACGTCCTCGTGGTAGAGGAAGTAGTCGGCCGGAAAGCCCCCCACCTCCTCCCAGGCTCGACGCGGGATCGCCAGGCAGGCGCCGGAAAGAGCCGTGACCTCGCCGGGGGCCGGCGCCTCCGCCAGCGGGCGCCCGTGCCCCCCGGCCCAGACGAGGCCGGTGAAGTGGACGGGGTTGCCGGCGGAGTTGATCGTCTCCCCCTCCCCCTCGGCGACCAGCGCCTGCCAGGCCGCCCAGCCGCGCCGGGCCAGCCAGGGCCGGCGAATCGCCTCCCCCCAACCGGGCCGCGGGGCCGCGTCGGGATTGAGGATGACGAGCAGCTCACGCCGGGCTTGCGCGGCTCCCGCGTTGCAGCCGGCGGCGAAGCCGAGATTGCCGCCACCGTGCACGATTCGCGCCGCCGGGGCGAGCTCCGCCACCGTCTCCGCGGTTCCGTCGCTGGAGTCGTTGTCGACGACGATCAGCTCGTCCCCCTCCTCCAGCTCGGGGAGCAGGGCAGGCAAAGTACGAGCCAGCTCCTCGCGGCTGTTCCAGGCGACGATCAGGACCGAAAGCGTCGGGCTCACCGACGCCGCAGGCTATTCGTCAGTGCTGCTTGTGGCTGCGGTGGTGGCCGGCCCGGTGCTTGCGGCAGGGCGCCCGCAGCCGCGGCCGCAGGTTGAGCTTCTTGCCGTTCTGGGCCTTGAAGCGGACCATCACGCGCTGACCCTTGCGCTTCTTCTTGCCCTTGTGGCCTTTGCCGTGACGCTGGGCGCTGCTCATTACGCGCTTGCCGTCACCGCTGCCCTTCTTGTGGACGCGCTTGCGCGGACACTGGTTGCGCGAGTTGACCAGCAGGCCTTTCCTACCGCCGCGCAGGATGAAGATCAGCTTGGAGACCGGCACGTCGGGCGTCGTATCGAAGGTGTTGCGGATGCGCCCGTGGACGCTGTCGGTGCGGCTGTCGAGTTCGATGTCGACCTGACCGTGCAGGGCGGCGACCAGGTCGGGCAGCGTGTTGTCGGACGAGCGCAGGTAGACCGGGCCTTCGAGCGGCTTTTCGAGCAGCGGCGAGAAGGCGCGCGCATGACCGTAGATCGATTTCTTCGGGCAGTTGTGAGCGGCGTACTGAACCCGGGTGCATACCTTCGAGAGGTTGGCCTGGTCGAGGATCAGCGAAGGGGGCAGGATCGTCGCCGCGCGGGCGAAGTTGGCGTCGCCGGCATGGGGCAGCAGCACCACGCGCAGTTTCGGGTTCTTGGCCCGACGCGTCGCACCGAAGAGGCGGAAGAAGATCTTCGGCTTGAAGCCGAGCTTCTCGCAACCGCTGGTGGAAAACGCGGCTGAGGCCGGTGCGCGCGAGAAGACGGCGGGGTCGTTCGGGTTGGCGCCGCCGCCGAACAGCCAGCCGCCGAAGCCGCCCGGCGAGCAGCTGGTCGGGTTGAGCGAGAATTCGTGGCGGTCGAGCTTGACCGCGACCGAGCGGATGTCGAGCGTCGCGCCCCCGTAGACGTGCGGGATCGAGTCCGACTGCGCCTGCACCTGCGCGGTGCGCGGGTCGACGTGCAGCGCCACCCGCACCACGACCGTGCCGAGGTCGAACGGCCCGGCCGTGGCCGGCGTGACCACCGCCAGGGAGAGCGGCGCGCCCTCGTAGGGGCCTGCGAGGAAGACCTTGCCCTGGATGTGAATCGGCGCCGGGCCGCTGCCGGCGGCGACTTCGGCCTGGCCGATCAGACTGGCGTCCGGGCAGCTCGAGTGAGCCGCCTCGTCGCTGCCGCTGACGTTCGCCGCGGCCGCCAGCGCCGCGTCGGGGCAGTATTGGACGCCCTTCAGCTTCGCGCTCAGCCCCGGCGGCAGGGTCACGTCGACGCCTTTGAGCTCCTGGTTGCCGTCGGAGCGGCCGATGTCCATGTGCAGCGGGCTGTAAGCGCCGGCCTGGTCCTTCGCGGTGCCCGCCCCGAAGCTCGGCGCGAAGGGACGATCGGCCAGCGTCTTCGCGCAGGCGCCGCCGCCGGGGGCGGCGGTCAACGTGAAATCGCCGGACGGAGTCGCCGCGGGGTTGCCACTCCAGGGGGTCATCGCCGTCGTCGTCTTGTTCGGCCCGCAGGCCCCCGGGCTGGTGAGCACCGCGTGCTCGCCGTCGTTGAAATCGAGCACGAACGAGCTGAAGGGAACCTGCGGTAGGCCCTTGGGGATCTTCGTGCCGCCGATGCCTTCGACTTCGCGGCCTTCGAAGGTGGTCGTCAGCTGACCCGTAACCGGGTCGGCGCTCACCTTGCCTTCGAGCCGCACGAAGATTCCGTATCGCTGCGACAGCGCTTCGACGAAGATCCTGTACTCCTGGCCTGACGTCGGGTCACGGCTGAGCTGCTGGCCGACGTAGACGGAGCCGGTGAGCGAGCCGTCGGGAAGCGGCGGCGTGTCGATCGAGACGCTGCCGATCCTCGATCCCGCCGGGCAGCCGTTCGATTCGTTGTGCGTGCGGAGGCCGAACTCGGCATTCGTGCAGGTCTGCAGCCCGCCGCTGGCGGCCGACGGGTTGAGCCCCATGCCGGAGGGCAGGGTCACCTTCGCTTCGCGCACGTAGGACTGCGCCTGCTTGGTTTTTTCCTGTGCGATTTCCGCGCCGGTCGGCGGTTCGAACGGCACGTCGACGGCCACCGACGGCCCGCTCGGGGAATCGGTCTGCGCGGTGTTGGGGTCTACGTCGATCGAGGGATCGAAGGGGATCGAGCCGCATTCCTTCGGTTCGGTGTTCGGTGGGATGCGGGACTCGAAGAAGGTCGAGCCCTCAGGGAAGGTCGGGTTCGGTTCCGCGTAGGAGTCGGCGCGCAGCCAGGTCGAGTAGAGATGCACGAAGGGAGACGACGGGACGGCCGGGCCGAGGCAGGTGCTCGGCGTGGTGATGAAGGTGCCGTTGCCGGAGCGGCCGTTGAAGACCAGGCGGTTTTTCAGGATCAGGCCGTGTTCTCCCGTCAGCAGGCCGAGAAATTCGCCAAGCGCTTCCGGAAGGGCTGCCGGCACTTCGATCGTGAATCCCTCGTGGAAGTCGCCGTCCCAGGCGACGTTCGCCTTCAGGTAGATGAAGTTGCCGACCAGTTCGAAACCGAAGCGCGCCGGCTCGCCGACGGGCGGGTCGATGTTGTAGACCGTCGGTTCGATTGGCGGCGATTCGATTCCCAACGGGGGTACGGATGCGGTGACCTCGCTTTTGCCGACGGCGGAACCCGCCGGGCAGCTGGACGGGCTCGATTCAAACGTGGCCTGCTCGCACTGCGGCGTCGCCTGTGGGTTCACGCTCAGCCCAACCGGGAGGTCGACCCGCACGGTCTTCAGTTCGCCGACCGGGGTTTTCCCGGGCGGTTCGTTCTTGACGATGATCTGGGTAAAGCCCCACTGCGGATGCCCGGCTGCCTGTTCGAAGAACTGATTGGGCGTCGCGACCGAGCAGAAGTTGGTGCTCGTCGGCGGTTCCGCCGTGCAGGTGCCCGCCTGCCAGCCGCTGTCGACCTGGGGGTTTTCGGGATCCGATGGCGCAACGATGTCGCCCGTGTCGGCAAGCGCCATCGGCGCACCGACGGCGAGTCCCGCCGCCAGGACCCCAACGACGAATACGAAGCGAAGCCGCGCTCCCCAACCCATCTCGATCTCCTCCTCAGTCATTCGCCAACCCATACTACCCAATTTTGATGATTTAGGCTATTATTTTTAGGTATTCCCTCGTCGACGAAAGTGAGGCAGCCGTGAATTGGGAACGCCTAGCTCGTGCCAATACCCACCCACTCCGCGTATCAATCCTCGAAGTGCTGGCCATCGATGGTGGGCGGATGCTCTCGCCCAAGGACCTCAGCCTCGAGCTGCAGGCGCCACTGAGCACGGTCAACTACCACGTCACCGAGCTGCGTCGCTCCGACCTGGTCAAGGTCGTCGACGAACGGCAGGTCCGCGGCGCCATCGAGCACTTCTACCGCACGGTGGACAGCGCCGATAAAGCCCCGAAGGGGAGGGAGAGGCGCAAAGCAGCGCACTAGGAGGGCCTAGGAAAGCGGACGACGGGTCTCGAACCCGCGACCTCGAGCTTGGGAAGCTCGCGCTCTACCAGCTGAGCTACGTCCGCGTCGCGGCTGATTCTACGGCCAGGCCGCAGCTTCGCGACGGCTAGTGTTCGCTGGCCATGAGCGCCCGCGCCCTCCTCGCTTTTCTCGCCGTCTGCGCGGTCATCGGCCTGCTCGCGTTCGGCCTGCTGAACAAGGGCGAGGCGACGATCGCGATCGGCGACCCTGTCCCCGACAAGACGCTGCCCGTACTGGGTGGGACCGGCACGGGCTCGATCGCCGGCTATCGAGGCCGCTGGGTGCTGGTCAACCTCTGGGCCTCCTGGTGCATTCCCTGCCGACAGGAGGCACCGGTGCTGGACCGCTTCGCGCGCCGCTACCGCAAGCGCGATGTGACGGTGCTCGGCATCAACGTGCAGGACAACAGCGACGACGCGCTCACCTTCCTGCGCGAAAACGACGTCCGCTACCCGCAGCTGCGCTCGGTCGGGGACGACCGCAGCGCCGCCTTCGGCTCGACCGGGGTCCCGGAGAACTTCCTCGTCGATCCGCATGGCCGCTTGGCGTTGATCTGGCGCGGCCCCGTCGACGACGAGTTCCTGCAACGGCAGGTCGTGCCGATCGTCGAAGGACACCCATGAGGCTGCTCGTGGCAACGCTCGCGCTGCTCGCGCTCGCCTCTCCAGCGCTCGCTGCGACGCCGCAGACGAGCGTCAGCGATATCGAAGGCGAAGTGATGTGCCCGATCTGCGGCACCCTGCTCGAACTGGCCGAATCCCCCCAGGCACAGCGCGAGCGTGTACTGGTCAAGCGCCTGATCGCCGAAGGCAAGAGCGAGGGCGAAGTCAAGGACGCCCTCGTCGCCCAGTACGGGCCGGCGGTCCTGGCACTGCCCGAAGGCAAGGGATTCGACCTCTCCGCCTACCTGGTGCCGGTGATCGCCTTCGCCGCGGCGGCCCTCGCCCTCGCCTTCGCCCTGTGGCGCTGGCGACGCTCTTCGCGCTCCTCTCGCGGCGATTCGGGTGACGTCCAGGGGCCGAACGACGAGGAGGCCGAGAGACTCGAGGCCGACCTCGCCCGCTACGACCTATAGCGACGGCGCGACGGCGCGACGGCGCCGTAGAGGTTTGAACCGCTATCCGGTCCAAACCTCTACGGCGCTTCTGGCGGGCCTGGATCAGTGCAGGGCCACGAGCCCGCTCACGGGCACGGGCGGGGGGCGGCCCGACTCCTCTACGGCGACACAGGCGAGGCTCACGTCGGCCATTCCCAGCGCCGTCCCCAACGCCTGCCGATCGTCGAACGACGGGCCGTCGAGGACGACCAGCTCGTAGGCGGAACGCAGGTCCGCGACCGCCTGGCGAAAACGCTCCGAGGCCAGCATCGCCGACGGGTCTCGAGCCGACCTGCCGGCGACGATGCAGACGAGCGGCTCGGTCGCCTCAGCCGCGCCGGGGCCGGCGAGCACGACGGGCTTGAGGATCGCCTCGACCTCGGCTGCGCCGCGCAGATACTCGTGCAGGCCCGGCGCATGGGCCAGCCCCAGCGCATCGGCCAACCCGGGCTCGGCCAGATCGCACTCGACCAGGGCCGTCCGCGACCCGAGGGCCGCAGCCGTCGCCGCCAGTCCGGCGGCGACGGACCGCTTCCGCGAGCCGTCGCCGGTCACGATCACGCTGCGTGCGCCGTCCAGCTGCCCCAGCAAGCCGCCATAGGCCGCGAGATCGCTGCGTCGCAGCGATCCTGCGCGCAGCTCTGGCGAGGAGCGGGCGGCGATCTCCGCCAGGACCTTCACATCTTCTCTGGGGCGGAGATCCCGAGCAGGCCGAGCGAGGCGGCAATCGTGCGTTGGGCCAGCAGGCAGAGCCCGAGGCGCGAGCGCTCGACCCCCTCGCCCTCGGCCCCGACCACCTGGCAGTCGCGATAGAAGGCGTGAAAGTCGGCGGCGACGGCGGTCGAGTAGGCGCAGATGCGATGCGGCGCACGCCGCGTGGCCGCCTCGCGTACTTCCTCGGGAAATTCGAGCAGGCGCTTGACCAGATCGCGCTCGGCGGGTTGCAGTGGCGTCCCAGGGGTGGGGACGCCGGCCTCACCCGCCTCCCCTCCGGCTTTGCGCAGGATGCTGGCGATGCGGGCATGCGCGTACTGGACGTAGTAGACGGGGTTGTCGCTCGACTCGCGCCGGGCCAGCTCAAGGTCGAGATCCACGGAGGTGTCGTGGCTGCGCCAGAGCATGAACCAGCGGGCGGCGTCGACGCCGATGTCGTCGACCAGTTCGTCGAGCGAGACGAAGTCGCCGCTGCGCTTGGACATCTGTGCCCGCTCGCCGGACTCGACGATGTGCACGAGCCTCATGATCAGCGCCTCCAAGACCTCCGGATCGGCGCCCAGCGCGGCGATCGCGGCCCGCACCCTCGGCGCGTACCCGTGGTGGTCGGCGCCGAGCACGTCGATCAGGTGCTCGAAGCCGCGCTCCAGCTTGTCGCGGTGGTAAGCGACGTCGGCCGCGAGGTAGGTCGGCTCGCCGCCGGCCCGAATCAGCACACGGTCCTTGTCGTCGCCGAACTCGGTGCTGCGCAGCCACAGGGCGCCGTCGCTCCTGTAGGTGTGCCCGCGGCGCTCCAATGCCTCCAGGGCAGCCTCGACCTCGCCGCTCGCATAGAGATCGCGCTCCGAGAACCAGGTGTCGAAGCCGACGCCGAAGCGCTCGAGGGTGGCGCGCACCCCCTCGAGGATCAGCTCGATGCCGCGCCGGCCGACCGCCTCGTCGTCCTTCGGATCGATCCCCTCCTCGGCGATCCGCTCGGCCAGGCCGGCGACGTAGGCGCCTTCGTAGCCCTCCTCAGGGGGCGGGCCGCCGGTCATCGCAGCGACGATCGAGGCGGCGAAGCGCTGTACCTGGCCACCCGCGTCGTTGACGTAGTACTCGCTCTCGACCTCATGCCCCACCGTCCGCAGCAGACGGACGAGGGCGTCCCCGTAGGCGGCGTGGCGCCCCCCGCCCACGTGCAGCGGCCCGGTCGGGTTGGCCGAGACGTACTCGACCAGGATGCGCTGCGGCGCGTCGACCGGAGCCGGACCGAGGCGATCGCCGGCAGCGGCGAGCCGAGCCATCGCCCGCCGGTACCACTCGTCGGAGAGGAACAGGTTGACGAAGCCGGGACCTGCGACCTCGATCCGCTCAACGCTGCCCTCGGCGTCCAGCTCCCGTTCCAGCTCGGCGCCGAGGCGCGTGGCGACGTCGCGTGGCGCTTCCCCGAGCGGCGCCGCCAACAGCATCGCCGCATTGGAGCTGTAGTCGCCCAGCTCGGGCTTCGGCGGCCGGTCGAGCGTCGGCGCCGGGCCGGTCGACTCGCCGTCGCGCAGCACGCGTGCCGAGCGCTCGACGGCTGCGCGCAGCTCGGCGATCGAGTCCGTTGCAGTCACACCCTCATCGTATGGACCGCGACCCCACGCGGGTACGCTGGCCGCCGTGCGCGTAGCGGCCGTCAGCGACATCCATGCCAACCTGCCCGCCCTCGAGGCGGTCCTCGGGGCGATTGACGTCGCAGGGGTGGACGAGACCTGGTGCCTCGGCGACGTGATCGGCTACGGCGCGGAGCCCGACGAGTGCACCGATCTGGTGCGGGAGCGATGCGACGTCTGCCTGGTCGGCAACCACGACCTCGCCGTGCTCGGCGCCCTCGACGTCGGCGCCTTCTCCGAGGCCGCGGCGGAAGCCGTCTCGTGGACCCGGGCGCACGTCGCCGAGCGCACGCTGGAGCTGCTGCGCGAGCTCGAGCCGGCCGGCGAGCGCCAGGGAGTCGGCCTCTTCCACGCCTCGCCGCGCGACCCGGTCTGGGAGTACGTCCTCTCCGCCGAGCAGGCCGATGCCTGCCTCGACGCCCAGAGCGAGCGCATCGGCCTGATCGGCCATTCCCACGTCTCGCTCTTCTTCGTCCGAACCGGCGAGGGCGAGCAGGAGGACGAGATCCGCGGCTCACAGGCCGGCGACGGAACCCTGCTCGAGCTCGAGGCCGGGAGATGGCTGATCAACCCCGGCAGCGTCGGCCAGCCACGCGACGGCGACCCGCGAGCGGCCTGGCTCGAGCTCGACACCGATGCCGGCACCGCACGCTTCCACCGGGTCGGCTACGACATCGAGCGCGCCGCGGCGTCGATCGTCGCGGCCGGCCTGCCGCGACGCCTCGCGGACCGGCTCCGGGTCGGCTCATGATCCGCTCGTCTACGCACAGATGCAGGGGAATTCTGCGCCACTGGCGGTTCTCTAGACTCGCCCGGATGCCTCGCACCCTCCACGCGGTTCTGGTCCTGACGCTCACCGGGGCGACGGCATTGGGCCTCGCCGCCTGTGGCGGAGAAGACGCCAAGCTGCTGCCCGGCGAGACCGCGCGGGAGATCACGGCCAACCTCGACACGGTCAAGCAGCTCGCCGGCGAAGAAGACTGCATCGGCGCCGAAAGCGCTGTCCAGCAGGTGGGCGAACAGATCGAAGCGCTGGAAGGCGTCGATCCCAAGCTCAAGCGTGCCCTGGAAGAAGGCGCCGAGCGGCTCGAAGAAGTGATCGTCGACTGCGAAGAATCCAGCAGCGCGGCCATCGCCCCCGCAGAAGCACCGAGCGAATTCGAAGAAGAGGGAGAAGAGGAAACGGAAAAGCCGCCCAAGCAGAAGGAACCGAAGGAAAAGGAGGCAAAGCCGGGGGAAGAAGAACAGGCGCAGGAATCCCCGCCACAGCCAAAAGGCAAAGCGAAAGGCCTCGAAAACGGCCACGAACCGCCGCCGGCAGAAGAACCGCCGGCAGAAGAAGCCCCGGCCGAAAGCCCGTCGGGCGGCGTCGGCCCCGGCGCGCCGGCGACTGGAGGCAAATGATGGCGCCGGCCGCCCTCTCCGGCAGGTACGAGCTCGGCGACCGCCTCGGCTCGGGCGGGATGTCGAACGTCTACCGGGCGACCGACCTGATCCTCGAGCGCACGGTCGCGGTCAAGATCCTCGCCGAGCACCTCTCCGACGACGAGCGGTTCGTCGCCCGCTTCCGCCGCGAGGCGCTCGCGGTCGCCAAGCTGATCCACCCCAACATCGTCCAGGTCTACGACACCGGCATCGACGAGAGCCGCCACTACATCGTCATGGAGTACGTCGAGGGCCGCTCCGGGGCGCAGATCCTGCAGCGCCAGGGCTCCGTCGCGCCGGAGATCGCGGCCGAGGCGGGGGTCCAGGCCTGCGCGGGGCTCGACTACGCGCACCGGCGTGGGATCATCCACCGCGACGTCAAGCCCGGCAACCTGATGGTCGTCGGCGGGCCGGTGGGCGGCGGGCCGATGACCGTCAAGCTGACCGACTTCGGCATCGCCCGGGCGATCGCGCAGACGCGGATCACCCAGGTCGGCTCGGTGGTCGGCACCGCCGCCTATCTGGCGCCCGAGCAGGTGCGGGGCGAGGAGGCGACTCCGGCGACCGACGTCTACGCGCTCGGCGTCGTCCTCTACCAGTTCCTCACCGGCCGCCTGCCGTACGAGGGCTCGACCCTTGCCGAGCTGGCCGTGCGCCAGCAGAACGAGCGCCCGCTGCCGCCCAGCACCTACAACGACGAGGTGCCGGAGACGCTCGGCGGCGCCGTGCTGCGGGCGCTCGAGGGCGACCCCTCGCGGCGCTACGCCAGCGCCGACGAGCTGGCCGAGGGCCTGCAGCTCGGTCTGCAGGGAGAGGACGTGACGCTGCCGATCGAGGAGGGCGCGACCGCGACCCAGCTCGGCAGCGAGGAGGCGACGCGCCGCCTCGACCAGACCGAGCGCACCGAGCTGCGCCCGGCCTCGCCGACGAGGCGACCGGTCGCCCGCGCGCCGCAGCCGCCGATCGAGCCGCCGCCCGCGCCCGTCGCAGCCGCCCGACCGGCCAAGCGCGGCATGTTCTCGCGCTTCGCCCGTTTCGTCATGGCCGCCGTGGCGCTGGTCCTGATCGCCGCCGCGGTGGCGGCCGCAGTGATCATCGCGACCGACAAGGCCACCGGCGTCCACGCGACCGAAGTCGCCGGCAACACCGTCGACAAAGTGGTCGAAGAAGTGAAAGAACTGGTCAAGAAGAACACGGAATAGCCCAGGGGGCGACGCCCCCGAGGACCGCGGCCGCGTAAGAGCCGAGAGTCCCCGCCTCGATGGCAACGCGGGCGTGGGCAACCAGTTGGCTCATGTAGGTGAGGTTGTGCAGACAGAGGAGGCGGACGGCGGTCAGCTCCTCGGCTCTCGACAGGTAGCTGAGGTAGTCGCGGTCGTGGTGCTGGCAGGCTGCACAGGGGCAGCCCTCGGCGATCGGGCTGCGGTCCCCCTCCCAACCGGCCTTGCGCAGGTCGAGGCGGAAGCGATTCGCGGGATCGGGGACGAGCGCCGTGCCGTGGCGGGCCAGCCGGGTGGGGATCGCGCAGTCGAAGACGTCGAGGCCGAGGGCGATGCCGGCCAGCAGGTCGTCAATGTCGCCGATGCCGAGCAGGTGCTTGGGGACCTCCTCCGGAAGGAGCGGCGCAGTCAGCTCGAGCACGCCGCGCATCTCCTCCTTGTCGCGCCCGAGCGTGCCGCCGATCGCGATCCCGTCGACGCCCGCCGCGGCGATCGCCTGCGCCGACTCGCGCCGCAGGTCCTCGTGCACCCCGCCCTGGACGATCCCGAATACGGCCTGGCGCTCCGGCCCGTGCCCGCCGTGCCAGTCGAGGCAGCGGGCCAGCCAGCGGTGCGTCCGCTCCGTCGAACGCGCCGTGTAGTCGCGATCGGCGTGGTAGGGCGTGCACTCGTCGAAGGCCAGGGCGATGTCGGAGCCGAGCTTCGCCTGCACCTCCATCGAGACCTCCGGCGAGATGAACAGCTCGCGGCCGTCCCTGTAGGAGCGGAAGCGCACCCCCTCCTCGTCGATCGAAACGACCGATCCCCGCTCGCCACCGGGCCGCCCCTTGCCCTTGACCTCGTCGGCGACTCCGCCGTGCGCCAGCGAGAACACCTGGAAGCCGCCGGAGTCGGTGATCAGCGCACCGTCCCATCCCATGAACTCGTGCAGGCCCCCAGCGGCCGCGATGCGATCCGGACCGGGAGAGACGAACAGGTGGTAGGTGTTGCCGAGGATCAGCTCGTAGCCGATCGCAGCCACCTCGCGCGACTCGAGCGAGCGCACCGTCCCCTTGGTCGCGAGCGGGATGAACGCCGGGGTCTTCACCTCGCCATGCGCGGTGCGGAGCACGCCGGCACGCGCCGCCCCGTCCCTGGCGACGACCTCGAACGTCAGCCTGTTCCTATCGTCCCTCATTGCACGTATCCGACATTGACCCCACTAGGGGGTGGTCAAGGTCGGATGCGCGATCAACGACTTGCCCGTCATCGCCCCGGGTTGGGGGATGCCGAGCAGCTCCAGCGCCGTGGGGGCCACATCGGCGAGGATGCCGTGGTCGCGCAGCTGCAGGCCCTCGGTGGTGGCGATCAGCGGTACCGGGTTGAGCGAGTGGGCGGTGTTCGGCGAACCGTCGGGCTCGAGCATGTGGTCGCAGTTGCCGTGGTCGGCGGTGACGATGCAGGCGCCGCCGCCGGCCTCGACCGCGGCGACGACGTCGCCGAGGCAGCCGTCGACCTCCTCGACCGCCTTGACCGCTGCCGGGATCACCCCGGTGTGGCCGACCATGTCGGGGTTGGCGAAATTGATGATGCCGAAGCGGTACTCGCCCTCCGCCCACTGCGAGACGAAGGCTTCGGCGGCGGCGCGGGCGCTCATCTCGGGCTTGTGATCGTAGGTGGGGACGTCGCGGGGCGAGTGGACCAGGCGCCGTTCCTCCCCCTCCCACTCCTCCTCGCGGCCGCCGTTGAAGAAATAGGTGACGTGCGCGTACTTCTCGGTCTCGGCGACGTGCAGCTGGCGCCCGCCGGCCTCGGATACGACCTCGGCCAGGGTCGTGCTTGGACGTGCCTCCGGGAAGGCGACGGGATAGGGCCAGCCCTTGCGGTACTCGGTCATCGTGGTCAGCTCGAGCAGCGGCCCGCCGGCGCGGGAGAACTCCTCGAAGCCGGGCTCCGCCAGGGCACGGGTCATCTCGCGGGCACGGTCGGGGCGGAAGTTGACGAAGAAGGCGACGTCGCCATCGGCTACGCCGTCGTAGTCGCCGATCACCGTCGGCCTGACGAACTCGTCGGTCTCCTCGCGCTCGTAGGAGGTCTCGATCGCCTCGGCCGAGCCGGCGGCCTGCAGTCCGCGGCCGTGGACGATCGCGTCGTAGGCGAGCTTGATCCGCTCCCAGCGCGTGTCGCGATCCATCGCGTAGTAGCGCCCGCTGACCGTCCCGACGCGCCCTGCCTGGCGCAGCCAGCGCTCGAGCTCGGCGAGGTACTCGCGACCGCCGTGCGGCAGCGTGTCGCGGCCGTCGGTGAAGGCGTGGAAGACGACGTCGGGCACGCCCTCCTGGGAGGCGAGCTCGATCGTTGCCTCGATGTGCTCCCAGCCGGAATGGACGCCCCCGTCAGAGACCAGGCCGAGCAGGTGCAGGCGGCCGCGCGGACTGCGACGTGCGGCGTCGCAGGCGGCGAGCAGCGCCTCGTTCTCGAAGAAGCTGCCGTCGGCGATCGCGTCGTCGATCCGCGCCAGGTCCTGCTTGACGATCGCCCCGGCACCGAGGTTGAGATGCCCGACCTCGGAGTTGCCCATCTGTCCCTCGGGCAGGCCGACGTCAAGCCCCTGGGCCGAAAGTTCCGTATGCGGATAGCGCGCCCAGAGCTCGTCGAAGACCGGAGTGTGCGCGAGGGAAATGGCGTTGCCGGGACCGGGTGGGGCGAGGCCCCAGCCATCGAGAATGACCAGAGCAACAGATCTGTTCATGACGAGGTCCAGACGTTGCCAGGCAAGGACGCAGGGAGGCCCGACGAGGGGAGCGCACTAGTTGGTGCGTGACCTGAGGAGGCCGACTGAGGACGCCGCATGGCGACGTCTGGGGCCGTCATGACGCCTCGACGATGGCGGCGAATTCCTCTGCGTCGAGGCTCGCCCCGCCGACCAGGGCGCCGTCGATGTCCTCCTGCCCCATCAGCTCCGCCGCGTTGTCCGGCTTGACCGAGCCGCCGTAGAGGATCCGCACCGCGTCCGCCCCACCGCCGCGCTCGCGCAGCACGTCGCGGATGAAGGCGCAGGCCTCCTGGGCCTGCGCGGGGCTGGCGGTGCGACCGGTGCCGATCGCCCAGATCGGCTCGTAGGCGATGACGAGCGCGGCGATCTGCTCGTCGCCGACCTCGGCCAGATCGGCCTGCAACTGCCGCTCGAGCACCCCCTGCGTCTGGCCGGCGTCGCGCGCCTCCTCGCTCTCGCCGACGCAGAGGATCGGCTCCAGCCCGGCGGCAAGCGCAGCGGGCACCTTGCGCGCCAGCGCCTCGTCGGTCTCGTGGAAGTACTGGCGCCGCTCGGAGTGGCCGAGGATCACCGCCTCGACGTCGAGCTCGACCAGCATCGCGGCCGAGACCTCGCCGGTGAAGGCACCCGCCTCCTGCTCGTGCATGTTCTGCGCCGCGACCTTCACCGCGGTGCCGTAGCGCCGCTCGACCACCGCGGTCAGGGCGGTGAACGGCGGGCAGATGACGACGTCGCTCTGAGTCGCGGCGATCCGCGGCAGCAGCGCGTCGACGAAGCTCGCCGCCTCGGCGACGGTCTTGTGCATCTTCCAGTTGGCGGCGACGTAGGGCGTGCGCTCAGGCATCTCTCAGGGCCTCCACTCCGGGCAGCTTCTTCCCCTCCAGCAGCTCCAAGGACGCTCCTCCTCCGGTCGATACCCAATCCACCCGCCCGGCCAGGCCGAACTCGTTGAGCGCGGCGACCGAATCGCCGCCGCCGACGACGGTCGTCCCGGGCGCTTCGGCGACGGCCTCCGCGACCGCCCTGGTCGCGGCGGCGAAGGGCTCCAGCTCGAAGGCCCCCATCGGCCCGTTCCAGAGGACGGTGCCCGCGGCGGCGATCCTCTCCGCGTAGGCGGCCGCGGTGCGCGGGCCGACGTCGAGGCCCATCCAACCGTCGGGCACCTCGACCCCGTCGCTCTCACGCCGCTCGGTCGCCGCGTCGAACTCCCGCCCCAGCGCCAGGTCGACCGGCAGCATCAGCTCGCAGGCGGAGCCCTCCGCCCGCCGCAGCGCCTGCTCGGCCAGCTTCACGCCCTCCTCCTCGACCAGCGAATCGCCGGTGGCGATCCCCTGCGCGCGGAAGAAGCTGAAGCACATCGCACCGCCGATCAGGATGCTGTCGGCGACTTCGAGGAAGCGGTCGATGACGCCGACCTTGTCGCTCACCTTGGCGCCGCCGAGGACGACGACCAGCGGCCGCGACGGCGACTCGACCACCCTGCTCAGCTCCTCGACCTCGCCCTGGAGCAGCAGACCCGCATAGCCGGGCAGGCGCTCGGCGACGCCGGCGGTGCTGGCGTGGGCGCGATGGGCCGCGCCGAAGGCGTCGTTGACGTAGAGGTCGGCGAGGCCCGCCAGCGCTTCTGCCAGGGCAGGGTCGTTCTCGGTCTCGCCCGGCTCGAAGCGGACGTTCTCCAGCAGCAGCACGTCGCCCGGGCTCAGCCCGGCCGCCATCGTCTCCACGTCCTCCCCGACCACCGCCGGCGCCTGCTTCACCTCGGCGCCGAGCAGCTCGGCCAGCCGCTCGCCGACCGGCCGCATCGAGAGCTCCGGCTTCACCTCGCCCTTCGGCCGCCCGAGGTGGGAGACGAGGATCAGCGCCGCGCCGCGCTCGCGCAGCGATTCGATCGTCGGCAGCGCGGCGCGGATGCGCGTGTCGTCGGCCACCCGGCCATCCTCCAGCGGCACGTTGAAGTCGACCCGCACCAGCACCCGCCTGCCGGCGACGTCCGCGTCGCCGGCGCTCGCCTTTGAGAAGCTCACAGCGCCCTCCGCCGCCGGGCTCAAAGGACCTTGCCGGCGAGCTCCACGCAGCGATTCGAGTAGCCCCACTCGTTGTCGTACCAGGAGACCGCCTTGATCAGCCTGCCGTCGCCGATCGCCATCGTCTGGCCGGCGTCGAAGATCGAGGAATGCGGGTCGCCGACGATGTCGGTGGAGACGATCTCGTCCTCGGTGTAGCTGAGGATGCCCTTCAGCGGTCCCTCGGCGGCCTCCTTGATCGCCGCGTTGACCGCAGCGGGATCGGTCGGCGTGGACGGGGTGAAGACGAGGTCGACGACCGAGCCGGTGATCACCGGCGCCCGCACGGAGAGCCCGTTGAGCTTTCCGTTCAGCTCGGGCAGCACCAGCCCCACCGCCTTGGCGGCGCCGGTCGTGGTCGGGATCAGGTTGACCGCCGCGGCGCGCGCCCGGCGCAGGTCCTTGTGCGGCATGTCCTGCAGGCGCTGGTCGGCGGTGTAGGCGTGGATCGTCGTCATCAAGCCGTGCTCGATGCCGAATTTCTCGTGCAGCACCTTTGCCATCGGCGCCAGGCAGTTGGTCGTGCAGGAGGCGTTGGAGATGATGTCGTGGTTCTCGCGGTCGTATTCGCTGTCGAAGTTGACGCCGAGGGCGACGGTCACGTCGGGTTCCTTGGCCGGGGCGGAGATGATCACCTTCCTGGCGCCGGCGCTGAGGTGCTTGCCGGCGTCCTCGCGGCCGGTGAACAGGCCGGTCGACTCGATCACCACGTCGACGCCGAGATCGCCCCAGGGCAGCGCCGCCGGATCGCGCTCGGAGAGCACCTTCAGCGGCTTGCCGTCGATCGTCAGCGACCCCTCCCCCGCCTCGACCTCGCCCGGGAAGCGCCCAAGGATCGAGTCGTACTTGAGCAGGTGGGCCAGCGTTCCCGTGTCGGTGATGTCGTTGACGGCGACGAAATCGAGGTCCGCGCCCGCGGCGTGGGCGGCGCGGAAGAGGTTGCGTCCGATCCGACCGAAGCCGTTGATGCCGACCTTCACTGCCATTAAGTCATTCCTCCTGGAGTCGATGCTTTTGCTGATTCGAGGTTAGTCGCTGCCGATGGTGATCTCGATTTCGTACCCATCCGGATCCCGCAGGAACGCCGAGTAGGAGCCGGAGCCGTAGGAGCTGCGCTCGCCCGGCTCGCCGACCGCGGTCCCGCCTGCCGAGACGCCCTGCTCCCAGGCCGCCTTCACCGCGACGATCCCCAACCCCGAGAAGCTGAGCAGGCCGAAGCCGGGTTTGGCCGGATGGTGGGCGGAGATGAAGAAGACCGGCTTGGCGATGCCCCAGCCGACGGTCTCGTCCTGCTCGAAGTGACGCCGCCAGCCAAGCGGCGCGAGCAGCGCGTCGTAGAAGGACGAGCTCCGCTCGAGGTCGGAGACCTCTAGGAGTACGTGGTGCAACATCGGGCCGGGGAGGCTATACGGGCGGCTGGGTCAGCCGCCGCGCGGGGTCCAGCGGAAGTAACGAGACGCGAGAAAGGCGCCCAACGCTCCCCAGATCGCGACCACCGCGAGGTTGCCCCACGAGACAGTGGGCCCACCGGGGACGTAGGCGTCGAAGAAGGCCTCGAAGAAGTGGCGGATCGGGAAAGCGTCGGCGAAGTGGATGACGCCGCTGGGCAGCTGGTCGTCGGGGATGAAGACGCCGGAGAGGAAGTAGAGCGGCAGGAGCAGCGCGTTGACGATCGGCGCGGCGGCATCCTGCGAGGGGATCGCCGCGGTCAGGGCGATGCCGAGACAGCAGAAGGCGGCGGTGCCGACGACGAGGGCGAGCAGGATCGCGGGCAGGCGGGTCCAGGGAATGCCGACCCCGTAGACGACGTCGCCGATCGCCGCGATCAGGGCCAGCATCATCAGCGCGACGACGATCGAGTTGCCGATCCGCCCGGCGATGAAGACCCAGGGCGGCATCGGCGTACCGCGGCCGCGCTTGAGGCGGCCGTCCTCGCGCGCGATCACCAGCGACATCGCCAGCGACTGCATCGTCGCCGAGATCACCGAGAGGGTGATGATCGCCGGCACGTAGTAGGTGGTCGTCTCGATCCCACCGCGCACGTCGACCGTCTGGTCGCCGAAGACCGTGGCGAAGATCAGCAGCAGGACGACCGGGAAGCCGACGGTGAAGAAGACCGAGGCGGGGTTGCGCCAGAACGCCTTCTGGTCGTAGCGGAACTGGTGCCAGACGAGGCTCATGACTGCTCCGTCAGCTCCAGGTAGACGTCCTCGAGGCTGGGCCGGGTGACCTCGAGCCCCTCGAGGTCCCTGCCCTCCGCCAGCGCCCTGCCGGTCAGCTCGTTCAGCGTCTGCACAGGGGTCGTCGTCTCCAGCTCGATTTGGCTGCCGTTCTCGCGGTAGCTGATCCGCGCCGGACGGCTCTCGCGGTCGCCGAGGTCCTCGGGGGTGCCGCGGGCGACGATCTCGCCGCCGGCGATGATCGTCACCCGGTCGGCGAGCCGCTGCGCCTCGTCCATGTAGTGGGTGGTGAGGAAGACGGTCTTGCCCAGCTCGCGCAGGCCGGCGATCGTCTCCCAGGCCTGGCGCCGCGCCGAAGGGTCGAAGCCGGTCGTCGGCTCGTCGAGGAAGAGCAGCTCGGGGTCGCCGATCAGCGCCATCCCCACGTCGAGGCGCCGCTGCTGGCCGCCGGAGAGCGAGCTGGCGCGGGCGTCGGCCTTGTCGCCGAGGCCGATCAGCTCGATCGTCTCCTCGATCGGCCGCGGCGCGGCGTAGTAGCCGGCGTAGAGGGCGAGCGACTCGTGCACGGTCAGGTAGGGGTCGAGGCGGCAGCTCTGCAGGACGATCCCGATCCGCTCGCGCCAGCGCCGATCGGCGTGCTCCGGATCCTCGCCCAGCACGCGCACGTCGCCGCCGCTGCGCTTGCGGTAGCCCTCGAGGATCTCGACCGTGGTCGTCTTGCCCGCCCCGTTGGGGCCGAGGAAGGCGAAGACCTCGCCCGCCTGGACCTCGAGGTCGATCCCGCGCACCGCCTCGGCATCGCCATAGCTCTTGCGCAGGCCGCGGATCGATATGACGGGGTCAGGCATAGATGTCTCGCAAATGACGGTTCCAGGCGTTGCCAGGCAAGGACGCAGGGAGGTCGACGAGGGGAGCGCACATTAGTGCGTGACCCGAGGAGACCGACTGAGGACGCCGCATGGCGGCGCCTGGGGCCGTCATTCGAGATCGCGATGCTTGACGCGGACCACGACCCCGTCACGTCCCTCCAACGCGCGGCGGATGCGGTCCGCGACGGTCACCGAGCGGTGCCTGCCGCCGGTGCAGCCGATCGCGATCGTCAGATGGCTCTTGCCCTCGGCGACGTAGGCCGGGACGAGGAACTCGAGCAACGGCAGCAGGCGGCCGTAGAACTCGCCCGCCTGCGTGCCCGACTCGACGTAGGCGCGCACCTCCTCGTCGAGGCCGGTCTGCGGGCGCAGCTCGTCCACGTAGTGGGGATTGGGCAGGAAGCGGACGTCGAGGGTCAGGTCGGCATCGCGCGGCGGGCCGTTCTTGAAGCCGAAGGTGAGCAGGGTCAGCGCCAGCTTGCCGCTGTCGTGGCCGTCGAGCATTTCCTCGACGATGCGGCGCCGCAGCTGGCCGCCGCTGGAGCCGCTCGTGTCCATGACGACGTCGGCGCGGGCGCGCAACGGCGCCAGCAGATCGCGCTCGGCGCGGATGCCGTCGACGATCCGGCCCTCCGGCGCGAGCGGGTGGCGGCGGCGGGTCTCCTTGTAGCGGTCGAGCAGCGTCTCCTCGTCGGCCTCGAGGAAGAGCAGCTGCGGCTTCAGCCCCTCCGCGCCGAGCTCCTCGAGCACCGCGATCAGATCCTCGAAGTACTCGCCGCCGCGCACGTCGGAGACGACGGCGGCGCGCTCGACGCCGCTGCCCTCATGGCGGAAGAGCTCGCCGAGGCTGCCGATCATCCGCGGCGGCAGGTTGTCGACGCAGAAGTAGCCGCCGTCCTCGAAGGCGGCGATCGCCTCCGACTTGCCCGCGCCGGAGTGGCCGGTGATCAAGACGAGGTCGACTTCCTTGCTCATCAGCCGCCCGTCCTGTGCAGTTGCTCGTGGATCTCGCGCGCCAGCTTGCCGGGCACCCCCGGCACCGCCTCGAGCTCCTCGCGGCTCGCGGCGAGGAAGCGCTCCGGCGTGCCGAAGTGCGTGAGGAAGGCGCGCTTGCGGGCCGGGCCGACGCCGCGCAGCTCGTCCAGCACCGAGCCGGTCATCGCCCGATCGCGGCGGCCGCGGTGGTGGTCGATCGCGAAGCGATGGGCCTCGTCGCGCACGCGCTGCAGCAGCTGCGAGGCCTCTGAGCCGGCGTCGAGGTCGATCGGCAGGGGCCGCCCGGGGACGAAGACCTCCTCCTCGCGCTTGGCGAGGGAGACGACGGTGACGCCGCGTTCGACGAACGGCCCGAGCGCCCCCATCGCCGCGTTCAGCTGCCCCTTGCCGCCGTCGATCATCACCAGCGAGGGCAGCGCGGCGAAGCTCTCGTCGCGCTTGCCGTCGTGCGGGGACAGGTCGGCCTGCTCGAGATAGCGGGTCACCCGTCTTTCCAGCACCTCCTGCATGGAAGCGAAGTCGTCGGACCCGTTCGGGCGCGCCCCGCGCACTTTGAAGCGCCGGTAGTCGGACTTCTTCGTCGCGCCGCCCTCGAAGACGACCATCGAGGCGACCGTGTGCTCGCCGCCCAGGTTGGAGATGTCGAAGCCCTCGATCCGGATCGGCAGCTCTTCCATCCGCAGCGCCTCGCGCAGGTCGGCGAGCGAATCGACGCGGCGCTGGCGGCGGTGCTCGCGCCGCAGCCGGTCCTGGTCGAGCGCGAGGCGGGCGTTGCGCTCGGCCAGCTCGCGCAGCCGCCGCTTGTCGCCGCGCTCGGCGACCCGCACCTCGACGGGCGAGCCGCGGCGCTCGGCCAGCGCCGCCGCCAGCAGCTCGGCGCGCTCGCGCAGATAGGGGCCGACGACGATCGTTCGCGGCATCGCCGGCGAGGCCGAGTAGTACTGGCCGATGAACTCCTCGGCGACCTCGGCCGGCTCGCGTTCGGCCTGGTTGTCGAGGTAGAAGCTCTGGCGCTCGGCGAGGATCCCGTCGCGCACCTGGAAGACCTGCGCGTTGGCATCGGCGCCCTCGGTTGCGACGCCGATCAGGTCGGCGGTGCCGACCGAGCCGCCGGCGACGCGCTGGCGCTCGAACAGCGACTGGATCGCCTTGAGCCGGTCGCGGTGCAGGGCGGCGCGCTCGAACTCGCGCGCCGCGGCGGCGTCCCCCATCTTCGCCTGCTCGTCAGCCTCGACCTGGCGGTAGCGGCCGGAGAGGAAGTCGACGATCGCGTCGATGTTGCGCCGGTACTCCTCCCTGGAGACGTAGTCGACGCAGGGCGCCCCGCAGCGCTTGATGTAGTAGTCGAGGCAGGGGCTGCCGGAGCGGCGCCCGGGCTCGGCCCCCTCGCAGGTGCGGAACTGGAACAGCTTGCCGAGCAGGTCGAGCGTCTCGCGCACCCGCTTGGCACTGGAGAAGGGGCCGAAGTAGGCGCGGCCGGCGCGGTGCTTCTCGCGGGTGAAGTAGACGCGCGGATAGTCCTCGTCGAGGCTGACGCAGACGTACGGGTAGGACTTGTCGTCGCGCAAACGGATGTTGAAGCGCGGCCGGTGGCGCTTGATGAAGCTCTGCTCCGCGAGCAGGGCCTCGGCCTCGTTGCCGGTGACGAGGAAGTCGATCCGCTCGACCCGCGAGGTGAGGCGGGGCTCCCCGCCGGAGAAGTGCGACGCGACGCGCTTGCGGATCGAGATCGCCTTGCCGACGTAGAGCAGCTCGTCGCGGGCGCCATAGAAGAGATAGACGCCGGGCGAGTCGGGTAGTTCGCGGATGCGGTCCTGCATTCGATAAAGGGTAGGCTGCGGCGCGCATGAATCCTCCCGAGCTGAGCACGCTGCGGATCGAGGTCGACGGCGAGATCGGGACCCTGACCCTCGATCGCCCCGACTCGTTCAACGCGATGAGCCCGGAGATGATCCTCGATCTGGGGACGGCGTTCGCCTGGCTCGCCGACCAGGCGCCGCTGCGGGGGATGGTCCTCACCGGCGCCGGCAAGGCGTTCTGCTCGGGCGGCGACGTCAACAGCTTCAAAGCCGGGGTCGAAGACGACTCGATCGACCTGCCCGCGCAGGTGCGCCGCGGGGCCGAGGCGCTGCACAACGCGATCGTCGACCTGCGCCGGATCCCCTATCCGGTGATCGCGGCGATCAACGGCCCGGCGGCCGGCGCCGGCTTCTCGCTGGCGCTCGCCTGCGACATCAGGATCGCCTCCGAGAACGTCTTTCTCGCCTGTGCCTATGGCCGAATCGGCGCTTCGCCGGATGGCGGCATGACCTATTTCCTGCCCCGGGTGGTCGGGCCCAGCCGAGCGCTGGAGATCCTGCTCGAGGACCCCAACATGAGCGCCGCCGAGGCGCTCGAGGAGGGGTTGGTGTCGGAGGTCGTCGCGCCCGAGGAGCTGATGGCGGCGGCCCGCGCCAAGGCGGAGAAGCTGGCGAAGCGGGCGCCCCACTACGTGAAGATGGCCAAACGCCTCTGCGGCGTCAGCATCGAGAACAGCATCACCGAGCACCTGCAGCTGGAGCGGCACGGGATCGCCGACAGCATGGCGACCGAGGACCTGCGCGAAGGCGCGATCGCCTTCTTCAGCGGCGAGAAGCCCGAGTTCAAGGGCCGCTGAACCCGGCCGGCGGGGGCTCGGCGTATTCTGCACCGTAACCTTCTAGAGTCTCCCTGAGCGTTCCCCCGAGGAAAGGACCCGGTCCGATGAAGAAGCTCGTCGCCCTGCTCGTGCTCGTACTCGCATCCGTCGCGCTCGTCGCCTGCGGAAGCAGCAACTCCGACTCCGGCACCACGACCGAAAGCGGCGGAGAAGCCTCAGGTGGTGGTGGCGCCGCCGCGGAAAGCACCAAGAAGAGCGGCGGAGAAGCGGGCGGCGGCTCGACCCTGAGCTTCGAAGCCGACCCGGGCGGGGAAATCGCCTACACGACGACCGAAGCGACCGCGAAGGCGGGCAAGGTGACGGTCGACTTCAAGAACCCGCAGAGCCTCACCCACGACGTCGCGATCGAAGACTCGAGCGGCAAGACGGTCGGCCAGACCGAAGTGATCGGCGAAGGCGAAACCTCGACGACCGTCAACCTCAAACCCGGCACCTACCACTACTTCTGCACCGTGCCCGGACATAGGGAAGCGGGTATGGAAGGCACCCTCGTCGTCAAATAGGGGGTGCGGTCGGTCCTCGCCAGGCGCTTCTTCTGGATCGGGGTCGGTGTTTGGATAGCGACGCGCGCGCTCGTCGTTGCTGACGTCTCGCACCTGCAGGACGTCGGCAACTACGAGGCGTGGTCGCATTACCTGACTGCCCACGGCGCGATGCCGAGCGGGCGGTCGTGGCAGTACCCGCCGGGCGCGGCCTTCCTGATGCTCGTGCCCAGGCTCGGACCCGGAAGCTACGGCGACTCGTTCGTCGCCCTGATGCTGCTCTTCGACCTCGCCGGGCTCGGGCTCCTGGCGCTGCTCGGGCGACGCTGCGGCAGCTACAGGGGCGTCTGGGTGTGGCTGCTGGGGATGCCGCTGCTCGGCACCTTCGCCGTACTGCGCTTCGACCTCGTGCCGACCGTGGTCGCGATCGCCGCGCTCGTCGTCATCCACCGCCGCCCCCAGTGGTTCGGCGTCCTCGCGGGGCTGGGGGCGGCGATAAAGGTCTGGCCGGTGGTGCTGCTGTTCGGCGAGTGGGAGCGCGGGCGGCTGCTCCGCGCAGGCTTTGCGGCGCTGGCGGCGATCGGCCTGGTCTTCTTCGTCTCGGCGCTCGCCTTCGGCGATCCCGCCTCTTTCCTGGGCGGCCAGAGCGCCCGCGGCCTGCAGGAAGAAGCCGTGGCTACGCTGCCCTGGCAGGCCAAGGCAGTCGTAACGGGCGACCTTCCCCAGCGGGCGATCCGCTATGGCGCCTGGCAGCTCTCGGGGGACGGCCCGGAAGCCCTCGCGACGGCGCTCGAGTGGCTGAGCATCGCCGTGCTCGTGGCGGCGGCGGCCTGGTGGTGGCTCCGCGCCAGGGCGATCCGCACCGGGCAAGCTCACCTCGCAGCAGCAAGCGTCAGCCGCGACTTCGCCTTCGCGATCGTCCTGCTCCTGGTGGTCACCAGCCGCGTCCTCAGCCCCCAGTACATGGTCTGGATGCTCGGCCTCTCGGCTGTCATCCTCGCCGCCGGCACGACCCGCATGGCCCGCCCCGCCTGGCTGGTCCTCGCCTCGATGATCTTGACCACCACCCTGTTCAAATCGCCGCTGGCGATCCTCGTCCGCGACCTGCTCCTGCTCGCCGCGGCGATCGACGCTTCCGTCGCAATGGTCGCACTGCTGCGCTCGGCAGATCCGGCGCCGGCCGTCGGCGCTGAACGTGAGCTCAGTCAGCCGGCGCCATCACGCGGGTGACGCTGTCGCCCACGAAGCACGGCTTCTCGCTGCCCTCGACCTCGAGGGTGAAGCGGGTCACGACCTCGTACCAGCCGCCGCCCTTCTCGTCGATCGAGACGACCTCGGCGCGGCCGCGGACCTTGGAGTCGACGGGCACGGGCGCGGGGAAGCGGATCTTGTTCCAGCCGTAGTTGACGCCGAGGGCGAAGCCAGTGGAGGAGATCAGCTCTTTGCGGAAGCCGTCGACGAGGGAGAGGGTGAGGTTGCCGTGGGCGATCGTCGTGCCGAAGGGGCTCTCGTTCTTCGCCTTCTCGACGTCGACGTGGATCCACTGGTCGTCGCCGGAGAGGTCGGCAAAGGTGTCGATGTCCTCCTGGGTCACGGTGCGCCACTCGCTCGGCCCGATCTCCTGCCCGAGCAGCGACTGCATCCCCTCGACTCCCTGTATCTCGACGGTCGCCATCGGCCTGCAGTCTAGACAGGGTGGGTCGCCGACGCGGAGGCCAGTTGTAGGGGTGCGTGGCGCGCGATGACCTGAAAGTCCGTGTCGCAGGCGAGCAGTTCCGCCTCGTTGCGCATCGCGACGATCGCAATCAGGCAGTCCGTCAGTTGACGCGGTGTCTCACCCCCTCGTCGACAGAGCCGGTATAGCTCAGCGGCGTTCTCGTAGTCGGCCGGGCCGTTCACCCCGAGGAAGCGGTTCCCGTAGAGAAGGCGCCGCAGCCGGTCACGCTCTGCGCGGTCCTTGGCGCCTGCCAGGACCTCCATCGTCACGACATCAGTAGTGGCCAGCTCGACGCGCCCGTCCAGGGCGGTCTTCAGGCATAGGTGAACGGGGCTTCCGGTCGCTCGCAGCAACTCGATCCATGCCGAGCTGTCGGCGAGGATCACAGCTCCGGTATCTCTTCGCGCGAACGAATCTCGTCCAGGTCGCCGCCCCAGCCGGCTCCCTCCATTTCGAGCATTTCCTCGCGGCTCATCGGTTCCCCTGCGAGCTTTCGCAGAGCCAGGTCAACGGCCTCCCGCTTGCTGGGAAGGCGATAGATCTGCATCACGCGCTCGATCAGATCGTCGTCGATCTCGATGTTGGTCCGCGCCATCCCCGAAGAATACACCTTACGGTGTATGGATACACCTAACGGTGTGGGTGTCCTGGGAGAACTACCTGTCCCGCGTTCGTGCTTCACGCCACCAACCTCACTTCGAAATCGGGAGCTACGAGTGCGCCGGCGCCACCGAGGAGGGCGAGTATTCGGCTGACGTAGGCGGTTGTCTCGGGGATCGAGGGGACGCAGTGGCAGGCTTCGACGGGGGCAGGGCCCGCGTTGTAGGCGGCGAGGGCGAGCTGAGGGGAGCCGAGTTGGCGGATCAGGTCGGACATCAGGTGTGCCTGTGCTTCCATCGCTTCCACCGGGTCGAAAGGGTTCTTCAGTCCGTAGGAGGCGGCCGTGCCGGGGATGAACTGGGCAATGCCCTGCGCCCCTGCGGGCGAGACGGCGAAGGGATTGAAGTTCGACTCGGCCATCAGCTGCGCCGCGAGCAGGGCCGCCGAGACGTTCCAGCGAGAAGCGGCGCGAAGCAGCGGCGCCCGAAAGCGTGCCGGGACGAACCCCGGCAACCCCGACCCGCCCGCGAGGGCGCCGTCTCCCCCACCCGCGGCCCCGGCGGGGTGGAGCAAATTGCCGGCGGACGAGCAGGGAGCGGGCGGCCGGTCGTATCCGTAATGCCAGGCCTCCCATGAGTAGCGCTGGACGAAGCCGAAGCGGGAGGCATTGGCGGCAAGCCAGCCGTAGGCCGGTTCCGGGCCGAGGTCGAGCTCGGTGGCGCAGCGGTGGAGCGAGTGGCCGGGCGGAGCGACCCATTGCGGGTCGGGATGCGCCGCGAACAGCGCCGCCTGTTCGGCATCGGAGCGAAAGCCCGAGTTGACGACGAGGCTCAGACCGGCCTGCGCCGCGGCCGCGGCCATTCGATCGAACGCGGCGGCGACGTCGGGCCGCATCCCCTCGCCGTTGCGGTAGGCGAGCGGGCCGCTGTAGCCGCCGCCGCTTGCCGTCGGCGGCATTTCACCCTGTATGCCGGCAGGCGCTGCCGCTTCGGCCACCGCCGAGGCTTCGACGCCGGCGCCGGCGCGACCCTCCCCGAGCTCCAGCCTGCCGGTTACCGCAGCCCTCACCCGCACCGGCGCGAAGGACCCGAAGTCGGGAAAGGAGATCCGCAGGCGTCGCGCGTCCACACCGTTTCCCCGGGCGACCGCCACGGCCGCCGCACGCGCCCGCGCCAGGTACTCGAGCTTCTCCATGTGCGCCGGGTTTGGCGCCCCGTTCGGCAGCGCCGGCGGCGCCAGCAGGCGCGGCAGGTCGTCGCGCATCGAGCGTGCCGCCGAGATCGCCGACAAGTCGGCGGCACGTTGCGCCCGCCCCTTGCCGGTCACGGCGGCGGCTATCGCGACCAGCGCCAGCGCTGCGACGATCAGCGCGAAAGCGCCGCCCAGCGCCAGCACCAGTGCCTGTCCGTCCTCCCTGCCATGTCTCATGGCGAAAAACCTGGCGGGGCTGAGCGCGCGTGTGGCGCGCTCAGTCGAAATTCTCTGCGATCGAACCCGCGCGGAAGTATGTCCGTACCCAGGGTGAACCGGAATTCGACCGAGGAGCGCCAATGCCGCAGTCGTCAGTCACCCGTCTTCCCCGCCCGAAGAGCGTCGCGATCCTCATGGCGGTCGCGATCGTCGCCCTCGCCGGCCTCTTCGGCTCGCCGGCGTCAGCGCAGTCGAGCAAGCGAGTCGTCAAGGAGGGCCACGCCGCCGGCCATACGGTGCTGACCAACGCGGCCGGCCTGACCCTCTACAGCCTCAGCGTGGAGAAGCACGGCCACTTCATCTGCACCGGCTCCTGTGTTTCGACCTGGATGCCGCTGCTGGTTCGTCCCGGCGTGAAGCCGGTCGGGCCGGTCAGCCTCGGCGTCGTCAAGCGGCCCGACGGCAAGCGGCAGGTGACCTTCGCCGGCAGGCCCCTCTACACGTTCGACGGCGACTCGCGCAAGGGCCAGGCCAACGGCGAGGGCTTCAAGGACGTCGGCACCTGGCACGCCGCTAAGCCTTAGAGGAAAAGGACAAGGGCCTGGGGATGCCCGGAGCGTCCCCAGGCAGTGCACCGAGCAAGGCAGCCCGTTCGGTCATCCATCCGAGCCGGTGCTTGAGGACGGCCGCGCGGAGCCCTCGGTCGATCAGGTCGCGGACGGCGAGGGCGGTCAGGGCGCGATCGTCCGCGAGGTCGGCCCGCAACAAAACGGCGCTCGGCCTGACGGATGGCGCAGCGAGCGCCGCACGGAGCAGATCCGGTGGCAGGTGGACAACCGCGACCGCCTCGCGGGATAGGGGCAAAGCCGCCGCAAGCGACTCGATCGCCGTCGGCTGCGAGGCAAGCGTCAGCTGACAGAACCGACCGCGCGAGGCGACGGCGGCGTCCGGCATGTGCGCCACCACCCGCTCCTCCAGAGCACGCGCTCCGCTCGTCGCGACCAGGGTGGAGCGTCGTCGTCCCCCCTCCTCGAGATCGACCAGCAGCGCCGCCCGGTCGGGTTCGGAGGCCGCGCAGGCGAGCGCAGCGGCTGCGGCCCGCGATCCCGCGGCGCCGCCGACCCGGGTGGCGAGCACGACAGCGCTCATTTCGGCCTCGCCTGGGCCGACGAAGTGACCGCGAGGCTGTCGGCGAGGGCCGGCAGCGGCGACGGCGGGCGCAGGCGCACGGTGACCCGCCCGCCCTCGACGGAGACGGCGACGTCGTCCTCGGCCCAGCCGGGGAGCGCGTCGCGCGTGGCGGCGGCGGCGGGTCGCCCGGAAGCGAGCGCGAGCGCCCCCGCCTCCGCCGCGCCGTCGGCGAGCGTCAGCGCATAGCCGGTGGCGAGCAACTGGAGCGCGACGAGCCCGGCCAGGACGAGGACCGGCAGCGCCACCGCGAGCTCGACGGTCGCCTGACCCCTCTCCCCCCCGCTCCAGAGCACCGCCGTAGAGGTTTGGTCCTCTATGCGGACCAAACCTCTACGGCGCACTGCGTCAGTCCTAGCCACCGCTCGGCCCCAAGGCCGACCGTGCCCCGACATGCAGACGTGGCATGCCGGGCAGGAGCGTCGGGATCGCGACTCGGACCGAGACCGAATCGCCCTCGCTCAGCTCGGCGCCGTCGCGCAGCGCAGGGGGCAGCGCGGCGCGGGCTGCCCCTACGGCGTTGCCGCCGACCGAACCCGCCCGCGCGCCGGCCCGGGCAGCGATGCCCGCAGACCAAAGCGCGTAGCCGGCAAGGCCGAGCTGTGCCGCCACCAGGACCGCCAGCAGCAGGAACGGAACCGCCGCCACCATCTCGACGGATGCGGTCCCGTCCTCCCTGTGAGGGCTGCTGGCGGCCTGGCGCGACACGAACCGAACCTGCCGAGCCAAGGCACGCGAGTGGTGCGCTCAAAAGAAAAATTGTGTGACGGCCCCAGGGCGGATCAGTAGGTGTTCGCCTCGGTCCAGACCTTCCAGATCGCGCCGACCGAGGCGCCGAGCAGGAGGATCCAGACAAGCGTGCCGCCACCGCTGGAGAACATCTCGTCGCTGCCGACGATCAGCAGCGCGATCAGCCCCAATGCCCCGTAGAGGAGGGCCCGGCGGCCGTCGCTCAGCGTCGCCAGGGTGAGCTGGTTCTGGCGGCTGAGGACGAAGAGGGTCCAGGCGATGCCGGCGAGAAAGCCCATCGTGATCGCGGTCAGGATCGCGTCCGCCACGTTGCCCCCGTGGGGGGCGAATGCCACCGCGAGGGCGAGCAGCAGGACGATCGCGACGTTCCGCATGGTCTGCACCGGAAAAATTGTAGGGCTACTTGCTGGTCATCACGACGATTCCGGCGACGACCGCCGCCAGGGTCGCCGCCAGAGCCAGCGCCGCGAGCGTCCCCGCCAGGGCCGCCGCGACGGGCCGCCCGCCCCGGTTGAGGTCGACGAAGCGCACGCCGCCCCAGATCGCCATCGAGAAGGCCGCCGTGACCCCCACCCCCGCCACCACGGAGGCGATCACCGTCTCGATCAGCTCCTTGGTCTGGACGATCTCCGCCATCGTCAACCAGCCGGGACCGGCGCCCCGCGCTGGGCGCGGCGGGAGAAGACCGCGACGATCAGGGCAAGCGACATCAGGGTCACCAGGACCGGCCCGAGAGCGCCGCTGCCGAAGACGTGGGTGAGGCCGTAGGCGGCGGCGCCGATCGCCGCGGCGGCGGGCAGGGTCAGCAGCCAGGCGACGACGATGTTGCCCGCCACCCCCCAGCGCACGGCCGAGATCCGCTTGGCGGCTCCGGCGCCCATCACGCCGCCGTTGATCACGTGCGTGGTCGAGAGCGGGAAGCCGAAGTGGGTCGAGGCGAGGATCACGGCGGCGCCCGCCCCCTGCGCCGAGAAGCCCTGGGCCGCGTCCATCTTGATGATCCTGCTCCCGGTCGTACGGATGATCCGCCAGCCGCCGATGTAGGTGCCCAGGGCGATCGCCGTCGCCGCCGAGACGATCACCCAGAGCGGCGGGTCGGAGTTGGCGGCGAGGGTGCCGTTCGCGATCAGGGCCAGCGTGATCACGCCCATCGTCTTCTGCGCGTCGTTGGTGCCATGCGCCAGCGCCAGGAGGCCCCCGGAGATCACCTGGCCATAGCGGAAGCCGCGCGCGACCGGCCCCGGCCGCTGCCGCCCGGCGATCCGGTAGGCGAGCCCGATCGCGATCCCGGCGACGACGAAGGCGACGACCGGAGCGACGACGGCGGGGATCAGGACCTTTCCGACGAGGCCTTCGGCGAGGATCGCATCGAGTCCCGCCGCGGCCACCGCGGAGCCGACGACTCCGCCGATCAGCGCGTGTGAGGAGCTCGACGGCAGGCCGAACGACCAGGTGATCAGATTCCAGGCAATCGCCCCGATCAACCCCGCGAAGACGATCGTCGGCGTGATCACCCCCGAGTCGACGACGTCGTTGGCGACGGTCGCGGCAACCGAGATCGAGATGAAGGCGCCGACGAAGTTGAGCAGCGAGGCGATCCCGATCGCCACCGACGGCCGCGCCGCCCCGGTCGAGATCGAGGTGGCGACGACGTTCGCCGTATCGTGGAACCCGTTGGTGAAGTCGAAGGCAAGCGCCGTGCCGACGACGATCACCATGATCACGTCGGAGCTCACGGAATGACGAGTCCCAGGCGTTGCCAGACAAGGACGCAGGGAGCGTGGCGTGCTCCGCACGCGAGCGACCGAGGACGCCGTATGGCGACGCCTGGGGCCGTCATGAGTTCTTGATGACTATGCCCTCAAGGATTTGAGCGGCCGTCTCGGTCGCGTCGATCGCGTTCTCGAGGACCGCGAACATGTCCTTCCAGCGGATCACCACCATCGGGTCGATCCCGTTGGAGAAGAGCGAGGCGACCGCGTCGCGGGAGATCCGGTCGCCGTCGTTCTCGAGCCGGTGAATCTCGATCCAGTACCGGTCCAGCCCCTTCAGCTCGCGCAGATGCTCGAGCCCGGCGGCGAGCTGCTCACAGGCGGCGACCAGCACCTTGGTCAGCGCCTGGGCCTGCGCCATCGGCGCTTCGATCTGGTACAGGCCGAGCAGGTCGGCGGCTTCCTCGGTGTAGTCGACGATGTCGTCCATCTGGGTCGCCAGGCTGTAGATGTCCTCGCGGTCGATCGGCGTGACGAAGGTCGAGTTGAGGCGTTTGACGATGTCGTGGGTGATCCGGTCGCCCTCCTGCTCGGCCTTGAGGATCTCGCGTGACAGGTCGGTCTCCTCGGGCCAGCTGCCCATCATCTCGTCGAGCAGGCGCGCGGCGCGAACGGCGTTCTGCCCGGCCTCGATGAAGAGGTCGAAGAAGGCGCTGTCGCGTGGCAGGAGCGAGAGGCGGACCACGCCGCTCATCCTAGTGATCGAGCCGGGCTCAACCGGTCGCTGCGACGAACTGTTCCGCGCTACGCGAGGAGTGGCGCTTGCGCAGCTCCTTCTGGACGCTGCGCCGCTGCCCCTCGGGCGGGGCGAGTCGCGTCCAGACGCCGCCCTCGTCGAGCTCCCAGGCATTGACGTTGTCGGCGAAGCAGCGCTCCATGACGTCGAGCAGCTCCACCCGCAGGCCCTCGTCTTCGATCGGCGCCACCAGCTCGACGCGACTGTCGAGGTTGCGCGGCATCAGGTCGGCCGAGCCGATCAGCACCCGGGTCTCCTCGCCGCGGCGGAAAGCGTAGATGCGCGAGTGCTCGAGGAAGCGGCCGACGATCGAGACGACGCGGACGTTCTCGGAGACCCCAGGCACCCCCGGCCGCAGGCAGCAGACGCCGCGCACGTTGAGGTCGACCTGCACGCCCGCCCGCGAGGCCTCGTACAGCGCCTGGATGCAGCCGGCATCGACCAGGGCGTTCATCTTCAGCGCGATCCGCGCCTCCTCGCCGGCGCGATGGGCCTCGACCGTCGACTCGATCTCCGCGACTATGCGGTCGCGCATCGTCGTCGGCGAGACCAGCACCTTGCGGTACTCGGCGGGGTGGCCGTAGCCGGTGAGGAAGTTGAACATCTCGGCGACGTCGGCGCCGATCTCGGGGTCGGCGGTGAAAAGGCCGAGGTCGGTGTAGAGACGGGCGGTCGTCGGGTTGTAGTTGCCGGTGCCGATGTGGACGTACTCGCGTACCCGGTCGCCCTCGCGCCGGGCGACGAGCACCGCCTTGACGTGCGTCTTCAGCCCGGGGATGCCGTAGACGACGTGGACGCCGGCCTCCTCCAGCGACTTGGCCCAGTGGATGTTGGCCTCCTCGTCGAAGCGGGCTTTGAGCTCGACCATGCAGACCGCCTGCTTGCCGCGTTCCGAAGCGCGGATCAGCGCCGGCACCAACGGCGAGTCGTCGCTCGTCCGGTACACCGTCTGCTTGATCGCCAGCACGTCGGGGTCGGCAACCGCCTGGGCGACGAAGCGCTCGACCGAGCTTGCGAAGGAGTCGTAGGGGTGATGGACGAGGATGTCCCCCTGGCGGATCGCGGTGAACATGTCGATCGGTTCGTCGTCTTCGCCCTGCAGGCGTAGCTGGGTCACCGGGGTCCAGGGCTCGAAGCGCAGCTCGGGATGACGGCCGGCGGCATCGACGACGTCACCGAGGTCGGCGAGGTCGATCAGACCGTCGACGTCGTAGACCTCGCGGTCTTCGAGGCGCAGCGCGTCGATCAGCTGTTCGCGCAGCTTCGGATTCATCCCGGCCGCCATCTCGAGCCGTACGACCTCGCCGAAGCGGCGCCTGCGCAGCTCGTCCTGGACCGCCTGCAACAGGTCGTCTGCCTCGTCGGAGATCGTGAAGTCGGCGTCGCGGGTGACGCGGAAGTAGCCGTAATCGACCACCTCGGCGCCGGGGAAGAGCGCGTCGAGGTTGGCCGCGATCGCCTCCTCCAGGGGCACGAAGACCTCGCCCTGCTCACCGATCCTCAGGAAGCGGCCGAGCAGCTCCTTCGGCACCTTGACCCTGGCGACGATCTCGGTGCCGCTGTCGGGATCGCGCAGCAGCACGCCGAGGCTGAGCGAGAGGTTGGAGATATAGGGAAAAGGGCGACCGAGGCCGACGACCAGCGGGGTCAGCGCCGGGAAGACCTGCTCGTGGAAGCGCGCGTCGATTTCGCGCCGCTCCTGCTCGCTCGCCGTCTCCAGCGAGACGATGCGGATTCCCTGCTCCTTCAGGGCCGGGCGCAGGACGCCGGTGAAGCACTCGTGCAGCCGTGTGTCGAGCTCGAGCACGCGGGACTGGATCGCATCGACCTGCTCGCCCGGGGCGAGGCCGTCCGGTCCGCGGGCGTCGATTCCGGCGTCGAGCTGGTCGAGCAGGCCGGCGACGCGGACCATGAAGAACTCGTCGAGGTTGGAGGCGTAGATCGCGCAGAAGCGGACCCTCTCCAACAGCGGCACCTCGGGATCCTCGGCCAGCTCGAGCACCCGCTGGTTGAAGTCGAGCCAGGAGAGCTCACGGTTGAAGTAGAGGGCCGGATCGTCGATCGGCCAATCGTACTGCCGCGCCGTCCCAGCGCTGTGGACTTTTTACGTGCAGTAACGCGTAAAAAGTCCACAGGGCATCCCGTTCTTAACGGCCGCCGCGTCCGGTTTAGGCGGCGAGGCGGGCGGGGCTGGAGCCGTTGGCGTCACCGTTGAGCAGGTCGAGGACGACCCCCTCGCGCAGGCCGCCCTTGCCGATCTGCAACGGCTGGCCGAGCAGCTCGGAGAGCTTCTCCAGCAGCAACACGCCGGTGGCGAGGATGCGGACTCGTTCGGGGTCGAGCTCGAAGCGCCGCGCCACCTCTGCGGCGGGGTCGCCGCAGAGCACCCGCACCCCGCGCTCCAGCGTCTCGTACTCGAGCACCGCGCCGACCAGGCGGCGCAGCGAGGTGGCGCTGCCGCCGACGGCAACGGCATGGGCCGGCCGGTCGAGCTCGACGCCGGCGAAGAGGTCGTCGATGCGGTCGCGGATCCTGCGGATCTCCGCCGCGGACGGCGGGTCGGAGGCGATCAGCTCGTCGGCGAGCACTCCGGAGCCGACCGGCCAGGAACGCACCTCCTGCACGCCGTCGGGCGCGGTTCCGAGGATGATCTCGGTCGAGCCGCCGCCGACGTCGACGACGCCGACCCGGCCCTGGACCGGGTGCCCCAGGGTCTTGGTCGCACCGATGAAGGAGAGCCTGCCCTCCTCCTCCCCGGAGAGGATCTCGACCGGGACGCCGGCCTCGCCGGAGACCTGCTCCGCGACCGCGGCCCCGTTGCTGGCCTCCCGGATCGCGGCGGTCGCCACCGCGCGAATCGTCTCGGCGCCGAGCTCCTGCGCGAGCCGCACCTGGGTTGCCACCACCTCGGCCACCTCGGCGACCTTCTGCTCCGGAATCGCGCCGGAGTCGCGGATCGCCTTGTTGATCCGCGTGTATGCCCGCTGCTCCATCACCTTCTTCAACTGCCCGTCCACAGGCTCCGCGACGAGCAGCCGCGTCGTGTTGGACCCGATATCTATGGCGGCGCAGAGCATCCCGGACTCGCTCGTCATGTTCCCAGAAGCCCCGGATCTCAACCCGGCGACCTGCCTACTCGTCGGGATGCGAAGCATCCTCGAACTCGCGGAAGAGCCCCGTGACGACGAAGGCGACCTGCTCGCCGATGTCGACCGCGTTATCGGCGATCCGCTCGATCGCCCGCGCCGCCAGCAGCATCGTCATCGCCCATTCGCGCCGATCGGAGTCCTCGCCGATCTCCAGCGCCAGACGGAAGCACTTGCGGTTGAGGTCGTCGACGACGTCGTCCTGGCGGACGAGGTCGTGCGCCATCTCGACGTTGCGTTCCTCGAAGGCGCGCTTGGACTGACCGATCAGCGTGTGGGTCTGCCTGCCCATGGCCAGGATCAGCTTCACCATCTTCTCGTCAGCCGGTGGGTCGTTACCGGTCAACGGGATCAACTTGCAGATATTCACGCACTGATCGCCCATCCGCTCGACGTGCTTCAGCACGTGCAGCAGGGCGGAGATCAGCCGCAGGTCGGTCGCCACCGGCGACTGCGTTGCGAGCAGCGTGATCAGGCTCTGGTGCACCTCCAGGTAGCGGCCGTCGATGCGATCGTCGTCGGCGATCACCAGCTGCGCCAGCTCGACCTCCTGGCGCTCGACCGCCTCCAGGGTGCGTTCGAGCGCGGAGCTGACCAGCTCCAGCCCGCCGAGGCCGCCGGCCTCGAGGCGCTCCAGCTCCTCCTGGTATTCGACCCGTGCTTCGGGCATCAGCCGAACCGGCCGCTGACGTAGTCCTCGGTGCTTTTCTCGGCGGGGCTGGTGAAGATCGTCTCGGTCGGGCCGATCTCCACCAGCCGTCCCGGCTTGCCCGTTTCCTCGAGGTTGAAGAACGCGGTGACGTCGCTGGCACGAGCCGCCTGCTGCATGTTGTGGGTGACGATCGCGATCGTGTATGAGCTCTTCAGCTCGCCGATCAGGTCCTCGATCGCCAGCGTCGCGACCGGGTCCAGCGCCGAGCAGGGCTCGTCCATCAGCAGCACCTCGGGCTCGACCGCGATCACACGCGCGATGCAGAGCCGCTGCTGTTGGCCACCTGAGAGCCCCGAGCCGGGCTTGTCGAGGCGGTCCTTGACCTCGTCCCAGAGATGCGCCCCGCGCAGCGAGCGCTCGACGACCTCCTCCTTGTCAGCCTTCTTGACCCGGCCGCCGTTGAGCGTGAGCCCGGCGGCGACGTTCTCGCAGACCGACATCGTCGGGAACGGGTTTGGAGATTGGAAGACCATCCCCACCAGGCGCCGTACCTGCACCGGGTCGATCCCCTTGCCGTAGACGTCATGGCCGTCGAGGGCGATCCGCCCCTCGACCCGCGCGCCGGGCGTCAGCTCGTGCATGCGGTTGAGCGAGCGCAGGAAGGTCGTCTTGCCGCAGCCCGAGGAGCCGATCAGCGCCGTCACCTTGTTCGGCGCGATCGTCATGCTGACGTCCTGCATGGCGTGGAAATCGCCGTAGAAGAGGTTGACCCGATCGGTCTCGACCGTCTTCGCGCGGCGGCAGTCGGCCGGCTGCGCCGCCGTAGTCATGCCGGAATCGCAGGGTCGCGCGATCGGCTGAGGGATGCGCATCATCGGATCTCGGTTCTGTAGCGGCGGTAGACGAAACGGGCCGCGAGGTTGAGGACCATGACGATCGCGATCAGGGTCAGCGCCGCCGCCCAGGCCCGATCGTATGAGGCTTGTTTCATCACTCCGGGGGTCCGGTACTCGCTGTAGGTGTAGACCGCGAGGTTCTGCATGCGGCCTTCGAAGGGGTTCGTGTTGATCGAGTCGACGATCCCGGTCGTGACCAGGAGCGGCGCGGTCTCGCCGACGATGCGGGCGACCGCGATCATCGTCCCGGTGACCAGGCCGGCGAAGGCGGTCGGCAGGACCACCTTGACGATCGTCCGCCACTTCGGCGTGCCCAGGGCGTAGGAGGCTTCGCGCAGGTGGTCGGGGACGATCTTCAGCACCTCCTCGGAGGAGCGGATCACGATCGGGATCATCAGCACCGAGAGCGCCACCGCGCCCATCAGGCCGAGGCGGATGCCGGGGCCGAGGAAGATCGCGAAGAGCGCGTAGGCGAAGAGGCCGGCGACGATCGAGGGGATGCCGGTCATCACGTCGACGAAGAAGGTCAGGGCGCGGCGCAGGCGACCGCCGCCGTACTCGGTCAGGTAGACCGCGGCCATGATCCCGATCGGCACCGAGATCGCCGCCGTCACCGCCGTGATCACGATCGTGCCGACGATCGCGTGGGCGGCGCCCCCGCCGCCGATCACCCCGCGCGACGACGTGGTGAAGAATTCCCAGCTGATGCCGGGCAGGCCGCGCTTGACCACCTGGTAGAGCAGCGAGAAGAGCGGGATCAGAGCGACGACGAAGGCAGCGGCGATGAGACCGGTCATCAGCCGGTCGAACGCCTTGCGACGCCAGAGCGTCCCACCCGTCGGGGCGGCCAAGAGCGCCGGGGTCTCCGCCGAGGCCTGGATCACTGGACGTTCTGGCGGGCGACGATCGCCCGCGCGGCGAGGTTGGTCACCAGGGTTATCGCGAAGAGGACGAGCCCGGACGCGATCAGCGTGTTGACGGCGAGACCAGAGGACTCCGGAAAGTCGAGGGCGATGTTGGCGGCGATCGTCGACGGGTTCGCCTGGCTGATCAGGTTGAAGGTGACGATGCCGGAGACCGAGAGGATGATCGTCACCGCCATCGTCTCCCCCAGCGCCCGTCCGAGGCCGAGCATCGCGCCGCTGACGATCGAGGATCTGCCAAAGGGGAGAACGGTCATGCGGATCATCTCCCAGCGAGTGGCCCCCAGGGCCAGGGCGCCTTCCTGAAGCTTGCGCGGCGTCTGGGCGAAGACCTCGCGGGCGACGGCGGAGACGATCGGCAGGATCATCACTGTGAGCACGAGACCGGCGACGAACATCGTCCGCCCGGTCACCGAGGCGGGGCCCTCGAAGAAGGGGATGAAGCCGAGGTGCCCTTCCAGCCAGCGCATCACCGGGACCGCGGCGGGACCGAGCACGAATATCCCCCAGAGGCCGTAGACGATGCTGGGAATCGCCGCCAACAGGTCGACCAGGAAGCCGAGCGCGAGGACGATGCGGCGCGGGGCGATATGGCTGATGAAGAGCGCCACCGCGATCGCCAGCGGCACGGCGAGAACGGCAGCGAGCGCCGCGGCGAGGACCGTGCCGAAGGCGAGCGGTGCGATGTATTCGACGAGGCTCTTGCCTTCCGGCAGTTCGGCGGGCGAGGCGCCGATCGTGGGCAGCGCTTCGATCAGGAGGAAGAGCGCCACCCCGGCCAGCAGGGCGAGGACCGTCACCCCGGCCGCAGCTGCCAGGTTGGAAAAGGCGAGGTCCCCCCGACGCATCCGATTCCCTTCCTAACCCGCTTCGATCGCTTCTACCGCCGGCATGATCTTCTTGCGCAGCGATTCCGAGAGGGGCGCGGAGCCGGCGTTTTCGGCTGCCGCCTTCTGCCCTTCGGCGCCGATCGCGTATTCGAGATAGGCCTTGACGATTTCCGCTTCGCCCGCGGAGTCGTACTTGGTGCAGGCGATCGCCGAGGAGACGAGGACGATCGGGTAGGTGCCCTGCGATTCGGTCTTGCGATCGAGTTCGAAGGCGAAGACGTCCTTGCCCTTGCTCAGTTCCTTGTCTTCGGGTGACTCCTCGAGGATCTTGGCCGCGGCCTCGGGGGTCGGCTCGACGTATTCCTTGCCGACCTTGATCTTGGCCACACCCAGTTCGCCCGCTTGGCTGGCGTCGGCGTAGCCGATCGCGCCTTCGCCGGCGTTGACCGCTTCGACCACGCCGGAGGTGCCCTCGGCGGCCTCGCCGCCCTTGACCGGCCAGTCGCCGCTCACTTCGTGCTTCCAGACTTCAGGCGCGACCTTGGAGAGGTAGTCGGTGAGGTTTTCCGTCGTCCCCGACTCGTCGGATCGGTTGACCGGGACGATCCTGGTGCTCGGCAGCTCGACCCCCGGGTTCTCGGCGGCGATCGCCTTGTCGTTCCAGGTGGTGATTTCCTGGTTGAAGATCTTCGCCAGGGTGTCGGGGTCCAGTTGCAGCGATTCGACTTCCGGCAGGTTGTAGACGATCGCGATCGGCGAGATGTAGGCCGGGATCTCGACCAGCTCGCCCGGCTTGCAGCGCTCTGCCGCAGCCTTCAGCTCGCCTTCGTCTTCGGAGAGAGGAGTGTCGCTGCCGCCGTAGGCCGTGCCGCCGGCGATGAACTGTTCCCGACCGCCGCCGGAGCCGACCGGGTCGTAGGAGATGGTCACACCTGAGTTTTCGTTCTCGAAGTTCGCGATCCAGGCTTCCTGGGCGGCCTGCTGGGCGCTCGAGCCCGCGCCTGCAATCTGGCCCGAGAGCCCGCCTGACGAACTGTTGTCGCTGCTGCCGCCACAGGCGGCGACGCCGGCGGTCAACACCGCCAAGGAGACGATGACGGTCAACCATCTCGAGACACTCACACGGCACTCCTTCTGTCGTTTGGCGCGAAGCGCGGCCAGGACGGCCGCTCGCGAATCAGGCTCTCAACGACTGAGGGGGTGCTTGTTACGTGCTTGTGTCGAAGGTGTGAAAGAGCTGTAAAGAGACTTTGGGGAGTCGAGCGATTCCGGATCGAAGCGATAGCCGACGCCGAAGTGGGTGTGGATGTAGCCCCAGCCGGGCGAGAGCTTCTCCAGCTTCTGGCGCAGCTTGCGGATGAAGACGTCAACCGAGCGGTCGCCGTGCGCCATCGCGTAGCCCCAGACCCGCTGGTAGATCGCTCCGCGCTCGAGCACCTGCCCCTGCGACTCGGCGAGCAGCTGCAACAGCTCGAACTCGCGCCGGGTCAGGTCGAGGCTGATCTCACCGACGAAGGCCTGGAAGCGGTCGGCGCGGATCTCCACCTCCCCCACGACGACGGGGCCCGTTTCCACTCGGGGGCGGGCACGACGGCGGCGGCGGGAGACGGCTTCGAGGCGTGCGACCGCCTCTTCGGGATGGCAGGGCTTGGTGATCCAATCGTCGATCCCGAGACGCAGGCCCCGGACCCGCTGGGCCACGGTCGAGCGCTCGGTGCAGACGACGACGCCGAGGTCGGGCAGCATCCCGCAGACCCGCTCGAGGTAGGGCCAGGCATCTTCGCCGAGCGCGGTCGGGTCGACGAGCAGTGCGTTCAGCTTCATCGCGACCAGCTCCTCGGGGGGGATCGCGCCGGAGGTGGTGCGCTGCTGCCAGCCCGCGGCCTGGGTGCGCTTGGCCAGGACGGTGACGAAGCCGCTGTCGTCGTCGACAACCGCGAGCCTGATGGTCTGCTGCTGGTTCACCGACAGAAGGAGTGTATGCACACCGCGAGACGCCGATGCCGTTCCTACGATGGCCTTATGAGTGACGACGCCGTTCCCGCCCCCGATCCCAAGGGCCCTAGTCGGAAGCCGCCGGACGAGGCGATAGCGGAGGCGCGGGTTCGGGCGCCTACGCGGGGGAACCGGAAGCTGGAGCAGTTTCTGGAGGCGGTGAACGGGGACGAGCAGGTGCGGGCCTGGTGGTACATGGCGCAGGTCCACGCCGAACGCCTGGGGATGTCGGATCACTCCTGGGTGCACACCCAGATCGTCTTGAACATCTCCCTGCGGCTGCTGCGACTGCTGGTCAAGGCCGGGGTCGCGCCGGCGGTGGTGGCCGATCACGGGATGTCGCCGCGCGACGCCGAGGTGGTCGTGGCCGGCGGGGCGTTGCTGCACGACGTCGGCATGTCGGTTCACCGCGCCGATCACGAGGAGTACAGCCTCTTCCTCGCCAACGGAGCGCTCGAACGACTGCTTTCCGGCCCGTACAAGGAGCCCAGGCGGACGATCGTCGCCGCCGAGATCCTGCACGCGATCATCGGCCACCGCCGTCGCGGCGCCCCCTACACGCTGGAGGCCGGCGTCGTCCGCGTCGCCGATGCGCTCGACATGGCCCAGGGCCGCACCAGGATCCCGCTCGAGGCGGGCCAGGAGGGGATCCACTCGATCTCGGCAGCCGCGATCGACGAGGTGCGGATCGAGGCGGGCGAGGAACGGCCCGTGCGGATCGAGATCGAGCTCAACAACTCAGCCGGGATCTTCCAGGTGGACGATCTGCTCGCGACCAAGATCCGCGACACGCCGCTCGAGGGTCAGGTCGAAGTCGTCGCCGAGATCGAGGGCGAGACCGAGAAACGCCTGCTCAGCGGGTTCCGGCTCGACTAGGTCAGACGGTCGAGCGTCTGCTTGCGCATTTCCTTGCGCTTCTCGAGCCGACCCTGGATCAGCGAGAGGACGATGACAAGGATCGCGAAGAAGGCCATCACGCCGAAGCAGAAGAAGGTCACCGTCTTGTCGGTCGTCGGCCCGGCCAGGCCGGTGCCGTTCTCGGCGAGGGCCATCGGCGCGGCGAGCAGCAGCATCGTCAACGCGGCCAGCAGGGCGGCGGCGATTCGTTGGCGACGGGAGGGGGACCTCACGTTGGGAAATCTAGCGCAACCGGCGGCCGCGAGAGGGAGGCCGGGAACCCCCGGCCTCCCTCGCCGCGACTACCCGCAGATAGGCCAAGGGCTGGAGCCCGCCTCGGCGTAAAGAAGAGCTGCGCGGTAGTCCTGCTCCTGTTCTGGGGCTGCGGCGGGGTCGCCGGTTCCGCCGACGGATTCCCAGGTGCCGTAATCGAACTGGTACTTGCCGCGGTAGGTGCCGTCGGAGCTGACGGCGGTCGGGTCTCCGCCGGACTCGCAGGCGCCGATCGCGTCCAGGGTCGCCTGGGAGACACCGCCTGGCAGGGTCGCGAAGGCCGTTTCCCGCTGGCGCTGCTCCTGCACGATCCGGTGGTGGCGCGCCACGCGTATGCGGTGGACGCCGACGCGGATCGCCCGGTGGAAGCGCTGCACCGGGCCGGTCAGCGGTGCGAGCGCCGGTTGGGCCGGAGCGAGTCCGATCTGCTCGTTCGCATCGCCTCCGCCGGGAGCGGCGAGTGCCACGGCGGGCAGGGCAAGGGCGACTAGAAGGATGGATATGAGATATGTGCGAGTGGAATATGTGTGTTTCGTAAGCAAGCGCGGAACCGTCGCGGGATTCCGCTGCCGAAAAGGTGACCCCCCGCACAGATCTCACAAATGCGTGCGTATCCCCACAAGCTCACGCACGACCCTGCCGGCCACTCCCTGGATGAACACGATCCTGCGCAGCGCCGTAGAGGTTTGAACCGCTATACGGTCTAAACCTCTACGGCGCTGCGAGCGGGCCCCTGAACCGGGATCATCCAACGCATCGACGATCGACCCCCCACTTCGCGCCTGCTGCTCGCCTGCCCGGACCAGCCCGGCCTGATCGCGGCGGTCAGCGGCTTCCTCGCCGAGGCGGGACGCAACATCGTCGACGCCGACCAGCACTCGAGCCGCGAGGGGCGCTTCTTCATGCGGATGGCGTTCGACCCCGCGCCCGCCGAGGAGCGCGCCGCCCTGTACGGGCGCTTCGAGCGGGAGATCGCCGAGCCGTTCGGAATGGAGCATCGCTTCGCCGAGTCGAGCGAGCCCAAGCGGATCGCGATCATGGCCTCGCGCGAAGACCATTGCCTCTCCGATCTGCTCTGGCGCTGGCGCAGCGGCGAGCTCGACGCCGAGATCGTCGCCGTTGTCTCAAACCACCCCGACCACGCCGGCCAGGTCGCCTCGCTCGGCCTTCCCTACCATCACGTCCCAGTCGAAGGCGATCGGGCGGCGGCCGAGGACGAGGTGCTGCGGCTGCTCGGCGAGGTCGACCTGCTCGTCCTCGCCCGCTACATGCAGATCCTCTCGGCCGACTTCCTGCAGCGGCTGGATGCGCCGGCGATCAACATCCACCACAGCTTCCTGCCGGCCTTCGTCGGCGCCGACCCCTACGCCCGCGCGCACGAGCGCGGCGTCAAGCTGATCGGCGCCACCGCCCACTACGTCACCGAAGAGCTCGACGCCGGGCCGATCATCGACCAGGACGTGACCCGGGTCAGCCACCGCGACGAGATCGGCGACCTGGTCGGGATCGGGCGCGACGTCGAGCGCCTCGTCCTCGCCCGGGCGGTCAAGGCGCACCTCGATGACCGCGTCCTGCTGGACGGCGCGAGGACGATCGTCTTCTGATGGCCCGCCCGCCAGGCCCGCGGATGCCCGCTTCTCTACAGATCCTCGCCTACGCCCGCGACCCGCTCGGCTTCCTGATCGGCTTCCAACGACGCTATGGCGACGTCTTCAGGGTCTCCTTCCCCTTCTACAAGCACCTCGTCTACGTCGCCGACCCGGCTCTGGTCAAACAGCTCTTCACCACCCCGCCCGAGCAGGCGCACGCGGGCGAGGCGAACGCCACCGTGCTCGAGCCGGCGCTGGGGCCGAACTCCGTCCTCACCCTCGACGATGCCCCGCACATGCGCCAGCGCAAGCTGCTGCTGCCGCCCTTCCACGGCGAGCGGATCGAGCGCTACGGCGAGTTGATCCGCGAGGCGACCGAGCGCGAGATGGAGAGCTGGCCGGTGGGCGAGCCGTTCGCGCTGCGACCGCACACCCACCGGATCGCGCTGACCGTGATCCTGCGCGCGGTCTTCGGGGTTCACGACGAGGACCGGGTGCGCCGCTTCGAGGATCTGATCGAGCGCTTCGCCGGCCGCCTCAGCCTGATCACCGCGCTGCCGCCGCTGCGCCACGACTTCGGGCGCTGGAGCCCCTGGGCGCGCTTCCTCGCCGCGCGCGAGGCGCTCGATGCCTTCATCTACGAGGAGATCTCCCTGCGCCGGGGCGAGAACGCCGCCAGCGGCGAGGAGCCCGACGACGTGCTCTCGTTGTTGCTGGCCGCCCGCCATGAGGACGGCAGCCCGATGAGCGACGCCGAACTGCGCGACGAGCTGGTGACGATCCTCGCCGCCGGCCACGAGACGACGGCCACCGGACTGGCCTGGGCGATGGAGCGGCTGCTGCGCAACCCGCGCGTCCTCTCCACCCTGCGCGACTCGATCGCCGCCGGCGAGGACGAGTACCTCGACGCGACGATCAAGGAGACGCTGCGGGCGCGCCCGGTGATCGTCGACGTTGCGCGCAAGCTGACCGCCCCGCTGGAGGTCGGCGGCTACGAGCTGCCCGCCGGCACCTTCCTGATGGCGGCGATCGCCGCCCTGCACTACCGCGCAGACCTCTTCCCCGAGCCGCAGGAGTTCCGTCCCGAGCGCTTCCTCGAAGGCAAAGCCGACAGCTATGCCTGGATTCCCTTCGGCGGCGGCGTGCGGCGCTGCATCGGGGCCGCCTTCGCCGAGTACGAGATGCGGATCGTGCTGCGGGCGGTGCTCGAGCGAGCCGAGCTCAGCGCGCCGGATCCGGAGCCCGAACAAGTCAGGGTCCGCAACATCACCCTCGCCCCCGGCAAGGGCACCGTCGTCAGGCTGGACCGGCCGCTGCGCTGACCTCGGCTTCGGCCGCCTCCCACTGCTCGTAGAGCTCGGCGAGCGCGCGCTTCGCCTCGGCATGTCGCGCTTCGGCCCGCTCGGTGCGACCCGGGCTCGACCATGCGGCAGGATCGGCGAGCTCCTCCTCGAGCTCGTGCAATTCCGCCTCGGCCCGCTCGATCCGGTCGGCGAGCCGGCCGGCCTTGCGCACCGCTTTCTTCGCCGCCCGACCGGCGTTGCGGCCCGAAGCCGAGCGGGGCGCCGGCTTGGTCGACGGCGCCGCAGCATTCGCCTGGGCCTCGCGTTCGTCGCGCTCGCGCTGGTAGGCGGCCCAGCCGCTTTCGTGCGAGCGCAGCTCGCCGTCCTCGCAGACGATCGTGCGCGTGCCGACTGCCTCCAGCAGCGCCCGGTCGTGGGAGACGAGGACGACTGCCCCCTCGAAGGCCAGCAGCGCGTCCTCGAGCGCCTCGCGGCTCTCGATGTCGAGGTGGTTGGTCGGCTCGTCGAGGATCAGCACGTTGGCGCCGGAGGCAACGAGGATCGCCAGCGAGAGCCGCCGCTGCTCGCCGCCGGAGATGTCGCCGAGCTGCTTTTCGACGTCGGCGCCGGAGAAGAGGAAGCCGCCGAGCAGGTCGCGTGCCTTCGGCCCGCTGAGCCCGGTCTCGCGCTGCGCCGCGTCGAGCACCGTCCCCTCCCCCGCCGCCGTGTCGGCGTGCTGGGAGAGGTAGCCGAGCTTGACGTTGTGACCCAGCCGCACCGAGCCGGCGGCCGGCTCGCGCCGCCCGGCGAGGGTCTCGATCAGAGTCGTCTTGCCGGCGCCGTTCGGACCGACGAGGACGACGTGTTCGCCGCGCTCGACTTCGAGCCGGGCGTCGGCGAGCAGCGTCCGGCCGGGGACCTCGAGCGTCGCCGCGACCAGTTTCAGCACCACCCGGCCCGGCCGCTCGGGCGGGACGAAGGAGAAGCGCAGGCTGCGCTTGTCGCGCTGCTCGGCCTCGACCCCTTCGCGCTTGATCTTGTCGATCTGCTTCAGCCGCGACTGTGCCTGGCGGGCCTTGGTCGCCTTGTAGCGGAAACGCTCGACGAAGCGCTCCATGCGGGCAATCTCCGCCTCCTGGCGCTCGATCGCCTTGCCGCGGGCGATCTCGCGCGCCGCCTGCTCTTTGCGCCAGGCGTGCCACGGGCCGGCAAAGAAGCGCGCCCGCTGCGCCTCCAGCTCGAGCACCGAGGTGCCGACCGCCTCGAGGAACCAGCGGTCGTGGGCGACGAGGACGACAGCGGCGTCAAGGTCCTGCAGATAGCGCTCGAGCCACTCCAGGGAGGGGATGTCGAGGTGGTTCGTCGGCTCGTCGAGCAGCAGCAGGTCGGGGCGCGTCGCCAACGCCCGGGCCAGCGACGCGCGGGTCAGCTCGCCGCCGGAGAAGGTGGAGAGCGAGCGTTCGGCCTCCTCGCCGCCGAAGCCGAGCCCGCGCAGCACCGCGAGGACGCCGTCGCGCCAGCGGTAGCCGCCGCCGTGCTCGAGCCGCTGCTGGGCGGTGGCGTAGGCGTCCAGCGTCTCGGCGCCGGTGTTGCCGCCCCCCATCTCCGCCTCCAGCCGCTCCAGCTCCCGCTCGGTCTCGATCATCTCGGCGCGGCCGGAGAAGACGTACTCGCCAAGGGAGATCTCCGTCTCCCGCGGGGGGCGCTGATCGTGCAGGGCGACGCGCGCGCCTTTCTGCAGGACGAGGCTGCCGGAGTCGGGCGAGAGCTCGCCGGCGAGCATACGCAGCAGGGTCGACTTGCCGGCGCCGTTGCGGCCGGAGAGCGTCATCCGCTCGCGCGGCTCGAGCTTGAAGGAAACGCCTTCGAAGAGGAGCTTGCCTCCCACGTGCATGTCGAGGCTGGTTGCCGTGGCGATCGCCATGCCGGCAACGTTACGAGAAGGGCGACAGCTCAGACGATCAGGTTGAGCACCCCCCGGGCGATCATCAGGACGCCGAGCACGGCCGCGACGCGCACCGCCCAGATGCGGCCGCGTTCGCGCAGCTTGGCCTTGAAGCGCTCGATCGCCCTCGGCGTCCACTCGGGAGCGAGGGTGTAGGCGAGCAGCGGGGCCTCGAGCAGGACCAGCATGATCGCGTTGAAGCCGATGATGACGGCGACCGTGGCCGGATCCGCCAGTTCCTCGTCGGCGATCCGGTAGAGGGCGGTGATGTAGGTGGCGCCGGGCAGGGTGAGGCAGGCGCCGACGGCGAAGGTCACCCTGGCCGAGCCGCGGCCGAGGAAACGCTGCCAGCGCGGCGGGCCTTGCGGCCCCTTGGCAGCCTTCTTCGCGCGCCGCCGCTCCTCCAGCGGCCGGTCGCGACCGGTGCCGAGCACATAGGCGACGATCAGCGCCAGGCAGCCGAGGGCGATGTCCTCCCCCGGTCCGAGCGCCGCCTTGCCCGAATGCACGAGGCTCGAGTGACGCAGGCTGAAGACGATGACGAGGCCGAGCGTAACGCTGGTCGTCGCCGCGCCCAGCAGGTAGCCGAGCAACAGCCGCTTCGGGTGCGGCAGCATCAGCATGACCGTCGTCGCGGCGAGCAACGTCGGATAGAGCGCAGCGAGAAACGCGAGGAAGAAGACGTCGCCCACGGCTGGTGAACCTACTGGCAATGCATGCGTATTCTCAACCGATGGACCGCGAGGGCTCGAAGACCGCCTAGGCGGCTGCCTGGATGCCCAGCCCGCTCCGACACGTCGCCGAGCTGACGAAGGCACGGGCGACGAGACGCTCCTCCCGACGCGACGACGACCAGGCGCTGCGGGAACTGGAGGGCAAGCCGCTCGAGCTGCCCGCCGGCCTCGAGGTCGAGTGGCTGGGCGTCTCCGGCTACCGCCTCACCTGCGAGGGACAGACGCTGTTCATCGATCCCTACGTCTCGCGGGTCCCGCTTCGCGACCTGCTGCTGCGACGTCGAACCCTGCCGGACCCAAGGGCGCTCGATCGGTTCGGCGGCGCGGCGGGCGAGGTGGTGGGGGTGTTGGTCGGCCACACTCACTTCGACCACGCGGTGGACGCTCCCGCCATCGCCCGCCGCTTCGACTGCAGGGCCTACGGCTCGAGCTCATTGGTCCACCTGATGGCGCTGCATGGCCTGGCCGGCCGCGCGGTGGAGGTCGAGCCGTACCGCGCCTACGAGCTGGGCCCCTTCCTGGTCCGCTTCACCCCCAGCGCCCACTCCAAGCTGCTGCTCGGCCTCAAGGTCCCCTACGACGGAGAACTGACCTGCGAGCACCTCGACTCGCTCTCTCCCGGCGCCTACCGCTGCGGGCAGGTCTGGGGCATCTCGATCGAGGTGACCGGAGTGCGGTTCTACCACCAGGGCAGCGCCAACCTGATCGACGAAGCGATCCGCGAGCACGGCGTGGACGTGTTCCTGGCCGGCATCGCCGGCCGCAACTTCACCAGCAGGTACTGGCAACGGATCCTCCCCCTCCTCGATCCCCAAGTCGTCGTGCCGACCCACTACGACAACTTCTTCCGCCCGCTGGGCAGCCCGCTGGAGTTCGTCTCCAACGTCCAGCTCTCCGCGCTGCCGGACGAGATCGGCTCGGTGAGCCGGGATGTAGAGATCGCCGCCCTCCCCCGCTCAGACTCGGGTCACCCACACGCGCTCCATTGATCGCGCGGGAGCCGGCGGAGCACGCGTCAGCCCGGTCAGGCTCGTCAGCCCGGTCAGACCAGATGCTTGGCGGCGATCTGGTCGATCGTGCCCTTGGTCCTGATCGTGGTCGGGCCGAGGATGGCGGCCAGGGCCCTGAGGTCGAGCTCGGATTCGGAGAGACCGCCGTCAGGGAGCCAGTAGAGCTCGCGGCCCTCGATCGCGAGGCGATCTTCGTCGGTCGAAAGGGCCAGCGCCTTCTTGCCGGCCGCCGTCGTCGGCTTCTTCCCAAGCAAGGCGATCTGGAGCTTGCCCTTCGAGGCGGCGACGTGCCTCGCCGCGAACGGCTCGTGCGCGGCGATCGCCTGGAGCTCTTCGGCGGACCTGAGGAAGACCGGCACCGCGTATCCGAGGCGCTCCCCCAGGCCCGCTTCGAGCCGCTTGCCGAGCTTCGCCTCCGACTCGCCCTCGCTCGCAAAGATCACGTTGCCGCTGGCGCGGAACGTCGCCACCTCCGCGCAGCCCAGCGCCTCGAAGTGCGAGCGCAGCTCCTCGTTCGTGATCCTGCGCCCACCGAGGTTCATCCCGCGCAGGAAGGCGACGTAACGGTCCATGGCAGCAGCCTCCGGCTGCTACTTCGGCGGCAGGGCCGGCCGGGAGACACGAGCGTGAAGCGTCTCAGGAGCAATATCCGCGCCGTTCGGCCAGACGATCGTGCCGAGCTCTCGATCCACTTGAACCTGCCCAAAGTAGTCCGGGTCCTGCAATGGCCCGAAGACTCCGCCCCAGTCCAGCGAGGAGAAATCCACCTCCCCCTCTGCGCCATCCTCAAAGCTCAGGAACAGGCGATGCTCCCCGATAATCTCAACTCGAACGACATGGATGATCGGCTCCATCCCGTTCATCCTAGGGAAAGGGCGCAATCGAGAGCAATGGCTGCCCGCTCCGCGCCCGCAACCAGTTGGCTGCGAGCTCATCGCGGTGCACATGCGCCCACTCCCGCACCATCGCAAGGGCCTTTGGGGGCAGAGCGCCCTGCAGGATGTCGAGGTCGTCTATTGCATCGAGGCGTCATACTCGGCACATCGAGCATGGAAATGCGCTCGTCCATGCTCCTTGTAGTACATGGCGATGATGATGCCGTGGAAGCTGCAGATTCTGGGCACATCTCGAACCTGCAGGTTCCCGACGCGCGCGTGCCGCGCACTTCGTGCCGCCCCTGTGACGACGAGGCAATGAGAACGTCGATGGAGGCGGCCGGAATTGAACCGGCGTCTCTGGCCGTAGCGCGAAGGCTTCTACAGGTTTAGCCGGCGCTTGATTCTCGGCTCCCGGGGTCCGCGCCGGCGGGCACTGCGGGAGACAAAGCCCTCTTCTATTTCCCCTGGCGGACGGGGCGATCCGCCCGGGTAAGCCCGCTGTTGAAGCCGGGACCCCCCTCCGCGGGCGGGAGAGGGCCGACTCTCACTCACCTAGATCTAACTAGGCAGCGAGGGCGAACTCATGGTCCGCACGTATTGGTTGGTGCCGGTGTTTTACGAGGCCTCCGGCAACCTCGACCTGCGACCGTTCGCACGGACCGACCAGATCGAAGCCTGTCGCCCCCGTGCTATGTGGCTTCCGATTGTACGGTGCCGGGTAGGAATCGCGAAATGGCGGAGCGAGAATTCGATGCGGTAGTGATCGGCGCCGGCGCCCCCGGCGAGGTCTGCGCGGGCCGGCTTGCCGATGGCGGGCTCGCGGTCGCGATCGTCGAGAGCCACCTGGTCGGCGGCGAGTGCTCCTACTACGCCTGCATGCCGTCGAAGGCGCTGCTGCGCCCCGGCGAGCTGCTGGCCGAGGCGCACCGGGTCCCCGGCGTCGGCGGCGGGGTGCACGACAAGCTCGATCCACAGGCGGTCCTCGACCGCCGCGACGAGGTGATCCACGACCGCGACGACTCCGGGCAGCTCCCCTGGCTGGAAGAACGCGGCATCGAGCTCGTCCGCGGCGAGGGCAGGTTCGACGGCGAGCGTCGGATCGTCGTCGGCGAGGACACGCTCGTCGCCTCCAGGGCGATCGTCGTCGCCACCGGCAGCAGCGCCGCGATGCCGCCGATCGAAGGGCTCGACTCGGTGCGGGCCTGGAACAACCGCGACGCGACGACCGCGAAGCGCGTGCCGGCGAGCATGATCGTGCTCGGCGGCGGCCCGGTCGGCTCCGAGCTCGCCCAGGCCTGGTCCACGCTCGGCACGACGGTGACCCTGGTCGAGGGCGAGGAGCGCCTGCTGCCCCGCGAGGAGCCCTTCGCGGGCGAGCAGGTCGCTGCTTCCCTGCGCGACCCCTACGGGGTCGACGTGCGCACCGGTGCGCTCGCCCGACGCGTCTCCCCGACGGGCGCCGGGGTAGCAGTCGAGCTGGACGACGGCAGCAGGGTCGAGACGGAGGAGCTGCTGGTCGCGATCGGCCGCGTCCCCCGCACGAAGGGAATCGGCCTAGAGACCGCCGCGGTCGAGCCCGGCGAGCACGGCTTTCTCGAGACCGACGACCGGCTCCGCGTCGGCGGGCGCGAGTGGCTCTACGCGGTCGGCGACGTGAACGGCCGTGCCCTCTTCACCCACATGGGCAAGTACCAGGCCTGGGTCGCCGCCGAGAACATGCTCGGCCGCCCGGTCGAGTCGGTCGCCGAAGGCCTCGGCTCGCCCCGCGTCACCTTCACCGACCCCCAGGTGGCCGCCGTCGGCAGGACCCTCGCCCAGGCCGAAGAAGCCGGCATCGACGCGAGGGCGGTCGACGTCCCCACCGACGGCACCGCAGGCGCAAGCTTCTACGGCAAGGACACCGGCGGCACCTCCCGCCTGGTGATCGACGAGGGCAAGAAAACCATCGTCGGAGCCACCTTTACGGGATTCGAGACCGCCGACTTCCTCCACGCGGCAACGATCGCAATCGTGGGAGAAGTCCCGCTAACCCAACTGCGCCACGCGGTCGCGGCCTATCCCACCCGGTCCGAGATCTGGCTCAAGCTCCTAGAAGCCGCGGGTCTGTAAGGGTCCATCGCGGTAGGGCCGAAACGTCTTGTACTTTTTTGTCGACTGACTTGGGCGCCAGCCCTAACCGACTCTTCAAAAAAGTTAAGTGAAGGCCCTACCGCGATGGACCCTCAAACCCGCGAGCGCCGCTTCAAGTCTTCGGCGAACTCCCTGGGCAACCCGGGAATTTCGTCCAGCTCGTCGATCGACTGAAACCGGCCGACGCGCTCGCGATGGGCGAGCAGGCGGGTCGCCTGGGTGACCGAGAGGCCGTGGCCGCGCAACTGCTCGAAGGTGACGTTGTTCAATTCGATCGTCTCCCCCGTCTGCGCGACGGGCGGCGGCGTCGGCTGCGGCTCTGGAGCGGGCGGGACGGGACCGGGAGTGGGCGGCGGGCCGGGCTCCGGGACCGGCTGCGGCGGGACAGGGGGCGGGCCGGGCTGGGGCTCGGGAGCCGGAGGCGGTGGCTCGGGCGTGGGTGGCGACGGCTCGGGAACAGGTGGCGGCGGAGCCGGCGTGGGTGGCTGCGGTTGCGGCGCTCCCTGAACCGAGCCGAGCACGGCCTGCTCAGCCTCCATCGCCCGGCGCTCGGCTTCGCGGGCTCGCTCTTCTGCCTGGGCGACGCTCGCCTCGATCTCGCGCAGGCGCTCTTGGCGCTCCGTCTCCTGTGCTTTCAACTGCGCGAGGCGCTCAGCTTCGGCGGCCCGCTGTTCGGCGGCCTTGGTCCGCTCCTCGATCTGGCGCAGGCGCTCCTGGGCCTGGGCCAGCGAACGCTCGTGTGCTTCGCGCTCCTGCTGCAGGCGGTGCTCTGCAGTCTGCATATCTGCGGGCGGGACCATGGTCGGCGGCTCCGGGGGCGGGAGCGGGGGCGGAACGGCAGCCATGCTCTGCGTCGTCTGCCCCGACTGCGCCCGGTCCCGTCGCACCTCGGCCTCGCGCTGCAACCGCTCGGCCTCTTCGATCCGACGGCCTGCCTCGGCGCGAATCCGCTCCTCCTCCTGTTGGATTTCGGCGACCTTGCCCTGCACGCGCTGTTCGGCCGCGGCGGGGTCGTATCCCCCAGGTGGCGGGGGGCCGGACGGAGATGAGGGGACGGGCCCAGGTATGGCAAGTGGCGATCCCGAACCGGCCGGTGGCGGGGGCGGCACCGGCGGTGGCGCCGGGACGAACTGCGCCGGAGGCTGAGGCGGCGCCGGCTGGCCTGCCTGCGGCGCAGCGGCGCTCTCCTGCTCGAACAGCGCTCGCTCCTGGGCCGCACGCGCCGCCGCCAGCTCGCGCTCGGCCTTGGCGGCTTCCTTCTTCGCCCGCCGGCCGCTGCGCCCGCCGGCCGGCCGGCCGCGCTTCTCGGATCGTTTGCGTGCCCGCTCTTCGCGACGCTGCTTCGCCTCTTCGCCGCGGCGCTTGCGGTGTTCGCTGCGGGCCGCGCGCTGCTGCTCGCGCGCCAGCTTTCGCTTTTCCTTGCCGCTGACGGCCTGCGCGGGCGGCGGCGCTCCAGGGGTAGGCGGCGCTCCCGTCGCTGCGGGCGGGGTCGTCGCTGCGGGCGGGGCCGGCGTTCCCTTGGCAGCGGGCTTCTTCCCGCCTTTTTCTTTGCTGCGCCGCTGCACGATGCTGATCACCAGCAGAAGAAGGAGGATCGCCACCACCAGACCGGCGACGAAATACTCGACGTGATCGCTGACGAAGTTGGCCATGACCATGTGAGGTTCGACGCTACCTCATCCGGCCCTTGAATTCGCGCTCGACCTCGCGCCGCACGTCACGGTCCGCGATCTCACGACGCCTGTCCCGCCCCTCCTTGCCCCGGGCCAGCGCCAGCTCGACCTTCGCCCGCGAGCCCTTGAAGTAGATGCGGGTCGGGATCAGGGTCAGGCCGCGTTCCGCCGTCTTGCCGACCAGGCGCTCGATCTCGGCCCGGTGCAGGAGCAGCTTGCGCGGACGCTCCGGCTCGTGGTTCTCGCGGCTGGCGGGCTCGTAGGGCGGGATGTGCAGGTTGCGAAGCCAAACCTCGCCGTCGTCGACCACCGCGTATGCGTCGGTCATCTGGGCCTTGCCGTTGCGCAGCGACTTGACCTCCGAGCCACGCAGGACCATCCCGGCCTCGATCCTCTCGATCCACTCGAATTTGTGCTTGGCACGGCGATTGGTGGCGACATCCCCCGAAGCCGGCTCTCGTTTCTTCTTGCCCTTCTTAGCCATTCACAGGCTCCAGCTCGGCGCGGCCGCGGGCCGCTTCGACGCCAGCCACCTGGACGGATATGGGATCGCCGAGCCGAAGCTCGCGCTTCGAATCCTGGCCGGCCAGCGCCGTCTCGCTCTCGTTCAGCTCGAAGCGCTCGGAGCCGCCGAGGCGGCGCGCGGGCAGGAAGCCCTCGTAGACGTCGCCGAGCTCGCCGCCGAAGCCGACGAACGCGCCCGCCCGGATCAGGCCCGCGACCTCGCCTTCGAACTCGACCTCCTTCCCGCGCTCACGCAGCTCGCGCTCGAGCAGGTAGGCGGCGCAGATGTCGTCGGCGCGGCGCTCGATCCGCATCGACTCGCGCTCACGCTCGCTGCAGCGCCAGGCCGCCTCGCGCGCTTCGGAGGCGCTGGGCGCCAGCTCCCCCTCACCCAGAGTCGCCAGCAGGGCGCGGTGGACGACGAGGTCGGGATAGCGGCGGATCGGCGAGGTGAAGTGGCAGTAGGCGGCGCTGCCGAGACCGGCATGGCCGCTGTTGCTCTCGCTGTATTGGGCCTGTTTGAGAGAACGCAGCACGAGCGTTGTATACGCGCTGCGACCGTGCCCGCGCCGGCTCGCCTCACGGGCGACCAGGCGACTCGCCTCGACCGCGAGCTCCGCCGCCTCGCTCGGCGCCGGCGTGCCGCGCAGCGCCGGGGTCGGGATCTCGAGAGCGTGCAGCTGCTCGATCAGCCGCTCGATCCGCGGCGGGTCGGGGCGCGCGTGAACGCGGTATATCGCCGGCACCCGCTTGCGCTCCAGCAGCTGCGCCACCTGCTCGTTGGCGAGGATCATCAGTCGCTCGATCAGGCGGTGCGCCTCGGTCTGGGCGACGCCGTGCGCGGCGAGGACGTTCCCCTTCGAGTCGAAGCGAAACTCGGGCTCGAACGACTCGACCTCGAGACCGGCGCCGCCGCGACCCTCGCCCAGCGCCGCCGCGGCCTCGCGGGCCACGGCCAGCGGCTCCGCCACGGCCTGCGGCGCTTCGGCGCTGCCGGCGAAGATCACGTCGAGCTGGTCGTAGTCGAGACGAGCGTCCGAGCGGATGCGGCTGCGGTAGAACGCGGCGCCGCGCGGCTTCCCATCCGCCCCAAGCTCGATCTCGGCGGTCACAGCGAGTCGCTCCACCTCGGGCGCCAGGCTGCAGGCCCCTTCGCTGAGGGCGTGCGGCAGCATCGGCTCGACCGTCCCGGGCGCATAGGTGCTGTTGCCGCGACGCAGCGCCTCACGGTCCAGCGGCGACCCCGGCGCGACGTGGGCGGCGACGTCGGCGATGTGGATCCAGAGCCGGATCGACTCCCCGTCGCGCCGCGCCGAGACCGCGTCGTCGAAGTCGCGGGCGGTCGCCGGGTCGACGGTGAAGGTCGGCAACTCGGTCAGGTCGCGGCGCGGCGCTGCGGCTGACTCCGCCACCCCGGCAGCCTGCCCCGCTTCGACCTCCAGCGCGGCGGGGAAGCCGCGCCCGCCCGACTCCTCGCGCAGCAGCGCCTCGACCGCCTCGCGCGCCGTCTTCGGCGGCTCGCGACGGCCGCGCCCCCGCTGCCGCTCGCGGTAGTAGCGCCAGTCGGGCTTAGCCACGGACCGCCAGCACCGCCAAAGCCTTTTCGAGGCCCTCGTCGCGGGGGGTCCCCGGCAGGTCGGGCGCCCTCACGTCGGGGTGGATCCCCTTGCCGGCGAGGTTTTCGCCATTCGGAGTGAAGTACTCGCCCACGGTCAGCTTCAGCGCGCCGCCGTTGGAGAGCCCGATCTCCTGCTGGAAGACGCCCTTGCCGTAGGAGCGGGTGCCGACCGTCTTCGCGCCGGCGTCGTCGACGAGCGCAGCGGTGAGGATCTCCGCCGCGGAGGCGGTGTTGCGATCGATCAGGACGACGATCGGCAGGGCCGGCAGATTGCCGCCCTTGGTCTTGTAGACGGCGTGGCCCTGCGTGCGCGAGTCGGTGGTGACGACGATTTCGTCCTTGGGCAGGAAGATGCTCGCGCTCAGCACGGCCTCGTCGAGCAGGCCACCGCCGTTGCCCCGCAGGTCGAGCACCAATCCCCTCGCCCCCCGGGCCTGCAGCTTGCGCACAGCGCGTCGCAGGGCCACGTCGGCACCGTCGCTGAAGGTGGCCAGGCGCGCGTAGCCGAACTTCTCGCCGTTCCCGCTCAACATCCTGCTGCTGACGACCGGCAGGGCGATCTGCGCGCGCGTGAGGCGCACCTGCCTGGCCTTGCCACCGCTGGGACCGCGCACCCCCAGCGTCACCTCGGTGCCTTCCGGGCCCTTGATCCGTTCGGTTGCCGCGGTCGAGCCGAGGCCCGCGATCGATTTTCCGTCCACCGAGACGATCGTCGCCCCGACCTCGAGCCCGCCTTCTTCGGCCGGCGACCCCTTGAAGACCTTGACGATGTGCAGGCCGCCCTTCGCTTCGGTGACGCTCAGCCCGACGCCGGAGAAGCGCCCTTCGATTTCCTCGTCGAAGCGGGCCAGCAGCTTTGGCGAGAAGTAGTCGGAGAAGCGGTCGTGGTAGCGCAGGCGCAGGCCCCGGACCATGCCGTTCAGCGAGGAGTCGATCAGGTTGCCCTGCGAGACCTCGCGGAAGTAGTTGTCTTCGATCAGCTCGCTCGCTTCGGCGCTCAGCCCCGCCGATTCGTCGACGAAGACGTCGCGCAGGAACGACGGCATCTTCGCCGGGTGGCCGCCGATCCAGAGTCCGGCGGCGAGCATGACCAGCAGCGCGGCCGTGAGGCCCAGCGTGCGCGCGGCCCTCACGCCGGATCCGGCCCTAAACCTTGAGGAAGCGGCGCAGGGTGACGCCGGAGCCGACCGCCGATACCAGCACCGCGGCGCCGAAGAGGATCGCTACCAGGGCGGGGAAAGAGAGCGTGGTGCTGTTCTGGGCGGCGAGGAAGCCGATGCTGTTGCTCAGCGGGTCGACGATCGTCAGCTTGCCCAGCCACAGGATAAGTATGGCCACGAGGCCACCGAAGAAGCCGACCACGACCCCCTCGATCATGAACGGCCAGCGAATGAACCAACGGGTGGCGCCGACCAGGCGCATCACCTCGACCTCGCGGCGGCGGGTGTAGATCGAGAGGCGGATCGTGTTGCCGACCAGCATCAGCGAGGCGAGGATCAGAAGGGCGGTGATGATGGTCAGGACTATCTTCAGCGCACTCGTCACCTGCTCGATCTTCTTCGAGTCTTCCTGGCGGCTGAACTGATCCTGGATGATCGGCGAGATCGGCCGCGGCTTGCCGTCGGGCCCCGGTGGCGTGATCGCCGCTTCGACCGAGTCGAGGTTGCCGGCGTCGTCGGCCTTGACGGAGAAGTTGGCGGGCAGTGGATTCGAGTGCAGCTGGGTGAGCAGTTCGCTGCTCTTGTTCTTGCCCAGGTCCTGCTTGAGTTCGTTCAGCGCCTCGGCCTTGGTAATCAGCCTGACTGAGGAGACATGCGGAATCGCGCGCAGCTGACCTTCGAGCTTGGCGATTTCGGGCTTGGTCGCGTCGTCGAAGATCGCCACCCGGGTTTCGAGGCTGTCGCGGACCTGGTTGCTCTTGGCCTGGGTCGTCTGGAAGATCGGGATGAGGACGCCGAGCAGGATCACCGTCACGACCGTGGTGACGACCGCGGCCATGCTCGGGGCGCCGTTGCGCCGCAGCGCCCGGAATGCCTCCTGGGTGAAGAACAAGAGCCGGGACATCTAGAAGAGCGACTCGCTGGTGTGGCCGTTGGCCTGCCCCTCGGGGGCGACGCCCATCTCGGCGCGCATGCGCAGGCCGAACTCGGAGGTCGACTCCTCGGTGTAGCCGCCGCTGACCTCGTCGCGGACGACGCGGCCCTCGTACAGCTCGACCACGCGACGGCGCATGTTGTCGACCATCTCGCGATCGTGGGTGACGACGACGACGGTCGTGCCGGTCTTGTTGATCCGGTAGAGCAGCTGCATCACGCCGATCGAGGTGACCGGGTCGAGGTTGCCGCTGGGCTCGTCGGCGAGCAGCAGCGGCGGGTGGTTGACGAAGGCGCGGGCGATCGAGACGCGCTGCTGCTCGCCCCCGGAAAGCTCGTCCGGGTAGCTGTGCAGCTTGGTCGAGAGGCCGACGAGGCGGAGGATCTCCGGCACCTGACGACGGATTTCGCCACGGTGGGCGCCGAGCACCTGCAACGCGTAGGCGACGTTGTCGTAGACGGTGCGGTCGGGCAGCAGCTTGAAGTCCTGGAAGACGGTGCCGATGTTGCGCCGCAGCTGGGGGATTTTCTTCTCCGCCATCGCGCCGATGTCGCGGCCGGCGATGCGCACGCTGCCGTCGGTCGCCGCGAGCTCGCGGATCAGCATCTTGATCAGGGTCGACTTGCCGCATCCGGTCGGCCCGACGAGGAAGACGAACTCGCCCCGGTCGATCGCCAGCGAGACCCGGTCGAGCGCCATGTGCCCGCCTGGGTAGACCTTGGTCACGTCGCGCATCTCGATGATCGGCGCGCCGCCCTTGCGGTTGCGCCGTGGCTGCGGCTCGCCGCTCGTCTGCTTGTTCTTCTTTTTGCGCAGGGCCATAGGTCGCGGTGGTCCTTCTCCGGCTAGAGCGTGACTCCTGCGCGCCCGATCGCGCGCAATACCCCGCCCATAAAGGATGTGCAGAAGACAAGCTTATTGTAAGCGACTGTTCACATGCATCTGCCTGCCTCGCTGCTGGTAAAACAGGGCCGTGAAGATCCGGCGGCGAATACAGGACCGAGAGGGAGGCGAAGGATGCAGAACTGGGATCTGAAGGCCATCGAGGCGGAGCCGCACCAGCCGCAGATCCTCGCCTCGGCTGACGACGCGCGAACGATCGTGCTGCTCCTCCCGGCCGGCGAGGAGCTGCAGGAGCACGAGGTGCACGAGCACGCCTGGCTGCACGTGCACGACGGGACGGTCGAGGTGCAGGCGGACGGGGCGGCCCGGCAGATCGGCGCGGGCGGCCTGGTGCACTGGGCGCCGCAGGAGCGCCACGAGGTGCGCGCGGTGCAGGACGCGCTGCTGCTGCTGATGCTCGCCCCCTGGCCGGGGCCGGGGCACCCGAACCTCCACCCGGGCTCCTAGGGTCGCGACCGCCGGCCCCGGTAGCGTGGGCGCCATGCTCGTCGCCGATCTCGAGCTCGACCTGGAGGTCTTCTCCGGGCCGTTCGATCTGCTGCTGACGCTCGTGCTCCGCGAGGAGGTCGACCTGCTGGAGGTCGAGCTGGCCGACGTCGTCGTGTCCTATCTCGACGTGCTCGAGGCGCGCGGCGAGCTCGACCTCGAGGTGGCCACCGAGTTCCTCGTGCTGATCGCGGCGCTGCTCGAGCTGAAGTCGCGGCTCATGCTGCCGCGCGAGGCCGAGGAGGAGCTCGACCTCGAGCCCGGCGAGGCGGCCGAGGAGCTGCTGGCGCGGATGCTGGAGGCGCGCCGCTACCGCCGCGCGGCCGAGCACCTCGCCGAGCGCCTGGCCGCCGAGCACGGCCATCGCTACCGCTGCGCCCCGCTGCCCGCCGGGCTGCGCCGCGCGCAGCTCGACCCCGAGGCGGAGGGCGTGTACGACCCCGCCCAGCTCGGCAGGGCCGTCGGCGGCCTGCTGCGGATGCCGGAGCCGATCTCGCTGCGCCACCTGTCGATGCCGCGGGTCACGGTGGCCGAGCGCCTGACCCACCTGCGCGAGCTGCTGCGGCGCGGCGCCTGCTCGTTCGACGACGCCGTTCGCGGCGCCGATCGCGTGACGGTCGCGGTGACGCTGTTCGGCCTGCTGGAGCTCTACAAGCGCGGCGAGGCCGACTGGGTGCAGGCCGAGTCGTTCGGGCCGATCCGCATCGAGCCTCGCGCGGCGGGGCACGCGACCGCGGCCCGGGCGGTGGCGTCGTGACCGGCGAGCTGGCGCGGACGGTCGAGGCGCTGCTGTTCCTGTCGGCGGACCCCGTCGCGCGCGAGGACCTGCTGGCGGCCTGCGAGTGCTCGGCGCAGGAGCTCGACGAGGCCGTCGCGGAGCTGCGCGCCGCCTGCGCCCCGGGGCGCCGCGGCCTCGAGCTCAAGGAGGTCGCGGGCGGCCTGACGCTGACCACCTCGCCGGACGCCGAGGAGGCGGCGCGCCGCCTGCTGGCCAAGCCCCGCACGCCGCCGCTGACCCCGGCGCAGGCCGAGACGCTCGCGATCGTCGCCTACCTGGAGCCCGTCTCGCGGCCCGAGATCACCCGCATCCGCGGCGTCAGCGCCGACTCGGCGTCGGGCACGCTCCTCGAGCGCGGGCTGATCGAGGAGGCCGGCCGGTCGCCGTTCGGCGCCGCGCTGTACCGCACGACGCCGCGCTTCCTCAAGCTCTTCGGCCTCATGTCGCTCGACGACCTGCCCGACGTCAGCGCCTGGGACCCGTCCCCGGAGGAGGAGGCCGAGCTGCGCGAGCGGCTCCTGAAGGCGGGGGAGGCCCGCGGGCCCGGCGCG
>DASSHI010000027.1:0-81433 GCA_035693025.1 Solirubrobacterales bacterium
AGCTTGCTCGACGTCTCCTGCACGAAATCGCCGAGCCGCTGCATGGCCGTGGGGGGCTGGAAGAACAGCGCTGGTGAACAGTTCACGCTGGCCTACCGCTTCAACGGATCCTCGACCTGGACGCTGCAAAGCACTCCGAACCCCTACGGGAGCAGCGAAAACCGCTTTCAAGACGTCTCCTGCGCGACCGAAACGTCCTGCACGGCAGCCGGGATCTCGGTCGATGGCGGAGGGAGGACCCAAACCTTAGCCCAGGAGTGGAATGGGACTAGCTGGTCGATCAAGGGCACTCCGAACCCTGCCGGTGCGGCGTTTGGCGGCCTCTTCGGCGTCTCGTGCCAGGGCACTACCTGCATGGGGGCAGGATGGAGCACCGACGGCTCAGGGGTCGATACGACGTTGGCGGAGCTCCAGGAATAGATCCGTTTCACCCCGAGGGCAGACGTCAATATAAGATTGAGACCTCCGACAGATTGGCGGTCCTCGTAGCCGCGATGATCGGGTCGATTGTCAAGGGGCAGGCCACAGCTGCCGACTCGGAGCAAATACGCAACGGTGAGCACCTGCTCGCAATCGGTCGCGCTCTAGCTGCCTTGCTGGCGAGCCACGCAGCTACCGGCGAGGTTCTGGCGCTTTACGCGGTGGCACACGGCACGTCGAGCACCTTCCTTTATGTCGGGACTCTTGTTGCACTTGCTTCAGTTGGCGCAGCGATCCTGCTTTTCGCCGTAACTCGAATTGGTCAACCACCTAGGAGCTAAAGGTGGTGCCGGATGGCGTTGGCCGGGCCCGGCGCCTTCACCAGCGCTACCCAAGGTGCTTTTCGACGCCTCGAGCTATCTCGACTATGGAAACGTCGAGCGCGTCTGCGATCGCCATTACGGCAGCCCACGAGGGGTTGGCGTGGCCGCGCTCGATGCCCGACAGATGCGCGACCGTGATCCCGGCTCTTTGGGCGACGGCTTCCTGGGTCATTCCGGTCTTCCCCCGCAGCTCGCGGATCGCGGTGCCGAGCGCCGGCTGCGGCTTGCTTGAGCGGCGCATCACGGCGACAACCGTTTCAGATCGAGACGCGGCAATCTTGCCTGAAACCGTGGGACTTGTGATTTAGTTGTAGTTACGCTACGTTTGCGCTTCATACAAAAAGTGCCCCCGCGCTGGTGGAACAGCCGGGGGCGTGGCACAGGAGGGGTTAGCTCCCATGCAAGACAAGGTTATTGGCGCGGGCAATGAACGCGCCGCGCCCACCGCCCGGGAGGACTACCGCGACCAGGCGGCCGTCCTTCGGCAAATCCTCGACCTCCACCCCGAGCCGCTGACGCTCGCTGAGTTGACGCGGGAAATGACCCACGACTCGACCGACTTCCAGGAGAGGGACCGGATCGAGCGAGCCGTCCGCGACCTGATCGGCGGCGGGTTGCTGCACCTCGTCGGCGATCTCGTCCTCCCGACCAGGGCCGCTGTGCTTTGCGGCTCGATCTACGACGCCGGATGATGGACGGCCGGCACGTGGATAGGGAAGCTGCACGGCGGCTCGGCAAGAACCTGTGGAGAGCCCGCCGCCGGGTGGGCTATTCCCAGGAAGAACTCGGCAGCCTCGCTTGCCTTCACCGCACCGAGATAGGGATGGTGGAGAACGGTGCGCGGCTGCCTCGGATCGACACGCTGATGAAGCTCGCCGCCGCCCTGGAAGTTCGGGTGGAAGCGCTGGTGGAGGGGATCGAGTGGCTGCCGCCTGGTCCCCCAGCCAGCGGGAGCTTCGCGGTTAGGAGGACGCCATGACCCAGGAGAAAATGACCCTTCGACTTCCCGAGTCGATTGGGAAGCAACTCCGCGCTATCGCCGAAGCCGAGGGGGTTCCAGTTGAGGAGGTTCTTCGGCAAGGCATCGAGAACCACATCGCGGCAAACGTCCGCGCAGAGGACTTCAAAGAGCGCTTGGCAAAGCGCATGGAAGAAGATCGAGAAGTTCTCAGAGACCTTGGGATGGAGGTCGAGTGATGAGAGAAGGTCTGCCCTTCGCCCTCGCGTCCTCGATCCGCAATCCCTTCAGCCGGGACATATTGCGCTATTGCGTTCTGGCGCAGCGGCCGGTCAGCCTCGACGAGCTGGCGGCGGAGTTGGAGAAGCCGCGCTACCAACTCAGAGATCACGCCGAAGAAATGGCGATGCTGGGGGCGCTGAAAGCCTCCGAAGAGTTGTGGCCGTGGCGTCCGGCAGGCCATCGCTACGAGGTCACGGAGCGGCTGATGGAATCGACCTGGGCGCTGACCGGCCTCGGTCTGATGCCCGGTGATCGGTGGGGGCTCCCCGACGATCAGGCCGAGAAGATCAATAAGCACATCGCCGAGCGGCGCAAGGACAAGGAGTTCATAGAGCGCCTCGATCGCCGGCTCGAGGAAGACCTCCCGCTCTTCGAACGCATGGCAGGCGAGGACAAGCCCTTGCGCCTCTGGCGGCGGGCGCGGGATTGGCTGCGGTCAGCGTTTCCACGTCGAAAGGGCGATCTCTAGCTTCGTTCGTAGGAGGGCACGGCAGGGCGTTGCCCCTCACCTGTGTGACGGCTGTGTGACGAAGTTTTCCCGGCCCACTTTTCCCGCTCGCCTCCCTGTTGAAGTGGATGGCGAGAAAAGAAATTCAGAAAAACGGGGGCCACTTTGGCTCCTCGTGCCTCCGTTTCTATGTGGAGGCGATTTTCATTGAAAAAGATGCCGGATTCGGTCGGCTCAAACGACGGATGGGTAGATGCCTGTCTCCGTCAAGAGCCGCACTGGTGCCGAGAGCATTTGGAGCTTGCGCTCTGCCTCTGCCGGCCTTGCCAATCGCCCTGAGCCCGATCGGCAAGGTCCGACCTCGCGGATTCGGCATCAGTACGCGGAAGGGGGGTCGGGTCGGGCGCGCCCGAGTCTCTACCACCCAAGTCGGAGATCGGTGATGGCCGGTAGCTCTTCCTCATCCGGCACTCGCTCCGGCTGCTCCCGCTCCCCCTCGACGCGGACCCCGGCGCTCTCTGACCTCGACCGCCGGATTCTCGATCTCCTCTCCTTCCTCCGGGTCCTGACCCAGACGCAGCTCGCCAAGTTGATGTCACCCGAGACCCCGCCAAGAACGGTTCGCTATCGAACCGCCCGCCTCGCCAAGCTCGGCCTCATCGGGCGCACTCGCCCTTATCGGGAACGCGGATCGGCGCCGCATCATCTGTGGCCGACGCGGAAGGGCGAGGCGATCGCCGAAGGAGGGCCGCCGTCGCGCGGGGGCGAGCGGCGCGAGCCGAATCCCCTCTTCCTCGCCCACGCCGCCTCAATCAGCGAGCTGTACGTGGCGCTGAAGACGGGGCTGCCCGACGGCCTGGAACTGACGGGCTTCGAGCGCGAGGCAGAAGCGCGGGAGGCGTTCCGGGGCTATGACGGCAAGGAGCACGCCGTGGCGCCGGACGCCTGCATCCAGGTCAAGGAGGCAGACGGGCGCGTCTTGCTCGGCCTGGTCGAGCTTGACCTGGGGACGATGTCGGCCCGCCAACTGAAGGCGAAGGCCGAGGGCTACGGCGAATACGTGAAGCGCGAAGGCTGGCGGCAGCGCAACTCCTACTGCCCGCCGCTCCTGTTCATCACCACCTCAGAGAAACGGGCGCGCTCGTTCCTCGCCACCTGCAGGCGGACGGTCGACCGGGAGCGGATGCTCGTCGCCGCCACCGGGTCGGCGCGGGACATCGGCCGCGCGTTGACCGCACCGAAGTGGTTGGCCGGCGAGAGGGAAGGCGTCGATCTCCTCGCGGTCCTCCGCGGAGCCCGCCGTCCCTACGACGAAGAATGCGAACAGCGGGAGGCCGAGCGCCGCGAGAAAGACGCCGAGCGCGAGCGGCTGCGCTCCGACCCCGCGGCGCTCCGCGAGCACCTGCGGAAGTGGCGCCACCGCGACTGGGGCATCGACCGACTCGGCCCCCTCGTGGCCACGGCGCTGGAGGTCACCCTGGAGCGAGACGAGGAGCTGGCCGAGGCCGAACGCCAAGTGCTGCTCGCGCTCGCCGCGATGTTCGCCGATCCCCTGCACCTCCAGCTCGCCGAGGGCGAGCCGACCCCCGAGAGGCAGGCCGTCCTCAACGAGCTCGTTGAGTATCAGCGGACGCGCCAGCTCCAAGCGATCGAGGAGCTGGCCCAGCGCTTCGGCGAGGGGCCGGCATTGCGGAAGGCTCGCGGCCGCCTGCGGGCCGGGGAGCTGCTGGCGGTGGCCGATCTCTCCGCGCTGCGGCTTGGGGCGGAAGATGACGGACGGTCCCGAGCCGAGCAGGAGCGACTCCGCTCTGCCTATCTCTCCTCTCGCGAAGAGCGAGCTTTGTATCGCTGGAAGTCCCAGCGCCTCTTCACGCGCCTTCACAGCGGGCCGGAGGACTTCCTCGAGGAGATCGACTGCAGGACCCTGCGGCTCTGCTGCTCCTGCGAGGAGGTCGCTTATCCCGATCCCGAGCGGGCAAGATACGAACGCGGGCGGCGCGACGTCGCCTTCCGCTGTTACTTCTGCGACGGCAGAAATCTTGCGGAGTGGGAGCCCTCGGCGGGCGGGAGGACAACCTTTTGACCGCCACTTGCGGATTCCGAGCGATGGAGACGGGGGAGAGCTTCCCCCCGCCCAGGCTTAGGAGGTTGTGAGCCCCTTATCTTCATCGCCTCCAAGGAAAGCCGCCAAGGATGCAGGTCGCATTTCACCTCCCGCTCAAGGCAGGGCGGTCCCGCTCAATCCGAACGCGAAACCGATAGGAGCCGGCGGGGCGAAGAGGCGACGCGCCGTGCGACCTGCCGGCGGCGATGCGGAGGCGCGTGAGCGATTCGCCCGCACCTTTGCCGACGTTCTGTCAGGGCGCTTCGGCGGCCGTTGGGCTGTCGAGTGGGAGGGTGCGGATCGGTCGCCACGGGTCCCAAGCCGGGACGTGCAGGCCGGCGAGGAGTAGGAGCGCTCGCTCCGCCGTCAGCGCCGATGCGCTGGTTCGATCAGGCGGATCTTCGATAGGGGCGCGAAGACGATCCGCGCAGCTGCACCCAGCTTCGGCCTGGTGACCTCGACCATCGCCGTGTCACCATCGCGCAGTTCGAGGACGCCGCCGCGCGCGCCGGCAGGCGCGTCATCGACGCGCTCGGTCAACTCGACAATGTCGAAGGCAGCAATCTTGTGGGCTACGGCCATAGGGACAATGTTAGGGGCTCGGGTAGGCGGTTACCAGCCGCGGCGCAGCGCTGGAATCCTCGTAGTGCCAGCTCATGGTGACCCTCGCGCTCCGCGTCCCGATCATCACGCGCTCCCTGATTCCGCAGACCACGCCCTCTCCTCCTCGATCGCGGACCTCCACGATCACCGCGGTCTCTGCCGCCGAGGCGAGCGCCCGCCAAACCCGCTCCCGGTCTTCCAGACCGACGCCAAAGACCTGTTGCCATTCGCGGCCGTGCCCTCGCGGGGCAAGAATCCATTCCTCGAACTTGATCGGTTCGTGCCGGCAGGCGCTTGCCCGCGGAAGCGGCTCTCCTGTCTGGGGCGGCCATCCCATGGCCGCGGCAGCCTAATAGGCAGGTCGGTAGAGGGTCAGTTAGACAGCCGCCGTTACCGAGAGAATGCCTTGCGTGGATAGGGCCGAACGCTGGGCGCGTGCGAAGGCTGAAACGCACGGCCTCAAAGATTGGAGGCGAGGAGTCGCCACGGCAGTCGCCGCGGGCGTGTGCTCCGTCCTCGTGCTCGCTTTGTTCGGGCCAGAGGACGCAGAGGTGGCCGAGGCTCTGGTCATCGGAGGTTCGATTCTTGGGGCGTACATTCTGCGTCCGTTGGCTGAACTTGCTTGGAACTTCGCCTGGGGGCCGTGGCGCGCCCTTAACGAGGCTGTCTCTGCCCTCTCGCGTAAGCAGAGCGAAATCAAAGCGCCGGATGAACGCGAGCGTGCGGCAAGCCGAGCGAAAGTCATTAGGGCCAGGCTGCAGATCCTTAGGAGCCTTGAGGGGGAGTTGCGCCCCATCCGGAAGCGTCTTGCCGAGGCCCAGGAAAAAGGCTACGCGGTCTCACTGAGCATCCGTCACCCCTTCTGGGATGCGGCCGAAAAACAGGGGTTCGGTGGTGTGGCCGACATGCAAGGGCTTTTCGTGGAACTGCGCGATCTCATGGATGAACTGGAGGCTGTTGAACTTTCGCGAGTCAGCTCTATGGGCAAATTCGATTCCGATGACTATGAGCGCCTAAGCAAAGCCCAGGCGATTGTCGAGAAGGCCCTCGGCATCCTGGAAGCCGAAATCGATCGCCTCGTCGCGGCCAAGTAGCCCTCCTTCCCGACGGTATTCAGGGTGCTTCGGTGGGCGGCGGGCCGTCGAGTGGGAGGGTGCGGATCGTTCCTCGCTGGCCACGAATTGGGACAGGCGGCCCTTCACCTGCAAGGAAAAGGCGCGCTCGCTCGGCGATCGGCATCTTGCCGTTGCGCCCGCTGTCGCCGGTCCGCCAAACGAAAACCGAATCGAAGACCGAGTGAAGTACGCGGCGCTGGTCTTCGAGGGTGAGGTCGTCCCAGACCTGCTCAAGGTCGGCCTCGATCTGAGCCGGTTCACGTTCCTGGTCGCGCTCGGTCCGTTCTTCGAGCAGCGCGTCGACCCGCGCCTGGCGGCTTTCGACGGTACGCAGGTAAACATCGGAATCCGAGCCGCCCAACGCTTTGGCAAGGCGCTCATCAAGGGCGGCGTCTCTCTCGGCTTCGGCGGCGGCGAGTTCGGCGTCGAGGTTCGAGCCGTCCTCCTCCTGACTGTGCGCCGTCGCGTTCTTGGCGAAGGCGAACAGGCGTGAGAGGACGAACGGCTCGATCACGCTGGCCTTCACCGAGGCCGGCGCCGGACATCGACCCCCGGCCTTGTCGGGCTTGCAGCTGTATTCGAGAAAGTCTTTGCCGTGGCGCGTCCTGCCCATCTTCGGCTTCATTGCGTAGCTGCATCCACCGCAGCGGAGGACGCCCGAGAGCAGACCCGTTCCCTTGCCGGAGCGGCCGGGGTGGACGCCGCGGGCCTTGTTCGCGGCCTGCCACTCAGCAAGAGTCACGATCGGCTCGTGCGCGTCGGTGTTGACGATTTTCCCGGCCCGCGCCTCACCGAGGTAGACCCGGTTGCGAACGATCGTGCTGACGCTGGCGACGGTCCAATTCTTGTTGTCCCAGGGCGTCACCACTCCCTCGTCCTCCAAGAAGCGGGCCAGCTGCGCCCAGGAGACGCCAGCGGCTCGACGGCGGAACAGCTCGTGGATCACCGGTCCTATTCTTGAGTCCGGCTCGAGGACGCGATCCTCGTTGCGCCGGTAGCCGGTCGGCACCTTGCCGGAGACGTGGATGCCTCGCGCCACTGCCGACTTGCGGGCGGTGTCCCAGTTCTCGCGGATGCGGGCCAGCTCCAGCTCGCCAAGCGCAGCGAAGAGATCGGCGAGGAACTTCCCCATATAGCCGGAGGTGTCGATGCCCTCGGCCACAGTGCATAGGACGCCATCGGCGGCGCGGATGCGCGCCAGCAGGTTGGCCGAGTCCTGAACCGATCGGCCGAAGCGGTCGAGACGGGCGACGACAAGCCCTCCGGCGGCGCCGGTCTCGATCCTCTCCATCGCGGCGTTCAGTCCGGGCCGGTCAGCCTTTGATCCCGGCTGGTCGAGATCTTCGTGCCATTTGGCGATCCGGTGGCCTTGCGACTTGGCCCAGGCTCTGACACGCTCCTTTTGCTCTCCGGGCGAGATGAAAGCATCGCCAGAGCGGCCTCCTACTCGCGAGACACGGATATAGCCGTCGAGATTCATTGGGTTGCCCCCTTACGTTAGAGACTGAACGGCAAGCAGGGCACCGAGCTCGCCGACGTGATCGTGAACAAGATCAAGGAGGCGGTCGACAAGGTCGCCTTCAAATAGCGGGCGACGGGTCGCCGCCGGCTCAGCGCTCGGCGGCGACCCGGAGGCCGAAGCCGACCAGGGCGATGCCGGTGAGGCGCTCGAGCCAGGTGCGAGCGAGATCGAAGCGGCGCCAGCGCTGGGCCCGGGAAGAGGCGAGCGCCCAGGCGGAGAGCCAGGCGAAGCAGAGGACGGCGTGGGTGGCGACGAGGAACGCCAGCCACATCGCGCGGGGGCCGGCGGGGGCGAGCAACGGCAGGCTGGCGGTGTAGAAGACGGCGATCTTCGGGTTCAGCAGGTTGGTCAGCAGACCCGCCCGCAGCGGTCGGCCGGAGCGGGGCGCGGGCGCGGCCGGCGCCCGCCGCCGCCAGAGCAGGGCGACGCCCATGCCGACGAGGAAGACCGCGCCGCCGATCCGCAGCACCGTGTAGGCCTCGCTCGAGGCGGCGAGGACCGTCGCCAGTCCGGCGACGGTCAGCGTGCCCCAGATCGCCAGCCCGACCACGACCCCGGCCGCGGCCCTGACGCCGGCGCCGCCGCCGCCGCCGAGCGCGTGCCGGGTGACCACCGCGAAGTCCGGCCCGGGCAAGAGCGCCAGCAGCGCGAGGACAAGCACCGCGCCTGCGTAGGAGCCATTCACCCCGCCATTCTCCACCAACCGGGGGCGCCACCGCGAGTCCGCGAGAACCCGTGTAGAGCGCGGTTTTTCGCGGGAAGGTCGGCTACTGGATGCAGGTAGCGGCTTGGGGCGTGCTCGCCGTCGCGATCCTCCTCAAAGTGGGAATCGTCACCACGAGCAGCACCGATCAGCGCAGCCCGCGTCAATACTGAGGGGGAGTCGCCGGGTCCCCGTGGCATGCGAGACTCAGCCGCTATGCCAGCTTCCAGGAGCTACGACAGGGCCCCCGCCGACCTGCGGCCGGTGACGATCGATCCCGGCTTCGTCGAAAGCGCCAGCGGCTCCTGCCTGATCTCGATCGGGAAAACGCGGGTGATCTGCACCGCCTCGGTCAGCGAGCAGGTGCCCCGCTGGATGATGGGCAAGGGCAAAGGCTGGGTCACCGCCGAGTACGCGATGCTGCCCGCCTCGACCGGCGAGCGCAAGCAGCGCGACATCGCCAAGGGCAAACAGGACGGCCGCGGGGTCGAGATTCAGCGGCTGATCGGCCGCTCGCTGCGCGTCATCGTCGATTTCAAGGCGATGGGCGAACGCAGCGTTTACGTCGACTGCGACGTCCTCCAGGCCGACGGCGGCACCCGCTGCGCCGCGATCACCGGCGGCTTCGTCGCCCTGCGCCAGGCCTTCCAGCACCTGGTCGACAAGAAGGCCCTCGACGCGCTGCCGCTGACCGGCTCGGTCGCCGCGGTCAGCGTCGGCCTCGTCAATGGCCGCGCCCTCTGCGACCTCGATTACGGCGAGGACTCCAACGCCGAAGTCGACGCCAACGTGGTGATGACCGGCGACGGCGGCCTGGTCGAGGTGCAGGCGACCGCGGAGCGGACGCCGCTCTCGCGCGCCTCGCTGGACGAGCTGCTGGGCCTGGCCGAGGGCGGGATTGCCCGCCTGCGGGAGGTGCAGGAGCGGGCGGCATGATCCTCGCCACCCGCAACCAGCACAAGCTGCGGGAGATGGCGGAGATGCTGCCGGGGGTCGATCTGAAGCCCCTCCCCGACGAGCTCCCCTCGCCGCCGGAGACCGGCGAGAGCTTCGAGGCCAACGCCCTGATCAAGGCCCGCGCCGCCCACGCCGCCACCGGCGAGGCGGTGATCGCCGACGACTCCGGGATCGAAGCCGCCGACCTCGGTGGCGCCCCCGGCATCTACTCGGCCCGCTACGCCGGCGAGGGCGCCAGCGACGAGACCAACCTGACCAAGCTGCTGCGCGAGGTCGACGCCGCCGCCGGCGAGCGCCGCGCCGCCTACGTCTGCGCGATCGCCCTCGTCGAAGAGGGCGGGCACGAGTACGTCTTCGAGGCGCGCTGCGAGGGGACGCTGCTGCGCGAGGGGCGGGGGGAGGGCGGCTTCGGCTACGACCCGGCCTTCGTCCCCGACGAGACCGGGCCCGCCGACCAGCGCACGATGGCCGAGCTGAGCCCCGCCGAGAAGCACGCGATCAGCCACCGCGGCAAGGCGGTACGCATGCTGGCACGCCACCTCGGTCTCGAGCCGGAGCGATGAGCGGGATGAGCGCGAAAAGCCGCGTCGCCGCGCTCTCGATCGCCTCCAACTCGATCCTGATCCTGCTCAAGCTCGTCGCCGGCGCGATCACCGGCTCGATCGCGATCGTCACCGAGGCGATCCACTCGATGATCGACCTCGTCGCCTCGGTGATCGCCTTCCTCTCGGTCCGCAAAGCCGACGCGCCGGCCGACGAGGAGCACCCCTACGGGCACGAGAAGGTCGAGAACCTGGCCGCCAACATCGAGGGGATCCTGATCCTGGTCGGCGCCGGGATCATCGTCTACGAGGCGACCCGCCGGCTGGTCGTCGGCTCCGAGGTCGAAAGCCTCGGCATCGGCATCGCCGTGATGGCGGTCTCCGTGGTCGCCAACCTCGCGGTCTCGACCGCCCTCGCCCGTCGGGCCCGGATCGACGAATCGCCGGCGCTGGCCGGCGACGCCGCCCATCTGCGCACCGACGCGCTGACCTCGCTCGGCGTCGTCGTCGGACTGATCCTGGTCAAGATCACCGGCGCTGCCTCGCTCGACTCGATCACCGCCCTGGTCGTCGCCGCGGCGATCGTCGTCGCCGGCGTGAACATCATCCGCCGCTCCTCGGGGGTCCTCGTCGACGAAGTCCTGCCCGACCCGGAGATGGACCGGATCGAGGAGGCGATCGCCGCCGCCCGTACCCCCGAGGTAGCCGGCTACCACAAGCTCCGCGCCCGCCGCGCCGGCAGCCGCCGCCACATCGACTTCCACGTGCAGTACCGCTCCGGCACCAGCCTCGAGCGAGCCCACGAGCTCGCCCACGAGATGCGCGACTCGATCGAGGCGACGATCCCCCAGGCCGACGTCCTGATCCACGTCGAGCCAGAGACCTCGTTCCGCGAGCGCGCCGAAGGCCCCTACCGCTCAGGCTGAGGGCGCGATCTGCTCAGGGAGGGGGCAGCAGGTTGACCGCGCCGGCGAGGCCGACGGCGACCAGCGTCACCGCGTATCCGGTGTAGCCGCTGAAGGCGAAGAGGACGGCGGCGATCGCGCAGACGACGACGACGGTGATCCATGAGGCTCGGGCGAGGGTCACGGTCGGTATTTTCACTCAGATGCCCGACGGTGCGACTACGACCCCCAGCAGCGAGTCCGCGGAGGCGGCGCTGGCCTTCCTCGCCGAGATGTCGCCCGACCTGCGGGGAGCGGCGATCCTCGACGGCGCCGGAGGCGTGCTCGCGATCACCGACGGGGAGGCCGAGCGCTGGCGCGAGGACGCGGCGACGCTCTTCGCCGTCGCCGACGGCGCCGAGGACGAGGCGGTCGAGCAGGTCCATGTCGCCACCGAGCAGGGCGAGGTGTTCGCGATCCGGGCCGAGGGGCTCGCCGCGGTCGCCGTCACCGACCGCTTCGCCCTCGCCTCGCTGATGCTCTACGACATGCGCTCCGCCCTGCGGGAGCTCGCCCGGTGACGCCGCCGAAGCCGCACCGCGTCCTGCTCGACCGGGTCTCCGGCTACGCCGACGAGGCGGCCGCCTTCATGCGCCGGCGCCGCGTCGCCCGCCGTCCCTTCGCCCGCCTCTATTACCCCCACGGCCGCAGCGCCGACCACGCCGAGGACTCGCGCAGCGGCGCTGAGCTCTTCGTCGCCGCCGGGCGCCTGCTCGAGGTGGCGGCAAGGAAGCCGAAGGGATGAGCGAGCTGCTCGATCAGGGGGTCGCCGAGCGCGTCCTCGCCCGCGCCCTCGCCAACGGGGGCCGCTTCGCCGAGGTCTTCGCCGAACGCCGCGGCGGCCTCTCGATGGCGATCGACGAGTCGCGGATCGAGTCGGTCCAGTCCGGCGCCGAGGAGGGTGCGGGCGTCCGCGTCGTCGAGGGCAGCACCACCTACTTCGCCCACGTCGACGGGCTCGACCCGGCCGACCTCGAACGGGCCGCCGACGAGGCCGCGGCGGCGCTCAGGGGCAGCCGTGCCGAGCCACGCCCGCTGCGGGCGCAGGCGCCAGCGCCGCTGCCGATCGCGGTCCGGCCCGAGGACGTCCCGGCCGAGCGCAAGGCGGCGCTGCTGCGCGAGCTCGACGAGCGGGCGCGCGGGCGCGGCGGCGAGATCGCCCAGTTCACCGCCTCCTACGCCGAGGCCCGCCGCGAGGTCGCGATCGCCAACTCCGACGGCCTCCTCAGCGGCGACGACCGCACCCGCACCCGGATCGGCGCCCAGGCGGTCGCCCGCCGCGGCGACACCGTCGAGACCGGCGCCGAGACGCTCGGCGCCCACCGCGGGTTCGAGCTACTCGAAGACGATCCGGGACAGATCGCCGAGCAGGCGGCGGCGAAGGCGCTGAAGCTGCTCGACGCCCGCCCCGCCCCCTCGGGCTCGATGCCGGTCGTCGTCGGCGGCGGCTTCGGCGGCGTCCTCTTCCACGAGATGACCGGGCATGGCCTCGAGGCCGATCACGTGCAGAAGGGCGCCAGCGTCTACGCCGGCAAGCTCGGCGAGAAGGTCGCCCAGCCGCTGCTGAGCGCCTACGACGACGGCCATATGCTGGGCGAGTGGGGCAGCGACGCGATCGACGACGAGGGGGCGCCGACCCAGAAGACGCGGGTGATCGAGGACGGCCGCCTCGTCGCCTTCCTCCACGACCGCCAGACCGCCGCCCGCGAAGGCGCCGCGGCGACCGGCAACGGCCGGCGCGAGAGCTTCCGCCACCTGCCGATCCCGCGCATGACCAACACCTACATCGCCCCCGGCGAGGCCACGCCGGAGGAGATCGTCGGTGGGGTCGAGAAGGGCTTCTATGCGGTCTCCTTCGCCGGGGGCCAGGTCGACCCGGCGACCGGCGACTTCGTCTTCGGCGTCAACGAGGGCTACCTGATCGAGGGGGGCCGGGTGACCCGACCCTGTCGCGGAGCGACGCTGGTAGGCAACTGCCTCGACGCGCTGGCGGCGATCGACGCAGTCGGCGACGACTTCTGGATGAAGACGGGGATCTGCGGCAAGGGCGGCCAGAAAGTGCCGGTCGGGACGGGTCAGGGACACGTGCGGATCGCGGCGATGACCGTCGGCGGGACCGCGGCGTGAGCGATCTCGCCGCCCAGGCCGCCGCGGCAGTCGAGCAGGCGCTCGAGGCGGGCGCCGGCGACGCCGAGGCTTACGCAAGCGAAGCCGAGAACCGCGAGGTCCGCGTCCACGGCGGCGAGGTCGAGAGCCTCACCGCGGCGACCCAAAGGGGGCTCGGGTTGCGGGTCTGGATCGGCGGCCGCGTCGGCTACGGCTACGGCACCGACCTATCCGTCGGAGGTCTGGGCGCGATCGCGAGGCGCGCCGTCGAAGCCGCCCGCGTCGCCGAGGAGGACGAGTTCGCCGCGGCGCCGGCGCCGGTGGGGGAGCCGCCGCAGTTGGCCGGCCTCAGCGACCCTTCGCGCGCCGAGTACTCCGCGGCCGGGATCGCCGAGCTCGCACTCGCGGTCGAGAGCGCCGCGCTCGCGGCGGACGCGAAGATCGCCGCGGTCGAGCAGGCCGTCTACTTCGACAGTGGCGAGCGCGTCGCGATCTTCGCCTCCGCCGGAGCGCGGGCCGAGTACGAGGCGACGAGCTGCTACGCCTATCTGCAGGCGCTCGCCGAGGGGGAGGACGGGCGTGAGACGGGGCTGGGATTCGGCCTCGCTCGCGGCCCCGCCGCCCTCGATCCGAGCGCGATCGGCCGCGAGGGCGCCGAGCGCGCGGCGGAGATGGTCGGCTCCTCCAAGCCGCCTTCGCGCCGTTGCCCGGTGGTCCTCGATCCGACCGTCGCCGCCAGCTTCGTCGGCCTGCTCGGCAATGCGATCGGCGCCGACTCGGTGCAGCGCGGGCGCTCGCCCCTGGCCGAGCGGCTCGGTGAGGAGGTCGCCTCGGAGGCATTCGTCCTGCACGACGACGGGCTCGACCCCGAAGGCTTTGCGACGGCGCCCGTCGACGCCGAGGGCACCCCGCGGCAGCGCACGGCGCTGATCGAGGACGGGCGCCTGCAGACGTTCCTCTATGACAGCTACGCGGCGCGCCGCGGCGGCGCCGAGCCCACGGGCAACGCGGGCCGCTCCGGCTATCGCTCCCCGCCCGGCGTCTCGGCGTCCAACCTCGTGGTCGCGCCGGGCGCGAGCGGCGCCGAGGAGCTGCTCGCCGGGGCCGCGGACGGCGTCTACGTCAACGACGTCGCCGGCCTGCACTCGGGCGTCAACCCGGTGACCGGCGTCTTCTCGGTCGGCGCCTCCGGCCGGGCGATCAGGCATGGCGAGCTGGCGGAGCCGCTGCGGGAGTTCACGATCGCCAGCGACCTGGTGGCGATGTTGCGGTCCGTGCGGGCAGCCGGCGCGGACCCTCGCTGGGTCCCATTCGGGGGGTCGGTCAGCAGCCCGCCGTTGCTGATCGGCGAGATGACCGTCAGCGGCTCGTGAGCGCCGGGCTCGCCTAGGCACGGTCATTACGCCGAATGCGCTGTTAGATTGCCGCCGACCTCAACGACAGACGGAGGAGCTTCGACGTGACCAAGGCTGAGTTTTTGGACCAACTGGCAGCTGATGAGCGAGTGGGCAGCAAGAAAGGCGCAAGCGATGCGCTCGACGCTGTGCTCGACGCGATCACCGACACCCTGAGCAGCGGAGGCGAAGTCAGCTTCACCGGCTTCGGCAAGTTCCACGTCGCCGAGCGTGGCCCGCGGCAGGGCGTCAACCCGCGCACCGGCGAGCGGATCACGATCCCCGGCGGCAAGGTGCCCCGCTTCTCCGCCGGCTCGGCGCTGAAGGCCAAGGTCAAGGGCTGAGCTCCAGAGCACCCGCCAGAGCCCTCGCCGCCGCCGCCGTCATCTGCGGCTTCGTCGTCGTGATCATCGTGATCGCGGCGACGCTCGGCGGCGGGAGCGGCGGGGGCGACTCCAGCGACGGCTCGCATCGGGCGAGCCACCCGAAGTCGGCCCAGACTCCGGCGCACACGCCGAAGTCCTACGTGGTGCAGAACGGCGACACGCTGACCTCGATCGCCCACAAGGTGGGCGTCCCGGTCACTCGCATTCTGCGGCTCAACCCTGGGGTCGACCCCCAGATCCTGATTTCGGGCGAAAAGCTGAAGCTGAAGTGAGTCGCAGAAAGCTGGCCATGCTGCTTGGCCTGCTGATCGTGGGGTTTTCGACCGCGGGTCCTGTCGCTGCAGGGGACCCACCGCCCCCTGCGGTCGCTAAAGCGTCCTCGGGGGCGGTCCCCCCTACGACGCCACCCGCGGACGAGAAGTCTCCGACCCTCCGGCAAGCGAGGGCCTGGGCGTTGATCGACGCTCGTGATGGCGAAGTGATCGCGTCGCATGCGAACACGCGGCACCTGCCGATCGCCAGCACTACCAAGTTGATGACCGCGTGGGTGGCCCTGCATGAGCTGCCGCTGGACAAGATCGTGCGGGCGGTCCCTTACGACGCGGAATACGGGGAGTCTCTGCTGGGCCTGCGGCCCGGGCAGCGAGTCAGCGTGCGGGACCTGCTCTACGGGCTGATCCTGCGTAGCGGTAACGACGCCGCTTATAACCTCGCACTTGCCGCCGCCGGCTCGGTTCCCCGCTTCGTTGAGCAGATGAATCGCTATGCGGCCGCGCTCGGGCTCTCCGACACCCACTACGCCAACCCGATCGGGCTCGACCAGCGGGGCAACTACTCCAGCGCCGGCGACCTCGTCGCGCTCACCCGGCGCCTGCTGGCGATCCCGGCCTTCGCCAGGATCGCCGACTCGCGCAGCGCCGAGTTGCACAGCGTGCGCCCGCCGCGGCGAATCGAGTCGATCAACGAATTGCTCGAGATGGCGCCTTGGGTCAACGGGGTGAAGACCGGGCATACCTTCGGCGCCAGGTACGTGCTGGTCGGCTCCGGCCGGCGCAAGGGGGTCGAGCTGATCGCCGCGGTGGTCGGCACCTGGACCGACGAAGAGCGCTTCGACGACACGCTGGACCTGCTCGACTACGGCTTCTCGCAGTACCGCAAGCGGGTGCCGATTCACGCCGGCCAGTCGCTGGCCGATCCGTCGATTCGCTACGCCGGCGACGAGCTGCCGCTGCGCGCCGCGCGCAGCGTCGCCGTCGGCGTGCGACGCGGCCAGCGGCTGAGCATCGCGGTGCGCGCCCCGGCGGAGGTCGAAGGGCCGATCCGTCGCGGGGCGCGGATCGGGAAGGCGATCGTCCGGGTCGACGGTCGGCGCGCCGCCGCCGTGCCGTTGCGGGCGGGCCGCGCGGTGGGGGAGGCAAGCGCGCTCGCCAGGGCCCGCAGCTTCGTCGCCGACAACTTCCTCTGGATCGTCCTGGCTCTGTCGGCGATACTGATCGTGGCAGCCTTTTGGAGGCGCACCAGGCGATGATCCTCACCGTAACCCTCAACGCCGCGATCGACCGTACGGTCGCGGTGCCGAATTTCCGCCTCGGCCATCGCCATCGCGCGGTCGAGAGTCGCACCGTGGCCGGGGGCAAGGGGATCAACGTCGCCCGGGCGCTGCGCCTGCTCGGCCGCCCCGTGATCGGCACCGGCTTCGCCGGCGGACCGACCGGCACCCGGATGCTGGAGGAGCTGCGCCGCGAGGCGATCCTCACCGACTTCACCTGGATCGCGGGCGAGACGCGGATCAACATGGCGGTCGTCGACCCGACCTCGGGCGAGCAGACCGAGATCAACGAGCGCGGCCCCGCGGTCAGCCCGGAGGAGGTCGAGCGCTTCGTCGAGCGGCTGCGCTACCTCGCCGACGGGGCGAGACTCTGCGTCTTCGCCGGGACCCTGCCGCCGGGTGCCGGCGCCGAGCTCTACGCGCGCCTGATCGAGGAACTGCGCGAGCGCGGGATCCGCTCGATCCTCGACGCCGAGGGCGAGCCGATGCTGGCCGGCATCCGGGCGGGCGCCGCGGTGGTCACGCCCAACGAACGCGAGGCCGAGGAGCTGGTCGGCCAGGAGTTCTCCGACCGCGAGGACTTCATCCACGGCCTCTCCGAGCTGGTCCGGCTCGGCGCCGGCGAGGCCGCGATCACGCGACCCGACGGCTGCGTCGCGGTGGTCGGCGAGGGGGCGGAGCGGCGGGTGCTCGAAGTCCGCACCAAGCCGCTCGATCCGGTTTCGACGGTCGGCTCGGGCGATGCCTTCCTGGCCGGCTACGTCGCCGCCCTCTACGACGGTCGCGAGGCGGCCGACTGCCTCGCCTACGGGGTCGCCTGCGGGGCCGAGTCGACGCAGCACTTCGGCGCCGGCACGGTCGACCGGCGCCGGGTCGAGCGCCTGCTGGACGAGGTCGAGGTGCGCGACCTGGAGGTCCACGCGGAAGTGTAGGCTGGCTGTTCAACGCCACCACTTCCCTGGAGGATCGATTTGGAGATCGATATCGGTCGAGGCAAGAAGGGGCGGCGCGCCTACGGATTCGATGACATCGCGATCGTTCCGTCGCGCCGCACCCGCGATCCCGACGACATAGACATCAGCTGGACCCTCGGTCCGTACCGCTTCGAGCTGCCGCTCGTCGCCTCGGCGATGGACGGCGTGGTCAGTCCCGACACGGCCGTCCTCGTCAATCAGCTCGGCGGCCTCGGCGTGCTCAACCTGGAGGGGATCTGGACCCGCTTCGAGAACGCCGAGGAGCAGCTGGAGAAGGTCGCCGCCGCGCCCAAGCACGAGGCGACCAAGATCATGCAGGAGATCTACACCGAGCCGGTCAAGCCGGAGCTGATCGGCAAGCGGATCGCCGAGATCAAGGAGCGGGGCGCGGTCGCCTGCGGCTCGCTGACGCCGCAGAAGGTGCGCGAGCACTACGAGATCGCGGTGGAGGCGGGGATCGACATCCTCGTCATCCAGGGCACGGTGATCTCTGCCGAACACGTCTCGACCACAGTCGAGCCGCTCAACCTGAAGGAGTTCATCGCCGAGGTGCCGGTGCCGACCGTGGTCGGCGGCTGCGCCTCCTACTCGACCGGGCTGCACCTGATGCGGACCGGCGCGGTCGGCGTTCTGGTCGGGGTCGGTCCCGGCGCCGCCTGCACGACCCGCGGCGTGCTCGGCATCGGCGTGCCGCAGGCGACCGCGATCGCCGACGTGGCCGCCGCCCGCTCGCAGCACATGCTGGAGACCGGGGAGTACGTCAACGTGATCGCCGACGGCGGCATGCGCACCGGCGGCGACGTCTCCAAGGCGATCGCCGTCGGCGCCGACTCGGTGATGGTCGGCTCGCCGCTGGCCCGCGCCAAGGAGGCGCCCGGTCGCGGCTTCCACTGGGGGATGGCGACCTTCCATCCCTCGCTGCCCCGCGGCACCCGCGTCTCGACCAAGCAGGACGGGACGATGGAGGAGATCCTGCTCGGGCCGGCTCAGGAGAACGACGGCACCTTCAACCTGATGGGGGCGCTGAAAACCTCGATGGCCACGACCGGCTACGAGGACATCCGCAGCTTCCAGCGGGCCGAGGTGATGGTCGCGCCGGCGCTGATGAGCGAGGGGAAGAAGCTGCAGACCGAGCAGGCCGTTGGCATGGGCTCGAATGGTCGCGCGGCTGTTTCCGCGGGAGTTGCCGTATCGGATGACTAGCAGCCCCGACGCCGCCCGGCCGGCGGGTCCTGTCGCCGTAGGGGACCCCCCACCCCCTGCGGTCGCTAAAGCGTCCTCGGGGGCGGTCCCCCCTACGGCGCCACCCGCCGGAGGGGCGGTGGAGGAGGTGCTTGTCCTTGATTTCGGGGGGCAGTACTCGCAGCTGATCGCCAGGCGGATTCGCGAATGCGGCGTGTTTGCGGAGCTGTTGCCGGCCAGCACCCCTGTGGAGAGGATTCGCGAGAGGGGGCCGCAGGCTCTCGTGTTGTCCGGTGGGCCGGCTTCGGTTTATGAGCCTGGCGCGCCGGCGTTTCCCGGCGAGCTGCTCGATTTGGGGATCCCGATGCTGGGGATCTGTTACGGGATGCAGGCAATGGTCCGGGCGTTGGGGGGGAAGGTCGAGGGGGCCGAGTCGGGGGAGTTCGGACGGACGGATCTGTCGCTGCGCAACGCGGGGGGGCGGCTTTTGGCCGGCCTGCCGGAGGAGCAGAGCTGCTGGATGAGCCACCGCGACGCGGTCTTCGAGCCGCCGCCGGGCTTCGAGGCTTTGGCCTCGACGCCTGCCTCGCCGGTCGCCGCCTGCGAGGCGCCGGAGCGCGGGCTGTATGGGATCCAGTTCCACCCGGAGGTCGTCCACACCCCCTACGGCACCGAGGTGCTGACCCGCTTCCTGCGTGAGATCGCCGGCTGTGAGGAGCAGTGGTCGGCCGAGTCGGTGATCGGTGAGCAGGTTGCGGCGATCCGCGCCCAGGTCGGCGACGGACGCGTGATCTGCGGGCTCTCCGGCGGAGTCGATTCCTCGGTCGCGGCGCTGCTCGTCCACAGGGCGATCGGCGAGCAGCTGACCTGCGTCTTCGTCGACCACGGCCTGATGCGGCTCAACGAGGCCGAGCAGGTGGTCGAGGCCTTCGGCCAGTTCGGCATCCCGTTGGTCCACGTCGATGCCGAGGAGCGCTTCCTCGCCCGGCTCGCCGGCGAGGATGAGCCCGAGCGCAAGCGCAAGATCATCGGCGAGGAGTTCATCCGCGTCTTCGAGGAGGAGGCGGCGAAGCTCGAGGACGCCGCCTACCTCGTCCAGGGCACGCTCTACTCCGACGTGATCGAGTCCGGCGGCAGCGACGCCGCAGCCACGATCAAGTCCCATCACAACGTCGGCGGCCTGCCCGAGGATCTCGAGTTCGAGCTGGTCGAGCCGCTGCGGATGCTGTTCAAGGACGAGGTGCGGGCGGTCGGCGCCGAGCTCGGACTGCCCGAGCGGATGGTCTGGCGCCAGCCCTTCCCCGGCCCGGGGCTGGCGATCCGCATCGTCGGCGGCGAGGTCAACCGCGAGCGGCTCGACATCCTGCGCGCCGCCGACGCGATCCTGCAGGAAGAGATCCGCGCCGCCGAGCTCTACCGCCGGCTCTGGCAGTCCTTCTGCGTCCTGCCCGTCGTGCGCTCGGTCGGGGTTCAGGGCGACGGGCGCACCTACGCGTATCCGATCGTGATCCGCGCGGTCACCTCCGACGATGCGATGACCGCCGACTGGGCCCGCCTCCCATATGACCTGCTGGAGCGGGTCTCCAACCGGATCATCAACGAGATCGAAGACGTGAACCGGGTGGCGCTGGACATCTCCTCGAAGCCACCCGCGACGATCGAGTGGGAGTAGCTCGCCCTCCTTCGCGGTTTCGATAGCGACCCTCAGCCTGGTGCAGGCGCTGCTGGTTGCGCTGCCGCGGGCGCGGCGGTTCGCCTGGCTGGAGGCCTTTCGCAGCCCCTGGTGGGCGCTCGTGCCGGCGGGCTCGATCGTGGTCGTGATCGGGATCGTCGCCTGGGAGGGGGAATCGGCGACCGCGCTCTCCTGGCTGGCGCTGGTCGCGGTGCCGCCCTTCGCGGCGCTCGCCCTCGGCTGGTTGGTGCACGGCTCCCGGCCCGAGTGGGCCGCGGCGATCGCGCCGCTCTTCGTGGTCGCCTGGGCCTCGCCAGGATCGCTGCTCGGCGAGGCTGCGGCGACCGCGCTGACCGGCCTCGGCTGCATCGGCCTCGGCTGGCTGCTCGCCTCGGTCGCGCCGGCGCGCTGGCTGAAGTGGGGGATCTACGCGATGGCCACGGTCGACACCGTCTTCGTCGCCGCCGACCTGCTCCAGGGTCCCAACGCCGTCCTCACCGCCGCCGCCCCCAGCGGCCTGCCGCGCCTGCAGGCGATCCACTTCGGCTCGGCCCTGATGGGCTTCGGCGACCTCTTCATAGCCGCCACCCTGGGCTGCCTCCTGGCCCTCCCCGCCCGTCGGCGGCAGCTATTCGGGGCTGCGCTCGTAGCTGTGCTGGGGCTTGGGTTCGACCTGCTCTTCTTCGCCGTCGACACGCTGCCGGCCACGGTCCCGGTCGCCCTCGCGCTGGCCCTCATCGAGTTACGCGACCGCCTACGCGCCGGCGACCCGGGTGATCGCGAAGATCAGGGCGAAGCCCGACGCCGTGAGGGCGACTTTGCCCCATGAGGCGTGGGCATGCGCCTCGGGCAGTAGGTCGGTCGCGCCCATGTAGAGGAAGAAGCCGCTGTAGATGCAGAGGATGTAGCCGAGCGTCTCGTCGGGGACGCTGGCAAAGGAGCCGACGATTGCGCCGAGGAGGGGGGCGATCGCGTCGATTCGCAGCCATTTCGCCGCCTGCGCGCGATCGCCGGATTGGCTGAGGACGAAGCTGACCGTGTTCAGGCCGTCGGCGAAGTCGTGGCTGATCACCGCGATGAAGACGAGGAAGCCCGTGGTCGAGTTGAGGCTGAAGGCGAGGCCGATGCCGAGGCCGTCGATGAAGCTGTGGATCGAGAGACCGAACGCCCCCAGCACGCCGACACGCTCGTGCGCACGCGCCTCTTCGGGATCGTCGCGGTGGTGGAGAACCAGAGCGCGCTCGGCAAAGAAGAAGGTGAGAAAGCCGATGGCGACGAGGAGGGTCGCCTTGTTCGCGTCGCCGACGCTGTCGATCCCCTCCGGCAGGACGTCGAAGAGAGCGACCGCGATCACGACGCCTCCGGTCAGCGCGATCACGGTCGGCAGCGTGTGCGAGAGGCGCAGGGCGATCCGCCCACCGATCAGCGTGGCGATCACCGTGAGGCAGGCGAGGGGGATTGCAACTGCAGGCATTGCTGGGGTTCGCTCAGCTCGCCCGGCAGTCGGGACAGCGGCCGCGCAGGACCACGTCGTGGGTGGCGACTTCGAAGTCCGCCGTATGCCCGACCGCCTCGATCGCCCGCTCCAGAGAGCGGTCGGAGAAGGGGGCCAGTCGGCCGCATTCTTCGCAGACCAGGTGATGGTGGTGCTCGCCCGCATCGACCCGCTCGTAGCCCGCCGCGTCGCCACCGATCTCGACCCGCTGGACGAGACGCAGCTGTTCGAGCTGGTCGAGCGTGCGGTAGACGCTGGCGCGCCCAACCGAGTCGAGGCGCCGATCGATCTCCAGCGCGGTGAGGGCGCAGGGCTCGGCTGCCAGCAGCTCGATCACCTCGCGCCGCGCCGCGCCGCTCCGATAGCCCGCCTCGTCGAGGCGGTGGACCGCTGTCTCTGCCCAGTTCACGGCCTAGACGGTAGCAAAGAATGAGACTCGTTCTCAGAAGCGCACGCTCAGCTGTACGCGTCCCTCCTATAGGAGCCCGGGCCGCAGGACCCCGTGCGCGCCAACTCGGCGCGGCGGCTATCATCCCGGAGCCGCTGGGGCCTCCCCGCGGCTTTTCTCTGATGAAGACGTACGTCGCCAAACCCACCGATCGCCGGCGCGACTGGCTGGTCGTCGATGCCGAGGGGCAGACCCTGGGCCGTTTGGCGACCCGCATCGCCGATGCCCTGCGCGGCAAGCGCAAGCCCGAGTACACGCCGCACGTCGACACCGGCGACTTCGTCGTCGTCGTCAACGCCGAGAAGATCCACGTGACCGGGAACAAGATGGAGCAGAAGCGCTACTGGCGCCACTCCGGCTACCCGGGCGGGATCAAGTCCCGCACCCTCGCCGAGATGCTCGACCGCCGCCCCGAGGAGGTGATCCGCAAGGCGGTGAAGGGGATGCTTCCCCGTAACCGCCTGGCCCGTAAGCAGCTGACCAAGCTCAAGGTCTACGCCGGTCCGGATCATCCCCACGCGGCGCAGAAACCACAGCCGATGGAGATCAAGTGATGGCAGACGAGCCGCAGGACCAAGAGACTTCCGAAGAGCAGCAGCAGGACGAGCAGCCTCAGGACGAGGCGTCGCGGGACGCGGCCGATCGGGACGCGGGTCCTGTCGACGCAGGGGACCCACCTCCCCCTGCGGTCGCTGAAGCGTCCTCGGGGGAGGTTCCCCCTACGTCGCCACCCGCGTCAGATGCGCCTGAGGCTGACGCCGAGGATGAGACCTCCGCAGAGGAGCCTGTGGAGCCCCCTGCCGCTGAGCAGGCTGAGGAAGCTGGGCCCGCTCCCAAGGAGGAGAAGAAGAAGGACGTGATTCCGGGGGCTGACCTCGAGCCGATCGCGGTCGAGCCGGATGAGCGGCCGTTGAGCGCCGAGGAGCAGGCACGGCGCGAAGCCGAGGAGGAGGAGCGCCGGGCGCGCGAAGCCGCTCTGAGCGGCGACTCCGAGGAGGAGCAGGCGGCGAGCCGGGCCCCGGCCAAGATCGAGGGCGACTCGCGCTACCTGGCGACCGGCAAACGCAAGAACGCGATCGCCCGCGTCACCCTGCTGCCAGGCAGCGGCTCCTTCCAGATCAACGGCCGTCCGATCGAGGAGTTCTTCCCCCGCCCCCTGCACCAGACGACGGCCCGCCAGGCGTTGGCCACCACCGGCTACGAGGGCAGCGTCGACGTACGCGTCAGGGTCCACGGCGGCGGCGTCAGCGGTCAGGCCGGCGCGGTGCGCCACGGAATCGCCCGGGCGCTGACCGAGGTCGACCCGGAGTTGCGCGGCGAGCTCAAGCGGCGCGGCTTCCTGACCCGCGACGCGCGCGCCAAGGAGCGCCGCAAGGCGGGGTTGAAGAAGGCCCGCAAGCGGCCGCAGTTCTCCAAGCGCTGACGAGGTCGGTTTGACTATGGAGCGCAAGCTCTTCGGAACCGATGGGGTCCGAGGGGAGGCTGGGACGTTCCTCACGGCCGAGCTGGCGCTCGCCCTCGGTCGCGCGGCGACCGAGTCGCTGGAATCGCCCCGGCCGCAGGTGCTGATCGTGCGCGACACGCGCGAGTCCGGGCCGATGCTCGAAGCGGCGCTCGCCGCCGGGGTCGCCGAGGCCGGGGGGGATGCGCTGCTCGGCGGCGTCCTGCCGACTCCGGCCGCCGCCATCCTCGTACGCAAGCTCGGCCTCGACCTGGCCGCCGTGGTCTCGGCATCGCACAATCCCTACCCGGACAACGGGATCAAGTTCTTCGCCGCCACCGGCAGCAAGCTCCCCGACGCTGCGGAGGTCGGCATCGAGGCCCTGCTCGCCGAGCGCCCCGAGGAGCGCCGTAGAGGTTTGAACCGGATAGCGGTTCAAACCTCTACGGCGTCCGGGGGGGGCGGGGGGTTCGGGCGGGTGCGGGAGCTGAGCGGTGGCGAAGAGGACTATCTGCGCGCCCTGGAGAGCGCCTTCCCACTCGACCTATCCGGGATCAAGGTGGCGCTCGACTGTGCCAACGGGGCGACCCACCGGGTCGGTCCCGCGATCTTCGAGCGGCTCGGGGCCGAGGTCGATGCGATCGCGGTCGAGCCCGACGGGCGCAACATCAACGACGGCTGCGGCTCGACCCACCTGGACAACCTGGCGGAGCACGTCGTCTCTTCCGGCGCCACGGTCGGCTTTGCCTTCGACGGCGACGGCGACCGGGTCCTCGCCGTCGACGGCGACGGACGCACCCACGACGGCGACGAGCTGATCGCCCTGCTGGCACGTGGCCAGGCGAAACGCGACGAGCTCGGTGGCGGCGTCGCCGTGACCGTGATGAGCAACTACGGATTCCATCGCGCGATGGAGGACGCCGGGGTCGAGGTCGCCGTGACCAAGGTCGGCGACCGCTACGTGCTCGACGAGTTGCGCGAGCGCGACTGGGCGCTGGGAGGCGAGCAGTCGGGCCACATCATCGACATGCGCTTCGCCGCGACCGGCGACGGGATCGCCGCGGCGTTGATGACGATGCGCGAGCTCGGCGAGCGCGACCTCGCTTCGGTCGAGGCGATGGAGAAGCTGCCGCAGACGCTGGTCAACGTCGAGGTCGCCGACCGCGAGGCGATTGCGGGTGCGACCGTCGTCTGGGAGGCGGTCGAGCGCGCCGGCGCGGAGCTCGAGGGCCGCGGGCGAGTCCTCCTGCGCCCCTCCGGCACCGAGCCGCTCGTGCGCGTGATGGCCGAGGCGCCGAGCGCAGAGGAGGCCGACGCGGTCTGCAAGCGCCTCGCCGATTTGGTGCGCGAAGAGCTGGGCTGACGCGCCCCCCGTACCCTGTACGCCTTCTATGTGTGGAATCGTCGGATATGTCGGGGGACGCCCCTGTCGGGACCTCCTCGTCGCCGGGCTGGAAAAGCTCGAATACCGCGGCTATGACTCGGCCGGGGTCTCGGTGATCGAGGACGGACAGGTCGCCAGCGTCCGCGCGGTCGGCAACCTCGCCAACCTGCGGGCGGCGATCGAGGAGCAGGCGAAGGGCGGCGGCATCGCAATCGCGACTTCGCCGGCGCAGACGGGGATCGCCCACACGCGCTGGGCGACCCACGGGCGCGTCACCAAGGAGAACGCGCATCCCCACAGCGACACCTCCGACCGCGTCCACATCGTCCTCAACGGGATCGTCGAGAACCACGCCAAGTTGCGCGAGCGGCTCGAGTCCGAGGGACACGAGTTCAGCTCCGAAACCGACGCCGAGGTCGTCGCCCACCTGATCTCCAGTCACTACGACGACGACCTCGCCGCGGCGGTCCGCGCCGCCTTCGCCGAGCTGCGCGGGCACTACGCCTTCGTCGCGATGCACGCCGAGCAGCCGGATCTGCTCGTCGGCGCCCGCAAGGAGTGCCCGCTGGTCGCCGGGGTCGGCGAGGGAGAGAGCTTCCTCGCCTCCGCCATCCCCGCCTTCCTCGCCGAGACGCGCAGCGCGCTGGCGATCGAAAACGACGAGATCGTGACGATCGACGCCGCCGGCGTGACGATCACCGACGCCGACGGCAACCCGGTGCAGCGCGAGCCTGAAGAGGTCGATTGGGATGAGGCCGCAGCCGAGAAGGGGGGCTATGAGACCTTCATGCTGAAGGAGATCCACGAACAGGCGGACGCAGTCGCGGAAACGATTGCCGACCGCCTGCCGGGCGATGAGGGCGTCGACCTCTCGGAGCTCGAGCTCGAGGACGATTACCTGCGCGACCTGAAGCGGATCGTGATCGTCGCCTGCGGCACCTCCTACCACGCCGGGCTGGTCGGCCGCTACGCGATCGAGGAGTGGGCGCGGGTCCCGGTCGAAATGGACATCGCCTCCGAGTACCGCTACCGCAACCCGGTGGTCGGCCCCGGCGACCTGGTGATCGGCATCACCCAGTCGGGCGAAACCGCCGACACCCTCGCGGCGATGCGCCTCGCCCGCGAGCGGGGGGCGAGGGTGCTGGCGGTCACCAACATCATGGGCAGCCAGGCGACCCGCGACGCCGACGCGGTCCTCTACACGCGCAGCGGCATGGAGATCAGCGTCGCCGCGACCAAGACCTTCGTCGCGCAGGTGGCGGCGATGTACCTGCTCGGCCTGCGGCTCGCCGAGCTGCGGGGGACCCTGAGCCCGGAGCGGCTGGCCGAGCTGGTCGCCGAGATGAAGTCGCTGCCGTCGAAGGTCGAGGCGACCCTGGCCGGCTGCGAGGAGCGCGTGCGGGAAATCTCCGCCAGTCACGGCGACGAGGGGTTCTTCCTCTACCTCGGCCGCCACATCGGCCTTCCCGTCTGCCTCGAGGGCGCGCTCAAGCTGAAGGAGGTCTCCTATATCCCGACCGATGCCTATGCGGCCGGGGAGATGAAGCATGGTCCGATTGCGCTGCTCGACGAGTCGACGCCGGTCGTCTGCGTGGCGACCGAGAGCCCGATCCTCGACAAGGTCCTCTCCAACATCGAAGAGGTGCGCGCGCGCGGCGCCCACACGATCGCGATCGTCACCGCGGGGGACGAGCGGGCCGGCGCGGTCGCCGAGCAGACGATCGAGGTCGCCGCCGGCGACTGGATCCTGCAGCCGATCCTGGCGATCCTGCCGCTGCAGCTGCTCGCCTACGACATCGCCCGCTCGCGCGGCCTCAACGTCGATCAGCCCCGCAACCTGGCCAAGACGGTTACGGTCGAGTAGCGGCACCGCTAGGATGCCGGGCCGCATGAAGTCTCGTCTCCTCTTCGTGGCGCTCGCCGCCACCGCGCTTGCCGCCCTCGCCGGTTGTGGCGGGGGCTCTTCGGGCGCCGACGTCGCTTCGCTGGCGCCCCCCGGGGTGCCGGTCTTCGTCGAAGGCAACCTGCGGCCGGAAGGGGATCTGAAGGCCAACGTCAACGCGATCGCCAAGCAGGTCGCCGGCGTCGACGACCTGGGCGAGTTCGTCGCCGAAGAGCTCGAAAGCGCCGCGACGGGCGAAGGCGAATCGCTCGACTTCGAAAAGGAAGTCGAGCCCTGGCTGGGCGAACACGGGGGCGTCTTCTTCGAGCAGCTCGAAGGCAGCGACTTCAGCGGCACGGGGATCCTGGTCGAATCGACGGACACCGAAGCGACGCAGGAATTCATCGACAAGCACGACGAAGCCACCGAAGGGAGGAAGGTCGGCATGGTCGGCGACTTCCTCGTCATCGCCGAAAACCAGAAGGTGTTCAAGGAAGTCGAAGACGCCTCCGACGGTGAATCTCTCGGCGACGAAGACACCTTCTCCAAGGCGATCTCGGCCGCCTCGGACGGCAGCATCGCCGACATCTTCGTCGACGTCGGCAAGCTGATCGAACAGGGCGGCGGCCAGATCGACCCGACGGCGCGCCAGATCCTCCGCAACGCCGGCATCGACCCGAGCGAAGCGACGGCCGTGGCGAGCATCGTGCCCGGCTCCGAACAGATCGCGGTCGAGCTCAGCAGCGACCTCGCGGGCGAGGAAGCGCCGACCGGCGACGCCTCCTCGCTGCTCGGCGAACTGCCCGGCAGCGCCTTTGCCGGCTTCGCCGTCACCGGATTCGGCAAGCAGCTCGAAGGGGCGCTCGACAGCCTCGACGCGGAAGGCATCCCGGGCACGGTCCCGCCGCACCAGCTGAGGAAAGGGTTGAAGCAGCTCGGCATCGACCTGGAAGGCTTCGCGGGCTCGCTGCAGGACGCCGCCGTGTTCGCGACGGGCGCCAACAGGAGCAGCCTCGGGGGCGCCCTGGTGCTGAGCACCAAGGGTTCCGAAGCGACGAAGGCAATCGGCAACATCGGCCTGCTGCTGCGCCATGTCCACGTCGCCGGGGTCACCGCCCTGAACGGCAAGTACAGCGGCTTCTCGGTGCACAGCGACGAACTCGGCGACAAGCCGCTGGTCGTCATGGCCAAGGAAGGGAGGGTCGCGATCGGCTACGGCGTGGCGCCGACCGTCGCCGGCCTGACCAGTGGCTCGGGCGCCGGCAAGACCCTCTCCGACGACCCCGCCTACAGCGACGCCGTCGCCTCGCTCGGGAACACCCCGATCGGCGGCTTCGCCGACGGGCCGGGCGCCCTGCATCTGGCCGATGCGCTGATTCCCAGCTCCGAAGAAGGCTTCGAGAAGGCGAAGAAGTACCTGAAGAGCATCCGCTTTCTCGCCCTCGGCAGCGCCAGCCAGGGCGAACTGGCCACGGCCAAGCTGATCATCGGCCTGAAGTAGGCCTCAGGTCAGGCTGAGCTGACGGCGCTCGCGGACGATTCGGAACGGATCGTCCGTCTCGCGTGGCGGCCGTTTGGCGCGTATGGATTCGCGCAGCGCTTTCGGCTCCTCGCCGGCCAGGTAGTAGCGGGCGCGCCGCTCGCCCACGGTGCGGAGTAGGCCCAGGTCGACCATTCTCTTCAGGTCACGCGACGCGCTTTGGTTACTGATCTCCTCCCCGGTCATCGCCAGGCCGGCGCTCTGGTAGCTGCCCCGCCTGATTCGCAGCCCATAGGCGGTATCGACGAGCGCCGCGGCGCAGCGCTCGGGCAGCCCGCTGCTTTCGGCAAGCTCGACGCAGCCGTTCCAGAGCTCCTCGGCCTCGACCCGGCGTCGTTGCAGGGTGCGAATCTGGAGGAAATGAGCGCGTAGGCAGAAACGAATCCAGGGGCGGGCGTCCCGGTCCGGATGCCACGAGCCGGCTCCGACTTCGCCGAGCACGTCGTAATAGGTCTGCGTGTTGCGACCGAGGAACTCCTCGATGCTCGAGAAGACGGGTGCGAGCACCCTGTCCCTGGCGAGAACCAGCGTCTGCAGGCATCGCGCCATCCGACCGTTTCCGTCGCTGAACGGGTGGATCAGGGTCAGGTTCAGATGCGCCATCGCCGCTTTGACGAGCACCGGGCTCGCGTCGGCGCGGAGCTCATCGAGCAGCTCCGCGGCCAGTGCCGGGACCTGGTCGCTTGGCGGCCCCTCGTAGACGGTCTTTCCCTCATGGTCGATGACGTATACGTCGCCCGGGCGCCATCGCCCCGGGTTCTTGCGCAGATCGTGCTTGATCATCATGAAGTGCAAGCTCTTCAACAGGCCCTCGTCGACCGCAAGCCGCTCGTCGCCGGCGATCTGGAGGACATAGGTCATCGCGTCGCGATAGCCCGCCAACGCGAGCTGGGTCTCTTGGTCGGCATCGAGGGTCGGCTCCCCCTCGACCGCCGCGACGACGTCGTCGAGAGAGGCGTTGTATCCCTCGATGCTGTTGGAGCCCTGCACCGCGCGCGCGAACGCCATCTTCCGGAGCGAGCCGATCCAGCGACGCGGCTCCGCGACCCGGTCGCGAAGCTCGCGGTGCAGCTCGTCGATCAGGTCGAGGACATCCCGCTCGTCCTCGCGTAGCTCTGGCGCTTGGAAGATCATGATGTTTGCAAAGTATCACGCTATGACATTTTGTAAATATCATTAGCTCACGGCCGCCGCGCGCATATGTGCACGTAGGCTGTCGGACGTGGAGCCCTGGCTCGATCCGTTGTACGACGCCGACGGGATGCGGGCCGTCGATGCGTGGGCGATCGAGGAGATGGGGGTTCCATCGCTGGAGCTGATGGAGGCGGCGGGGCGGGCGGTCGCCGAGGCCGTGGGCGAGCTTGGGCCGGCGGGGCCGGTGCGGGTCCTCTGCGGCAAGGGCAACAACGCCGGGGACGGGCTGGTCGCCGCGCGTTACCTGGCCGAGGCGGGCTTCGAGGTCGAGGCGCTGCTGCTCTGGCCGGCGGAGGAGTTGAGCGGCGACGCGGCAGCGAATCTGGAGCGCTGCGAGGCCGACCACGTCAGTGGCGACATCGGCCCGCGACTGGCCGGGTCGGGTGCGATCGTCGACGCCATCTTCGGCACCGGCTTCGCCGGCGAGCCGCGCGAGCCTGCGCTTGCGGCGATCGAGGCGATGAACGCCTGTGGCGCCCCGATCGTCGCCTGCGACGTCGCGTCCGGCGTCGACGCGTCGAGCGGCGAGGTCGCGGGCGCGGCGGTCGAGGCGGACCTCACCGTCAGCTTCCATGCCGCCAAGCTCGGCCACCGCGTCGCGCCGGGCAAGTGGCGCACCGGGAAGCTGCGGGTCGTGCCGATCGGCGTCCCGTCCGGCGCGCCGGCGGAGCCGGCGGCGGGCGCGATCGACGCGGGAGTGCTCGAGCTGGCGCCGCGACGGGAGGCGCAGTCGACCAAGTTCAGCTCCGGCCAGGTGACGATCGCCGGCGGCTCGCGCGGGCTGACCGGCGCCGTGCAGATGGCCTCACTGGCCGCGATCCGCGCCGGCGCGGGCTATGCGACCGTCGCGGTCCCCGCTGACCTCGAGCCGATCTTCGAGCAGGGTCAGCCCGAGGTGATGTCGGCCGGCTGTCCCGGCGGCGACGGCTGCCTCGCTCCGGGCTCGGCCAAGCCCCTGCTGCGTGCCTTCGAGCGCGCCGCCGCCGGCGTCTTCGGGCCCGGGCTGGGCCGCGATCCCGGCTCGATCGAGCTGGCCCGCGACGTCGTCCCCCGGATTGCGGCGCCGCTGGTGATCGACGCCGATGGCCTCAACGCCTTTGCCGGTGAGCTCGCTGCGATCGCAGGGCGCGACGCCCCGACCGTGCTGACGCCGCACGCCGGCGAGCTCGGGCGCCTGCTCCACCGCGATTCGGAGGAGGTCTCCGCGCATCGTCTCGCCGCCGCCCGCGAGGCCGCCCGTGCCGCCGCCGCCGTGGTCGTGCTCAAGGGCGACGACACGATCGTCAGCGACGGCGAGCGGGTTGCCGTGAACGTCCTCTCGGCGCCCGCGCTCGCCACCGCGGGCACCGGCGACGTGCTCTCGGGGATGGTCGCGGCGATGCTCGCCCGCGGCCTCGACCCGTTAGCCGCCGCCTGCGCCGCCGTGATCGCCCACGCCCGCGCCGGCCGCGACGCGGCGGCCCGGATCGGCGCCGCCGAGTCGGTTATCGCCACCGACGTGATCGAGTCGATTCCGCGTGGGATGCGTCGCGACTACCCGGTCGAATAACCTCGCGCCTGCATGAAGACCGCGGCCGAGATCATGGACAGCTCCGTGCCGAGCATCTCGCCGGACGCGGACGCGCGCAGCGCGATCGAGCTGCTTGCCCAGACCGACAAGGGCGCGATCCCGGTCCTCGACGAGGATCGCAAGGTGATCGGCATCGTCAGCGAGTCCGACCTCGTCCTCAGCGAGGAGGAGTCGGATCTGCACCTGCCGCACTACCTCAACATCATGGGCGGCATCGTCTTCGTCGGCTCGATGAAGGGCTTCGAGAAGCGCCTCGACAAGGCCTTTGCGACCAAGGTCTCGGAGTTGATGACGGCGGACCCCGTGACGGTCCAGGAGTACTCAAGCGCCGAGACCGTGGCGCGGCGGATCGCCGACAAGCACCACAATCATCTCCCCGTGGTCGACGAGGAGGGTCGCCTCGCCGGAATGGTCACGCGGGCCGATGCGCTGGCCGCGCTCGTCGAGGGGTAGAGCGTGAGGCGGGCGGTTGCCCGGGTCGAGCACAGCGCCGTGCGCGACAATTGCGCCCGGCTGAAGGCCGAGCTGGGCAAGGCGGAGCTGTGCGCGGTGGTCAAGGCGGACGGCTACGGCCACGGCGATGCGGCCTGCGCCGAAGCGGCTCTGGCGGGAGGGGCGACCCGGCTCGCCGTGGCGACGGCCATCGAGGCGGAGCGGATCGGCCGTCGCTTCGCCCACGTGCCGCTGCTCACCATGGGCGCGCTCACCGTCGAGGAGCTCGACACGGCTCTCGAGGCCGGCTCGGAGGTTTCCGTTTGGCGGCGCGGCTTCCTCGACCTCCTCGCCGAGCGTGCTCGGGCGCACGGCCGCCCGGCGCGCGTCCACGTCAAGTACGACAGTGGCATGGGCCGCCTCGGCAACCCGGACCCCGGCGAGGTGCTCGACCTGCTGCGTGCCTGTGCCGCCAGTCATGACCTGCAGCCCGCCGGTGTCTGGACCCACCTCGCCACTGCGGACGAACCGGAGTCCGACGGCGGCTTCTTCGACGAGCAGCTGGACCGCTTTGCGGCGCTGGCCGAGGCGGCGCGCGGCGAGATCCCCGGCATCCTCGCCCACGCCGCCAACAGCGCCGCCGTCTTCCGCGACCGCCGCGCCCACTTCGACATGGCGCGCTGCGGGGTCGCCGTCTACGGGCTCGATCCGTTCCAGGGCGATCCGGGCGAGCGCGGCCTGCGGCCGGCGCTCTCGCTGCGCTCCTACGTCGCCGACGTGAAGCCCTTCGCGCCCGGCGACAGCGCCGGCTACGGCCGCACCTGGCGCGCCGAGCGCGAGACCTGCATCGGCGTGCTGCCGCTCGGTTACGGCGACGGCGTCCGGCGCGGCCTCTCCAACGACGCCGAGGTGCTGATCGACGGCCGCCGCTTCCCGCTCGTCGGAACGGTCTCGATGGACAACGTGACCGTCGACCTCGGGCCGCAGACCGACGTCGAGCCCGGGGCGGAGGCGGTTCTGATCGGCTCACAGGGCGGAGAGACGATCCTCGCCGAGGATCTCGCCCGCAGGCTCGGGACGATCAACTACGAGATCACCTGCGGCGTCTCGGCACGCGTCCCCAGGGTGGGGGAGTGAGCCTCGCCGACCGCCTCGACGCCTCCGCGCTGGTCGGGCTCGCCCGCCAGGCGCTGAGCGGCGCAGGCGAGGTCTGGATCGCCGGCGGCGCGGTGCGCGACGCGGCGCTCGGCCGCGAGGTGACCGACCTCGATCTGGCCGTCGCTGGGGATCCGGAGCAGGCTGCGAAGCGGGTCGCCGAGGCGGGCGACGGGCACGCCTTCGAGCTCTCGGCCGAGTTCGCCACCTGGCGTGCGGTCGCCCGCGATCGCACCTGGCAGGTCGACGCGACGGCGCTGCGCGGCGAGACGATCGAGCTCGACCTGGCGGCGCGCGACTTCACCCTCGGCGCGGTTGCCGTCCCGCTTGCCGGGGGCGAGCCGATCGACCCCTTCGGCGGCATCGGCGACTTGGAGCGCCGCCTCTTGCGCGTCGTCGCCGAGAGCAGCTTCCGCGACGATCCGCTGCGGCTGCTGCGCGCCGCGCGCCTTGCCGCCGACCTCGACCTGCAGGTCGATCCGGCGACGGTGGCGCTGGCCCGCTCGCAGGCCTCGCTCGCCGCCGAGCCGGCCGGGGAGCGCCTGCTGGGTGAGCTGCGCTGCCTGCTCGGCGGCGAGGACCCCCTGCGCGGTCTCGCCCTGCTCGACGAGCTCGGTCTCACGGCCGTCGTCCTGCCCGAGCTAGAGGCCCTGCGCGGCGTCGAACAGGGGCCCAACCACCACCTCGACGTGCACGGCCACACCCTCGCCGTGCTCGAGCGGACGCTCGAGGTCGAGAGCGACCTGGAGCGCTTCGCCGGCGAGCGAGCCGCCGAGACGCGGGCGCTGCTCGCCGAGCCGCTCGCCGACGAGATGAGCCGCGGCACGGCGCTGCGCTTCGGCGCGCTCCTGCACGACATCGCCAAGCCGGCGACGAAGGGCGAACGCAACGGCTACGTCACCTTCGTCGGCCACGACAGCGTCGGCGCCGAGACGATCGGTGAGATCTGCCGGCGGCTGCGCGCCAGCGCGAAGCTGACCCGCCACCTGCAGGGGCTTGCCCTGCATCACCTCCGCCTCGGCTTCCTCGTCCACGAGGCGCCGCTGCCGCCGCGGCGGGTCCACGAGTACCTGCGCGCCACCGGGCCCGTCGCGGCCGACGTCACCCTGCTCACCGTCGCCGACCGGCTCTCCGCCCGCGGTGGCGGCCCGTTCGCGACCGAGCAGGCGATCGAGGCCCATCTCGAGCTCGCCCGGCAGATGCTGGCGGCGGCGCTCGACTGGCGCCGCGACGGCCCGCCGCAGCCGTTGCTGCGCGGCGACGAGCTCGCCGCAGAGCTGGGAATCCCCCCGGGGCCCGAGCTCGGCGACCTGCTGGCCGAGCTGGAGGCCGCCCAGTATGCAGACGAGGTCGGCACGCGCGAGGAGGCCATCGAGCGGGCGCGGCGCCTGCGCGGCTGATCCGCGGGTCAGGTACGCTCCCCGCCGCATGGCCAAAGAGGAGAAGATCGAGATGGAGGGCGAGATCACCGAGGCCCTCCCCAACACGATGTTTCGCGTCAAGCTCGACAACGACCACGAGGTCCTCGGTCACATCTCGGGCAAGATGCGCCGCCACTACATCCGCATCCTCCCCGGCGACCGCGTCAAGATCGAGCTCTCCCCTTACGACCTCGACCGCGGCCGCATCACCTACCGCTACAAATAGCTCCGCTCCGCCTGCGGTTCCGGCTCAACCAGCTCGGTTATCAGCGCCGACCAGGCGAAGTCCTTCGCCCCGAGCCCTTTCCCCGTGCGAGGGTCGTAGTACTCGCGCAGGCCTTCGCGCTCGACCGCGCCGATCAGGCCGTTGGCCATGCGCTCGGCCTCCTGGTGGTAGCCGAGGCGGCGCAGGCCGAGCCAGCAGAGCCAGGCGGTGTTGATCCAGGTCGGCCCGCGCCAGTAGCGGCGGATCGGCCCGCGGCCGCCGTCGGGCTCGTAGCTCGGCTCGCAGGCTGCCACCGAGGGCGGGGCGACCGGGGTGAGGAACTCGCGCTCGTCGAGCAGGTGCTCCTCGACCATGCGCCGGCCGATCTCCTCCGGGAGATCCGGCAGGGCGAGCGGGGCGAGCGCCGCGATCGTCGCGATGCCCGGCCGCGCGCCGCTCGGCTGGGCCTCGTCGAGGAAGAGGCCGCGGCGCTCGTCCCAGAGCCGTTCGACCAGGGCAGGCGTGGCCGACGGGCGCCCCAGCGCCTGCAATGAGAGCGACCAGAGAGTGTTGACGAGCGCCTCGCAGAGCACCGGCCCGCCCGCGTCGCGGACGCGACGCGCCTCGAAGCCGCGGCGGCGGTTGGCGGCAACCAGGAGCGGGAAGCCGAGGCGGCCGTCGGCCCGCCGTCCCCAGACGGGATCGAACTTGGGCGAGGCGTCGAGCCCCGACTCGTCCGGCTGGACGATCCAGAGCAGGCCGTCCCCGTCGAGATCGCGGTTGCGCGCGAGCCAGTCCAACTGCGCGCCGATCCGCGGCTCCTGCGCCGGGTCGCCGACGGCGATCCGCCAGGCCCAGGCGAGCAGCGGCGGCTGGATCGTCTCGGTCTGCAGGGAGCGGCGCGAAGCGACGTTGTAGAAGGGGTAGCGAGTGAGCGAGACCGGACGGTCCCAGAAGATCGTGTGGCCGACGAAGCCGTCGTCTCGCTGCGCCGCGAGCAGCGTCTCGAGCTCGGTGCGGGCGCGCGCGGGCTCGAAGCGCCGCCAGCAGATCGCGGCGAAGCAGGAGTCCCAGTACCACTGCCACGGGTAGCGCCCCGGGCTCGGCTGCGTATAGGCGAAGCGCCGGCCGTCCCGCGACCCCTCCAGCCAGCTCCGCCGCAGCACGCCCTCGGCGATTTCCAGGGCGGTCATGCGCCGGTGCGGCGCATTTCGCGCAGGGCCAGCGTGCCGAGAACGGCCAAGAGGCCGGCGAGGGCGAGGACGCCGGGCCAGGTGCCGGCCCAGGTGACGCCGCCGACGAAGCCCTGGCGCGCGGCTTCGATCACGTGGGTGACCGGGTTGATGCGGGCGATCTTCTCCAGCCAGCCCTGCAGCAGCGCCAACGGGGCGTAGGCGGTGGTGGTCAGGATCAGCGCCATCATCCCCGCCTGCATCAGCGGCGCGGCCGACTGGCTCTTGAAGCGCAGGGCCAACATCGACCCCCAGCAGGCGGCGACGGCGGCCATCGCGGCAACCATGAAATAGGTGATCAGCAACCCGTCGATCCCCGGCCAACCGGCGCCGAGCGCGAGCGCGATCGCCAGCACGAAGGTGGCGGGGATCGCCGCCCTCGCGCTGGCGGCGAGCACCGTCCCGGCGAGCAGTACCCAGCGCGGCGCGGGGGAGACGAGCAGCCGGTCGAGCCAGCCCTGCTCGATGTCGCGGGCGAGGTTGACCCCGGCCGCGGCACCGGTGAAGCCGGCCCCCTGCAGCATGCTGACCGGGACGATGAAGCTCTCGTACGCGCCGGTTTCGAAGCCTTTCAGCTGGGTCAGGGCGCCGAAGACGCCGTTGAGGCCGAGGAAGAAGATCGTCGGCGCCAGCACTCCCGGGATCGCGGCGCCCGGCACCCGCACCAGCTCGTTCTTCGCCCGCGCCATCAGCGCGCCGATCGTCGCCAGGTTGGCGCGCCAGGCCGGCATCGCCTGCGTGGCCGGGATCGCCGCCGTCTCCATCAGCCCACCCGCAGGCGGTGGCGCAGCGCCCGCGCGCTGAGCACCAGGCCGAGGACGACGATGCCGAGGATCGCCAGCAGCGCGTCCGCGGTGTCGGTGACGTCGATGCCGGAGATGATCGGCTCGCGCACGCCTTCGACGACGAAGCTGAGCGGGTTGTATTCGGCGATCGTCTGGGCCGGCTCGATCATCAATCCGACCGGGAAGAAGGCCGAGGAGAGGAAGAGGACGACGAGGACGAGCGGGAAGAGGCCCTGGACGACGCTGGCGCTGCCGGTGCGCAGGGCGATCGCGGCGCCGATCCCGCCGACGGCGGCCGCCGTGACGGTGACCAGGGCGATCGCCAGCAGCGCCCCCGGGACGCCGCCCGCGATCTCGGCGCCGAACACCAATCCGATCGCGAGGAACCAGAGCGCGGCGAACAGGCCCAGCGCCGCCGTGCCGGCGAGCCGGCCGAGCACGATCGTGTAACGCGAGATCGGCGCCGCGAAGAGGCGGTCGGTGAAGCCCATCTCGATGTCGACGGCAAGCGCGATGCCGCCGCTGTTGCCGGCCAGCATCAGCGACTGCATCATCGCTCCGGCGAGCATGAACTGGAGGAAGCTCTGCACGGGCGGGAAGCCGGGCAGGTGGATCGCGCTGCCGACGCCGCCCGTCTGGATCGCGAGCAGGACGGTCGGGAAGACGACGATCGGCGCCATCAGCTGTGGGCGGCGGAAGGTCTGGCGGATCGAGCGCATGCCGAGCGCCCGCACGACGCGCAGGTTGGTTGCCAGGCTGCTCACGCGGGAACGGCCTCCTCGTCGCTCTCGTCCTCGTCGTGCTCGAGGTGATGCCCCGTCTTGGTGACGAAGACGTCGTCGAGGCTGGGGTGGACCAGCTCCAGCGAGCCGACCTCGATTCCGGCCTCGTCGAGCGCCCGCACGACCCGCGGAATGTCGCCGGCGCCGTGCTCGACCTCCACCTGCACCGTCCTGCCGTCGACCGGCGGCAGCAACGGCCCGATGCGGCGGCAGATCTCCTCCGCCTCGGCGATCGAGCCCTCCCCGATCTGCAGGCGGATGTGCGGATGGCCGATTTCGGCTTTGAGCGCGGCCGGCGTGCCTTCGGCGACGATCCGGCCACTGTCGATGATGCCGACGTTGTCGGCGAGCTGGTCGGCCTCCTCGAGGTACTGGGTGGTGAGGAAGACCGTGGTGCCGTCGTCGTTCAGCGCCCGCACCTCCTCCCAGATCGTCTTGCGGCTGACCGGGTCGAGGCCGGTCGTCGGCTCGTCGAGGAAGAGGACGCGGGGCTCGTGGACCAGCGCCGCGCCGAGGTCGAGGCGCCGCTGCATGCCGCCCGAGTAGGTGCCGACGCGGCGGTCGGCGGCGGCGGCGAGGTCGACCCGCTCGAGCAGGTCGTCGGCGCGCCGCCGTCCCTCGGCGCCCGGCAGCCCCTGCAGCGTCGCCTGCAGGCGGATCAGCTCGCGCCCGGTCATCAGCGGGTCGAGCGCGGCCTCTTGCAGGGCGACGCCGATCGAGGCGCGCACCCGCCGGGCTTCGGCGACGACGTCATGGCCGGCGACTGTCGCCCTGCCGCCGGTCGGCAGCAGCAGCGTGGTCAGCATCCGCACCGTGGTCGTCTTGCCCGCGCCGTTGGGCCCGAGGAAGCCGTAGATCTCGCCCTCCCCGACCTCCAGGTCGACCCCCTGCACGGCCAGCACCTCGTCGAAGGCGCGCTCCAGCCCCTGTACCGAGATCGCGGTGCTCGAAGCCATCTCAGACCTCTGTCATCGGTGCCTGCGCCAGCGGCGGCAGCGACTCGACCCAACGCCTTCCGTTGGCCCGCTCGAGCGCCTCGGCGGCATCGAGCAGGAGCCCGTCGGCGCCCCACGCACCCTGGAGCTGCAGGGCGATCGGCAGTCCCTCGTCGCTCAGGCCCACCGGCACGCTGATCGCGGGGATCCCGGTCAGGTTGGCGAGGGCGGCGCCGCGCACGTTGGCCTGGTCGGCGGTCGAGGTTCCCGAGGGCAGCTCGACCACCGGCGCCTCCAGCGGCGGCGCCGGTGCCGGGACCGTCGGCCAGGCGATCACGTCGACCGCGGCGAACAGCGCGGCGAGGCGGCGGCGCATCAGCGTGCGCACGAGCTGCGCCTGGGCAGCGGCCGCGGCGGGCAGCAGCATCCGGTACTTGAGCGTGCCACGGGCGATCGGGCTCAGCTCGGGGCTGAGCCGGTTGAGCCGCTCCGGCGTAGCGCCGCGGGCGGCCTCCGAGTTGATGATCAGGAGCGCCGAGAGGGTTGCCGCCTCGAGGTCGGGCAGCTCGATCTCGCGCACCTCGCCGCCGGTCTCGGCGCGCAGCGCCTCCACCGCCGCGTCGCAGGCCGCGGCCACTTCCGGGGCGACGTCTTCGGAGACGGGGTCGCGGACGACGCCGATGCGCAGCCCGGACGCCTCGCCCGCGGCAAGCTCCTCGCCGCAGAGGGTCGAGGCGAGCAGGCGGCAGTCGCCGGCATCCGCGCAGAGCGGGCCGGAGACGATCAGGGTCGTGAGCGGCGCCATGTGGTGGCCCTCCATCGCCGAGCGGCCGAAGGTCGGCTTGAGGCCGGTCAGGCCGCAGTAGGCGGCGGGGAAGCGCACCGAGCCGAGCCCGTCGGCGCCCACTGCGCCGGCGACCAGGCGGGCGGCGACGGATGCCGCCGGCCCGCTGGAGGAGCCGCCCGGGCAGTGCTCGGCGTCCCAGGGGTTGTGCGCGGGGCCGTAGACCGAGATGTTGCCCGTGCTGCCGCCGCCGAGCTCGTGCATGTTGCCGACCCCGACGACCACCGCACCGGCGTCGCGCAGCGCCCGGTAGGGGCCGGACTCGCCGGGCGCCGTGTGAACCGTCAGCTCGGCGGCGCCGAAGCGCTGCGCCCGCCAGGGCAGCGGCCACTCGTCCTTGATCACGACCGGGACGCCGCGCAGCGGCCCGTCCGGGGCGGCGGCGAGCATCTCGTGCGAGCGCTCGGGGAAGGTCTCGACGACGGCGTTGAGCGTCGGGTTGCGCTCCCCGATGCGGGTGAGGGCGGCGTCGAGCAACTCGCTCGGGTCGACGTCGCCGGCGGCGATCGCCGCCGCCTGAGCGCGCAGGCCGAGGTCGAGCGGATCGGTCACTCCGGCGCCCTCGAGAGGTCCGGGCAGCGCTCCGGCGTCAGGTCCGTCAGGTCCATGTCGAGCAGCTCCAGCAAATGCGGCCAGAGCAGGCCGTGCAGAGCGCCCATCACGGCGAGGTCCACCTCGTCGGCCTCGACCCCCAGCGAAGCGAGGCCCGCCACGATGAACTCGTCTGCCTGGGATCCCTCCGTCGTGCCCTCCATCTCGGCTGGCAACCCTACCTGTACGCGATCGTGCACTTGCGCCGGAGGACCGCGTCAAATCGCGGCGAAGGACAGAATCCCTGGCCGCAACCCTGGTCGCAGGCCGGGGTTGTCCCTGGAGACCGTGGTGAAAGCAACCGAGACCCCGCCCATCCGCAGCCGCGCCTTCGCCGCGCTCGGCTTCGCCTGCGCGCTTCTCCTGCTGGTCGCCGCCACCTGGCCAGGCTCGGCCGACTCGGCTCCGGCCCGGGTCGTCGTGCTCGGCCAGACCGACTCGACCCCGTCGCCCTCCTGTCCCGGCAAGATCGTCAACAACGTCGAGGTCGTGCCCTGCCGCGTCGAGGGGCACGTAACCGGCTTCCAGGCCATCGCCGGTGGCGTCCCCCGCCCATACGAGGTCCCCTTCGACGGCAAGATCGTCGCCTGGTCGATCACGCTCTCGCGCCCGTCGCACACCGACAGCGAAAAGATGACCGACGAGATCGGCTTCTTCAACGAATTCCTCGGCAAGCCCTCGAAGGCGCGGATCGGCGTGCTGAAGCCGGTCGAAGGCTCCAAGCCGCCGCAGTTCAAGCTCGTCCGCCAGAGCCCCCTGCAGGTGCTCAACCCCTACTTCGGCAGCACGGTGGTCTTCGCCCTCGAACACCCGCTCAACGTCGTCCAGGGCCAGATGGTCGCCCTGACGATCCCCACCTGGGCGCCGATGTTCGCCTTCAACGTCTCCGAAGAAAACACCTGGCGGGGCAGCCGCCTGCCGAAGCACTGCTCCTCCAAGGAGGACATCCAAGACGGCCACCCGCAGCAGGGCATCGGCAAGACCAAGACCTACGGCTGCTACTACTCGAACGCGCGGCTGCTCTACACGGCAACCGTCGTGAAGAAGCCCTAGAGCGCTTCTTGGCGAAGCCCGCAGTACGGGCAATCCGACACGTCCAGCCCGATCAGCTGGTCGCAGCGGCGGCAGGCGCGCAGGTTCTCCGGGCTGCGGGGGAGAGAGGAGACCGAGGGGGCGAGCGGCAGCACCATCGCCACCGGCACCATCTCCTCGTCGGTCTCGCGGTCGACGTAGACCGAGCCGGGCTCGGCGTACGCGAGCGCCTCACGGCCGGAGGCCGGCGCGCGCATCCGGTAGAGCTGCTTCGAGTTCACGCCCGGGAACACTAATAGCTTGTCCGGCAGGATGCGCGTCCTTCTCTTCCATGGCTACATGCTGCGCGGCACCGGCAGCAACATCTACACGGCCAATCTCGCCGGCGCGCTGGCTCGGCTGGGCCACGAGGTCCACCTGCTCTGCCAGGACAGGCAGGTCGAGATCGAGGGCGTCGAGATCCACAATCCCGACGTCGGCGGCCTCCTGCCCGTCTACGTCAAGGACCCTTACGAGGGGTTCGAGGTCAAGGCCTTCCCGGAGTTGACCGACGAGGAGCTCGATCGCTACGTCGACGCCAACGTCTCCGCTGTTCGCGAGCTGGCCGCCTCGACGGGCGGCTTCGACGCCGCCCTCGCCGGCCATCTGGTGATGGGCCCGGCGGTCCTCGCCCGCGCCGGCATCGGCAGCTTCGCCGCCAAGATCCACGGCTCCGCGCTCGAGTACACCGTCAAACCGCATCCGCGGTTCCGGCCCCAGGCGGAAGAGGGGATGCGCGCCGCGAGCTGCGTGCTGGTCGGCTCGCGCCATACGGCCGAGTCGCTCTGGGCGGCGTTGCCAGACGTGCCGAATCTAAAAGAGAAGACTCGCTTGGGGCCCCCCGGCGTCGACACGGAGAGCTTCCGGCCGGGCGAGGTGGATCCCACCTCGCCCCGTGTGGTCTTCGTCGGGAAGTTCATCGTCTCCAAGGGGGTCGATCTGCTGGTTGCCGCTTGGCCGCTCGTCCGCGCGAGGCATCCGAGCGCCCGCTTGCAGATCGCCGGCTACGGCGAGTACGAGCAAGGCTTGCGGCGGTTGCTGGCGGCGCTCGACCGCAGCGATCTCGACGATGCTCGTGAGGTCGCGAAGCTGGGGCGAGGGCTCGAGGGCGGTCCTCCGGGGCCGTTGTCGATTCTGGGCGCGTTCCTGGCCGATCCGCCGGAGGGGTACCTGCAAGCCGCCGAGGGGGTCGCCGGGTCCGTCGAGTTCGTCGGGCGACTGGAGCACGACGAGGTGGCGGAGCTGTTGCCGGGGGCCGAGGCGCTGGTGATGCCGAGCACGTTTCCCGAGGCGTTCGGGATGGTCGCCGCGGAGGCGGCAGCGTGCGGCGTGCTGCCCGTGTCGGCGGGGCATTCGGGGATGAAGGAGGTGTCGAGGGAGCTGGCCGAGGCCCTGCCGCCGGAGGTTGCCGAGCTGGTCTCCTTCCCGGTCGGGGCCGGGGCCGTGGAGGCGATCGCCGCTCGGCTGAGCCGCTGGCTGGAGCTCCCAGAGGAGGAGCGCGAGCAGGCGCGGGAGGCCCTCGCCGATACCGCGCACCGGCTCTGGAGCTGGGAGGGAGTCGCTCGCGGCGTCCTCGCCGCATCCTCCGGGCGGCTAGCTGAGTTGTCTGCTCCCGGCTAGATCGTGCGGAGTGTCATTTGAGGCCGGAAAACCTCCCGCCGTCGCTTCAATAGAATGCCCGCCGCCTCATGTACGGCCGCCTGCCGATAGTGAAAATGCTTGCCGCGACCGTCGCGCTGACCGCGGCGATCTCGGCCGTGATGCTGTCGATCAACTGGGACGGCCAGGAGGCGTCGACCGCGGCGCCGAAGATCGACGATCTGCTCAACGTGATGATCGTCGTCTCGTCCTTCGTCTTCTCGCTGGTCGTGGTGGCGCTCTTCTACGCGCTGTGGAAATTCAAAGCCAAGCCGGGCGACGAATCCGACGGCGAGCCGATCCACGGGAACACCCGGCTCGAGGTCGCCTGGACCCTGATCCCGACGATCATCGTCCTCTTCGGCGCCGGCTACAGCTGGTCGGTGCTGAACGACATCGAAAGGGTCGAAGGCAACCCGATGACCGTCGACGTCTTCTCCCAGCAGTACGCGTGGAGCTTCGGCTACCCGGGCAAAGGCAACAAGTTCGTCGAGGGCGAACTGCACGTCCCCGTCAACCGGCAGGTCCAGTTCAAAATGCACTCCCAGGACGTGATCCACTCCTTCTGGGTGCCCGAGTGGCGGATCAAGAAAGACAACGTGCCGGGGATCACGACCACGGCCACCGTCACGCCGGACAAGGTCGGCACCTATCAGCTGATCTGCACCGAGCTCTGCGGCTTCGGCCACGCCTCGATGCGGGCGAAAGTAGTCGTCGAGCCGGCGGCGGAATTCCGCAAATGGGTTGCCGGCCTGAAGGAAACGGTGCCGCCCCCCTACATGGAATCGATCCGCCAGGACACCGGAACCAACCCTGTCGAACCGCTCGGAGCGGGCGGGGCATAATGGAGGCGATCTGATGGTGGCTGCAATCAAGCAACCGGGGTGGATTCGAGGCGTGCTCGGCGCGGTGCTCGGCGCTGCCTTCGGCGTCGGCCTGGTCGTGCTCCTGCGCGATGTCTCGGGGCTGCCGATCTGGCAGACCGAACAGACCGGCTACCCGCATGTGGTCGTGCCGCTGATCACCGGCCCGCTCGGCTTCCTCGCCGGCTTCGGCTGCTTCGACTACTGGCTGCGCTGGGCCGCGGGGATGCCGACGATTCCCGATGACCACTCCCAGCACGGCGCCAGGAGCTGGAAGGACTACTTCCGCTTCAACACCGATCACAAGGTGATCGGCATCCAGTACATCTGCACGACCTTCTTCTTCTTCTTCGTCGGCGGGCTGCTGGCGATGTTGATCCGCGCCGAGCTGGCTCAGCCGGGCACCCAGATCGTCGACGCGGCCACCTACAACAGCCTCTTCTCGACCCACGCCGGGATCATGATCTTCCTCTTCGTGATCCCGGTCTTCGCCGGGATCGCCAACTACGTGCTGCCGCTGATGATCGGCGCGCCCGACATGGCCTTCCCGCGCCTCAACGCGCTCAGCTTCTGGATGCTGCCGATGGCCGGCCTGCTCTTCGTCGGCAGCTTCCTCGTCCCCGGCGGCGCCTTCGACGCCGGCTGGACGGGCTATGCGCCGCTCTCCACGGGCGCCCCGCTGGGCCAGTCGTTCTTCAATCTCGGCGTCCAATTCGCCGGTGCCTCCTCGATCGCGACGGCGCTCAACTTCCTCGTCACGATCATCACCATGCGCGCCCCGGGGATGACCTTCTGGCGGATGCCGCTGCTGGTCTGGGCGAACCTCTCGACCTCCTTGCTGGTCGTCGCCGCGACGCCGTTCATCGCCGGCGCCCAGTTCATGGTCCTGCTCGACCGCGTCCTGCACACCAACTTCTTCCAGTTCACCGGCGGCGGCGACGTGATCAGCTATCAGCACATCTTCTGGTTCTACTCGCACCCAGCCGTCTACATCATGATGCTGCCGGGGTTCGGAATCATCTCCGAGGTCATCTCCATCCACGCCCGTAAACCGATCTTCGGCTACCGGCTGATGGCGCTGGCGTTGATCGGGATCGTCGTGCTGAGCTACTCGGTCTGGGCGCACCACATGTTCGTCGCCGGGATGTTCAGCTGGCTGCGTGTGCCGATGATGATCACGACGCTGCTGATCGCGGTGCCGACCGGGATCAAGATCTTCTCCTGGCTGGGGACGCTCTACTTCGGCAAGATCCACACGTACTCGACGGCGATGCTGTTCGCGCTCGCCTTCATCGTCACCTTCACGATCGGCGGCATCAGCGGCGTCATGCTGGGCATGGTGCCGATCGACATCCACGTCTCCGACACCTACTTCATCGTCGCCCACATCCACTTCGTGCTCTTCGGCGGCTCGGTCTTCACGATCTTCGCCGGCATCTACCACTGGTTCCCGAAGATCACCGGCCGGATGTACGACGAGAGGCTCGGCCGCGTCCACTTCTGGGGCACCGTGATCGGCACCTGGGGCACCTTCATCCCGATGCACTGGATCGGGATGGACGGGATGCCTCGCCGCGTCGCCGACTACGCCACCCAGTTCGGCGACTGGAACCTCTTGATCAGCTGCTGTGCCTTCTTCCTCGGCGCGGTCCAGCTCGTCTTCCTCTACAACATGATCGTCAGCTGGCGCTTCGGCCCGCGCGCCGAAGCCAACCCGTGGCGGGCGAACTCGATCGAGTGGCAGGTCTCCTCGCCGCCGCCGATCTTCAACTTCGACGAGATCCCGCGGGTCGTCGGCGGCCCCTACGAGTATGGGGTCCCCGGCGCGCGGCACGCGATCATGGCCGGTGAAGGCGCCGAGGTCGCCGAGCCCGAGCCATCTGTGGTGGGTCAGACGTGAGCGGCGAGCGCGTCGAGGCAAAGCCGCTGCTGGTCTTCCTCAACGAGGTGGCCGGCGGTCGCAAGCTGCTGCAGGCAATCCAGGAGCGGTCCGGCGAGGTTCCCTTCGTCGCCGTCGCGGCGCCGCAGAACCAGCCCACGGTGGGCCAGCTGATCGACAGCGGCGAGCTGCACGAGGCCGCGCGGGCCCGGGTCGAGGTGACGATGTCGGTCCTCTCCGAGTACGGGATCGAATCGGTCGGCGAGGTGATGGATCGCGATCCAGCCCTGGCGCTGGACGACGCGGTGCGCGCGCACGAACCCGGTGAGGTCCTGCTCTCCTGCCTACATGAGACTCGCTTCGGCATCGCCCGCAAGGACCTGGTCGAGTGGGCGCGGGCGCGCTGCGAACCCGACGTCAAGCTCACCCATATCCCCGTGCGCGTACAGGACGACTCGGTCAGCTGGGAGAAAAGCCACACCCTCGTCGTCGCCACCCAGACCGTTGCCGCGCCGGACCTCATCGCCAGGTTGAAGCAGCGTGCCGCCGGGCACCCGCATCGCTACACGATCATCTGTCCGCGCGCGGACGAGGTCTCTGAGGCGGAGATCGTCCGCGATCTGGCGTCGACCCTGGCCGAGCTCTACCGCGCCGACATCGATGCCACCGGCCAGCCGATGAGCCCCGATCCTTTCCATGCCGTGCAGAACGCGATCGCGCACTACAGCGTCGACGAGGTGCTGATCTCGACCTTCGCCGGCGAGACCTCGCGCTGGCTCGACGAGGATCTGCTTGGTCGCACGCGCGAGATCACCGACAAGCAGGTCGAGCACCTCGAGGTCGGCCGGCCCGCCGAGGCGGTCGCCGCCGCCGTTGCGGAGGGGGAGGGGGCCTGATGGAGAGCGCAACGGTCGCCATCGACCATTCGCACGAGGGGCATCACGGCCCGCCGGAGGCCAACCAGAGCTCGCGGATCGACAAACAGACGCTGGGGATCCTGCTCTTCATCGTCTCCGAGGTGATGCTCTTCGGGGCGTTCTTCGCCTCCTACTTCTTCCTGCGCGTGGTCGTCCATCCGCCGGTCTGGCCGCCGGAACCGTACAAGCTGCCCGTCGCCGTGGCCGGCGTCAACACGGCGATCCTGGTCTCCTCGAGCTTCACGATCCACTACGCGCTCGAGTCGATCCGGCGCGGCAACAGGAAAGGCCTCAAGCTCGGCCTCGTCCTCACCTGGATGCTCGGCGCGACCTTCCTCTTCATCCAGATCAACGAGTACGTGCACATCGGCTTCAGCGCCCGCGACCTCGCCTTCGGCTCGATCTTCTACGGCCTCACCGGCCTGCACGGCGCCCACGTCTTCGTCGGCTTGATGCTGCTCACCTTCGCCTCGATCCGCGCTTTCCGCGGCCACTTCGGCCCCAAGGCCAAGGATCATCTCGGCGTCGAGGTTCCGGGCATCTACTGGCACTTCGTGGACATCATGTGGCTGATCGTCTACACGGCCGTTTACATCCTCTGACCGCCGAGAGGCTTGATTTTCGCCGCCGAGGGGTAAAAGTGTGGACATGCACAATCCCCTGAAGTCCGAGGCTGACGCGTTTCGATGGGTGGTCGTGATCGGGGCTGGGGCGGCATCGGTGATTGCGCTGACCCTGCTCACGCGCCCCGTGATCGGCGTCGTCTGGGCGGCGGCGCTGATCGGCTTCGGCGCGGGGCTCGCCTACCGCAACTCGCGCGGCTCGTTGCCGCATTCGGTCGAGTTGACCCGCGGTGGCGACGGCAAGCATCGGGTGCTGGTGGTGGCCAACGAGACCGTCGGCGGAGAGGTGCTGCTCGCGGAGATCGGCAATCGCTGCCGGGGCCGGAACTGCGAGATCCTCGTGGTGACGCCCGCCCTCGCCGCGTCGCGAGCCTCGCACTGGGCGTCAGACGTCGATGAAGCGATCGAGCTCGCCCGCCAGCGGATGGAGCTGTCGCTGATCGCGATCGGCGAGCTCGGCCTCGAGGCAAGGGGGGAGATCGGCGACTCCGAGCCGAACGTGGCGATCGAGGACGCCCTGCGGGTCTTCCCCGCGGACGAGATCCTGATCTCGACGCACCCGCCCGACCGCTCGCGCTGGCTCGAGCATGGGGTCGTCGAGCGTGCGCGCGCCGAGATCGAATTGCCGATAACGCACGTGGTCGTCGACCTGACGGCCACGCCGGCTGTCGAGAATTGACGAGTCGGGTCGGGCTCAGGGCGGGGAAAGGACCGGCTCGGAGTCCTCGCCGACCGGCTGTGTGCCCTCCGCCGAGATCGACTGGGCGTCGCGTGGCTGCAGGCGCCCCGCCGTTGCGACCGTCCACAGCATCGCCAGCCAGGTGAACGTCGCGAGCGCGACGTGGATCCAGACCAGCTCGCCGGGGAGCTTGGCCCACCATTGCACGCCCCCTACGACGCCCTGAAGGGCCAGAAAGCCGATCACCACGGCGAGGGGCCGGATGGCCCGTCGATCGCCGCCAGGACGGCGTAGGAGCAGCCAGACGGCGACAGTCGCGAAGCCGAACACCGTGGCGATCGCGGCATGACGCTGGACGACCCATTCGAGCGTCCCCGCTCCCTCGAAAGTGAAGCGGTGGACGAGCTGGCCGGCGTGGGCGCCGGCGTGGGGTCCGGAGGCGGTGGCGATCGTGCCGGCGAGGATCGTCAGCTGGCCGAGCGGAATCAGCGCCCGCACCGCCCAGATCCCCAGCCGGTCGTCAGATCGCCGTCGTTGCCAGGGCTCGTAGCGGGCGCACCAGGCGAGGGCGAAGGAGGCGTCGAGCAGCAGCATCGAGAGGATGAAGTGGCTCATCACCAGGCCGGGGGCGAGGTGGTAGCGGACGACGAGGCCGCCGAGGATCGCCTGGCCGATCACGCCAAGCGGCAGCAAGGCGCCGAACAGGGCCAGGTGCCCGCGGAAAGGCCGGCGGAACCAGGCAAGCACGCTGGCGGCGATCACGGCGATTCCGACGAAGGCGGTGAGGACCCGGTTGCCGAACTCGATCACGGCGTGGCTTTCCAGCGGCGGTGCCGTGCCGCCGTAGCACTTGGGCCAGTCCGGACAGCCCAATCCGGACCCGGTGAGGCGGACGCCGGCGCCGGTGAGCACGATCAGCGCCAGCGCGGCGAGGGCGACGAGCGCGACCTGGGCATAGCGTCGCGGCGAGATCTCGATGCGGTCTTTGAGGCGGATCCTCATCCTCGCTCGGATGATGCCAGCGGCCGGGGCTCGGCCGCCCGGCTCAACCGCCCTTGCCCTTGGCGGCCACGCCGCCGGTTTCCTTCAGCAGATACTGGACGAGGTTTTCGACTTCTTCCTTCGAGAGCTTTTCGCCGAAGTTCTGCGGCATCACGTTGGGCGGGTAGCCCTTGGCGATATGGGCGTTGGGGTCGAGGATCGATTCTTCGACCATGGCCGGGCTCTGACCGGGCAGAACTTCGTCCAGGTTGGGCCCGGTCACCCCGCCCGATTCGGCGGCGGCGAGCGTGTGGCAGCCGCCGCAGCCGTTGTTGGCGAAGACCTGGGCCCCGGGCCCTCCGGAAACCTTGGGCGGCGCGGCGCCCGGCACGCCCGCGTACATGCCGACGTAGGCGGCGACGTCGTCGAGGTCCTGTCCGCCGACGATGTGGGCGGGCATCGAGTTGTTGGGACTGTCGGTGGCGGGCCGCGGACTCTCGACCTGGGGGATGACGATTCCTTCGATCGTGCTGTCGTCCTCCCCCGCTGCGCGGGCTGCGGCGAATGCGTCGTCGAGGTTGGGCCCGACCTGTGCGGTGGTGCCGGCCTGCGCCAGCGTGTGGCAGACGCCGCATTTCTGGATGAAGAGCACGCGCCCACGCTGGACGTCGGCCGTCGTCGTGCCACAGCCCGAGGAGGCGACGGCGACCGCCACAAGGGCGGCGAGGGCGAGCAGGGCGCGGATGGTGGTCGTTGGCTTGGGCATCGTCATACGGCGCGGAGCGCGCCGAAGTCTATATGTCGAGGCCGCGCCGACCCTGCCTGACCGTGGCTGGACGGTCGGGTAGGCTTGAGGCGATTCGCACGAACCAGCGAGACGCGAAGGAGGCCGCCTGAAATGCAGGTACGAGACGGGATGTCAGAGGTGGTGCTGAGCGTCGGCCCATCGCACACGTTGCGTGAGGCGGCGACGATGATGGTCGACAAGGGGGTCGGCGCGGCCTTGGTCAACGACGACGAGCTGCCGGTGCCGTGCATCGTCACCGAGCGTGACATCCTCGGCTCGCTCGGCCGCGGCCAGAACCCCGATTTGGAGCTGGTCTCCGCCCACATGAGCGAGGGTGTGGTCGCCGCTTCGCCCGACTGGAGCCTCGAGCACGCCGCCTCGGAGATGTCCACCCGAGGCATCCGTCACCTGGTCGTCTTCGAGGAGGGCGAGCTGGTCGGCATCCTCTCGATCAGGGACATCGTGCGCTGCTGGACGGCGACTGGAGCGACCTCGGGAATGACTCCCGACTGACCGCAGGGACTCTCTAGGAGCGCGGCGGGGAGATCGTCTCGACGGGGAGCACGGCGCCGCGGGTGTGCTGCTTGCGCGGCAGGCGGAAATAGTCCCCGGCGGCGCTGCGGATCATGCTGCGCAGGGCGAAGAGCAGGATGACGAGGCCGATGATCGAGTAGATCCAGCCGCGCACCATGAAGCCCTCCGCGAAGATCCCGCAGACGGCGCCCACGGCGCCGAACGCGAAGAACGCCGGCGCCCAGGACGGCCGGGCCGGGTAGACCAGCTCGCCAGGCTCGGAGATCTCGTGATGCTCGCTCATCAAGATGCGATGTAGAGGGTGGCGGCGACGAAGCAGAGCGCGAAGATCGCCGCAGCGATCCCGCCGGCGATCAAGCCCGCGGTCAGGTCTCGTCTGGCGGTCTCGCGATCCATCGGCGGAGTTCTATCACTAGCCGCCGGACTACAGCCTGGCGTCGATCGGCATCGTCAGGAAGAGCAGCGCCAGGTAGGCGAGCGAGAAGAGGTAGGTGCGCAGGGCCCAGCGGCGATCGGCGCTGCGCAGCAGCCGCACCGCGCAGTAGATGAAGGCGGCGCCGAGGGCCATCGAGCCGGCGAGATAGGCGAGGCCGAAGCCGCCGGCGCAGAAGGGAAGCTGGGTCACGGCGTAGAGCAGGATCGTGTAGAGGAGGATCTGGCGGCGGGTCTCGTCCTCGCCGCGGACGACCGGCATCATCGGCACGCCCGCCTTCGCGTACTCGTCCTTCATCAGCAGCGAGAGAGCCCAGAAGTGCGGTGGGGTCCAGAAGAAGACGATCGCGAAGAGGAAGAGGGCGGTCCCGCTCAGCCCACCGGTGACAGCCGCCCAGGCGACGAGCGGCGGCATCGCGCCCGCAGCGCCGCCGATCACGATGTTCTGCGGCGTCGTGCGCTTGAGCCAGAGCGTGTAGACGAAGACGTAGCCGACGAATCCGGCGAAGGAGAGGGTCGCCGCGAGCGGGTTCACCGTCGTCGCCAGCAGCGTGAACGAGGCAAGCTCGAGCAGGGCGCCGAATCCGATCGCCGTCCGCGCGGGCATGCGGCCGCTCGCCACCGGGCGGTCGGCCGTGCGGGCCATCGTGACGTCGATGTCGCGATCGACCGCGTGGTTGATCGCGCCGGCGCCGCCGGCCGAGAGAGCGCCGCCGAGGCAGGTGAGGAAGACCAGGCCGAGCGAGGGGTCGCCGGCGACGTACATCGTCGTCACCGTGATGAAGAGCAGCAGCGACTGCACCTTCGGCTTGGTCAGCGTGACGAGGTCGCGCAGAAGCGAAGGCACCGCGGGTCGCTGTGAGATCGCAGCCGTCTGGGCGCCGCTCATGCCGTCAGGCTACCGGCTGGTGCTCGCGGGCCGAGCGCTCGCTGCGAGCGCTGCGACGGCCGATCGCCGCCCGGATGTCCCGCATCGGTCGCGAGCTGCGCACGTCGGGCAGCACGTCGAAGTTGTGCGGCTCCGGCGGGGAGAGGGCGAACCACTCGAGCGAGTCGCCGCCCCAGGCGTCGTGGCCGGCGGGCGCGCCGCCCTCGCGGCTGACGAGCGCGTTGACCAGGGTCATGACGATGCCCGCGAAGAGCACGAAGGCGCCGATCGTGGCGATCAGGTTGTAGGCGTCGAGGCCGTTTCCGGCGAAGAACTTGTAGGCATCGGCCACCTGGTCCTTCTCGGTGCCGGCGAGGAAGAGCGGCACGAAGGTGACCAGCGTTCCCACCGCCATCGTCCAGAAGGAGAGGCGCGCCAGGGTCTCGCCCATCGTCCGTCCGGTCATCTTCGGGAACCACCAGTGCAGTGCGGCAAAGCCGCCGAACACCGCGCCGCCGACGAGGGCGAAGTGAGTCGCCGCGGTGCTGTCGGTGGTGTGCTGGAGGCGCCATCCGGCGGCGACCATCGAGTGGTTCATCTCGGCGACCAGCCCGATGACGATGGCGACGATCGCGCCGGCGGCGAAGAGCAGAGGCGCCCGCATCCGCACCGTTCCCCCCGCGAGGGTCGCGATCAGGTTGAAGAAGACCAGCCCGAAGGGAACGATCAGGGCCAGCGACACGATCATCGCGAAGTACATCCAGCCGAGGCCGATCGGCGCGGTGTACATGTTCTGCATCCAGGCGAGCGTGCCGAGCACGGCGATCGCCACCAGGGAGCCGATCACGGCGCCGCGATTGAAGAGCGGCTTGCGCGCCAGCGCGGGAACGATCTCGGCGATCGCCCCGATGGCGAAGATCAAGATCAGCATGTAGGCGCCGGTGTAGAAGATCCAGCTGAGGTGCTGCCAGAGCAATGGCGAGCCGCCCGCATCGCCGGCGAAGAAGATGCCTTCGAAGTTGCGGTCGATCAGCAGCATCGTTATCGCCGCGAGCATCACCGAGCCGATGACGATCAGCAGCCAGGAGGAGATCGCCGCGGCCCAGGAGAAGACCGGCAGGCGCCGCCAGGCCATTCCCGGAGCGCGCAGGCGGCGCATCGTCGCCACCAGGTCGACCGCGATGAGCACGAAGCCGAGCGTTGCTAGGCCCGTCGCTGCGAGCCAGGCGTCGACGCCGTTGTTCTCGATGAAGGCGAGGCCGGAAAGCGGCGGCAGCGGGTTGACGCCGGCCTCGGGCGGGGTGAAGAGGAAGGTCGTGTAGAGCACGGTGGCGCCGCCGATGAAGAGCCAGGTGCCGAGCTGGCCCAGGCGCGGGAGCGCGGTGCCGCGAGCGCCGATCTGCAAGGGCGCGACGTAGTAGAAGAAGCCGAGCGCCAGCGGGATCGCGAAGAGGAAGATCGCGGTCGCGCCGTAGAGCGAGAGCACGCGGTTGAAGGTGACCGGAGGCATGAAGGTGTTTTCCGGCACGGCGAGCTGCAGCCTCATCAAGAGCAACTCGACTGCGGCCAAGAAGAGGAAGCCGAGGGCGCCGGTGATGAGGATCTGGCCGAGATCCTTGTGGTTGGCGCTGGTCGCGAGCTGCACCCACCGCGCCCGGCGCGGCGGGAAGCCCTCGATCACGAGCTCGGGGTTCCTGGCGGGCGCGCTCATGGGGTTTCTCCGTTTTCGATCAGTTTGACCACGCGGTCCTGGGCGGCCTGGATTTCTTCTTTCTGACTTTCGATGAAGGCTTCGTATTCCTCGGGGGAGACGACGTCGACCTCGGTACGCATCGCCGCGTAGGCCTGGCCGGAGAGGGTTGCGGCCTGGCCGGAGTAGGTCCCTTCTTCATCGGCGCGGAAGACGACTTCGTGGGCCTTGCCGGGCACGGCGTCGGCCTTGGCGGCGAGGTCGGGCACGTCCCAGGTGTGGACGACGTCGGTAGAGACCAGATTCAGCTGCACCTCGGTGTCTACCGGCACCACGAGCTTGTAATAGGAGAAGGCTTCGTTGGGATATTCGTAGCGCCAGAGCCATTGCTGGCCGGTGACTTCGATCTTCAGCGGTTCGGAGTGGGATGCCTGCAGGCCGGCGGAGCCGGTGAGCGGCGCCTCGCGGGCCTTGTCGGTGTAGACGATGCTGAGCACGAGCAGGATCGCTGCGAAGACCCCCAGGGCGCCGCCGACCCGGAGTTGGATGCGCTGGCCGCCGGTTACCTGGCGCGGCTCGGCGCCGCGCTCGGCCCGGTAGCGCTGCAGCGCGTAGAGCAGGCCGCCGATGACCGCGATCGCGAGGATCACCGCGGCGACGAAGCCGATCCAGAGCAGCGTGTCGATCTGATCGATGGCAGGGGAGTGGGGCGCCAAAGCGCGGCCATTCTAATCACGCAAGGCGGCGACCCGCGGCGCGCACGTCGAGGGCCGAGTCGCTGGGCCCTCCTATACTCGCCGGCCTCATGGGGACCCGCTCGAGGCCATCTCCGGCGCTGCGCATGGCGGTGCGAGCCGGAGCCGCAGCGGCGATCGGCGCCGCCGTCGCGGTGCCGTTGCTGCGGCGACGGGCAAAAGTCCCGGCGCCGGTGACGATCGCGGCCTGCGCCGGGGGGCCGCTCGGCTTGGCGGTCCTCAGCCCCCGCTCGGGCAGGCGGGACGTGGCGATGTACGCGCTGCAGATGTGGGCCTTCACGATCGCCCACGAGCTTCCCTACGACAACCCCGAGCGGCTTCGCGCCCGCCTGAAGATCCGCTACCCGATCGTCGCCGACCGAGCGATCGGCCTCGGGCGGTTGCCGAACGCGCGCTTGCAGCGCGGCCTCGCCCGCCTGGGCCGCGTCGGCACGCTCAACCGCTTCCTCACCTGGGTCCACTGGCTCTGGTTCCTCGAGCCATACGTCGCCCTCGCATTCATCCTCATGCGTCACCCCGACCGCTTTCCCCGTGCTGCCCGCCGCCTCGCCGCGGTCTTCGACATCGGCTGCGGCATCTACTTCCTCCTGCCCACCGCGCCTCCCTGGTGGGCCTCCGAGCAGGGATATACCGGCGAAGAGGTGCGGCGGATCATGGTCGACGTAGGTGAGGACACCTGGAAATCGGCTTGGCCGGCGATGTATGGCGCGCTCGGCGGAAACCCCTGGGCGGCGATGCCCTCGCTGCACTTCGCCACCTCGGTGACGGCGGCGATCTCACTGGCCGAAACGGGCCGTGGACCGGCCGTCGTGGGCTGGAGCTATGCCCTGGCGCTCGGTTTCGGCCTGGTCTATCTGGGCGAGCACTACGTCACCGATCTGGTCGCCGGCGCCGGCCTCGTTGCTGCCGTGCGGCGCGGCGAGGGGTGGGCCGAGCCCGCGGTGCTCGCGGTGAATCGAGGCCTGCAGGGTCTGGAGCGCCTGGCGAACGGGTAGCGTCTTCGGCGTGTCTCCCGAGGAGCCGGCGAACGAAAGCGGCGGCTATGAGCTGCCGTTGTTCACGCCACGGCGGGTCGTGCAGACCCTGCTCGTCGTCGTCGGCCTGCTCGTCTGCATCTACTTCCTCTTTCCGAAGCTGGTCGGGCTGGGCGATGCGCTGAGCAAGCTCGACGACGCCGACCCCGCCTGGATCGTCGTCGCTGTCGGCTTCAACGTGATCGCGGTCGCCACCTACGTCGCACTGTTCAAGGCGGTGGTCGGCGGCGACGTGCTGCGCCTCACCTGGGGCGAGACGTACGAGATCAACATGGCCGGGGTGGCGGCGACGCTGCTCTTCTCCGCCGCCGGGGCCGGCGGAATCGCCCTGACCTATTGGGCGCTGCGCAAGGCGGGGATGCAGCGTCGGGACGTCGGCCGGCGAATGGTCGCCTTCCTCGCCCTGCACTACGTCTTCTACCCCTTCGCCCTGATCGGCTTCGGCATCCTCCTGCGCACCGGGGTGCTGCCGGGCAAGCACTCGGTCGAGCTGACCGTCGTGCCGGCGGCGGTCGCCGGCGTGCTGCTCCTGCTCGGGCTCTTGCTGGCGCTGACGCCATCGGACCTGGGCCGGCGGGTGGCCGCCCACGCGCACGGCGAGCGGGCGCAGGCGATCGCCGCCAACGTCGCCAAGGTGCCGGCGATCGCCGCCGAAGGCTTCCGCTTCGCGATCGGGCTCTTCGCGCACCCCTCGCGCGGCGGCCTCGCGGTGATCGGCGCGGCCGGCTTCTGGGCGGCCAACATCGGCATTCTCTGGGCTTCCTTCCAGGCCTTCGGCGTGGAAGTGCCGATCGCGGTCGTCGTCCAGGGATTCTTCCTCGGCATGGTCGCCAACCTCTTCCCCCTGGCCCCCGCCGGGGTGGGTGCCGTGGATGCCGGGATGATCGGCGCCTTCGTGCTCTTCGGCCTTCCCGAGGAGACCGTCTTTCCGGCGATCCTCGTCTACCGGCTGGTTGCCTTCTGGCTGCCGATCCCGCCCGGGATCGTCGCCTTCTTCCAGCTGCGCAAACGCGTCGTGCGTTGGGAAGAGGAGGGCCTGCCGGTGGACCGCGGCAAGCACCTGCGCGAGCTGCCGGCCCCGGCCGATTCGGGCGAAGCGGCCTAGGAGGGTCTGGCGAAACCCCCGCCCACGCCTGGATTTCGGCTGCCGGACGCGTTACTATACAAAGTGAAGTAATGGACAGCGCAAGGCCTGACTAGACTGGCGGCGAGCAATGGCAGAGGCGAAAGAAGTAGAGAACGTGATCGTCGTCGGCGGGGGGCCGGCGGGCTACACCGCGGCCCTGTATACCGCTCGCGCCAACCTGGAGCCGCTCGTCTTCGAGGGCTTCCAGTGGGGCGGGCAGCTGCAGAACACGACCGACGTCGAGAACTATCCCGGCTATCCCGAGGGAATCATGGGGCCGGAGATGATGAATCAGTTCCGCGCCCAGGCAGAGCGCTTCGGCACCCGTTTCGTCACCGACGACGTCGACCGGGTCGAGCTCAGCCCCGACGGCGGCGTTCACAGGGTCTTCCTCGGCGAGGAGGAGCACGTCGCCAAGACGGTGATCCTGGCGATGGGGGCGGAACCGCGCCGGCTCGGCGTGCCCGGCGAGCTCGAGCTGAGCGGTTGCGGCGTCTCGACCTGCGGCGTCTGCGACGGCGCCTTCTTCAAAGGCAAAAAGGTGATCGTGATCGGTGGCGGCGACTCGGCGATGGAGGACGCGATCTTCGTCTCCAAGTTCGCCAGCGAGCTGACGATCGTCAACCGGCGCGACGAGTTCCGGGCTTCGAAGATCATGCAGGAGCGAGCCCGCGAGCAGGCCAACATCGAGTTCAAGACGCCCTTCGTCCCCGAGGAGTTCGTCGGCGGCGACGGCGGCAACCTCGACCATGTCAAGCTGCGCAACGCCGAGACCGGCGAGAGCGAGGACTTCGACACCGAAGGGGCCTTCGTCGCGATCGGCCACATTCCCCGCTCGGAGGTGGTCGCCGACCAGGTCGATACCGACGAGGACGGCTACATCCGCACCCGGCCGGCCTCGACCAAGACCAACCTACCCGGCGTCTTCGCCGTCGGCGACGTCGTCGACCGCACCTACCGCCAGGCGGTCACCGCCGCCGGCACCGGCTGCATGGGCGCTCTCGACGCCGAGTGGTATTTGCGCGACACGCCGCCCTCGCCTGAGGCGCATTGGCTTCCGGAGGGCGAGCCAGAAGAGACGGCGCCCAAGCTCGCCTGACCGGCGCATCTCGGCGTCCTCGGTCGCTCGCGTGCAGAGCACGCCACGCTCCCTGCGTCCTTGATCTGCTTGGTCAGGGCTTAAGCGAGTAACCGCTGCACCACGAAGGTGCGATTGCCGCGTGGGGTCTCGACCTCGACCGGCTTGCCCGGCTCGGCGTCGAGCAGCGCACGACCGATCGGGGACTCGGCGGAGAGGCGCCCGGCCGCGAGGTCGGCCTCGGTCGAGCCGACAAGCGTCCAGGTGTTGACCGCGCCTTTCGACTCGTCGAGCACCTCGGCCGTGCGGCCGAAGCTGAAGCGGTCCGCCTTGCCGTCGGTCTCGACCACGACCGCGGTGCGCAGGCGCTCGCGCAGGCGCTTGATCTTGGTCTCGAGGTGGGCCTGGTCCTCTTTGGCGATGTGGTACTCGGCGTTCTCCTTGAGGTCGCCCTCTTCGCGGGCGACCTTGATCCGCGCCGCCATCGCCGTGCGGGCAGGCCCTTCGAGCTGCTCGATTTCCTCGCGGAGGGCGGCGATTCCCTCCGGGGTGATCGGCTCCCCGCTGCCGTCGGCACCGTTCATCGCTGGCACAATTGCAGATGGGCGGCCGGGGCCGAGTCGATCTCGTTCAGAGGCTGGAGAGCAGCACGCCGATTACGCCTGCGAGCAGCGTGATTGCCACGGACCAGGCGATGCGGGTCATCGTGTGATGCAGCCCGAGTATCGAGGCATTCATCTGCTGCATGTCCCGATGCATCTGCCGCATGTCCTCGTGGACCTTGCCGAACTGCTCCCAGCTCTCGGCGCGGTGCTCGTTCGCCTGGGTGCGAAGGCGTTCTTCGACGCCGACGATCTCCTGACGCAACTCTGTCCCCAGGTCCGCGATCTCCTGGCGCAGCCCCTTCTCGACGCCGGCGATTTCCTGGCGCAGCCCTGCCTCGACGCCGGCGATCTCGCCGCGGAGTTCCTTACCCGTCGCCTTGAGCTCGCCGCGCAGCTCCTTGACCTCCACTCGCAGGGTGCTCGCGGTGGCTCGCATCTCCGTGCGGGTCTCCGAGATCTGCCCTTCGACCTGGTCGAAGCGCTCGTCCATCCGGTGGGATAGATCGTCAAGACGATCGTCTGTCCAGCTCTGCCTCATTGCCTCCATGCCCCAAGCGTAGGGAGAAAAGTGTGACACGTGGTTCACGAGATTGCAACTCTTTGTCTTGGTAGACGAATGTCTGAGGAAATGGCTCCGGATCGGCCATGCTCTAAGGTCGAAGCCGTCGCGGCCTGCACCCACATCGACTCGGTCGAGTACCTCGAGCCGCCGGCCGAGGCGGCCGGCTGCGAGGAGTGCCTGAAGCTGGGGATGAGCTGGGTCCACCTGCGTATGTGCCAGAGCTGCGGCCACATCGGCTGCTGCGACAACTCCCAGGGCAGGCACGCTACGGCGCATTACTCCGAGTCCGGCCATCCGATCATCCGCTCGATCGAGCCGGGCGAGGACTGGAGCTGGTGCTACGTCGACGAGGCGATGTTCCGCCTCAGCTCCGACTGAGCAGCCTGGGCGCCGGTCGGTACGCATCGCCGTACTCGGCCTCCAGCTCGGTCAGCAGCTGCGCCGCTCGGGCGGCACCGATCGACTCGGTCAGCTCGAGGGGCCCGCGCGGCCAGTTGAAGCCGAGTCGCATCGCCGTGTCCATGTCGGAAGGCGAGCCGACCTCCTCGTCCAGGGCGAGCGCCGCCTCGTTGGCGATCTGGGCGAAGAGGCGGGGAAGGACGACCTCGGCGGCGGGGTCGATCTTCGCCAGCTCGACGGGGTCGAGCGTCGGCGCCTCGATGCCGAGCTCCGGATCGGGTGCACGGTGCGGGGCCTCGCCGTACTCGTAGAAGCCGCGGCCGCCCTTGCGTCCGAGCAGTCCCTCGCCGACCATCCGTTCCTGGATCGGGCTCGGCCGCCAGCGCTCGGGTTCGCCACCCTGAAGGTAGAAGGAGCGGGCGACGCTGAGGTTGACGTCGAGCCCGATCAGGTCGATCAGCTCGAACGGCCCCATGCGGAAGCCGCCGGCGATGCGGACGATGCGATCGATCGTGGGCGCGTCGGCGACGCCCTGCTCGAGCATCCGCAGCGACTCGAGGCTGAAGGGGCGGGCGAGGCGGTTGGCGATGAAGCCGGGGCTGTCCTTGGCCCGGATCGGCGTGCGTCCCATGCGGCGACCGACCTCGGTGGTCGCCTCGAGCGCAGCCTCGGCCGAGCGCTCGGTGGCCACCACCTCGACCAGCTTCATCAGCGCCGGCGGGTTGAAGAAGTGCATGCCGACGACGCGCTCGGGGCGGGGGACCTCGGCGGCGATCGCGGTCACGGGCAGCGAGGACGTGTTGCTGGCGAGGATCGCGTCGGGGCCGCAGGCCTCGGCGAGGGCGGCGAACAGCTCGCGCTTCAGCTCGATGTCCTCGGGCGCCGCCTCGACCACGAGGTCGCACTCGGCGAGGTCTCCGAGGCTCGCCGCGCCGCCGCTCCGGGCGCTTGCGGCCTCTGCCTCATCCTCGCTCCAGCGCCCTTTCTGAGCGCCTTTCGCAAGGCTTGCGTGCAGCCGCTCGATGCCCGACTCGAGCGCCGCGGGCACAGGGTCGTGCAGGCGCGTCTCGTAGCCGCCGAGCGCGGCGATCTGGGCGATCCCGGCGCCCATCGTGCCCGCGCCGACGACGCCGACTCGCCTCACCTCGGCGGTCACTTCCCCTCGAACTCCGGCTCGCGCTTCTCGAGGAACGCCTTCATGCCCTCGACCCGGTCTTCCGTCGCCATCGCCAGCTCGTAGAGGCGACGCTCGTTCTCCAGCCCGGCCGCCAACGCGGTTTCCTCGGCGCCGAGCACCGCCTGCTTGCCCAGGCGGACGGCGATCGGCGGCCGCGCGGCGACGGCGCGGGCCAGCTCCAGCGCCGCGTCCAGCCAGCGTTCGGCGCCGGCGACCTCGTTCACGAGCCCGAGCTGGAGCGCTTCCTGTGCGTCGAAGCGCCGCCCGGTGAGCACGAGCTCCATCGCCCGCTGCTTTCCGATCACCCGGGCGAGGCGCTGCGTGCCGCCGCCACCGGGAATGATCCCCAGCTGGATCTCCGGCTGGCCGAAGACGGCCGTCTCGGAGGCGACGATCATGTCGCAGGCGAGTGCCAGCTCGCAGCCGCCGCCCAGCGCGTAGCCGGACACTGCGGCGATCAACGGCGTCTTGATCGCCGCGAGCCGCCGCCAGAACGAGGCGGCGGGATGACGCAGCGCCTCGGCGAAGCTGCGCTCGGCCATCGCCTTGATGTCGGCGCCCGCGGCGAAGACCTTCTCGGAGCCGGCGATGACCGCGCAGCGCACGCCCGGGTCCGGGTCGAGGCGTTCCAGCTCGCCGGCGAGCTCCTCCATCACCTCGGGCGAGAGGGCGTTGCGCGCCTCGGGCCGGTTGAGGCGCAGCAGAACGACGGGGCCGTTCCGCGTTACGTCGACCAGCTCGGTCACTCCGCGCTCATCGGCGTCATCGCGTTGATCCCGGTCGCGGCGCGGCCGATGATCAGTTTCTGGATCTGCGACGTCCCCTCGTAGAGGGTGGTCACGCGGGCGTCGCGCAGGTAGCGCTCGACCGGGTAGTCGTCGACGTAGCCGGCGCCGCCGTGCACCTGGATCGCCAGGTTGGCGCATTCGACCGCCGCCTCGGTCGCGTGCAGCTTCGCCACCGAGGTCTCCATCGTGTTCGGCGCGCCTTCGTCCTTGAGCATGCCGGCGCGGTAGACGAGCATCCGCGAGGCGTCGCGCTTGACGATCATGTCGGCGATCATCTCCTGCACCAGCTGGAACCGGGCCAGCGGCACGCCGAACTGCTTGCGCTCGGTTGCGTAGGCGACCGAGGCGTCGACGCAGCCGTCGCAGATGCCGACGCAGCCGGCCGCGACGCTGTAGCGGCCGTTGTCGAGCGCGCTCATCGCGACCTTGAAGCCGTCGCCGATCTCCCCCAGCATCGCGTCCTCGCCGACCTCGACGCTGTCGAGCGAGAGCTCTGCCGTGTCGGAGGCGCGCAGACCGAGCTTGCCGTGGATCTCCTGCGTGGTGAAGCCCTCGCTGGCCGTGGGGACGAGGAAGCAGGCGAGCCCGCGGTGCTTCTTCTCGGGGTCGGTCTGGGCGAAGACCAAGGCCACCTCGGAGAAGTTGCCGAGCGAGATCCACATCTTCTGGCCGCTGATCGACCAGCCGGAGTCGGTCTTGGTCGCGCGGGTGCGCAGGTTTGCGGCGTCGGAGCCGGTGTCTGGCTCGGTCAGGCCGAAGCAGCCGAGCGCCTCTCCCGAGCAGAGCCGCGGCAGCCACTTCTGCTTCTGCTCCTCGGTTCCCCACTTCTCGATCGAGCCGGCGACCAGCGAGGTCTGCACGGAGACGACGGTGCGGGCCGAGGAGTCGGCGCGGCCGACCTGCTCGACGATCAGCCCGTAGCCGATGTAGTCGAGGCCGCGGCCGCCGTACTGCTCCGCGACGGGGGCGCCGAGGTAGCCGACCTCGCCCATCTTGCTCGCCAGCTCACGGTCGAAGCGGGCGGCGCGGTCGTTCTCCTTGACCCGCGGAACGATCTCCCTGTCGGCGAATTCGCGCGCCGTTTCGGAGATCAGGCGCTGCTCGTCGGTCAGCTGAAAGTCCATCTCACCATCGCTTTCTCTTCTATGTCCATTTGAATTCGATCAAAGCTCTCGCTCGAGGGTCGCGGCAAAGGCCTCTTGGGCTTCGCGCGTGCGCGGCCCCGGCGCCTCGGGCAGCTCGCGGCCGTCGATCGCGGCGACCGCCTGGACCTCGCGCGTAGTCGACGCGAGGAAGGCCTCGTGCGCCGCGCGCAGGTCGGCGACCGGCCAGGCTCCCTCCTCGACGTCCAGTGCCCGGACGAGTCGGTCGCGCGTGATCGACTCGAGCACGCCGATGTGGATGGCAGGGGTGCGCAGGCCGCCCTCCGCGGAGACCCAGAAGACCGAGGAGGTGGGCGGCTCCAGCACCGTGCCGTCCGGTTGCACGAGGATCGCCTCGTCGGCGCCCTGGGATTTCGCCAGCCGGGTCGATTGCATGTTGGCCGCATAGGAGAGCGACTTGACCCCGTTGAGGATCACCGTCGGGTTGTAGGTGACCGTGGCGACCCGGAGCGTCTTGGCGTGCGCGGGGACCGGCTCGATCGCGGCGATGCGGCGGCCGCCGCGGGTGACGATCAGGCGCAGCTGACCGTCGGGCTCGCCGGCCGCGTCGATCAGCGCCGCGATCTCATCCTCCAGCGCGCCGCGGTCGAACTCGAGCTCGAGCGCGGCGGCCGAGCGCTGCAGCCGGCGGACGTGGTCGTCGAGGGCGAAGGGCCGGCCGTCGTAGAGCCGGATCACCTCGAAGGCCCCGTCGCCGCGGTAGAGCCCGTCGTCCTTCATCGGGACCGTCGCCTCGGCGGTCGGCGTCATCGTCCCGTCCACACTCGCAAGCTCTCTCAGGCTCTCAGTCATCGCCGCGCGAGGCTACCGGAAGGATTGGGGGGTCTATAGACCCCCAAAAGCTTCCACAGGCGGATGACGGTCGATCAGACGGCTTCGAAGACCGTGGCGAGACCCTGGCCGACGCCTACGCACATGGTGGCGATTCCGTACTTGCCGTTGCGGCGGCGCAGCTCGCGGACGAGGGTGCCGGCAAGGCGGGCACCGGAGCAGCCCAGGGGGTGGCCGAGGGCGATCGCGCCGCCGTTGACGTTGAGCCGCTCCTCTTCGATGCCGAGCTCACGGACGCAGGCGAGCACCTGCGAGGCGAACGCCTCGTTGAACTCGATCAGGTCGATCTGGTCGAGCTCGAGCCCGGCCGCGGCAAGGGCTCGCGGCACGGCGACGGCGGGGCCGATCCCCATGTACGCGGGGTCGACGCCGGCGACGCCGTTGGCGAGAACCCGGGCCAGCGGCTCGACGCCGAGCTTCTCGACGCCCGCCTGGGAGGCGATCAGGAGGCAGGCGGCGCCGTCGTTGAGGGTCGAGGCGTTGCCGGCGGTGACCGTGCCGCCCTCGCGGAAGGCGGGGCGCAGCTTCGCCATCTTCTCCAGCGAGGCATCGGGGCGCGGGCCCTCGTCGGCCTCGACCAGGACAGTCTCGCGGCGGCCCTTCGGCGCCTCGACCGCGACGATCTCCTCGGCGAACTTGCCGGCCTCCGTGGCGGCGACCGCGCGCTGGTGGCTGCGCAGGGCGAAGGCGTCCTGGTCCTCGCGGCTGATCCCGTAGCGCTCGGCGACGTTCTCGCCCGTCTCGCCCATCGACTCGGTGGAGACGTCGAGCTCAGCCATGTGGGGGTTGACGAAGCGCCAGCCGAGCGTCGTGTCGTGCATCGTCTGCTCGCCGCGGGGAAGGCCGCGCTCGGGCTTGCCGACGACCCAGGGCGCGCGGCTCATCGACTCGACCCCGCCGGCCAGGTAGAAGTCGCCCTCGCCGAGCTTGACCGCGCGGGCGGCGCAGTTGACGGCCTCCAGGCCAGATGCGCAGAGGCGGTTGACGGTCGCGCCCGGCACGCTCTCCGGCAGGCCCGCGAGCAGCGCCGCCATCCGCGCCACGTCGCGATTGTCCTCGCCCGACTGGTTGGCGGCGCCGAAGTAGACGTCGGTTATCTCGGCCGGGTCCACCCCGGTGCGTTCGACGACGGCACGGATCGTGTGGGCGGCGAGATCGTCGGGACGAACGGTGGAGAGGGCGCCACGGTAGGCGCCCATCGGGGTGCGCAGCGCGTCGACTACGTATGCGTCAGGCATAGATGGCATTAAAGGCGAAGCCGCTCTGCGCCCGTATCCTCACCACATGGGTTTCGTCCTGCTCACCGTCGTGATGCTGGTGTTGATCATCGGCGTGCTCCTCGTGATCGGCCACTTCTACCAAGGCAGCAGCGCCGAGCTGGTCGACTGGAAGCCGACCCGCAGCCCCGAAGTCGAGGCCCAGAACGAAATCGACGACGTGCGCCAGATGCTCGAGGCGCAGAACGAGATGCGGCGCCGGCGCGGCGCCCCGGAAGTCGACGAGCGGGCGCTGCGCGCCGAGGTCGAAGAGGAGGAGCTGGAGCGGCTGCGACGGGGCGACCCGTTCGGGGAATGAGAGCGAGAGAGTGGCGCGCGCGCTGATCGTCGGCTGTGGCTGCCGCGGCCGGTCCGTCGGCGAACGCCTGCTTGCCAAGGGCTGGCAGGTGCGCGGGACGAGTCGTCACAGGGAAGGCATGGCGCTGATCGACCAGGCCGGGATCGAGCCGGCGCTCGCCGACCCGGCCGACCCGGGATCGGTGCTCGAGCTGGTCGGCGACGTCAGCATCGTCGTCTGGCTGCTCGGCTCGGCCGAGGGCACGGAGGAGGAGCTCTCGGCGCTGCACGGCCCGCGCCTCGACCGGGTGCTCGAGCGGCTGGTCGAAACGCCGGTGCGCGGCTTCGTCTACGACGGCCGCGGCAGCGTCGACCCGATCCTGCTGGCGCGTGGCAAGGAGGCGGTCGAAGCGGCCTCGGAAACGTGGAGCATCCCCGTCTCCTGCCTGCTCGTCGATCCGCGCGACGAGGAAACCTGGAGCGACCCGCTGGGAGTCTGGCTCGACGCGGCGACGGGCGGGATCGTGAACCTGCTCGAGTAAGCCGGGACACCTAAACCTCTAAACTCTGATGGGAATTAAGGCAAATAGCCGAAAGCGAGTCCGAGAGGAGCGGCAAGATGGCTCTGCAGCTTGGTGACGTAGCACCCGATTTCGAGGCCGACACGACCGAGGGCCGGATCAAGTTTCACGACTGGATCGGCGACTCCTGGGCGGTGCTGTTCTCGCACCCCAAAGATTTCACTCCCGTCTGCACGACCGAGCTCGGCTACATGGCGAGCATCGAGCCCGAGTTCGCCAAGCGAGGGGTGAAGATCATCGGCCTCTCGATCGATCCGCTCGACGATCACGAAGCGTGGGCGAAGGACATCGAGGAGACGCAGGGCACGGCGCCCAACTACCCGATCATCAGCGACGCCGACTTCAACGTCGCCAGGCTCTACGGGATGCTGCCGGCCGACGTCTCGGGAAGCGCCGCCGATCGCACCCCGGTTGACAACCAGACGGTGCGCAACGTCTTCGTCGTCGGTCCGGACAAGAAGATCAAACTGATCCTCGTCTACCCGATGTCCACCGGGCGCAACTTCGACGAGGTGCTGCGCGTGGTCGACTCGCTGCAGCTCACCGCCGAACACAAAGTCTCGACCCCGGCCCAGTGGAACCAGGGCGACGACGTGATCATCGGCGGCTCGGTCTCCAACGAGGAAGCGAAGGAGATCTACCCCGACGGCTGGGAGGAGCCGAAGCCGTACATCCGCATCGTGCCGCAGCCCGGGAAGTAGCCGGGCCGCTCAGTCGTCTCGGTTTAGGCGGCTGAGCAGATCGCCCAGGATCCGGGCGGTGGCGCCCCAGATGAGGTGGCCTTCGATCTCGTAGGTGGGGGTGTGGATCGGCACGCCGCGGCGGACCAGACGGCGCATGGCGTAGGCCCCGCGCAGCGCCTCCAAGGAGAACGTGAGCACCGTCTCCACCTCCGCCGGGTTGGGCTCCAGGCCCAGCTCGGCAGGGTGGGGGATATGGCCGACGAAGGGATGGATGCGGTAGCCCGTGACGAAGGTGCCGGTGGTCGGCAGCTGCTCGCCGAGCTCGACCACGGCGGGATCTAGCGCGATCTCCTCTTTGGCCTCGCGCAGCGCCGTCGCGGCGAGGTCGGCGTCGGCCTCGTCCCGTCGCCCGCCGGGAAAGGAGATCTCGCCGGCGTGACGGCGCAGGTCGGCGCGCCGCTCGGTGAAGACGAGGCCGGGCTCGTCGGGCCATCCGTAGAGCGGCAACAGCACCGCCGCATCGGTCAGATGATCACCTGGACGGTGCCGCCGTCCACCGACCAGGCGGCGCCGGCGACGTAGGAGGCGCGCTCGGAGCAGAGGAAGACGATCGCGGCGGCGATCTCGCCGACCTCGGCGAGGCGGCCGATCGGACGCTTGGCACCCGCTTCTGCCAGGGCCTCGTTGCGGCTCGCGGCGCCGGACATCTCGTGTGACTGGTCGAGCAAGCCGCCGGCGTCCATCCACAGCTCCGATTCGACCGGGCCCGGGCAGATCGCGTTGACGAGCACGCCCTGCTTGGCGTGGCGGTCGGCGAAGAGGCGCGAGAGCGAGAGCTCGGCCGCCTTGGCCACCGAGTACTCGGGCATCGCCGCCGAGGGTCGCTTGCCCGCGGTCGAGCAGACGTTGACGATCCGCCCCCAGCCGCGCTCGGCCATCGGCGGGGCGGTGGCGCGCATCGCCCGCAGCGGCGCCATCACGTTGAGCTCGTACTGGGCGTACCAGTCCTCGTCCGGGACGTCGTCGAGGTGGCGCCACTGGGCGGCGCCAGCGTTGTTGACGAGCACGTCGAGGCCGCCGAACCACTCGGTCGCGGCGGCGAGCATCCGCTCGCCCGCGTCCCCGTCGGTCACGTCGAGGACCATGTGTCGGGCCTCGCCACCGGCGGCGCTGCCGGCCGCGACGGCCTCGTCCTGCGCTTCCACGAGCCGCTCTTCGTTGCGGCCGACCAGCAGCACCTTCGCCCCCTCGGCACAGAGCAGCCGCGCCGTCTCCCGGCCGATCCCGCTGCTGGCGCCGGTGACGACGCAGGCGCGCCCTTTCAGCCCGAGGTCCATCAAAGCGGCTCGACCCGGTCGGAGACGCTGACGGGCGTCGCGCCGGCGAGCAGCTTGTGGACCGGGCATTTGCGGGCGATGGTCGTCAGCCGCTCCTTCTGCTCCTCGCTCAGGTCGGCTGGCAGGCGCAGCGTCACCGCGAACGAGAGGGGCGCGAAGTCGTCGTACTCGACGTCGACGTCCACCTCGACCGCTCCGACGTCCCAGCCCTTGCGCGCCGCGTACATCTCCACCGTCACCGCGGTGCAGCCGGCGAGCGCCGCCGCGACGAGGCGGGTGGGGGAGGGGCCGGCATCGGTCCCTCCCTCGACGGAGCTGGGCTCGTCGATGACGACGGTGTGGCCGCCCTCGATCTCGACGTCGTGGGCGTAGCCCCCCATTCGGTTCGCTCCGCTCACCTTCCGACGGGCGACGACCTTCATCTGTTCAACGCTTGCGCCGGCCCTCGAACAGGACCGGGTCGTCGACGTCGGCGAAGCGGGCCATCGCGTAAGCGAGGTCGGAGGCGCGGTTGACGAAGTGGATTACGGTCTCGCCCGCCAGCTCGCCGTTCGCGTTCAGTTCGCTGATCCGGCGCTCGGCGCGGCGGATCGTCGTGCGGGCGACGTCGAGCTGGGCGGAGAGCTGGTTGCCGCCGGGGATGACGAACTGCGGCGGCAGCTCGACCCGCTCCATATAACGGTCGATCGCGCCCTCCAGCTCGGCGACCATCTCCTCGGTCGTGCGGCTGACCCCGTCCTCGAGCCGTTCGCTCGCCTCCGGTGCCGTCGCCAGCTCGGCTCCGGCGACGAAGATGTCGTCCTGCAGGCGCAGCAGGTCGGCGGCCAGCTCGGCATGGTCGGGTCCGCAGAGGGCGCGGGCGACGCCGAGCTGCGAGCAGGCTTCGTCGAGTGCGCCGTAGGCCTCGGTGCGGCCATGGTGCTTGGGCACGCGGCCGCCGTACCAGAGCGAGGTGGTGCCGTCGTCGCCCTTCTTGGTGTAGATCTTGACCACGGCGTGATCCTACGCCGCGTCGCCTTCAGCCGACCGGGTTGAAGACGAGGCCGGTGAGGACCTTGGGGAAGAAGTAGGTCGACTTGGGCGGCATGTTCTCCTCGCTCTCGCAGATCGCCTTGACCTGGTCGACCGGGATCGGGCGCAGGACGAAGGCGACGTCGTAGGTGCCGTCCTCGAGCAGCGCGAGCGAGTCTTCGACGCTCTTCGAGTAGCCGAGTCCGCGCTTGGCGAGGATGTCGTCTTCGCTGAGGCCGGCGATGCCCTTGAGCACGAGCGTCTCGAGGATCGCCGCATCGAGGCGGCGGTAGGCCTCGGGCTTGCCGGCGAGCTGCTCGTCGAGCGCGGCGACGGCGCTGTCCTTGAGCCGCAGACGAAAGGCCCGTTCGTGGAAGCAGTCGTAGAGGCCGAAGACGCCGGCGCCCTCCTCGCCGAGCGGGTCGAGCTGCTCGAGGGGAACCTCGGTCGTGTCGAAGAGCTCGCGCAGGCCCTCGCCGAGGCGGCGCTGGCGCTCGGGATCGTCGCGGAAGCCCGAGAGCAGCCGGTGGGTGGGAAAGACCGTGAGGCCGGGGTCGTCGAGTCCGGTCAGCGCCATCAGGGTGAACTCGTGGTCGCCCTCGCCGCCGATCTCGTCGCGGTAGGCGATCGCGGTCTCGTAGCGGTGGTGTCCGTCGGCGATCAGGAGCTGGGACCCGCCCAGCAGCTCGGTGACCTGGGTGAGGATCGCCGGATCGCCGACGCGCCAGACGCGGGTCAGGGTGCCGCCTTCGTCGCTCGCCTCGCCCCAGGGCTCGGCGCCCTCGATCGCCGGCGCGACCAGCGGCCAGGGGTCCCTGGTGGCGAGCGAGAAGATCGGCGAGAGGTTGTGGCGGGTCGCGCGAGTCAGGTCGAGCCTGTCCTTCTTCGGGCCGGGCAGGGTGCGCTCGTGCGGCAGCACCTGGCCGGCGGAGAAGTCCTCGACCCGGACTCGGGCAAGGATGCCGTGGCGCGTGCGGGCCGTGCCGTCGGGCCCGGTGTAGTCCTGCGTCATCGCCCAGATCGCCGGCTCGGGGTCGCTGGCCAGAGCGCCCGCCTGCCGCCACTCCTCCATCGTCCGCGCGGCCCGCTCGTAGGGGTCGTCGCCGGTCTGCTGCGGCCCGGCCTCCCCATAGGGTTTCGGCAGGTCGATCGCGACCGCGTTGTAGGGAGAGCGCTCGAGCAGATCCGCGCGCATCGCGGCGTCGATCACGTCATAGGGCGGCGCTGCGACGTCCTGCAGCGATCCGACGACCCCGAGGTCGTAGCGAGTCGCGAAGATCGGGCGCACGTCGGCCATCGGGCGGGACGCTAGCGGTTCCGGTCGTCCGGCGTAGATGGGAACATATGTTCGATCAACATGGCGTACCCGGACTACATCAAGGAGAAGGCAAGGAAGCTTCGGATCGAGAGGAAGCTGACGATCGACGAGCTTGCCGATCGGCTGGCGATCTCGCGTACCACGATCTATTACTGGATCAAAGACCTGCCGATCGGAACGACGAAAAGCGAAACCTTGGCGGCAAGGCGAGCGGGTGAGGTCAGTCGCGAAATGCATGCGCGGCTGAGGGCGGACGCCTTCGCGCAGGGCCAGGCCGAATACCAAGCTCTCTCAGCCGAGCCAACCTTTCGCGACTTCGTCTGCATGTATATCGGCGAGGGCTACAAGCGAAACCGCAACGTCGTCTCGATCTGCAATTCCGACCCGACTGTGATTCGCCTTGGCGCAACGTGGATCGGACGTCTCTCGGATCACCCCATCACTTACTCGTTCCAGCACCACGCCGACCAGCGCCCAGCCGAACTCCGCGCGTTCTGGGGCGAGCTGCTGGAGATCGATCCGGAGTCGATCAAATTTCAGCGCAAGTCAAACAGCGGTCAGCTTGCCGGAAGGTCGTGGCGCTCGAAGCACGGAGTTCTTCAGGTTCGCGTATCCGATACCTATCTTCGGGCCAGGCTCGGCGCGTGGATGAACCGCGTTCGCGCGGACTGGGCATAATGTCCACGATATCCGGGGCGTAGCTCAGTCTGGTCAGAGCGCCCGCTTTGGGGGCGGGAGGTTTCGCTGGTTCGAATCCAGTCGCCCCGATTGGCAGCATCCCATAGCGTCCTCGACAGCACCGGGCGCCGATTCTTGCTCGACGGTGCGCTGATCACCTCGCGAGATGCAGGGTCGAGTGCTTTTGCTTTGGTACATTCAGGCGCTGGTGAGGGAGATGACTAGGAGCGTTGGCGCGGTGCTCATCTGCACCCTGCTGGCCCTGGGGGCCGGCGCGTCGACGGCGTCCGCGGCCCCGACCTGGTTGGCGCCAAAGGACATCTCCGGCCTGAACCAGTCGATCACGTTTCCTGAGGTGGCGGTCAACGCGGGGGGCGACGCTGTCGCTATCTGGCCACGTGACGTCGGCAGCGAAACCATCATCGAGGCAGCCGAACGCCCGGCTGGGGGCGACTGGTCGGAGCCGGTGGTCCTTTCCGACCCCACGGAAGAAGAACCGTCGAACGTCCATGTCGCGCTCGACGCGGCAGGCAACGCCGTCGCGGTCTGGAGCGCCTTCGATCAAGGTTTCGTGATCCGTTCGGCGGCGCGGCCTGCCGGCGGCGAGTGGTCGGAGCCCGAAGACCTCTTTGTGGAAGATGGGCACACCCCGTACCTCGCGATGAACGCGGCGGGCGAAGCGGTTGCGGTTTGGACCGGCTTCGACGGCGTCGATGACGAAGTCACCTGGGCGGCGGTGCGATCGGCGGGCGGAGATTGGTCGGCGCCCGAGGAACTCTCGGTCGCAGGCGAGCAGGACGGGTTCTCGCCTCGAGTGGCAATCGACGCGGCGGGCAACGCGATCGCCGTTTGGCAGCGCTTCGATCTCAGTCACGACGTCGTCCAGGCCGCGGTGCGGACTGCCTGCGGGGACTGGTCGACGCCTGATGAAATCTCGGCTGCGAGCGATGACGCACGGTCGCCGCGGATTGCGATGAACGCGGCGGGCGACGCGGTCGCCGCGTGGACCATCCTCTCCAGCGGTGGCATCCAGGCGGCGGCGCGGCCGGCCGGCGGCGACTGGTCGGCACCCGAAGAAGTCTCAGCCGAAGGAGGCGTGCCGGCGCTTTGCGTCGACTCGAGCGGCAACGCGTTCGCGATCTGGTCGGGTCCCGGAAGCGCTGAACAGATACTGCGGGCGGCAATGCGGCCGCCGGGCGGGGAATGGTCGGGGCCGGAGGATCTCTCGGCGGAAGCCGAAACGTTCCAGTCCTACGAGCTGGCGGCCAATTCGGCGGCGGGCGTCATCGCGACTTGGACGCGAGGCGTCAGCTCCACGAGCCATGAAGTTCAGGCGGCCGTGCGCCCGCCCGGCGGCGACTGGCAGGCGCCCAAGAGCCTCTCGGCCACCGGCGAAGACTCCGGCTTGCCGGATCTGGCCTTCGACGCAGCCGGTGACGCGATTGCGATTTGGGGGCGCGCCGTGGGCGCCCCACCCTACGTAATCCAGGGGGCGGGCTACGACTTTTCCGGGCCGCGACTCGACGCTCTGCAGATCCCCGCTACGGGGACGGTGGGCGAGCCGGTCTCCTTCGCGGTCTCTCCCTTCGACGTCTTCTCGCTTGGTGGGACGAGCTGGACGTTCGGCGACGGCAGCCAAGCCGCAGGGGGCAACTCCGTCTCCCACGTCTATGACGCGCCAGGGGCGTACCCGGTGACCGTCAGCGCCCTCGATGCCAGCGGCAACGCGACCATCCGGACGGAGACGATCGCGATCGCAGGCGGGCCGATCAATTCCCCGCCCCCGCCTCCGCCTCCGAATCCCCAGATCGCGCTTTCCCTTCGGATCGAAGGAGAGTCGCTGCGAAAGCTGGTCCGCACCAGGAAGTTGAGGGTCGCGGCAAGCGTCAACGAAGCGGCAAGCGTGGCGCTGAGCGGCAGGGCGAGGCTCAAGCTCGGCGCACGCCGGGCCCGGGCGAGGCTCATCCCGGTCTTTGTGCCGAAAACGGTTCGTTTCACGACGGCGAGTGACGAGAAGGTGACGTTGAAGCTGTCAAAACGGGGACGCAAAGCCCTCCTCTCCCGGTCCCAGGTGAAGATCCTGGTCGCCGGAGAAGCGCGTAACGACGCGGGCGATGTGGCAACGAAGGCCGTGACACACGTCCTACGGTGACCGAAGCCGACGGGCTACCAAGCCGTCGAAGGCCATGGCTTGTCGTGATCGCGGATCGCATGACCCGCGCCCGGGGGAAAGTCTGAGACGAGCCACCGGACGGCCGTGATGATCTCGATTTCTTCGCCTGCGGTGAACCACCCTGATGCGCAATACGCTGTGCTCCGGATGTCGGCTGCGGGGCGCAATGGATGGATCAATCGCAAGTCGGCGCTTGTGATTCTCGGTGCCGCGACCGTCGGGTTCACGATTGCGCTCTACCTGCTCGATCCCGGAGTACGGGGACATGGCGCGAGTATCAGCGACTTCGAGTTCGCCGGCAGCCCGGCGCGGGCCGCTCAGATCGTCGCCGGGTGGGGTCCCGAGGGGAGGCGCTTGGCCCACCTCGGCCTGCTGCTCGACTACGGCTACATGCTCTCCTACGGCCTGTTCTTCGCTCTCGCCGGCTTCGCGGTCTGCGACGCGGCGCGAGCCAGGGAATGGCGGCGCATGGCGAGAGCAGGGACCGTTGTTCCCTACTTCGCGCTCGCCGCAGCCTGTTTCGACGCAAGCGAAAATGTCGCCCTCCTCCTCACCCTCGCCGGGCACGGGGGAGGCTTCGCGCCGCCGTTCGCGACCGCCTGCTCGAGCGTCAAGTGGACGCTGATCGGGATCGCGATCCTCTACGTGCTCTGCGGACTCGTTCTTCTGCTCAAGGCGCACTGCTGGGTCAGGGCCGATCCGCGAGAAGCTCGAGCCGATTCCCCCAGGGGGTCGCGGCAGTAGAAGCGACGCAGGCCAGGCAGAGCCTCGTCCCAGGCGATGTCGACGCCGGAATCGGTCAGCCGCCTGCGAGCAGGTCGAGGTCCGCGGGTCATCGAGAGCGATCCTAGATTTGGGTTGAAACGCCGCCAGGTTGGACGCTTATCCGGGTCGCGAAATGCCTGGAAATGTCGATATGAGCTGCATGGAGGCGCATTCAAGCAGCCCGCGGCGCCGGGAACGCGTTGTTTTCGAAACCGATCGGCACCTCGTGGTGGGCGACGTTACGTTGCCGCCGGAGGGCTACCAGAGCCGATTCTCGGACGCGGTCAACCGTGCTGACGTTGCCTTCATCCCGCTGCTCGATGTCGAGATCTCGCCGCTCGGGGGTGGGGGCGTGGCCGAGCGCCGTGACTTCATCGTCCTCGCCAAGGAGCACGTGCGGGTCGCCTATCCGCTCGACGGTCGCGACTAAGCAGCCCTGCGCCGCCGTCGCCCGCCGCCGGTGAAGGCGCCGACGTCGATCAGGAAGGCGAGGACGACGATGAACCACTCGAAGCCGTGGACGCTTTCCGAGGAGGACCACATTACGGCGTAGGCGAGGGTCGTCCAGGGCACCAGGAAGAAGCCGAGGAAGGGCACGATCCAGCTGTCGAAGGCGCGGCTGAGCAGGTCGCTGAAGAGGAAGATGACGAACAGCGCCAGCCTGGGCGAGAGCAGGGCGAAGAGTAGGACGAGGCAGCCGATACGGGGACGCTACCTTGTACGGAGATGCTCTGGGGCCGCAAGCAGACCGAGATGCCCTCGCCGGAGGAGGCGCTGCCGGGGCGCAGCGAGCCGGCCTTCGAGGTCCCGGAGCGCCACGCGGTGCTCGGCGCGCCGCTGAAGCCGCCCTTCCCGGAGGGCACCGAGGTCGCCTACTTCGCGCTCGGCTGCTTCTGGGGAGCCGAGCGGCTGTTCTGGACCCTCGACGGCGTCTACACGACCGCGGTCGGCTACATGAACGGGGGGACGCCCAACCCGACCTACGAGGAGGTCTGCAGCGGTCGGACCGGCCATGCCGAGGCCGTGCTGGTCGCATTCGACCCGCAGAGGATTTCCTACGCGCGCCTGCTCGAGGTCTTCTTCGAGGAGCACGACCCGACCCAGGGGATGCGCCAGGGCAACGACGTCGGCACCCAGTACCGCTCCGGGATCTACTTCGCCAACGACGCCCAGAAGGCGACGGCGGAGATGGCGCGCGAGGCCTACGACGAGGCGCTGCGCTCCGCCGGGCACGAGCCGATCACGACCGAGGTCGAGCCGGCCGGACCCTTCTACTACGCCGAGGACTACCACCAGCAGTACCTGCACAAGGTTCCCAACGGCTACTGTGGCCTCGCCGGCACCGGCGTCTCCTGCCGGATTCCCGCCGCCGCGGCCGAGTAGCTCGCTCGCCCGGCGGGGCGAATAGCATCCGCCGCTTGTGACGCCCTCCTTCGGCTCCTACATAGGTGGCTGCCTGGCGACGATCGGCATCGTCTCGGCGGTCGGTCTCGGCGGCTACTGGCTGCGCCGCTGGATCGTGCCGGAATTCTCCGGCGCCCTCGCCCGACTCGGCGACGCGACGCTCGCGGTGGCCCTGCTGGTGCTCGCACTCGAGCTGCTCGGCTCGCTCAGCATCCTGCGGCTCGGCTGGATCGTCGTCGTCTGCATCGGCGTCGGCCTCGGCGCGGCAGCGCTCGGCCGCCGTATGGCGCCGCGCCTGCGCAACGAGGTCGCGGCGCCGAAGGTGCAGACGATCGCCTTCCTGCTGGCCCTCGGGGTCGCCTCGTTCACCGTCGCCGAGTGGACGTTCCCCTCGCAGCTCAGCCTCGACGCAGGCATGTTCGGCGGCGACACGACCTGGTACCACATGCCCTTCGCGGCGCGGATGGCGCAGGAAGCCTCGACGGTCCACCTGCACTACACCGACCCGCTGCGCCTCGCGGCCTGGTTCTACCCGCAGACCTCCGAACTGATCCACGCCGCCGGGATCGTCGTCTTCAAGACCGACTGGCTCTCGCCGCTGATCAACATGATCTGGATCGCGGTCGCGCTGCTGGGGGCGTGGTGCGTCGGCCGCCCCTACAAGGTCGGGCCCGCGACCCTGGTCGCCGGGGCGATCATCCTCGACTCGGGGGTGATGATCGAGACCCAGCCCGGCGAGGGCCGCAACGACATCATGGGGCTGGCCTTCCTGATCGCCTTTGCCGCCTTCCTGATCAACGGCCACCAGCGACGCGCGCCGGAGGAGGGGGCGGTGCAGGACACGCCCGAGCGCGACGCGCCGCTGCTCGACAAGGGCCCGCTCGTGCTCGCCGGCATCGCCGGCGGCCTGGCGATCTCGGTCAAGTTCACGTTCCTGGTGCCGGTGGTCGCGATCGGCCTCGGCGTCGTCCTCTTCAGCGGCCGCGGCCGGCGCCTGACCACCGCCTGGCTGCTAGGCGTCTCGGGCTTCGTCATCGGCGGCTACTGGTACGTGCGCGCCGCGATCAAGACCGGCGGCAACCCGATCCCCTCGACCGGCTTCGGGCCGCTGCACCTGCCGCGGCCCGACCAGATGCCGCTCGATCCGCGGCCACGCTTCGCCGTCTCCCACTACCTGACCGATCCGACCATCTACAGGCACTGGTTCTTTCCCCGCCTCGACGACGCCTTCGGGCCGCTCTGGCCGCTGATCCTGATCGTCGCCGTCGCCGCTGCGATTTTCATCGCCGTGCGCTCGCGCAACCGGATCCTGCAGGTGGTCGCCGCCGCGGCGCTGCTGACCGCGATCGTCTACCTGTTCACCCCGCTGACCGCCGCCGGACAGGAGGGCTCGCCGACGGGGTTCTTCACCAACACGCGCTACCTCGTGCCGGGGTTGGTGCTGGCGATGATCGTGCTGTCGATCGCCCGGCCGCTGCGCGCGCCCGACTCGCGCGCCTGGCAGACGCTGCTCTTCCTCGTCTTGGTCTACGCGATAACCGTGCTGACCACGCCGCGCTGGTACCCGCCCTACATCGTCGGCACGATCTTTCTCACGGCGGCGCTGGTGTGGACTCCGACCGCGCTGGCGCTGCTGCGCAGCCGCCGCGTCGTCAGCCGGGCCTACGTCATGGTCGGGGCCGGATGCGTGCTGCTCTTGGCGGTGGTGCTCGGGCGGGCGCAGGAGGTCCAGTACTACAACCAGCACTACGTGCGCACGACCCCGTTCCTGCAGGACGGCGGCCCGCGCAAGGCGTACACGTTCGCCCGTAACCAGCACGACAAACGCATCGGCATCGCCGGCTCGGGCGAGATGTTCTTCGGCCAGTACGGCTTCTACGGGGCCAACCTCGACAACTACGTCCAGTACATCGGCGTCGAAGGGCCGGACGGCACCTATCGCCTGGCGACCAGTTGCCACCAATTCCGCCAGACGATCAACGAAGGCGAATACGACTACCTGATCATCAGCCAGTTCACGCAGGACTCTCCGGAAGCGCCCTACTGGTACCCGATCTACGCCTGGCTGAAGAGCGCCAAGGCGCTCGAACTGGTCGTCGCCGAGCCGGAAATCACGCCTGAGCCGGACTACGTCTTCAAGGTCAAGGGCAAGCTGGACACGAGCTGCGCTGACGTCGGTCTGGGCTGAGAGCCCATCCCGGCAGGGCTTTCACTTAACTTTTTCGGTGATTCGGGTTGCGGCTGACGCCCTCTGCGCTCGACGAAAAAGTACAAGACGTTTCAGCCCTACCGGGATGGGCTCTGGACCGACGTCAGTGCATGCTCTCGGACGAGAGCTGCGGAGCGGTCGGGCTGCTCCCACCAGAACATGTGGCCGATGCCGTCCATGAGCTGGGGCTCGACGCCTAGCAGGCGGGCTATCTGGATGCCGTTGTTGGCGCCGAGCAGGCGGTCGGCGGTGCCGTGGATGACCTGGGTCGGGATGGAGACGCCGCGCAGGCGGGTGCTCGTGTCGTGAGCGGCGCAGGCCTGCATCTGCTGCAAGATCACTTCTTTGGGCGCTTTCAGCTCTTCCGCCATCGCGCGGAAAGCGTCGTAGCGGCTCTCCTCGGCGCGAAAGCCGGGGGAGAGGTTGATCTCCCACATCGCTCGCAGCACCTGTTCGCGATCGCCGGAGGACATCGCCGCGCCGAGCATGCGCAGGTCCTCCTCGGCCATCAGCGTTCCCTCGGGCCCGCCGCAGTAGGTCGCTCCGAGGCTCAGGGTGCGGATGCGCTCGGGGTGGGCCAGGGCGAGCTCCTGGGCGATCATGCCGCCCATTGAGATGCCGAGCACGTGGGCGCGCTCGATCTCGAGCGCGTCGAGCAGGGCGGCGACGTCGTCCGCCATGTCGGCAGTCGTAAACGGCATCAGCGCCGGCCCTGAGAGGCCCATCCCGCGGTTGTCGAAGACGACGCACTCGAAGCTCTGCTCCAGCGGCGCCAGGAAGTCGCGCCCCCAGGCCAGGTGGGTCGCGCTCATCCCCTGGATCAGCAGCATCGGCTCGCCGCTCCCGGCGCGCTCGTAGTGAAGCTCGCTGCCTCCCGCGTCGACCCTCGGCATCGCCGTCGATCCTACGCGAGGTGCAAGGATGCCCGCGTGATCCGCGAGCTGCTGCCGCCGCAGACGGGCCTGGCCTTTGCCGCCATGGGGGCGCTGCGCACCGACCTCGCCGACGAGGAGTCGTTCGTCGGCCGGGTCGACGGGACGCTGCGCGGGCAGGGCTACCGGCTGGCCGGCGCTTTCGAAGCGGGCGCCGAGGGCGCCGTCGGCGTCGCCGGCTTCCGCATCGCCGACAGTCTCGCCTGGGGCCGCTACCTCTACGTCGACGACCTCTCGACCCTGCCCGAGGCGCGGCGGCGCGGCCACGGGCGAGCGCTGCTCGACTGGCTGCTCGAGGAGGCGCGGCGCGAGAGCTGCGAGCAGCTCCACCTCGACTCCGGCGTCGAACTCAACCGAGCCGACGCCCACCGCCTTTATCTCAACGCTGGCCTGGTCATCACCGCCCACCATTTCGCCCGCTACGTCAAGTAGAGCCGTAACCTAAGCGCACCCGCCCCCGTAGCTCAGTGGACAGAGCGACGGCCTTCTAAGCCGTGGGTCGCTGGTTCGAATCCAGCCGGGGGTATCTCGCCAGCCGAGCGAACGACTCCGCATAGCCCCGTAACGCCGCTCGCATCCGTGCGACACGGGCGGGAGTGCGGGGCGTTGCGCGGCCATCTGGGACGCAAGAGTGACGCAGACCCCAACCGGGGAGTGACGCACTTCGCCGTCTCGGGCACCACCTCACCGCCCGAGCATCTGCGCGTCGCAGCCGCCAACGGCCACCCCCACGCCCTGTCTGAGCTCCTACGCCGGGAGGTCACCACATGACCGCCGCCGAGCTGCTGGGGCGCCGCCACGTGGTACGCGCCGAACTCGAAGAGGGCCGCGGCCACCTGCTGATGGTGCTGCGCAAACCCGACGAGGCCGTGAAGGCCGCCCCGGTCGGCGATGTCCTCTGCTGGGCGAACGGGTTGGAAGAGGCCAAGGTCTCCCGCATCCTCGCCGCCGCCGAGATCCCATGGGGTCGCCCCACGGCCAGCCTGCGAAAGCGCGAGGTCGAGATGCTCTGCCTACAGATCAAAGCCCGGCACCCCGAGACCTGGCAGCGCTGGCGGGACGCGGTGAAGCGCAGGTGAAGCCCCGCCCAAACACCCGCCACCGCTGTCCCCGCTGCGGACAGGTAGGCGACCCCCGGATGTGCAACTGCATGGCCCGGCTGCGCCGCTACGCCCGCGAAGCCCGAGAGGCCCACCGCCGCGGCAAGCGGCACCTGGTCGGCGGCCACCTCGCCAACCTGGAGAACCTGCTCGAGGACTTGGCGCTCGACGCCGGGGTCACGCGGCGCGAAGAGCGGGAGGCGGCATAGTGGGGGAGTACCGGACCATCGTCGCCGATCCACCCTGGGAGTTGCCGAGCCGGAAGATGAGGCCCGGCGGCCGTCGGGCCTCGGCAACCGAGGTCCCCTACAGCTTCATGTCGCTCGAGGAGATCGAAGCCCTCCAGGTAGCCGAGTGGGCAGCCGACAACTGTGCGCTCTTCCTCTGGTCGACGCGCCGGAACTTCCGCGAGGGGGTCGCAGCCGCTGTCGCCCGCGCTTGGGGCTTTGAGCCCTGTGCCGAGATCATGTGGGGGCTGCGCAATCCCGGCCTCGGCACCCCGCGCGCACTCGCCGCCGATCACGAGCCGATCCTGGTCGCCAAGCGCGGCTCACCCGACTGGCGCGCTGGCGAGCCGATGGGCGTCCACTTCTGGCGGCAGCCCTACTACCCGAGGGGCGGCGGCAAGATCCACAGCGCCAAGCCCGAGGCGTTCCTCGACCATGTAGAGCAGTGGTCTCCCGGTCCCTACCTCGAGCTGTTCGCCCGCCGTGACCGCCTCGGTTGGGACACCTGGGGGAACGAGTGCCTGAACACGATCCGCACCCCGGCACTCGCGGGGGGGGCTTCGCAGATGACCGTTGACGACGTGCTGGCTGAGATGGAGGGCACCTGATGGCCGCCCGAGTAGGCCCCGGCGAATATCGCTGTCCTCACCCCCGAGGCTGCGGGCACGTCAAGCCCAAAGACGACTTCTACGCCCCACGGACCAAGAGCACCGAAGTGAGCCACTACTGCAAGAAATGCCAGGCCGGCCATGCTCGCGAAGCTCGGCGGCGGCAAGCCGAGCTACAGGCAGCCTGACCCTGCGCACCCGGTAGACTGCATAGGGCGTCCTGTGGTGGGGCGCACATTGCCGAGCCGGCGCCGCCCTTCGAGGCGGCGTTGCTCGTTCAGGGGGGCGGGTCAACGCGGGTCGATCCTACCTTGGAGGCATGGCGGACGAGAAGACCAAGCGGCGCTGCACTGCGCGGACGAAGGCGGGGGCGCAGTGTCGCAACGGTGCCCTACCGGGACAGCTCGTGTGCCTTTCGCACGCGGACAGGAAGATCAAGAAATCCGCAGGTTTCGGCGGGGCTCAGCCCGGAAGCGGTCGGCCCCGCAAACTGAAGCCCGCGGAGGTAGAGCAGCGCCTCATGGAGAACTACGCGATCGCCTGGATGCGGCCCTACTGGAAGATCCTGGGCTTCGATGTCCACATAGACGATGACGGCGAGCTCGTACTGACCGAGCGGCCGGAGGGCGGCGCGAAGCTGTACGGCACGTCGGCCAAGGACGGCACGGTCTGCGTCTCCGAGCATGAGGACCTGGGCGCGCAGATGGCCGCCGCCGAGAAACTGCGCGACCGTGTGTTCGGCCGTCCCAAGTCCATGTCTGAGTTCAAGGGCGAGGTCACCCACCGCAACGCCGAGAAGATCGACCGCGAAGTCGAGCGGCTGACCGAGCGGCTGACCGAGAAGGCTCTCGCGGATCGCGATGGCGAGCCCGCACCTTCCTGAGGACTGGGACTCCTGGCCCATAGAGGACAAGCGCAGCTACATGCTGAGGCTGCGCGAACGGGTCGACGGCCACTGGCTCGATAGGGCGCGGCCCAACCAGCGCCCGCCAGAGGAGGAGTGGTCGACGCTGCTGCTGACTGGGGGCCGCGGTTCGGGGAAGACCTGGACCGGCGCGCACCTGCTGGTCGAAGAGATCGAGAATGACCCGCTGCGCGAGACCGAGGGCCCGGGCGAATGGGCCGTGGTCGCGCCCACCTTCGGCGATGCCCGCGATAAGTGCATTGAGGGGGAATCGGGCCTGCTCGCCGCCCTGCGCACGAGCAAGGCTGAGGTCGACGCCGGGATCAGCCCGACCGTGGCGAAGTGGAACCGCTCGATCGGGGAGATGGAGCTGCGCGACGGGACGCGGATCGTGATCGACGGCGCCGACGACGGAGCGCCGACGATCCAAGGGACCAACCTGCGCGGCGTGTGGTGCGACGAGATCGGACTGTGGAAGAAATGGAAAGAAGCCTTCGATGAGTCGGTGGGCTATGCGGTGCGCAAAGGCCGGGCGCGAAGGATCGTCACCGGGACGCCGAAGCGCGACCGCCCGGCGCGAGCCCTGGTCAAGCGGCTGCTCGCCGATCCCCGCGTGCTGACCCGCCGGCTGCTCACCGCCGAAAACTGGGACAACCTCTCGGAGGTCTTCCGGGAGACCGCCCTGCTGACCAAGGACACCGAACTGGGCAAGCAGGAGCTGGAAGGGCTGCTGCTGGACGAGGCAGAGGGCGCGCTGTGGAAGCGCGACTGGATCAAGCTGGGGCGGTTGGACCCCCGGCAGGTGCCGGGCAACTTCGGCCGCCGCATCCTGGCGCTCGACACCGCGGACGGCAAGTACGAGGGCGACGAGCAGGCGTGGGCGCTGGTCGCTGAGGGCGAACCCGGGCGCTACTACCTGCTGGGCAGCGAAGGGATGCGCAAGACGCCGACCCAGTGGCTCACTGAGGCCGTGATCCTGGCTGACCGCGTGGGTGCGGCGATCGTGTACGAGGCCAACCATGGCGGGGCCTTCGTCGCCGACCTGCTCGAGCAGGTGATGGACGAGATCGGAGTCCGGGTCCCCGTGTTCGATGTCCACGCCTCAGACGGCAAGCGCACCCGAGCCGAGCCGGTGGCGATGCTCTACGAGCAAGGAGCGAATCGGGGAGAGGCCCAGGTTTTCCACGTGGGCGAGTTCCCCGAGGTCGAGGACCAGATGTGCAACTGGACCGGGGAGGCAGGCGTGCCCTCGCCGGACCGCATGGATGCCCTGGTCTGGGCGATCACGGCGCTGATGAAAGGCGTCGGGCGGCGGCGCAGGCGCAAGGTCGTGGCGAAGGCGTAGGATGGGGGCAACGCGCGTTGAGATCGGTGTCTGCCCCGTGACGACTCGGCGGCCGTGAGGCTGATGGGGTACCGAGCAAGGGTTCGACTCCCGGGTAGGCACCGGTCTCCCCCATGCATAGGGTCAACGCACCCCCTCCGCGAGGATGCGCCCATGAGCGCGAGCAACGGAGGCAGGGGCGCCCCACCCGTTCCCCCAGAGGGCCACGGACCGCAGCCGCCACAGCGCGAGCCGCGCCAGGTCATCGAGTGCCCGGTCGGCACGAGCGCCAGCCGGATCGAGGGCGAGCGCGGGCTGATGCTCACCTTCGTCACCGTCGAGGCGGGCGAACCGGTGAAGCGCACGTTCCTGGTCGGAGAGAACGGCGAGGGGGCGATCCGGGACGCGGTGACGGGCGGCATCCAGATCGCGGGCGCCGACGAGATGCCCGTCGCGAAGTAGCGGGTCAACGCAGCCCCTCGCCAGCATCGAAGGTGTGAGCGAGCGCGTCCGCAAGTCCGTCCGCATCCGGGCGACCGACCTACCCCAGGGCGTCAGCCAACAGC
>DASSHI010000028.1:0-54366 GCA_035693025.1 Solirubrobacterales bacterium
CACCCCCGAACTGCTCGTCGAAATCGATGCTGGGCCGTCCTGCGAGGGCGTCGCGCAGGGCTCGTAGCCGCGTTTCGAGGGAGACGGTCGGCCGGATGTGGGCCAGATCGACTTCCGGCGGCAGGGTGAGGAGATCGCCGAGCGCGGAGGCGAGCTGTTCTGGGTCATAGGCGGCAACCGCCGCCTCGAGGGCAACGCGGCGCAGCTCCGCGGGGAGCGGCGCCGACCGATCCAGATAGCCCCGCTGAGCCTCGAAGCGCCGCTCCAGCATGGTTGCCGCGTCGCGATAGCGGCGGTACTCGAGCAGCCGCGCCAGCAGCTCCTCCACCGCCTCCTCGGGCGCCAACTCCTCCAGGTCGCCCTCGGCCCCCGGCAGCAGCAGGCGGGACTTCAGCTCGAGCAGGGCGGCGATCAGGACGAGGAACTCGGTCGCGACCTCGAGCTCCAGCTCCCCTTCGCGCTCGAGGTGCTCGATATAGGCGACGACGACCTCACCCAGCTCGACCTCGAGCAGGCTGACCTCCTCGCGCAGGACGACAGCCAGCAGGAGGTCGAATGGCCCGACGAATACGTCGAGTTCTAGGTCAAGCTCGGCGACGGGCACTGGCTCAACTTAGCGCCGCGGGCCGATGCCCATGCGATCGCGAACCTCGGCGACGGTGGGCGCGGCGATCGCGCGCGCCTTCTCGGCGCCGGCGGCCAGCGCCGCCTCGAGCGCCGCCTCGTTGGGACGCAGCTCGGCGTAGCCCTCGCGCACCGGTGCAAGCAGCTCGACCACAGCCTCAGCCACGGCCTGCTTCAGATCGCCGTAGCCGCTGCCCTCGAACTCGCGCTCGACCTGGCCCGGATCGATGCCGCGGGCGACGGCGAGGATGTCGATCAGGTTGGTGACGCCGGGCTTGTCGGGGGCGCGAACGATCTCGCGGCCGGAGTCGGTGACGGCGCTGCCGAGCTTCTTGCGGATCGCCTTGGCCTCGTCGAGCACGTACACCGTGCCCGCTTCGCTGGAGGCGGTGGTCGACATCTTCCGCTCCGGCTCCTGCAGGTCCATGATCCGCGCCCCGACCTCGGGGGTGCGCAGCTCCGGCACGACCAGAGCCTCGCCGAAGCGCTCGTTGAAGCGGCGGGCGATCTCGCGCATCAGCTCGACGTGCTGCCTCTGGTCGTCGCCGACCGGCACCTCGGTCGCCTTGTAGGCGAGCACATCGGCGGCCATCAGCACCGGGTAGAAGAAGAGCGCCGCGGCGGCCAGCTCGCGCTGCTTGCCCGACTTGTCCTTGAACTGGTGCATGCGGTTGAGGTCGCCGTGGGAGGTGACCGACGAGAGCAGCCAGGTCAGCTCGGTGTGCTCGCGCACGTCGGACTGGCGGAAGAGGATGCAGCGCTCGGGGTCGAGCCCGGCGGCGAGCAGGATCGCGGTCGTGTCGTAGAGCCGCTCGCGCAACTCGGCAGGGTCGTAGGCGACGGAGAGCGCGTGCAGGTCGACGATGCAGAAGATCGCCGGCTCGCCACGCTCCTGGCCCTCGACGTACTGGCGGATCGCCCCGATGTAGTTGCCGAGGTGCTTGCGGCCGGTCGGCTGGATTCCCGAAAAGATGATTGGGGCGGGCACGGAGCGGAGACTATTCGAGCGTGCCGAGGGGCCCGTTCCGGCAGGGGCCTTCACTTAACTTTTTCGGTGGATGGGGGTTGCGCTGGCGCCCGGGGCTCTCGACGAAAAAGTACAAGACGTTTCGCCCCCTGTCGGAACGGGCCTGTCACACAGGATCAGGCTCCGCCGAGTCGCCACCCGGTTAAGCGGGTTCGGGCTCCACCGAGTCGCCCGCCGATGGGAGCTGTTTATGGTCACGGCAGTCGGCGTCGGGCCCGTGGCCGCACTCACCGGCTGGGGCAGAGCCGCGACTGGGGATTGCTTCAACCGTTCGTTTCGGGTTCTCGATCCCGATGCCGGCGAAGATGCCGCCGGCGATCATCAGGAGGCCGGCGATCAGGACGCCTAGGTGGAAGGCCGAGGTCGAGGCGTCGGCGGCGGCGGAGCGCACTCGCGTCGCCTCGGCGCTCGACATGCCGTCGTTGCCTGGCACGCCCAGCGGCTGTTCCTTGGCTTCGCTGACCGCGCTGTCGGCGGCGCGGCTGAGTGGCGCGGCGCCAAGGTTGCCGTCGATGCTCGAGCCGAAGCTGGCTGAGATCACCGCGCCGAGGACGGCTATCGCGAGCAGTCCTGCGACGCGCGAGACGCCGTTGTTCACGCCCGATGCGATGCCCACATGCCGTTCCTCGACCGAGTCGAGCACGGTCGCCGTCAGTGGCGCCACCGTCGCCGAGAGGCCGAGTCCGAAGACGAGGATCGCGGGCAGCACGTCGGCGGCATAGGCGGGGTCCGGGCCGACGCGCATCAGCATGATCAGGCCGACACCGCCGACGATCGGGCCCAGGCTCATCGGCAGGCGCGGCCCCGTGCCGGAGGCGAGCTTGCCCCAGCGGGGCGAGAGGAAGAAGAGGATCAGCGAGACCGGCGTCGTCGCCAGTCCCGCCTCCAGGGGCGTGTAGCCCGCGACCTGCTGGAGGAAGAGGCCGACGAAGAAGAGGCCGCCGATCAAACCGGCGTAGGCGGCGAGCGTGGTCAGGTTGGCGACGCGGAAGTTGCGCACGCGAAACAGCGAGAGCTCGAGCATCGGGTGGCGGGCCCGCGCCTCCCAGACGACGAACAGGACGAAGCAGAGGAGCCCCGCGAGCATCGAGACCCAGACGAGCGGGTCTCCCCAGCCGCGGGTCGGCTGCTCGACCAGGGCGAATACCGGGCCGGCGAGGCCGGCGGCCGAGAGGGCGATGCCGAGCCAATCGATGCCTCGGAATGCATCAGGGTCGCGCGACTCGCGCACCGAGTGCAGGCAGAGCGCCACCGTGACCGCGATCAGCGGGATGTTGACCCAGAAGATCGCCCGCCAGGAGAGCGCGCTGACCAGCGCCCCGCCCCCGGCCGGGCCGAGCACGGTCGCTATCCCGGTCCAAGCCGTCCAGGTGCCGACCGCCCGGCCGCGCTCGGCCCCCTCGAAGGTGGCGGCGACGATCGCCAGCGAGCCCGGGACCAGCAGCGCCCCGGCGATCCCCTGCAGGGCGCGGGCCCCGATCAGGAGCTCGACCGAAGGCGAGACCGCGCAGAGGATCGAGGTCGCGCCGAAGGCGATCAGGCCGGCGACGAACATCCGCCGCCGGCCGAACTGGTCGCCGAGCGAGCCGCCGACGAGCAGCAGGGAGACGAGGGTGAGCATGTAGGCCTCGACCACCCACTGCTGGCCGGCCAGCCCCGCGTCGAGCCCGTCGGCGATCGCCGGCAGCGCCACGTTGACGACGGTCGAGTCGAGGAAGACGACCGTCGAGCCGAGGATCGTCGCGATCAGCGTCAGGCGCTGCTGGCGAGACACGGGACGAGTGTAGGGCTCCGCTGCCGCGCCGCCCAGACCAGGGACCGCCGTAGAGGTTTGAACCGCTATGCGAATCAAACCTCTACGGCGCTTCAGTCCGGCTCGCGCAGTTGCTGCGCGGGGGTGAAGAAGTTGCGGTAGGCGAGGCCGGTGGCGACGAGGGCGGCGATCGCGGTGCTGCCGAGCAGCGCGTAGAGGAGGATCAGCTGCAGGCGGACGGCGTCGGTCGGTTCGGCGCCGGCGAGCAGCATGCCGACCATCGTGCCGGGGAAGAAGATCAGGCCCGTGGTCTTGGTCGAGTCGACCAGGGCGATCGTGCCCGAGCGCAGGGCGCGGCGGACGAACGGGGCCGCCGCTTCCCGCGCCGTCGCGCCGAGCGCCAGCGTCGCCTCGATCGCGGCGCGCGACTCGCTCAGCTCGTCGCCGAGGCGGTTGAGCGCCACCGCCGAAGCGGTCATCGCGTTGCCGATCATCATCCCCCCGACCGGGACCAGATAGCGCGGCGTCGCTTCGAAGATGCCGAGCGCGACGACCAGGCCGAGGGTCGAGGCGGCGGCGATCGCCAGACCGATCAGCAGCGGCCAGAAGGCGCCGGGGACCTTCTTCGCGCGACTGCGCGCGGTGAGCGCGCCGAAGAGGACCATCACGGAGAGCAGCGCGACGACGAGCCAGATCGTGTCGGCGTCGAAGATCAGCTTGATCGCGTAGCCGATCGCGGTCAGCTGGACGAGCGAGCGGACCGTGGCGATCGCGATGTCGCGCTCGAGGTCGGTGCGCCGCCAGAAGGAGATCGCGGCGGCGAGGGCGACAAGCGCCAGCGCCGCGGCGACCTGGCCGAGCGAGACGTGGATCGAGTTCATGCCAGGGCCTGCTCCAGCGGGCCGCAGGCGATCACGCGGCCCGCCTTCAGCCGCACCGCCCGCTCAGCAAGCCGCCGCGCCTGCTCGGGATCGTGGCTGACGACGACGAGCGAGATCGCGAGATCGGCGCGCAGCCGCGCCAGCGTCGCCTCGATCGCGTCGCGCGCCTCGTGGTCGAGCGCCGAGGTCGGCTCGTCGAGCAGGAGCACCTCCGGCCGCTGGGCGAGGGCGCGTGCCAGCATCGCCCGCTGCCGCTCGCCGACCGAGAGCTTGGCGACGTCGCGCGCGGTGAAATCCGGAGAGAGGCCGGCGTGTCCCAGGCACTCCGCGGCGTCGAGCTCCCGCCCCGCCAGCTGCGCCGCATAGGCCAGATTCGACTCGACCGTCCCGTCCAGCAGCGAAGGCAGCTGCGGCACCAGCGAGACCTCGCGGCGCAGCGCCAACGGGTCGTACTCCGCCAGTGGCCTCCCCCGGTAGGAGATCTGGCCGGCATCGGGGTCGGCTAGACGGTTGAGCAGGCGCAGCAGGGTCGACTTGCCGCTGCCCGAGGGCCCGACGATCGCCGTCGCGCCGGCGTGCAGGTCGGCACCGACCCGGTCGAGGATGCGGCGTCCGCCGCGGGTGAGGCTGACTTCGCGCAGCTCGAACAGCATCGGGAGATGATCTCTTACCGCCCGCAAGAAGCCTCCCGCCCACGCCGATCGGCGGCGGCGATCGGTGCGCTGCTGCCAGAATCCGGGTAGGTGATGCGCTGATGGCAAGAGCGATTTGGAGCGGAACGATCAGCTTCGGGCTACTCAACGTGCCCGTGAAGCTCTACAGCGCGGTCGCGCGCCGCGGCATCTCGCTGCGCGAGATCCGCAAATCCGACGGCGCCCGGATCAAACATCGTCGCGTCGCCGAGGGCACCGACGAGGAGGTTCCCTACGGCGAGATCGTCAAGGCCTTCGAGGTCACGCCCGACCGCTACGTCCCGTTGAGCAAGGACGAGATGTCGGCGCTGGCACCGGAGAAGACCCGTGCGATCGAGGTGCAGGACTTCGTCGACCTCGACCAGATCGACCCGATCTACTTCGACAGCCCCTACTACCTCGGTCCCGCGGAGGGCGCGGAGAAAGCGTATTCGCTGCTCGCCGAGGCGATGGAGAAATCGGGCAAGGTGGCGATCGCCCGCTTCGTATTCCGCAACAAGGAGCACCTCGCGGCGCTGCGCCCGGGCAACGGCGTGCTGACCCTGACCACGATGCGCTTCGCCGACGAGGTGGTCCCCCCCGGCGATCTCGAGGACGAGCTGCCGCAGAAGAAATCGAAGGTCGCCGCGAAGGAGGTCGCGATGGCCGAGCAGCTGATCGAGTCGCTGACGACCGAGTTCGACCCGAGCGCCTACCGCGACGAGTACCGCGAGCAGCTGCTGGCGCTGATCGAACGCAAGGCCGAAGGCAAGGACGTGCTCGAGGCGCCCGCCGCCGAGGAGCCGCAGCCGACCAAGGCGCCCGACCTGATGTCCGCGCTCGAGGAAAGCATCGCGGCGGTCAAGGGCGACGAGAAGCGCAAGACGAAAGCGAAGAAAGCCAAGCCTACGGCGAAGAAAAAGGCCAAAGCCGCACCGAAGAAACGCTCGTCCGGCAAAAAAGCCAAAGCCTCGAAATAGGCGATGGCCGGCAGCCGCCAGGTCGAGGTCGACGGCCGTGAGCTGAAGCTCACCAACCTCGACAAGGTGCTCTACCCCGACGCCGGTTTCACCAAGGGTGAGATGGTCGACTACTACGCCAAGGTGGCGCCGGCAATCGTCCCCCACCTGAGCGGCCGGGCCGTGACCCTGCGCCGCTTCCCCGAAGGCGTCGACGACCTCGACGCCGCCTTCTTCGAGAAGCGCTGCCCCAAGCACCGGCCGAAATGGGTGAAGACGGCCCGGGTCGAAGCGGGCCCCCGGGCCGGCAAGATCGACTTCTGCGTCTGCGACAGCCTGCCGACGCTGATCTGGATGGCCCAGCTGGCGGCGATCGAGCTGCATCCCTCGCTCTCGCTCTCGCGGGCGCCGAAACGGCCGACCGTGCTCGCCTTCGACCTCGACCCGGGGCCGCCGGCGGACATCGTCGACTGCTGCCAGGTGGGGCTGCGACTGCGCGAGATGTTCGACCACTTCGGCGTCGAGTCGTTTCCGAAGACCTCCGGCTCGAAGGGCCTGCAGATCTACGTCCCGCTCAACGGCAAGGTCTCCTACGAGGTGACCAAACCGTTCGCCAAAGCGATCGCCCAGCTGCTCGAGAAGCAGACGCCCGACAAGGTCGTCTCGAAGATGAAAAAGGTCGAACGCGAGGGCAAGGTCTTCGTCGACTGGTCCCAGAACCACCAGCGCAAGACGACGATCGCCGTCTACTCCCTGCGCGCCCGCGAAAAGCCGACCGCCTCGACCCCGGTCACCTGGGAGGAGGTCGAGGCGACCGCCGACAGCGGCGACGGCTCCTCGCTCGTCTTCGAAGCGGGCCAGGTGCTCGAGCGGATCGAGCAGCACGGCGACCTCTTCGCCCCCGTCCTGGAGCTGGAGCAGGAGTTGCCGGAGCTCTGAAGCACGACAGCGCTACGGTGCATCCATGAAGGTCTTCCTCGCGGGCGCCGGCGGTGCGATGGGCAGGCACCTGATCCCGCGCCTGGTCGCCGAGGGTCACGAGGTCGTCGGAATGACCAGGTCGGAGTCCAAGCATGACCTGGTCCGGAGCCTCGGCGCCCGACACGTCGCCGCCGACGCGCTCGACGCCGACGCGGTCTCCCGCGCGGTCACCGCGGCCGAGCCGGAGGTCATCCTCCACGAGCTGACCTCGATCCCCGGCGATCTCGAACCGCGGCACTTCGATCGCGACTTCGCCATGACCAACCGGCTGCGCACCGAGGGCACCGACAACCTGCTCGCTGCGGCGCGCCCGGTGGGCGCAAGTCGCTTCATCGCCCAGAGCTACGCGAGCTGGCCCTATGCGCGCACGGGCGGCCCGGTCAAGAGCGAGGAGGACCCGCTCGACCCCGATCCGCCCGAGCAGTTCCGCCGCAGCCTGAAGGCGATCGAACATCTGGAGAGGACGGTGACGGGCGCCGAGGGAATCGAGGGGCTGGTCCTGCGCTATGGAGGCTTCTACGGCCCGTACACCTCGGCCGGCAGGCCCGGCGGCGAGCAGATCGAGGCGATGCGCAAGCGGAAATTCCCGGTGGTCGGCGACGGCCAGGGCGTGTGGTCCTTCGTCCACATCGAGGACGCCGCGGCAGCGACCGCCGCTGCGGTCACCAAGGGCTCCCCCGGTGTCTACAACGTCGTCGACGACGACCCCGCCCCGGTCTCGGAGTGGCTGCCGGCGTTTGCGGCCGCGGTCGGCGCCAAGCCCCCGCGGCGCGTCCCGCGCTGGCTCGGCCGCCTCCTCGGGGGTGAAGCGGCGGTCGTGATGATGACCGAGATACGCGGTGCCTCGAACGCCAAGGCGAAGCGGGAGCTCGACTGGCAGCCGCGCTACCCGAGCTGGCGGATCGGCTTCGCCGAGGGCCTGGGCTAGCCGTCCAGCGCCTGGCGCACGACGGGCTTGCGGGTCGCCTTGACCTCGTCGAGGCGGCGCACGGGGGTCGTATAGGGAGCCTGCTTCGCCTTCTCGGGATCGGCCTCGGCCTCGGCGAGGATCCGCTCGATCGCATCGGCGAAGGCATCGAGGGACTCCTTGGTCTCGGTCTCGGTCGGCTCGACCATCAGCGCCTCCTCGACCAGGAGGGGGAAGTAGACGGTCGGCGGGTGGAAGCCGAAGTCGAGCAGGCGCTTGGCGAGGTCGAGGGTGGCGACGCCGAGCTCCTTCTTCATCGGCTTGCCGGAGAGGACGAACTCGTGCATGCAGTGGCGATCGAAGGCGACCGGCAGGTGCTTGCCGGCGCGGCCCTGGGCGAGCCGCGCCTTGAGGTAGTTGGCGTTGAGCACGGCCGTCTCCGACGCCTCCGCCAAGCCATCGGCGCCGAGGCTGAGGATGTAGGCGTAGGAGCGGACGAAGACGCCGAAGTTGCCCTGGAAGCCGCGCAGCCGCCCGATCGACTTCGGCCGCTCGTGGTCGAGGCCGAAGTGCGGCCCGCTGCCGTTGCCGCTCTCGCTGCGCACGACCTGCGGCCGCGGCAGGAAGGGCTCGATCCGATCCGACACCGCGATCGGCCCCGCTCCAGGGCCGCCGCCCCCGTGGGGCTGGCTGAACGACTTGTGCAGGTTGACGTGGACGATGTCGAAGCCCATGTCGCCGGGTCGCGACTTGCCCATCACCGCGTTGAGGTTGGCGCCGTCGTAGTAGAGCGTTCCCCCCACCTCGTGGATCAACCCGGCGATCTCGGCGATGTTCTCGTCGAAGAGACCGAGCGTGTTGGGGTTGGTCAGCATCAGGCAGGCGACCTCGTCGTCGACCTTGGCCCGCAGGTCGTCCATCTCGACCCCGCCGCGCTCGTCGGTCGCGACCTTGACGATCTCGTAGCCGGCCATCGTCACCGAGGCGGGGTTGGTCCCGTGCGAGGTATCGGGCGCGAGCACCTTGTGGCGCTCTTCGCCGCGGTCGGCGTGGAAGGCGCGGGTCAGCAGCAGTCCGGCGAGCTCGCCGTGCGAGCCCGCCGAGGGCTGCAGGCTGACGTGAGGCAGGCCGCAGATCTCGGCCAGCGAGCGCTGCAGCAGCCACATCAGCTCCAGCGCCCCCTGAGCCCGCTTCGGGTCCTGCGCCGGGTGCAGGCGGGCGTGGCCGGGCAGGGCCGCAACGCGCTCGTTGAGGCGGGGGTTGTGCTTCATCGTGCACGAGCCGAGCGGGTAGAAGCCGCTGTCGAGGTCGAAGTTGCGGCGCGAGAGGCGGTTGTAGTGGCGGACGATCTCCGGCTCGGCGACCTCCGGCAGGCGCGGCGGCTCGGAGCGCAGCAGCCTCGCCGGGATCAGCTCCTCCAGCGGCGGCTCGGGCACTTCGGCGGCGGGCAGGACGGCGGCGCGGCGGCCGGGCTTCGACTTCTCGTAGATCGTCAGCACCCGTTCGTCCTGCTGATTCATACCGCCACCGCCTCGGCCGCGACCGCCGCGCCGAGCGCTTCGGCCAGCGCGTCGATCTGCGCCCGCGTGCGGCGCTCGGTGATCGCCACCAGCAGACCGTCCTCGTGCTCCGGGTACTCGCGGCCGAGCGGGTAGCCGGCTGCAATGCCGCGCTCCGCGCAGCGCTCGAGCACGCGGTCGACCGGCGCGTCGAGCCGCAGCGCGAGCTCGCGCGCGACCGGCGCGTCGTGGAGCAGCTCGACCCCCGCCGTCGCGGCCAGCCGCTCACGGGCGTAAGCGGTGCGCCGAACGAGCAGCTCGCCCAGCTCGCGGAAGCCCTCGCGGCCGAGCCAGGCGAGGTGGATCGTCGCCGCCAGCGCGTTCAGCGCCTGCGCGGTGCAGATGTTGTGCGTCGCCTTCTCGCGGCGGATGTGCTGCTCGCGGGTCTGAAGGGCGAGGACGAAGCCGCGGCGCCCGTCGACGTCGTCGGTTTCCCCTGCGATCCGCCCCGGCATCTTGCGGATCAACTCCTCGGTCCCACAGAAGAAGCCGAACGAGGGGCCGCCGAAGTCGAGCCGGTTGCCCAGCGGCTGCCCCTCGCCGAGGGCGATGTCGGCGCCGCACTCGCCCGGTGGCCGCAGCACGCCGAGCGTCATCGGGTCGACGGCGACGACGAGCAGCGCGCCGTGCTCCTTGGCGGCGAGGCCGAGCGCCTCGACGTCCTCGACCGCGCCGAGGAAGTTGGGGCTCTGCAGGATCACGGCGGCGGTGTCGCCGTCGACTGCCTCGGCGAGGGCGGCGGCGTCGGTCAGCCCGCCCTCGAGCCCGACCTCCTCGACCGTCGCACCGAACCCCACGGCGTAGGTGGCGAGCGTCTCGCGGCTGTGCGGGTGGACGCCGCGCGAGACGACGAAGCGGCGCCGCCCCTTGGTCGCGCCGATCGCCAGGTAGGCCGCGGAGGCGACCGAGGAGGGGCCCTCGTAGAGGCCCGCCGTCGCGACGGGCAGGGCGGTCAGCTCCGACATCGCCGTCTGGAACTCGAACATCGCCTGCAGGCCGCCCTGCGAGATCTCCGGCTGGTAGGGCGTGTATGGGGTGAGGAACTCGCCGCGCTGGGTGATCGCGTCGACGATCGCGGGCACGTAGTGGTCGTACATCCCGGCGCCGAGGAAGCTGACCTGCTCCTCGCAGTCGGCGTTGCGCGCCGCGAGCTCGGCGAGGCGCTCGTAGACCTCGGCCTCGCTCATCCCCGCCGGCAGCTCCAGCGCCCTCCCCAGGCGCAACGGCTCGGGCACCTGGGCGAAGAGCTCGTCGATCGAGTCGACGCCGATCGCGGCGAGCATCTCGGCCCGGTCCGCCGGGGTTGCGGAGGTGTAGCGGCTCACGCCGTCAAGGCTAGAGAAGCGAGGGGCGCGGCCGGGGCCCTAGCCATCGACCAATTTGCGGTATTCCTCGCCGCTGAGCAGCGCATCTGCCTCGGCCGGCGCGGTCAGCTTCACCTTGACCAGCCAGCCCTCGCCGTAGGGGTCCTCGTTGATCTTCTCGGGCGCGTCGCCCAGCCCGTCGTTGACCTCGACGATCTCGCCGGAGAGCGGCGCGACCACGTCGGAGACGGCCTTGACGGACTCGACCTCGGCGTAGGAGGCGTCTTTGTCGACCGTCGCCCCCACCTCCGGTGGGTCGTAGAAGACGACCTCGCCGAGGCTGTCCTGGGCGTACCAGGTGATCCCGAAGACGGCATGCTCGTCTCCGTCCAGGCGGGCCCAGTCGTGCTGGTCGTGGTACAGCAGATCGTCGGGATAGTCCGCGTCAGCCAAGCTCAGTTCTCCTTCCGGGACGAGGGGCTCTCGTAGAGAGGCTTGGAAGCTATACGGGCGGCGCGGTGCTTGCCGCGCACGTCGATCTCGACCTCCGTGCCGGGCTCGGCGAGCTCGCTGCGCACGTAGGCCATGCCGATCCCGATCTCGAGCGAGGGCGAGAAGCTGCCGCTGGTCACGGTGCCGGCCTGCTCGCCCCCTGCGAGCACCGGGTTGCCCTGGCGGGGGATGCCCGCCCCCTCGATCCTGAAAGGCGCCAGTCGTTCGGCGGGCCCCTCGGCGCGCGCGCTGGCGACGGCCTCGGCGCCGACGAACCCGGTCGCCTCCCTGCAGCACCATCCGAGCCCCGCCTCGATCGGGTTGCGGTCGGGGCCGAGGTCGTTGCCGTGCAGGTGGAAGCAGGCCTCGAGGCGCAGCGTGTCGCGGGCGCCGAGCCCGCAGGGGACGACACCCGCGTCGAGCAGCTCGGCCCAGATCGCCGGCGCGACCTCCGGGTCGATCAGGAGCTCGACCCCGGCCTCGCCGGTGTAGCCGGTGCCGCAGACCAGCGCCGGGCGCTTGCCGATCCGCTCGACGAGGACCCGCATCCGCGGCGGCAGGCCGATCGCCAGCGTGCGCCCGGCTATCGCCCGGGCGTGCGGCCCCTGCACCGCGAGCATCGCGTAGCGGTCGGCGACGTCGCGTACCGTGACGTCGAAGCTGCGGCTCAGGCGCCCCAGCCAGGCGAGGTCGGCCTCGTGGTTGGCGGAGTTGGTGACGAGCAGGTAGCGGTCGCCGCCGAGGCGGTAGGCGAAGAGGTCGTCGAGCACCCCGCCCTCCTCGTTGCAGAGGCAGGAGTACTGGGCGCCGCCGACCGCGATCGCGGCGACGTCGTTGGAGAGCGCCCGCTGCAGGAAGGCCAGCGCTCCCGGCCCCTCGACCTCGACCTCGCCCATGTGCGAGACGTCGAACATCCCGGCATGCGTGCGCACCCCCATGTGCTCCTCCCGCACCCCCTCGTACTGCACCGGCATCTCCCAGCCGGCAAAGTCCACGAGCTTGGCGCCGAGCTCGGCGTGGCGCTCGTAGAGGGGGGTGCGTCGGAGACCGGCGTCGCTCACCGCCGCAGCGTATTGGAGAGCTCTGCCAAGCTCTCGCCCAGGAGTGAGCGTGGAGCGGCACAGCCAGATCCACAGGGCCAGCGTCGAGGAGGCCCCCGACGTCGCACGCCTCCTGCACGACTTCAACACCGAATACGACGACCCAACCCCGCCCGTCCCGGTCCTCGCCGAGCGCATCGCCGAGCTGCTCGCCGCAGAGGCGATCGTCGTGCTCTTGGCGGGCGATCCGCCGACCGGCCTGGCGGTGCTCCGCCTGAAGCCATCGCTCTGGTCCCAGGCCGCCGACGCCTACCTCGAAGAGCTCTACGTAGTCCCCGAACGTCGACGTGAGGGTTACGGACGCGCATTGCTGGAGGCAGCGATGGAAGCGGCACGAGAGGCCGGCGCCGACCACTTCGAGCTGACCACCGGCGAAGACGACAAAGAAGCAAGAGCCCTATACGAAAGCTGCGGCTTGACCAACCACGAAGGCTCTCCAGGCGGCCCCCGAATGCTCTACTACGAGCTAGACCTCTGAGCGACGCAGGAGCATCGCGCGGCCCTCTCCCGGAGGCTCATGTGCCCCGCTCCGAAGCCACACGGCCAACCCAGCTGCGCGACGGCCTCCGGGAGAGGGCCGCGCGATGCTTCCCACCCTGAGGATCGAGATCTATTCCTTGAGAAAGCCCGGAACGTCAATGTCGTCGTCTGAGACCCGCAGCTTGCGGATGTCGGTGTCCTCGGCCGAGATCCGCGGACCGCGGCTCTCGTAGCGACGGCGGACGCGCTGCGGCGAGCGGGCGAGCAGCTCGAAGCCCTCGAACCCGGTCGCGATCACGGTCACGCGGACCTCGTCGCGCATCGACTGGTCGACGACCGAGCCGAAGATGATGTTGGCGTTGTCGTCGGCTTCGGCCTGGACCAGCTGGGCCGCCTCGTTGACCTCGAACAGACCGAGGTCCTCGGGGCCGGTGATGTTGAGCAACATTCCGGTGGCACCCTTGATCGACTCCTCGATCAAGGGTGAGGTGACGGCCGCCTTGGCGGCGTCGACGGCACGGGACTCGCCCGAAGCGGCGCCGACACCCATCAGGGCGGAGCCGGCGTCGCGCATGATCGTGCGCACGTCGGCGAAGTCGAGGTTGATCAGGCCGGGGATCGTGATCAGGTCGGTGATCCCCTGCACGCCCTGGCGCAGGATGTCGTCAGCCTGGCGGAAGGCCTCGAGCACGCTGGTGCGCCGCTCGACCGCCTGCAGCAGCTTCTCGTTGGGGACGATGATCAGGGTGTCGACGTTGTTGCGCAGCTTCTCGATTCCCTCGAGCGCCTGCTGCATCCGCCTTTTGCCCTCGAACTCGAACGGCTTCGTGACGGCGCCGACGGTTAGCGCGCCGATCTCTTCCTTGGCGATCTCGGCGATCACCGGCGCCGAGCCGGTGCCGGTGCCGCCGCCCTCGCCCGCGGTGACGAAGACCATGTCGGCTCCCTTCAGCGCCTCCTTGATCTCGTCGCGGCTCTCCGCGGCGGCGCCGGTCCCCACCTCGGGATTGCCGCCCGCGCCGAGGCCGCGGGTCAGCTCCTGGCCGATCGAGAGCTTGATGTCAGCGTCGCATGCCTGCAGCGCCTGCGCATCGGTGTTGACCGCGACGAACTCGACGCCGCGAATCCCCGCGTCGACCATGCGACTGACGGCGTTGGTGCCCCCGCCGCCGGCGCCGACGACCTTGATCACAGCCAGGTAAGTGGATTCCATCTCCCGATTTCTCCAAGCCCAGCCCGGTTGGGGCTGGTATCTGCCCAGTCCGCCAGGACTGGATTTGAGTTGAGCCTTTGTTCCGTCCGACGCTTCAGCAAGGCTTAAGGGTTCAAGCTTACTCCTGAAGCACGGAAATTGCGCTCAACGTAGGGCATTTCGGGAGGTCTGTCAAACCCCCGGGCGGCATCCTGCAGGCGCCAAGTCTCGATGCCTACTTGAGACTTGGCCCAGCCTAACCCTACGGTCGAGGGTTCATTCGGCGGGCGGAAGCGTATGCCCAGAGCCGCCTACTGCGGGGCGCCCCGGCGCGTGCAGGTCTACATAATCGAGCGCCGTCACCGCTGGGTCGGCGAGCACGGCGGCAGCGGCCTTCCACTTCGCCTTGACCTGCGAGGCATCGCCGAAACGCAGTTCGATCCCCGAGCGCAGATTCACGTCTACCCCGCTTTCGCCGTAGTAGCTGCTTTCCAAGTAGGGACGCAGCCCGGGCGGAGCGGCGCCCAGGATCTTTGCCTGTTGAAGCACCGGGCCGGCGAGCCGCCCGTTCGGCGGCGCCGCGGTGAGCGACAGGGTGGGCAGCTGCGCATCCGCGGAAACGGGGAACCAGCCGAGCAACTGGCCGTCAGCGCCGACGGCGATCGCATCCGTGCCGGAGCCGATCGTCGCGGTGGCGCGCGGGACCCTCACCTCCCCCCCCACCGCACGGTCGCGCACGCCGAACCAATAGGCGACCACCACGACGAGCAGCAGAACACCGGCCACGGTCAGCCAGCGCCTCACAGCTCCCAGTCCTCCGGCCAGCGCACCTCGCCGAGCAGCTGGACCTCCGGTTCGAGCACGACCCCGAAGCGCTCGTGGACCCGGCGGCGGCCGGCGGCCATCAGCGCCAGCACGTCGGCCGTGGTCGCGGCGCCGGTGTTCTCGACGAAATTGGCGTGCTTCGGAGAGAAGCGAGCGCCGCCGGATTCGAGTCCGCGACATCCGGCGGCCTCGAGCAGCTGTCCGGCGGTACGACCCTCGGCGCGCTCGTCCGCAGGGTTCTTGAAGGTCGAGCCGAAGGTCTTGACCCCGGACGGCTGGGCCTCGTGGCGCCGCCTGCGCATCGAGGCCATCGTCGCCTTGACCTCCTCCGGATCCGCGGGCGTAAGGGCGAACGAGGCGCGGGCGACGACCTCGGCGGCGCGGAGGTTCGAGCGCCGGTAGGCGAAGCCGAGCTGCTCGGGAGCGCGGCGCTGCAGTCCGCTCGCGGCGCAGATCTCGACCCACTCGAGCACCGCGGCGAGCTCGCCGCCATAGGCATTGGCGTTCATACGCACGGCGCCGCCGACGGTGCCGGGGATGTTGACGCCGAACTCGATGCCCGACAGGCCCCAGCCGGCCGCCTTGGCGGCTGCCGAGGGAAGCCGGGCGCCGCCGCCGCAGAGCAGTTGCTTGCCGTCGCGAGCGACTGCCGCGAGCTCGCCGTCGAGCTTCAGCGCCAGGCCGTGAAAGCCCTCGTCGGCGACGAGCAGATTCGAGCCCGAGCCGATCGTGCCTATCGCCAGCCCCCCCTCGTCCGCCCAGGCGAGCAGCTCCGACAGCACCGCGGCGTCGCCGGGCCGGGCGAACCAGTCCGCGGCGCCGCCGGTGCGAACGGTGGTCAAGCGAGCGAGCGGGAAGCCGCGCTCGACCCCGGCGGGCAGCTCGCTCATCGGTCCGCTCCCCCAGCGGTGAGCGCCTCACCGACGCGGAACACGTCCCCGGCGCCGATCGTCACCGCGACGTCGCCGGAAGCCAGGCGCGCCTCGAGAGCCGCCTGGGCCTGCGACAAGGCCGGCGCCCAGATGACGGGCCTGCCGGCCATCCGATCGGCGGCGGCGCGGGCGACGTCGAGGCCGCTGACGCCGGCGAGCTCTCCGACCGGCTCCTCCCGTGCCGGGTAGACGTCGAGCACGATCGCCTCGTCGGCCAGCGCGAGCGCCGCGCCGAACTGCTCGGCGAAGACCTTGGTGCGTGAGTAGAGGTGCGGCTGGAAGGCCGCGATCAGCCGCGCGGGACCGGATTCGCGCAGCGCCTCCAGCGCCGCCCGCACCTCGGTCGGGTGGTGGGCGTAGTCGTCGTATATGCGCGCCCCGTCCCGTTCGCCCTTCAGCTCCAGGCGGCGATGGACCCCGGGGAAATCGGCGAGCGCCGTGGCGGCGGCATCGAGGTCGAAACCCGCAAGCTGGGCGGCGGCCAGCGCGGCACGGGCGTTGAGCACGTTGTGACGCCCGGGCACGGCGAGGCTGAGCTCGGCGGGACCGGGCGACTCGAGATCGAAATCGGTCGGCTTCGCGCCGTCGGCAAATCGGTCGAAGGCCGCGCGCAGCTCGGCGATCGAGCCCCAGCGCGAATGGTGGTCCATCTCGATGTTGGTGATCACCGCGATCTCCGGATTCAGGTCGAGGAAGCTGGCGTCGCTCTCGTCGGCCTCGGCGACAACCCACTCCCCCCCGCCCCAGCCGGCGTTGGCGACGCCCCCATCGGGCCCCAGGCCGGGCACCTCGCCGCCGACGAAGAAGGCCGGATCGGCGCCGAGCTTGCGCAGGGCCCAGACGAGCATCGCGGTCGTCGTCGTCTTGCCGTGCGTCCCGGCGATCGCGATCAGGCGCTTCTCGGCGCAGAGCTCGGCCAGCAGCTCGCCGCGATGGCGGATCGTGAGACCGCGCTCGCGAGCCGGCGCCAGCTCGGGGTTCTCGCCGCCGATCGCGGTGGAGACGACCACCTCGGCGCCGGCCGGCAGGTTGGCGGCGTCGTGGCCGATCGCCGGCTCGAGCCCGGCGCCGCGCAGGCGCTCCATGTATGAAGAATCGCTGCGGTCGCTGCCGGTGACGGTCGCCCCGAGCTCGGCGCAGACCAGCGCCAGGCCGCTCATCCCCGCCCCGCCGATGCCGATGAAGTGCAGCCGGCGTTCGCTCCAGCCGCTCACGACCGCACCGCCGCCAGGACCTCGCCGGCGATCCGCCTGGCGGCATCGGGCCTGGCCAGGCTCGCCGCGGCCGCCGACATCGACGCAAGACGCCCCTCGTCAGCGAGGATCGCCGCGACCTCGGCCGCGAGGCGGCCGGCCTCCAGCTCCGCGTCGGCGATCACCGTCGCGGCACCCGCCTCGGCCATCCAGGCGGCATTGCTCTCCTGATGGCCGGCGGCGGCGTGCGGATAGGGCACCAGGATCGCCGGCCGCCCGGCCGCGGTCAGCTCGAAGATCGACCCGCCCGAGCGCCCCAGCACCAGGTCGCAGGCCGCCAGGCAGTCGCCGAGGTCGGGCTCATAGGCCAACAGCGTGTAGCGCTCGTTGTGGGGCGCGGCCGCGAGGCGCTCCCGCAGGGCCTCGAAGTCCCGCCTGCCGGCGAGGTGGATCACGTCGAAGTCCCGCCCGCCGCGCTCGGCCAGGGCCGCGACCGCGCACTCGTTGATCGAGCGGGCGCCCTGGCTGCCCCCCATGATCAGCAGGCAGCGCGCGCCGGGGGCGATGCCGAAGCGTTGCCGCGCAGTCGCGCGATCGGCGTCGAGCACCGCCTCCGGCACCGGCCGCCCGGTGACCAGGTACCGCTTGCCGTCCCGTCCGGCGATCGGGAAGGCGAGGCAGACACGCACAGCCTGACGGGCGAGCAGCCGGTTGGCGAGGCCGAGGTGGCTGTCGGCCTCGGTCAGGACGAGCGGGATGCGGACGAGCACGGCGGCCAGGCCCGCCGGGCCGGCGACGAAGCCGCCGCCGCCCATCACCACGTCGGGCCGGCGGCGCCAGAGCGCCTGCGACGCGGTTGCCACCGCGGCGATCGCCTCGATCCCGGCCCGGGCCGCCCTGACGCGGCTGCCGCGGTCGATCCCGCGCACCTTGACGAAGTCGATCTCATAACCGGCGGCGGGAACCAGGTCGGCCTCGATCCGCTCGCGCGTGCCGAGAAAGGAGACCTCGGCCCCGCTAGCCCGAAGCTCGTCTGCGACCGCCATGGCCGGCACGACGTGACCCGCCGTTCCCCCGGCTGCCACCACCACTCTTACGGCTTCTGGCACTGCTCGATCGACTCCTTCCACGTGCGGGCTTGCGCCCGCCCTCGACGACGCGCAGTTTGCCAGCGCGGGCGGTCCCCCCGCGAGCGACGTTGAGGATCAGCCCCACGGCGAACAGCGTCGCCATCAGGCTGCTGTTGCCGTAGGAGACGAACGGCAGCGGCACGCCGGTCAGCGGCGCCAGCCCCATCACGGCGAAGAGGTTGATCGTCGCCTGCACGAGGACCAGCGAGGTGAGGCCGGCGACGAGCAGCTTGCCGTAGTTGTCCTTGGCTTTCTTGGCGACCTGGAGGCCGGCGTAGCCGAAGAGCGAGAAGAGGCCGACGACGCCGAGGATGCCGACCAGGCCGAGCTCCTCGCCGATTACGGCCGAGATCATGTCGGTGTGCGCCTCGGGCAGGTAGAAGGCCTTCTGCACCCCGTTGCCGATGCCGACCCCGAAGAGGCCGCCCGAGCCGAGCGCGATCTTCGCCTGCGCTGCCTGGAAGCCGGCTCCGCCCGCATCGGCGCCCGGGTTGAGGAAGCCGGTGAGGCGTTCCATCCGGTAGGGCTCGATCACGGTCATCAACAGCGCGAAGAAGGCCAGGCCGACGGCGATCACGGCGAGGTCGCGAATGCGCATCCCCGCGGCGATCAGCGTTGCGGCGACGGCAAAGGCGATGACCATCGCGGTGCCCAGGTCGGGCTCGGCGACGATCAGCAGGGTGGCGGCGCCGACGACCAGCAGGAAGGGCATCAGCCCCTGGAGCGTGCGCGCCCGTTTCGGCTTGCGGGCGAGCAGGTCCGCCCCGTAGAGGATCAGCGCGACCTTGGCGATCTCGGAGGGCTGCAGCTGGATGAAGCTGGGGCCGATCCAACGGCTCGACCCGTTGACCGAGGTGCCGCCGAAGAGCACCGCGAAGAGCAGGAACATCGAGATGCCGAGGATCGCCGGGGTGAGGCGACGGATCGTCTCCAGGCCGTGCCGGGCGGTCAGGTGCATGATCGCCAGGCCGACGGCCCCGAAGAGCAGCGTGCGCTTCAGGTAGAAGGCGCTGTCGGAGAGGCCGCCGTCGTTGAGGATGCGGGTGGTCGAGCTGGCCGAGAAGACCATCACCGCGCCGAAGGCGAGCAGGCAGAGGGTCGCAGTGAGCAGCAGGTTGTACTCCGCGGGCAGCTTGGCGGCGCGCCGCTTCGCCTTCGCCTTCGTCTTGGCCCTCTGCGCCCGTTTCCGCTTCGACCCCGGCCAGGGCAGCGAGAGAGCGCTCACGCGAGCGCTCCGACGATCTCACGGAAGCGCTCGCCGCGACGCTCGAAGTTCTCGAAGGCGTCGAAGCTGGCGCAGGCGGGCGAGAGCAGGACGACCTCGCCCGGACGCGCAACGGCGCCGGCGCGGCGCACCGCGTCCTCGAGGTCTGCGCAGCGGTGCAGCTCGACCCCTGCAGCGAGAACCGGAGCCAGCTCGGCGGCGAGACGCTCGGCGGTGGCGCCGGTCAGATAGCAGGCGACGCAGCGCTGGCCCACCGGATCGACCAGCGGAGCGAACGTTTCCCCCTTCTCGCTGCCGCCGAGAATCGCGTGGACGCCTTCCTCGAAGGCCGAGATCCCGACGACCGCGGAGGCAACGTTGGTCGCCTTCGAGTCGTTGACATAGCGCACGCCATCGAGCTCAGCGACCTGCTCGAGGCGATGCGGCACGCCGGCGAAGGTCCGCAGCCCTTCGCGCACCGCCTCGCGGTCGAGGCCCATCGCCAGCGCCGCGGCCGCCGCCGCCATCGCGTTGGCGACGTTGTGCTCGCCGACGACTCCCAGCTCTGCGGCCGCAAGCAGCGGCTCGCCGTCATAGAAGATCGTGCCCTCGGCCAGCGCCACCTCGCACTCCGGGCCGGCGCCGCGGCAGAAGGCGATGCGGCGCGCGCAGCCGCCGAGGTCCGTGTCCGCAAGCGTCGGGTCGTCGGCGTTGTAGACGGCGACGTCGTCGTTGCCCTGGTTGGCGAAGATCCGCAGCTTCGCCGCCAGGTAGGCGCCGAGGTCGCGGTGACGGTCGAGGTGGTCGGGCGCCAGGTTGAGGAAGACGCCGCACTCCGGCGCGAAGCGGGAGGTGTCCTCGAGCTGAAAGCTGGAGGCCTCGCAGACGACGGTCGCGTCCGGCTCGAGCTCGCCGGCAAGCGAGGCGAGCGGAGTGCCGACGTTGCCGGCGACGGCGACCGGCTCCCCCGCGGTCCGGTAAACGTGGCCGAGCATCTCGACGGTGGTCGTCTTGCCGTTCGTCCCGGTCACGGCGAGAAAGCGATTGGGGATCGCCCGCCAGGCCAGCTCGAGCTCGCCGACGACGTCGAGCCCGCGCTCCAGCGCAGCAGCGATCACCGGCGCCTCCCGGGGCACGCCCGGGCTCTTGACGACGGTCCGCATGCCATCCAGCTGAGCCAGTCCATCCGTATCCAGGGCAACTTCGACGCCTTCCCCGCTCAGCCCTGCCGCGCCGTCGGGATTCCTGGAATCGACTCCGACCACCTGCTCGCCCCGCGCCGCGAGCAACCGGGCGGCGGCACAGCCGGAGCGGGCGAGCCCAACGACCAGGAACGGCCCCCGCGGCAGCGGCGGCCGCGGCTTGCGGGGCGGGGGCGAGCTCATCCCGCCATATTCGCCCCCGCGTCGGCCGCTCCCTCTCAGTGGAGGGCGGCGGCGAGGCGCTTGCGGTACTCGCGCGCCGTGGGGTCGGCCGGGTCGAGCTCGTTGAGAATGCCGACGACGGCGCGGCGGAGATCCTCCCGCGTCTCCTCATCGGCGGCCGACATCTCCCCCAGCAGGGCGTCGAGCGCGGCCTCGCGGTGGCCGCGGTCCAGCGTTGCGAAAGCATCGCCGCCGACGCCCCGCCTGCCGAGCCGGACCCTGGCGGCGACGCCCTCGGCGCCGAAATCGCCCTCGAAGGGCTCGACCGCCTGCAGCGCCTCCTCTTCGGCCCCACGCTCGAGCCGCGCCTTCGCCAGGGCGACTGCGACGTCGGCGCGGCGGGGCTCGAGTTCGGACGCCTCGCGCAGCGAGAGCTCGTCGCCCCTGGCGAGCAGCTCGTCGGCCCGCGAAGGGACCAGCGAATCGAACAGCTCCTCGACTTTCGCCCTGGGCACGGCGCCGACGAATTCGCTTGCGACCTGGCCGTCGCGGAACGCCTTCACCGCGGGGATGCCCTGGACCCGGTAGCGCGCAGCCAGGCCCTGGTTGGAGTCGACGTCGACCTTGGCCAGGACCACCTGGCCGTCCCGCGCCTTCTCCGCCGCCTCGAGGGCAGGCGTCAGCGTGCGGCACGGCCCGCACCACTCGGCCCAGAAGTCGACCACCACGGGCGACAGGCGCGAGCGCTCGATCACCTCCTGGCCGAAGGTCGACTCGGTCACGTCGATCGACATGTCGGGAGCTTAGATTGCGGCGATTCCCGGATGCGCGCCGAGGACATCGGGCGTACGATCTCTACGGGCGGGGTTTTCCAAAGGAGGAGAGATGTCGAACGTCGACAACGCCCGGTCCGCCTACGAGGCCTTCGGCCGCGGCGACTTGGCCGCCCTGCAGGACGATTTCGCCGAGGACGCCGTCTGGGTGACCTCGGATGAGCTGCCGCTCGGAGGTGAGGTGAGAGGACGCGACGCGATCATGGGCAACTTCGCCCAGATCCCCAACTACTGGACCTCGTTCAGCGTCGAGCCGGAGGAGTTCATCGACGCCGGCGATTGGGTCGTGGTCCGGGGCACCCAGAAGGCGGGCAACGACAGCGGGAGCTTCGAAGCTCCGTTCGTCCACCTGCTGCAGTTCCGCGACGGCAAGACCGTGCGGGGAGAGTTCTTCGGCGACAGCGCGAAGGCGGCAAAGCTGCTCAGCTGAGCGGCGGCCAGGACGCCCCTAGGCTCCGGCCGTCATCCCGTCCAGATCGCGGCGCAGCTCCTTGAGCTCGTCGCGAATCCGGCCGGCCTCCTCGAAACGCAGGTCGTCGGCGGCGGCGAGCATCTCCTCCTCGAGCGTGACGATCGTCCGCTCCAGCTCCTCCGGGCTGGCGAAGTCGCCGCCCACCTTGCGCCGGCGGCGTTTCGGGGCCCGGTCCTCCATCGCCAGGAACTCGGCCATCTCTGAGATGCCCTTGCGCACGGTCTCCGGCGTGATTCCGTGCTCCTCGTTGTAAGCGAGCTGGATCGCCCGGCGGCGGTCGGTCTCGCGCATCGCGGCGCGCATCGCGTCGGTCTCCCTGTCCGCGTACATCAGCACCCGGCCGTTGACGTTGCGCGCGGCGCGGCCGATCGTCTGCACGAGACTGGTCTCGCCGCGTAGGAAGCCCTCCTTGTCGGCGTCGAGGATCGCCACCAGCGAGACCTCCGGCAGGTCGAGCCCCTCGCGCAGCAGGTTGACGCCGACGAGCACGTCGTACTCGCCGAGGCGCAGCTCGCGGATGATCTGAATCCGTTCCAGCGTGTCGATCTCCGAGTGCAGGTAGCGCACCTTGATCCCGTACTCGAGCAGGTAATTGGTCAGGTCCTCGGCCATCTTCTTGGTCAGGGTGGTGACGAGGACGCGGTCGCCCGCATCGGCGCAGGCCCTGATCTCGTTCATCAGGTCGTCGATCTGGTTCTTCGTCTCGCGCAGCTCGATCGCGGGGTCGATGATCCCGGTCGGCCGCACGATCTGCTCGACCGTGCGCGAGGACTCCGCCCGCTCGAACGGCCCCGGCGTCGCCGAGACCATCACCAGCTGGTCGACGCGCTCGAGGAACTCGTCGAACTTGAGCGGCCGGTTGTCGATCGCCGACGGCAGGCGGAAGCCGTAGTCGATCAGCGTCTGCTTGCGCGAGCGGTCGCCCTCGTACATGCCGCCGATCTGCGGGATCGTCTGATGGGACTCGTCGACGAAGACGACGAAGTCGTCGGGGAAGTAGTCGATCAGGGTGTGTGGGGGGCTGCCCGGCGGGCGACCGTCGAGGATGCGGGAGTAGTTCTCGATCCCCGAGGTGAAGCCGAGCTCCTTGAGCATCTCGATGTCGTACGCGGTGCGCTGGCGCAGCCGGTGCGCCTCGAGCTGCTTGCCTTCCTCCTCGAGCTCGGCGGTGCGCGAGTTGAGTTCGTGGCGGATTTCCTCGACGGCGCGCTCCAGGGTCTCGTCTCTGGTGACGTAATGGGAGGCGGGCCAGACCGAGACGTGGTCGATCGTGTCGAGGATCTCTCCGGTAAGCGGATCGAAGTGCTGGATCGACTCGATCTCATCGCCGAAGAGGGCGATCCGGTACGCCGACTCGGCGTAGGAGGGCATGATCTCCAGCACCTCGCCGCGCACCCGGAAAGCGCCGCGGCCGAGGACCGAATCGTTGCGCTGGTACTGCATCTTGACCAGCTTGCGCAGCACCTCGTCGCGGTCTAGCGACTCGCCGACTTTGAAGAGCTGCATTTTTTCGTTGTAGACCTGCGGCGAGCCGATCCCGTAGATGCAGGAGACCGAGGCGACGATGATCACGTCGCGGCGGGCGAACAGGGCGGCGGTCGCCGCGTGCCGCAGGCGGTCGATCTCGTCGTTGATCGAGGAGTCCTTCTCGATGTAGAGGTCCTGCGCCGGGACGTAGGCCTCGGGCTGGTAGTAGTCGTAGTAGGAGACGAAATACTCGACCGCGTTGTCGGGGAAGAACTCGCGGAACTCGTTGCAGAGCTGCGCCGCCAGGGTCTTGTTGTGCGCGATCACCAGGCTCGGCCGCTGTACCGCCGCGATCGTCGCCGCCATCGTGAAGGTCTTGCCGGTTCCCGTCGCCCCGAGCAGCGTCTGGAACCGTTCGCCCTGTCCCAGTCCCTCGGCCAGACCGGCGATCGCCTTCGGCTGATCGGCGGTCGGGGTGTAGGCGGGGTTGAGCTCGAACTCGGGCATCGGATGACCTTAGCGTGGCGACTTGCCCCGCTGAAAAAGGGGGTAGTCGCCACCCGCTGGCCTGCCCGGCGATGACCCGCTCGCAAAAAGCGTTCGCCGCCTTCTTCGGCTTCGCCGGGACGATGCATTTCGTCGTCCCCCGTGCTGCGCGGCGATCGTGCACATGGCGGTCAACCCGGAGCAGGTCCGCGGCCTGGACCTGAAGCGCGTGCCGCGCTGGGCGCTCTGGGCCCGGCTGCCACTGCAGCCGCTGGCGATGCTCTGGGTCTGGCGAGCGACCCGCGCCCGGGCGAAGTAGGATAAACGCGAGAGTCCCTGTTGTATACGGTCGTCTGTAGTGCTGCTGTCATCAAACACAGAGAATTCCGCCGATGAAACCACGCGACCGATTCGCCGTCAGCCTGCGCAAAGCGCGACTCAAAGCCGAGGTCTCTCAGGAGGAGCTGGGCTTTCGCTGCGATCTGCATCGCACCGAGATCTCCCTGCTGGAGCGGGGCGGCCGCGAGCCGCGACTGGGCACGATCATCAAGTTGTCGAGCGCCCTCGGCGTGACTCCGGAAGAACTCTGCACGGGGATCTCCTGGAGCGTCAAGTCGCAGAAGTTCACCTTCAAGAAATAGGAACTTCCTAAGGCAGGAATTGTTCGATCAGGCCCCCGGCGGGGCCGAGGAAGTTCTGCAGGTTGTCCAAGATGGATCGGGCGTTTTGGATCAGTTCGATCGCTTGGTCGATCGGGATGTTGCGCAGGGTCGCGCGCAGCGGGGCGGCCAGGAGGGGGCTGAGGGCGCCGGCGCGTTCGGCGTCGTCGACGGCGCGCAGCAGGCCGGCGCGGATCGCTCGCGCGAGTTCCGCGTCGTCGATGCCGTAGCGGCGGACGAAGCGTTCGCGCGAGGCCGGCGTCGCCAGGGCCCGGGCCAGCGTCTCCCGGCTGACGCCGAGCTTGCAGGCGGCGCCGTCGAGCGCCGAGAGCGAGAACTGTTCGGCGATCTGCTCGAGGCCTTCGGGATTGCGCCAGGGTCGCGGCTTGCAGGGATCCTGAGCCTTGGCCGGCTCATATGAGGCTCCCCCCGCCGCCAGGTAGGCGAAGACGAGCGCGAGCGAGGCGAGCGCCGCGACGGCGATCAGGAGCCCTCCCCTGTCGCGCCCGCTCACAGCTCGACCCTCCGCGACAGGCCGATCGGGACGAGGGCCAGCAGGCCAAGCAGGGCGCCGAGGCCGAAGGAGGGGCTGAAGGCATGCGTCGCGGCGCGGTCGAGCTGATCCTGCAGTTCTTCGCGCAGTTGGATCACGTCAGCGCGGTCTCCCGGGTCGCTCGGCAGCGGTTCGAAGGCAGGCCCGATCGTCGGAACCTTCCCCCGCTCGCCTTCGAGCCGCTCCTCGATCTTCTGCGCCAGTTCCAGCTTCAACAGCGGGTTCACCCTCGCATCCAGCACCACCGCGGTGCCGGCGTCGATCGCGTCGTGGCGCTGCTGGGCGATGTCGTGGGTGAAGACCGGCGTCAGCACGATCAGGCCGATCGCCACACCGGCGTGTCGGGCGGAGATCGTCCAGCCGCCGTGGATCGCCTGCGGCGCCCTGCCCAGCAACGCCGCCTCGGTCAGCGCCGAGAGGACGAGGGCGAGGCCGATGCCGACGAGCACCTGCGGCGGCAGGGTCAGTGCGACGGTCGCCTTGGGCAGGAGGGCCAGCCCGCCGAGGCCGCCGGCGATCAGGATCGCGCCCGCCGCCGCGCGCGCCCTCTCGCTGCCGAAGGCGGGTCCGATGCGGGCGCCGAGCAGCGCCGCAAGCGGCATCACGGAGACGACGATCGCAGCTCCGATCGGGCTCAGGCGCCAGCCTTCGATCAGCAGCAGGACGAGGAGGAAGAGCGCCGCTGCGATCGCCGCCGAGACCATCGCCAGGGCGACGTTGGCGAGCAGGTGCGGACGACCGGTGCGGCGCAGCTCCCCGGAGACGACCGCGGTCGAGGCCTCGTGACGGGCGACGGCAAGGACCGGGATCCCGGCGGCGATCGCGATCGGGGCCTGGATCAGGAAGATCGACTGCCAGGAGACGAGCTCGGTCAGCAGGCCGCCGACCGCCGGTCCGAGAGCGGCGCCGGTCGCCCCCGCGGTGGCCCAGACGGCGACCGCGCGGCGCTCGCTGCCGACGGTGGCGGGCAACAGCTCCAGCACCGCGGTGACCGCCGCAGCGCCGCCCAGCGCCTGCACGCAGCGGGCCGCGACCAGAGTGCTGAGATGCTCGGAGAGGCCGCAGGCGATTCCCGCGCCCGCGAAGACGGCGAGGCCGATCGCCGCAGCGCGCCCGGGCCCGATCCGGCGCGCCAGGTGCGCCGCGGGAACCGCGGCAAGCGCCATCACCAGGTTGAACGAGATCAGCACCCAGGTGACAGCGGCGACGCTCGTGTCGAGGTCGCGGTAGATCTGCGGCAGGGCGAGGATGACGATCGATGAATCGGCCAGGATGAGGCCGACGGCAACCGCCAGAGCGGCCAGGCGGGGTCGCGGGGGCGCGCTCAATAGCCCAGCTCCTTCGCGTACTTTTCGCGGTAGGCGCGTTGCTTGTCGAGCACGTCGGCGACGTAGCCTCGCGTTTCGTCGAGGGGAATCCGGTCGACGGTCAAGTCCGCCCCGCCCCATTCGTCGACCTGCGTCGGCCCGGCGTTGTAAGCGGCGACCGCCGCAACCTCGTTGCCGTGATAACGCACCAACAGTTCATGCAGGTAGAAGGTGCCATAGCGGATGTTGATTTCGGGGTCGCCGAGATCGTTCAGCTTGAAGGTCGAGCCGCCGCTGAGGCGCTCGATCTCGTTCGCCGTTGCCGGCGTGATCTGCATCAATCCCCGCGCCCCGGCCTTCGAGGTCTGGTCTTCGAAGCGCGACTCGGCGTAGATCACCGCGGCGATCAACGCAGCGTCGACGTGCTTGTCGGCAGCCTGCTGGCGAATGATGTCCTCGTGGCGGAGGGGCAGCGTCAGCTCCTGGATCACGTCGTCGAACTTGCCCACCACGCCGAGCGCCAAGCCTGCCGCGACGCCCGCGACGACTGCCAGGCCGGCGACGAGCAAACGCCGGCGACGACGCCTCGCTCGTTTCCTCATCCAAGGAGCTTCTCGACCAAGGCGGACAGCTCTCGCTCGAGATCCTCGACGCTGCCGTCGTTCTCGACCGCGTGCTCGGCGCGCGCCGCCTTCTCCTCCTGGGCGAGCTGGCGCGCCTCGCGCTCGTCGACCAGTGCGTGTCCGCGTCCGGCGGCACGCTCGCGGCGAACCTCGTCCGAGGCGACGACCGCGAGCGTGGTGTCGAATACCTGCTCCATCCCCGACTCGAACAGCAGCGGCACCTCGACCACGGCGATCTTGGTTCCCTCCGGCAGGGACGTGAGCCACCCCCCGATCCGCTCGCCGACGAGCGGGTGGATCTGTTCCTCCAACCAGCGCAGCTCCTCCGCGTCGGCGAAGACGATCGAGCCGACCCGGCTGCGGTCCACCTCCCCCCCGGGCGCCACCTCCTCACCCCAGCGCTCGACGATGCGTGGCAGCAGCGGCTCGGCCTCGAGCAGCTCGTGCACGACCGCGTCGCTGGAGATCGTCGCCGCGCCCAAGCGCTCGAAAGCGGCAAGCGCCTCCGACTTCCCAGCCGCAATTCCCCCGGTCAGGCCGATGGTGAGCGGCCGGCTCACGAGCCCCGCTCAGTCCTGCTCTGACTCGCCGTTCTGCTCAGAGTCGGCATCGCCCGCAGCCTCGTCGAGGTCATCGGGCACATCGGGGCGTTCGGAGGCCGATTCGCCCTCCTGGGCATCGCTTTCATCGGGCTCGGGAGCGTCCTCCTCAGGCGTCTCTGCCACGGGCGGCGAGGCAGGCTCCGCGGCCTGCGAGTCCTCGGCCTGAGCCGCATCGGTCCCTTCGCCGGCAGCCTGGATCTGTTCCCCGAGGTCGCCCATCGGCATGTTCTGCCCCTCGACCCGCTTGATGCTGAGCGAGAGCCGCCGCCGCTCCTCGTCGATCTCGAGGATCTTCACGTTCAGGGTCGAGTTCGGCTCTACCACCTCGCTCGGGCTCTCGACGTGGTGGTCGGCGAGCTCGGAGATGTGGACCAGGCCCTCAACCCCGGGCAGGATCTCGACGAAGGCGCCGAAGGCGACGACCTTGGTCACCGTGCCCTCGAGCACGTCGCCCGGGCGGTGGGTGCTGATCACCCGCTGCCACGGGTCCTCCTGCGTCTGCTTGAGGCCGAGCGAGATGCGCTGGCGATCGCGGTCGATGTCGAGCACTTTGATCCGCACCGTGTCGCCGATCGAGACCACCTCGGAGGGGTGGTTGACGTGGCTCCAGGAAAGCTCTGAGATGTGGATCAGGCCGTCGATCCCGTCGAGGTCGACGAAGGCGCCGAAGTCGACGATGTTGGAGATCTTGCCCTCGACCACCTGGCCCGGCTCGAGCCGGCCGAGGATCTGCTCGCGGACCTCCTTGCGCTCTTCCTCGAGCACGGCGCGGCGCGAAAGCACGACGTTGTTGCGGCTGCGGTTCAACTCGATGACTTTGCACTCGAGCGTCTGGCCGAGGAACTCGTCGAGGTTGTGGACACGGCGGATGTCGACCAGCGAGGCGGGCAGGAAGCCGCGCACGCCGAGATCGAGGATGAGGCCGCCCTTGACGACCTCGATCACGTTCCCTTCGACCGGTTCGCCCGACTCGGCCGCGGCCTCGATGCGGCGCCAGGCCTTCTCGAAGCGGGCCCGTTTCTTGGAGAGGACGAGGCGTCCCTCGGCGTCCTCTTTGGTGAGGACCAGCGCGTCGACCTCCTCGCCCAGCTCGACCTCGTCGGCCGGGTCGACCGACTTGCGGATCGAGAGCTCGGTCGAGGGGATGACGCCCTCCGACTTGTAGCCGATGTCGACGAGGACCTCGTCTTTGTCGATGCGGACGACGTTGCCCTTGACGACGTCGCCCTCGTCGAAGGAGACCATCGTCGCCGCGTAGTTGGGCACGACCTTGCCGTCGACTTCGATGAGCAAGCCGTTGGAGCCCTCGACCGGCGAACCGGTCGGAGCATCGGGAGTCAAGGTCGTATCGGTCAGGGACACAGCGGCGCATCATTGCAAAGTAAGTACGCTCCACGTCGTGCCGATTCGGGCCACCAAACGCGGGGACGAACGCGGGCCCCTCTCGGGCAGCCACGACGTGCTGATCTGCGGCGCCAGCTTCGCCGGCCTCTCGGTCGCCCGCGAGCTTGCCGGCAGCGGCGCCGACGTGCTCGTCGTCGACCGCTACGAGATCGGCGAGCGGCAGACCTCGGCCTGCGGCATCCCGACCGAGTGGCTGCAGGCGATGGGGCTGATCGGAGCCGAGCGCCAGCGCTTCGACTCGCTGCTGATCCACACGCCGCACGGCAGCAGGCGCTACCGGCTCCCCTGGACCTTCTCGACCTTCGATTACCGCGAGCTCTGCAAGCTGCTCTGGGCTCAGTGCGACGCGCGCTTCGAGACGGCGAAGGTGAACGGCCGCGCCCGGCCGGCCGGCGGCGACGGCGCGATCGCGGTCGAGACCGACCGCGGTGTGCTCGCGGCGCCGCTCGTCGTCGACGCGCTCGGCTGGCGCAGGGTGCTCGCCTCCGGCGACGGCTTCCAGCCCCCCGACGCACCGCTCTCGCGCGGTCTCGAGGTGCACCCGCACGGCAGCAGCGAGGACCTAGAGGTGTGGATCGATCGCCGCTACGTGCCCGCCGGCTACGGCTGGTCCTTCCCCGCCCGCGACGAGTTGCGGATCGGCGTCGGCTCCTTCGACCCACGCTTCCACGTGCGCGAGACGACCGAGCTGCTGGCCGAGGACCTCGGCAGCGAGCGGGTCCGCTACCAGGGAAATTGGATCCCGCACGAGCTGCGCCGCGCGACCGAGGGCGGCGTCTTCTTTGCCGGCGACTCGGCCGGCCACTGCCTGCCGCTGACGGCCGAGGGGATCAGGACGGCGATCTACTTCGGCATCGCCCTGGGGCGCGAGCTGCGCGGTGTCTACGAGGGCCGCCAGAGCCGCGAGCAGGCCGCCGCCGCGTACGCCGCCTACCACGACTCGCACGAGTGGAAGTTCCGCTGGATGCTGCGCGCGCAGAAGCTGGTTCCGCGGGTGCCGCCGCGGGTGTTGGGCCCGCTGATCCGCCTGCTGGGCTGGAGGCGCTTCGTCGCCTGGTCCTTCGACCACTACCTGCGGATCGCGCCGCCGCCCCGCTCAGCGGACGACGAGAACGGTGCCCGCCATCAGCAGCGCGACGCCGATCACCCGCTCGGGGCTGAGCGGGACCTGGTCGAGGCCGAATAGGCCGAGGCGGTCGATCGCGACCGAGGCGGTGAGCTGACCCGCCACGGTCGCCGCGGCCACCCCGCCGGCGCCGACCACCGAGACGACGATCAGGGCGTTGGTGACGTAGACCGCGCCGAGCAGGCCGCCGAGCAGGTAGTACCAGCTGACGTCGAAGGTCGAGCCGAGCCCACCGGCCTTGCCGCTGAGCACGACGACGGCGGCCAGGGCAAGCGTGCCGATGCCGAAGGAGACGAGGGCGGCCGGGAGACCGCCGGTGGCACGGCCGAGGCCCGAGTTGATCGGCGCCTGCAGCGCGATCAGGCCGCCGGCGAGGGCGGTGAGGACGACCGCCAGGCCCTTATCCACGAGGGGGACCGGGCTCGTGCGTGATCTTGGTCTGGCCGGCGTGTTGCATCGAACGAAGGTCGAAACGGGTGAACCTTCGTCCTGTCATATCAGTAACCCCGGAGGATCGAGCCGCAGATGTCACCGCCAGCAGAGGGCCTCGCGTCCCGCCTCTTCCTGGGGCCGGCCCTGCGCACGCAGCCGGACGGCGATTGGTGACGCTCGTGCGCGAGGGCTACGAGGCCGCCTTCGAGGAGATCGTGCGGCGCTACGGACGCCCACTGGGGCGCTACGCCGCCTCGATCGTCGGCGGTCGCTCCGAGGACGTGCTCCAGGACGCCTTCGCCAAGGCCCTGCCCGCTCTGCGCCGCGCGGGCGCCGATATCGACCTGCGTCCGTGGCTGTTCAGGATCGTCCGCAACACCGCGCTCAACGACCTGCGCGACAGCCCACCGTCGCCGGAGCTCCTGGCGGAGGCGCTGGCGGGCGGTAGGAACCCGGCCGACGAGCTCGAGCGGCGCGAGGAACTGACCGATTTGATGCGGCGGCTGCAGGCCCTGCCCGAGCCGCAGCGGGCGGCGATCGTGATGCGCGAGCTGGAGGGGCTGGGCCACGAGGAGATCGCCGCGGCGCTCGGCCTGACCGGCGGCGGCGCCCGCCAGGCGATCTACCGGGCGCGACAGGCGCTGCGCGACGGCGCCGGGGTGCTGTTGCCACTGCCCCTCGTCAGGCTGCTGGCCGCCTACGGGGGCGGAGCCGCCGAAGCCGGCACCGGCGGCGCGATCGCAGCGGCCGGTGCGTCGGCGGGCGGCGCCGGGGTGGGCGGGGCGATCAAGATCGGCGCCGTCGCGGCGGTCATCGCCGGCTCGCTCGGCGCCGGGGTCGCCGTCCACGATCAGCGGAAAGACGATGCGGTCGGTTCGCATGCCGCGCCTGCCGCCTTGCGCGCGACGCTCGACCGCGCCCCTCCGGCCTCCGCGAAGCTCGCCGACGCGGTCCTACCAAGCGCTCCTTACCGCTCCGTCCGCGCCCGGCATCTGGCCGCGGGCGCCGACTCCGACGACAACTCGGATGCGATGCACGGAGACAGGCCGGCGCAGATCGGCGGGCATCTCCAGAGCTCCGGCGAGGGGCCCGGCCGGTCGTCCGGATCAGGGAGGCGCCAGGGCGAGGACGGCGAGCGACGCGGCGGGCTCTCGGGGGGCGATTCCAACGATGGAGCCCCCGGTCGCGGCGGCCCAGGCGGGGGCGGCGGCCCCGGCCAGGAAGGTGGAAGCGACGGGCTCGACGAGCTTCGCTCCCCTGGGAGCTCCGGATCCGGCACGGGTGGGAACGACTTCGGGGGGAACGACGGCTCGAGCGAAGGCACGAGTGGAGACAGCGGCCCAGGGGGCGGAGGCTCCGACTCGGACGAGGGGCCGGATAGCGTCGCCTCTCCCCTGCCTCCCGAAGAAACGACCTCGGAAGACAGAGACGGCTCCGGGGGCTCGGGCGACGGCGGACAGGCATACGAATCGCCGTGATCTTCGCCACGCACCCGGGTTCTCCGATTGAAGCGTCTTCGCTCGACGCCAACTCGACAGGAGGAACAGATGAATCCGCACGGCAATAGAACCCGGCTCGCGGGGATACTGGTCGCAGCTGCCGCGGCCCTGGCACTCGTAGCGCTACCGGGAATCGCCTCGGCGCAGCACGGCCACGACAGTCTGGCCGACGCCGGCACGATCCAGTCCTTCGACCCCGACAGCGGGGTCCTCACGATCGACGTGACCGAAGGCGGCAGCGTCAGCGGCCTGGTCACGACCCGAACGCACATCCACTGCGACAACGGACGCCACGAGGGTCGGCATGGCCTTCGCCATCACCTGCGTCACGGCGCCACCGCATCCGACCGGGGGCCGGGACGCGGCGGTGACGACGGCGAAGGCGAGGACAACCATGCCGACGGCGATGACCCGCCAGGGCACGACGGGACCGCCGCCGGCGAGGATCCGGGCCACGGCGACGAGCACGGCGAGAGCTGCGGCGCCGACGACCTGGCCGCCGGCAAGACGGTCAAGTTTGCCGACCTCGTCCTGGTCGACGGGAAGGCGATCTGGTCGACTGTCGTGCTACCGCAAAGCGAAGAAGAAACCGCCGGCTAGGGAGGAGAACGGCGAGGCGGACTACTTGGCGTCGAGCCAGTCCGGGCCGACGCCGATGTCGACCTCCAATGGCGGATCGAGCTGGTAGGCGGCGCACATCTCGCGCCGCACCAGCTTGGTCGCGTCGTCCATCTCCTCCGGCGGGCCCTCGAACAGCAGCTCGTCGTGGATCTGCAGCACCAGGCGGGTCTTCGCGCCGCGCTCGGCGAAGGCGTTCTGGCAGCGCACCATCGCCAGCTTGATGATGTCGGCCGCGGTGCCCTGGATCACCGTGTTGACGGCGAGCCGCTCGCCGAGGCGGCGCGTGTTGGGGTTGCCGGAGCGCAGCTCGGGGATCGGACGGCGGCGGCCGAGCAGCGTGCGCACGTAGCCCTCCTCCTGGGCGCGCTCGACCACCTGCTCGCGAAAGGCGCGCACAGCCGGAAAGCGCTCCAGGTAGCGGGCGACGAATTCCTCGCCCTCCTTGCGCGGGATGTTGAGCCGGTCGGCGAGCCCGAACCCGGTCAGGCCATAGACGATGCCGAAGTTGACCATCTTCGCCTTCGAGCGCTGGCCGACGTCGATCTCCTCGCGGGAGATCTCGAAGACCTCGGCGGCGGTGGCGGCGTGGACGTCTTCGCCGGCCCGGAAGATCTCCTTCAGCACCTCCTCCTCGGCGACGTGGGCCAGCACCCGCAGCTCGACCTGGCTGTAGTCGGCGGAGAGCAGGCGGCCGCCGCCCTCGGCGACGAAGCAGGCGCGCACGGGGCGGCCGATCTCGGTGCGGATGGGGATGTTCTGTAGGTTGGGGTTGGTGCTGGAGAGGCGCCCGGTCGTGGTCGCCGCCTGGTTGAAGGTCGTGTGGACGCGGCCGGTGTCGGGGTCGATCAGGTCGGGCAGCGAGTCGAGGTAGGTGTTCTTCAGCTTGGTCAGCTCGCGCCAGCTCTCGATCTTCTCGACGATCGGGTGCTCGTCGCGGATCTGGGCGAGCACGCGGGCATCGGTGGAGAAGCCGGTCTTGCCGCGCCTTTTTTTCGTCAGCCCGAGCTTCTCGAAGAGGACGCGGCCCACCTGCTGCGGCGAGCCGATCGTGAACTCCTCCTCGGCCAGCGCGAAGATCTCCTTCTCCAGGGTCGCGATGCGCTCGCCGAAGCCGGCGCCGACCTCGGCCAGGCGCTCCGCATCCAGCTTCAGCCCCTCGCGCTCCATCGCGGCGAGGACGTGGACCAGCGGCAGCTCGACCTCGCGCAGGAGCGAGGTCAGCTCGAGCTGCTCGAGGCGGGGGCGCTGAGCGTCGGCGAGGGCAGCGACCAGGCGCGCTTCCTCGGCCGGGTCGAGGCCGGCCTCGACCTCCTCGCCCAGCGCCATCTGTCCGTCGTCTTCGTCGCTCTCCGCAGTTGCGCCCTCGGCGAGGCCGATGCCGGCGTCGGCCGCCAGCTCGGTCAGCTCATAGGTGCGTCGCTGGGGCTCGAGCAGGTAGGCGGCGAGCATCGTGTCGTGGTCGAGCGCCAGCTCGACCCCCTCGCGCGCCGCGGCGGCGAGCATGCCGTGGCGACCGCCGCCGAGCGACTTGACGTCATGGGCCGCGAGCGGGTGGCCGGCCAGCGCGACGGCGAGCTCGTCGAGGGTCGAGCTGCCCGCGATCGTGCGCTCGCCCTGCGCCGCGGCCCAGCGCCCGGCCGCGATCCCGAGCGCGGCCGGACCGTCGTCGAGATCGCCGGGGGTCCCCTCCTCGACCTCGATCGACAGCTCCCTCTCGACGCTGCGCCCCGGCACGGCTTCGCCCTCCGGCAGCGCTTCTTCGAGCCGCTCGAGCACGGCGCGAAGCTCGAACTCGCGCATGAAGTCGCGCAGGGCGCCGCGGTCGGGCTCGGAGTCCATCGCGGCGGCGAGGTCGACGCCGGTCTCGATCTCGTACTGGAGCGTGGCCAGCTGCTTCGACATCCGCGCGTCCTCGGCGTGCTCGACCAGGTTCTGCTTGCGCTTGGCGCCGGAGATCTCCGCGACGTTTGCCAGCACGCCCTCGAGGTCGCCGAATCTCTGCAGCAGCTGGGTGGCGGTTTTCTCGCCGATCCCGGGGACGCCGGGGATGTTGTCGGAGGTGTCCCCGCGCAGGCCCATCAGATCGGTGATCCGCTCCGGCGGCACGCCGTAGCGCTCCTCGACCGCCGCCTCGTCGTAGATCTTCGTCTCGGTGATCCCGCGCGAGGTGCTCATCACGCGGATCCCGGGCGCAACCAGCTGGTAGGCGTCACGGTCCCCGGTGACGACCATCACCTCGATCCCCTCTTCGCGGGCCTGGCGGCTGAGCGAGGCGATCACGTCGTCGGCCTCGTAGCCTTCGACCTTGACGTTGGTGTAGCCGAAGGCCTCGACCAGCGGCATCAGGTGCGGCCACTGCTCGCGCAGCAGGTCGGGGCGCGGTTTGCGCTGCGCCTTGTAGAGGTCGTAGGTGACCTCCCGTCCCGACATCCCCGCGTCCCAGGCGACGACCACTCCGGCGGGATGGTGCTCGTCGATGATCTTGACCAGCATCGAGGCCAGCCCGTAGATCGCATTGGTCGGCCGCCCGTCGCTGGTCCCGATCGACTCCGGCAGCGCGAAGAAGGCCCGGTAAGCGAGCGAGTTGCCGTCGATCAGGAAGAGCTCGGGCTTGGCGGCGTCAGGCGACATCGGCGCCAACTCTAAGGGCAGCGCCGACGACCTCTGCCACCCGTTGCGGTTCCTCGTCGATCTGCGTGCTGGGACCCGCCTGCTGCGCAAGCTTATGATGCGCGCTCATGGCCGTCAGCGCTCAATACAGCGTCACGATCCGGGTCGAGCTCGATGCGCGCCAGGAGCCCCTGGGCAAACTGACGGCGGCGATCGCCGAGGCGGGCGGGCAGCTCCAGGGGGTCGACCTGGTGCCGGGCGCCGGCGGCGAGGGCAAGCGCGTGCGCGAGTTCACGATCGATGCCCAGGATCGCGAGCACTGGGAGCGGATCCTGCGGGGGATCGGCTCGACCCGCGGCGCCAGGGTGCTCGACTACGTCGACCGCACGATGCAGATGCACCGTGGCGGCAAGATCTCGGTCGAGAACAAGTACCCGCTGAAGACGCGAGACGACCTCTCGATGGCCTACACGCCCGGTGTCGCCCGCGTCTGCGAGCACATCCATGCCGATCGCGCCAAGGCCTTCGAGTACACGATCAAGAAGAACACCGTCGCCGTCGTCTCCGACGGCAGCGCCGTGCTCGGCCTCGGCAACATCGGCCCCGAGGCGGCGATGCCGGTGATGGAGGGCAAGGCGATGCTGTTCAAGGAGTTCGCCGAAGTAGATGCCTTTCCGATCTGCCTCGACACCCAGGACACCGAGGAGATCATCAAGGCGGTCGAACTGATCGCGCCGACCTTCGGCGGCATCAATCTCGAGGACATCTCCGCGCCGCGCTGCTTCGAGATCGAGGACCGGCTGAAGGAGTCGCTCGACATCCCCGTCTTCCACGACGACCAGCACGGCACCGCTGTGGTCACGATGGCCGCCCTCTTCAACGCGCTGAAGATCGTCGGCAAGCCGATCGAGCAACTGCGCGTGCTCGTCGTCGGCCTCGGCGCCGCGGGGGTCGCCGTAACCAAGATGATGCTCGCTTCCGGGGTAACCCACGTCATCGGCTGCGATCGCCAGGGCGCGCTCTCCACCGAGCGCGAGGACTACCGGTCGGGCGAGATGAGCGGGATCAAGCGCTGGTACGCAGAGAACTCCAACCCCGAGAAGCTCGAAGGGCAGCCCGCCGACGTGATCGAGGGAATGGACCTCTTCGTCGGCCTCTCCGGGCCGGGGATCATCTCGGCCGAGGCGCTGGACAAGATGAACGACGACGCGATCGTCTTCGCGATGGCAAACCCGACGCCCGAGGTGATGCCCGAGGACGCGGCTCCCTACGTGCGGATCATGGCCACCGGCCGCTCCGACTACCCTAATCAGATCAACAACGTGCTCTGCTTTCCCGGCATCTTCCGCGGCGCGCTCGACGCCGGCTCGCCCAACATCACCGAGGAGATGAAGCTCGCCGCCGCCAAGGGCATCGCGATGGCCGTCACCGAGGAAGACCTCTCCGAGGACTACGTCATCCCCAGCGTCTTCAATCGCGAAGTCGCCCCCCAAGTGGCCAGGGCAGTGGTGGAGGAGGCAAAACGCGAGGGGCTCGCTCGCTTCAGCGAGGAGACCGGCACCTTCTCCACCGTGGAGGTGGGCTGACCCGGTGCGCGTCCTCGTCAGCGGAGCGAGCGGCTTCATCGGCTCGGCCCTCTGCGACGCGCTGCTCGCCCGCGGAGACGCGGTGATCGGCCTCTCGCGCGACCCCCGTCGTGCCCGCGGCACCAACCCCGGCGTCACCTGGCACGCCTGGGAGCCGACCCTCGAACGCCCGCCTGCCGCCGCCTTCGAGAACGTCGACGGGGTCGTCAACCTCGAGGGCGAGAAGATCGACCAGCGCTGGAGCGAGGACGCCAAACGGCGGATCATGGAGAGCCGCCGCACCGGCACGCGCAACCTGATCGCGGCGATCGCGGGGCTGGAGCGCAAGCCGAAGGTCCTGGTCAATGGCTCGGCCATCGGCTTCTACGGCGACCGCGGCGACGCGATCGTCGACGAGTCGGCCGAGCCCGGCGAGGGCTACGACGCCGAGGTGGTGCGCGCCTGGGAGGCAGCCGCCGGTGAGGCCGAGGCTCTCGGTCTGCGCCTCGCGATCGTCCGTACCGGCCATGTGCTCGACCCCCGCGGCGGCTTGCTCGGCGAGCTGCTCCCCCCGTTCAAGCTCGGCCTCGGCGGCCCGATCGCCGGTGGGCGCCAATACATGTCCTGGGTCCACATCGACGACGAGGTCGGAATCCTTCTCTGGGCGCTCGACGACGAACGGGTCAGCGGGACGATCAACGCGACCGCGCCCAACCCGGTCACCAACCGCGAGCTCTCCCGCGCAATCGGACGCGCGCTGGGCCGCCCCGCCTCGGTGCCGGTGCCGGGCTTCGTCCTCGACCTCAAATTCGGCTCGGAGTTCGGGAAGGTGCTCAGGGGCGGGCAGAGGGTCATGCCGCGGAGGACGCTCGACCTCGGCTACGAGTTTCGCTTTACGGACATCGACGCTGCAATGAAGAATTTGCTCTAGCGGTTGCGCGAACCGGGTATCCCCCCGCTGCAACCCGCCGCCGGGTGCGCCTTACGGGTCCGGTTCCGGTGCCGGCTCACAAGTTGCCGCGGGGGGACACCCGGCCCGCTTCAAGGGCTGAAAGCAACTGCGACATGGCACGAGCTCCCGGAGTGGCTGCGTACTGGCGAATGCGGGCTTCTTCGAGGATCGTTTCGGCGAAGCGGGATGCTGCTTTGCTCGGTTCGCCGATGTAGGCGATCGAGCTGGAGTCCTCCGTGGCTCGGCGCGCGTTCGCGCCGATCGTGGCCAGATCGAGCTTGCCCCCGCGTTCGGAGCTGGGCAGGCAGACGACCCGCACGCGCACATCTCCAGCTTCCGCCCCATCCCGCCCAAGCTCCCGCTTCGCTTCAGCACAGAGCGGCCCCGCCACATAAGCGGTAACCGTCGCCCCATCGGCCACCCCATCGCTTTCCCCACAACCGGCGCACAACCCGGCTAGAGCCGCAAGCGCTACGAAGACCCCCGCCAGCTTGCCCCAACGCCGAGCCCGTCGGGAGCGCCGAACGTCCCCCCGCGGCAACTTGTGAGCCGGCACCCGAAGCGAACCCGTAAGGCGCACCCGGCGGCGGGTTGCAGCGGGGGGACGCTCGGCGCTCCCCCCCTCGAGCTCAGCCAAAGAAGACCTCAGCCTCTTCGTAAAGCTCCTCAGGCACCGTCTTCAGCTCCGCCGTCGCCTCAGTCAGCTCGACCAGCTCGATGTCGGTCCCGCGCAGCGCCGTCATCTTGCCCCACTCGCCCGCCTCCGCCGCGTCGATCGCGTGCAACCCGAAGCGCGTCGCGAGCACGCGGTCGAAGGCGGTCGGGGTGCCGCCGCGCTGGATGTGGCCGAGCACGGTCGCGCGCGTCTCCTTGCCCGTCTTCTCCTCGATCTGGTGCTCGAGCCAGTGGGCGATGCCGCCGAGACGGACGTGGCCGAAGGCGTCGTGCCCCTTGTCCTGGGTCTCGGCGATGCCGCCCACCGGCTGGGCGCCCTCGGAGACGACGACGATCGGAGCGAAGTGGGCCTCCAACCGCCGGCCGACGAGCTGGCAGACGTGCTCGAGGTCGAATGGCTGCTCGGGGATGAGGATCACGTTGGCGCCACCGGCGAGCCCCGCGTGGAATGCGATCCAGCCCGCGTGGCGCCCCATCACCTCGACGATCAGCACGCGGTGGTGGCTGTCGGCGGTCGTGTGCAGCCGGTCGATCGCCTCCATCGCGATGTTGACGGCCGTGTCGAAGCCGAAGGTGTAGTCGGTGGCGCCGAGGTCGTTGTCGATCGTCTTCGGCACGCCGACCACGTTCACGCCGTGCTCGGAATGCAGGCGCGAAGCGACGCCGAGCGTGTCCTCGCCGCCGATCGCGATCAGGCCCTCGACCCCTTCGCCCGCCATGTTGGCGAGGATCCGCTCCGCCCCTCCGTCCTGCTTGAAGGGATTGGTCCGCGAGGAGCCGAGGATCGTTCCCCCGCGCGGCAGGATGCCCCTCACCTCCGGCACGCCGAGCGGGCCGCTGTCCCCCTCGAGCGGGCCGTGCCAACCGTCGCGGTAACCGACGAACTCGTGGTCGAGCTGTTCGACGCCTTTGCGCACGATCGCCCGGATGACCGCGTTGAGCCCTGGGCAGTCGCCGCCACCGGTGAGCACGCCGATCCGCATCGACCCAGCTTAGAAAAGCTGACAGGACGGCGGCGAAGCGGTAGCTTGGCCGCAACACGAGGAAAGGCATCGATGAGCGATACACCCGATTTGAGCGCAGTGGGCCGAGTGCAGCAGCAGACCTGGTCGGAGGGCGACTTCGCGATGGTCGGAGGGCTGATCGCGATCGTCGCCGAGGAGCTCGCCGAGTCGCTCGAGATCGTCCCCGACGAGCGCGTGCTGGACGTCGCCTGCGGCAGCGGCAACGGCGCCATCGCCGCCGCGCGTCGCGCCTGGGGCGGCAACGTCGTGGGCTGCGACTTCGTGCCGGCGCTGCTGGAGCGCGGACGCGAGCGCGCCGCCGCAGAGCGGCTCGACGTCGAGTTCGTCGAGGGGGACGCATCGGACCTGCCCTTCGACGACGCCGAGTTCGACGTGGTCATGTCGACCTTCGGCGCGATGTTCGCTCCCGACCAGGAGAAGACCGCGGCCGAGCTGCTGCGCGTCTGCAAGCCCGGCGGCCGCGTCGGGATGGCCAACTGGGTGCCCGACGGCGGCATCGGCCAGATGTTCATGACGGTCGCCAAGCACGCCCCGCCCCCGCCCGGCGTGCAGCCGCCGCTGCTCTGGGGCAGCGAGGATCGCCTGCGCGAGCTGTTTGGCGACGGCATCTCCGATCTGCGAGTCGAGCGCCGGGCCTCGCGCCAGACCTTCCGCTCGGTGGATCACTGGCTGGACTTCTTCCGCACCTACTTCGGCCCGACCAAGGTCGCTTTCGAACGGGTCGGCCCGGAGGGGGAAGCGGCGTTGGAGTCCGACCTGCGGAAGTTCCTCACAGAGGCGAATACCGCCGGTGACCGGGCACTGGTCCTGGAACCGGAGTACGTAGAGGTCGTTGCTACGCGGGCCTGAAGACCTTGATCGTGGCGCCGATCAAGAGGATCCCGAAGAAGACCAGGCCCGAAACGCCGCCGCCCTGGCCGAGCCAGGCGTAGACGATGGTGGTGGCGCCGAGCGCCGCGAAGAGGCTTACGACCATTCCCATGCGGCGGGAATCCTAGTAGAAGGCGCGGTCTACGCGACGAGCGCGGCGCGGGCGTCGCGCAGGAAGGACGTCACGGCCTCCGTCGCGGCTCGAGCCGAGCCCGCCTCGCCCGCGGCGCGGACCAGGCGGCTGCCGACGATCACCCCGTCGGCGACCTCGCCCACCCGGCCCGCCTGCTCGGGCGTGCCGATCCCGAAGCCGACGGCCACCGGCACGTCGGCTTCGGCCTTGACCGCGCTGACGAGCTCGGCCAAGCCGGGGGGAAGCTCGTCTCGCTCGCCCGTCGTGCCGACGGTCGAGACGAGGTAGACGAAGCCCTCGGCGGCCTCGCATATGCGAGCGCGACGCTGCGGCGGCGTGGTCGGAGCGAGCAGGGGGATCAGGGCGAGGCCGACGTCGGCGAGAGCCTGACGGACCTCGCCCGCCTCCTCCAGCGGCAGGTCGGGCACGATCGCCCCGGCGGCGCCCGCGGCGGCGGCACGGCGAGCGAACTCGGCGGCGCCGCCATGGGCGAGGACCATGTTCGAGTAGACCATCAGCACGACCGGGATCCGTCCCGACACCGACGCACAGATCTCCAGCGCCGCCTCGAAGCCGGCGCCCGCCGCAAGCGCCGCCGTCGCCGCGGCGTGGATCGTCGGCCCGTCGGCGAGCGGATCCGAGAACGGCACCCCCAGCTCGATCAGGTCCGCCCCGGCGTCGGCATAGGCCTCGGCTATCGCCAGCGAGGACTCCCAGTCGGGAAACCCGGCCATCATGTAGGGCATCAAGGCCGCACGGCCTTCTTCGCGGGCCGCGCGGAAGGCCTCAGCGATCATCCCCCGGTCCGCTCCGTGAACTCGGCCATGTCCTTGTCGCCCCTGCCGCTGAGGCAGAGCACGTCATAGCCCTCGCCGCCGCCGTTCTCCAGCAGCCAGGCGATCGCGTGCGAGGACTCCAGCGCCGGGATGATCCCCTCGAGGCGGGCCAGCGCGGCGAAGGCGGCAAGGGCGGCCGCATCGGTGACGGCGGCGTAGGTGGCGCGGCCGCTGTCGCGCAGGTAGGCGTGCTCGGGACCCACGCCCGGGTAATCGAGCCCGGCGGAAACCGAGTGCGCCTCGAGGATCTGCCCCTCCTCGTCGGCGATGATCGCCGATAGCGAGCCGTGCAGGACCCCGGTGCTGCCGGCGCCGAGCGAAGCGCCGTGGCGGCCGCTCTCGAGCCCCTCTCCGGCGGCCTCCACGCCGATCAGCGCCACCTCGGCGTCAGCCACGAATGGGGTGAAGATGCCGATCGAGTTCGAGCCGCCGCCGACGCAGGCGATCACCCGCGCGGGCAGCTCCCCCTCGGCGGCGAGCGCCTGCTCGCGCGCCTCGTCGCCGATCACCCGCTGCAGGTCCCGGACGAGCGCCGGGAACGGCGCCGGCCCGACCGCCGAGCCGATCACGTAGTGGGTCGTCTCGACGTTGGCGACCCAGTCGCGGATCGCGGCGCTGACCGCCTCCTTGAGGGTGCGCGCACCGGCGTCGACCGGCGCTACCTCGGCGCCGAGGAGCTTCATCCGCTCGACGTTCGGCGCCTGGCGACGGATGTCCTCGGTCCCCATGTAGACGACGCACTCGAGGCCGAGCAGAGCGCATGCCGTGGCCGTCGCCACGCCGTGCTGTCCGGCGCCGGTCTCGGCGATGATCCGCGGCTTGCCCATCCGCTGCGCCAGCAGCACCTGGCCGACGGCGTTGTTGATCTTGTGGGCGCCGGTGTGGCAGAGGTCCTCACGCTTCAGGTAGACCTTTCGCCCCGCCTTCTCGGATAGCCGTTCGGCAAGGTACAGGGGCGTCGGCCGGCCGATGAAGTCGCGGCGCAGGGAGGCAAGGCGCACGCGGAAGTCCTCGTCGCCGCTCGCCTGGGCCCAGGCCTCGCTCAGCTCGTCGAGCGCGGGAATCAGCGTCTCGGGCACATAGCGGCCGCCGTAGGGGCCGAACCTCTCCTCGACGGTCGTCATCCCGCGGTAACGCTAGCGGCCTGCGCGGCCTCGAAGAAGGCCGTCATCGCGGCGTGGTCCTTGCGACCCGGCTCCGCCTCGACGCCGCTGGCGACGTCGACCGCGTAGGGATGGGCGATCGCGATCGCCTCGGCGACGTTGTCGGGCCTGAGTCCGCCGGCGACGATCGCCGGCACTTGCGAGCGCCGCTCGCCGAGCAGGCCCCAGTCGAAGCTCTCGCCGCTCCCCCCCCACAGCCCCTTGCCGCGCTTGTCGAAGAGATGGAAGTCGGTCCGAAACGCCTCGGCGCCGTGCACGTCGGCCGCGCTGGCGACATGCACGGCCTTGATCACCTTGACCCCGGTCTTGCGCGCCACCTCGGCGCAGAACGAGGGGCCCTCGTTCCCGTTCAACTGCACCATCGTCAACCCCGCGTCCTCGACCGCCTTGGCGACCTCGTCCAGCTCGGGATTCACGAACACCCCCACGAGCTCGCACTTGCGCTTGAAAGCAGCCCCGATCCGCACCGCCTCGGCCGCCTCCACCGCCCGCGGACTCTCGGCGTAGTGGATCAGCCCAATCGCCCAAGCCCCAAGCCTGACCGCCTCAGCCGCATCGTCCAAATTAGTGATCCCACAAATCTTGACCCGCATCAGCTAAGCGTACGCGAGAGCGCCGGGCGCCCTTCCCGCCAGCTCCGGAAGGAGAGGGAAGTGGCGGGAGCCCGGACGGGGGCGGGAGTCCCCCCGCGGCAACTTGTGAGCCGGCACCCGAACCGAGCCCATAAGGCGCACCCGGCGGCGGGTTGCAGCGGGGGGACTCCCACCCCCGTCCCACCCCTACCGCGACTGAACTTCTTCAGCAGACGCCGGCCGAACCCCCAGCGTCACCGTGATCGTCTTCGGCTTCCCTTCCCGATCGACCGTCAGGTCCATCTTTTCGCCCGGCTTGGCCGCGTTGACCGCGTTGATCACTTCTTCCATGCCCTCGATCTTCTTGCCGTTCACCGCTGTGATCACGTCGCCGCCGAGCCGGAAGTTGGCTCCTTCGATCGTCGCCGAGGTGTCGCCGCCCTTGATCCCCGCTTCGTCGGCCGGCCCGCCCTTGACGACTTCGTTGACGAGCACGCCTTGCTTCTCGGGCAGCTTCAACGCATTTGCCAGCGCCGGCGTGATGCTGCCGCCGCTGATGCCGAGGTAGGCGTGCTTGACTTCGCCGTGCTCTTCGATCTGGGTGACGACTTCGCGGGCGGTGTTGATCGGGACGGCGAAGCCGATGCCGACGTTGCCGTCGCCGCTGCCGCCGGTCTGGATCTGGGAGTTGATCCCGATCACCCTGCCTTCGCTGTCGATCAGCGGCCCGCCGGAGTTGCCGGGATTGATCGCCGCGTCGGTCTGGATCACATGCGAGATCGAGAAGCCGTTGGGCGCCTGGATCTGGCGCTGGATCGCCGAGACGATGCCGCTGGTCACGGTGCGGTCGAGGCCGAACGGGTTGCCGATCGCGACGACCGGTTCGCCGACCTCGACCTTGGAGGAATCCCCCAGGGCCAGCGGGTGAAGGCTGTCCTGGGGCGCGTTGACCTTGAGCAGGGCCACGTCGGTCGCCGGGTCGGTCCCGACCACTTCCGCGGTGTAGGTCTTGTCGGAGGAGCCGAGTTTGACTTCGACCTTGTCTGCGTTTTCGACCACGTGGTTGTTGGTGACGATGTGGCCTTCGGTGTCAATCAGGATGCCCGAGCCGGTCGCGACGCCGCCTCCGCCGCCTTCCGGTTCGCCGAACGGGCTGAGCGAGGAGGTTTCTTCGGGCTTCAGGTCGGAGGAGATGAAGGCGACCCCCTGGCCGTCGCGCCGGTAGATCTGGTTGACCAGGTTGGTGCCGCCTTCTTCCTTCGTGTCGACCGGCGCCGCCAGAGGTTCGGCGACGGTGACCGTGTGCGCATCGCCATCGGAGTGAATCCAACCGGCGGCGATCGCCACCCAGCCGAAGGCGGCGACGACGATGCCGCCGAGGACGGCCGAGCCGAAGGGGCTTTTGAAGATTCGCTTCATCGGACGGCGATGATGCAGGGGCTCCTCAAAGTTCTTCTAAAAATACGCCGAGCGTGCGCCTATGGCAGCAGGTGCTCGCGGGTTCCGTCGTCGGCGCCGGTCAGCTCGCGGGTCATCGCCTCGGGATCGGCGGAGCTCATCAACGCGGTGCCGATCAGCACGGCGTCGACCCCGACCCGCTCGAGCTCCTGCAGCTCGGCCCGGGTGGAGATGCCGCTCTCGGCGACGACCGTCTTGCCCGCGGGCACGTCGGGCATCAGCTCGTAAGTGGTGGCGACGTCCACCGTGCCCTCGTCGAGGTTGCGGTTGTTGATCCCGATCACCTCGGCGTCCAGCCGTAGCGCCCGCTCGAGCTCCTCGCAGTCGTGAACCTCGACCAGGCAGTCGAGATCGAGCCCACGCGCGGTCTCGTACAGCTCGCCGAGCTTCTCGTCCTCCAGCGCCCTGACGATCAGCAGCACCGCGTCGGCGCCGTTGACCGCAGCCTCGAACAGCTGGTAGCGGTCGACGACGAAGTCCTTGCGCAGGATCGGCAGCCCGCAGGCGGCCCGGGCCGCGCGCAGGTCCTCGAGCGAGCCGCCGAAGTGAGGCTCGTCGGTGAGCACCGAGAGCGCCGCGGCCCCGCCACGCTCGTAGGCGCCGACCTGCCCGGCAACCGCCGCCGAGCCGGAGATCTCTCCCGCGCTGGGCGAGCGCCGCTTGAACTCAGCGATCACCGACAGCCCCGGGCGGACCAGGGCCTCGTTGAAGGGCCGGTCGTGGCCACGGACGTGCAGGCTGGACTCGAGATCCGCCTGGGGCGTCTCGGCCCGCCGTAGCTCCACCCCTTCGCGCGCTGCGGCGATCAGCTGCTCGATCATTCCCACGAGAGAGACGAAGCCTAGCCTGAGAGCCGGGTGGTCGCTGCAATCAGGCGGTCGAGCAGCTCGCGGGCGGCGCCGCTGTCGATCGCCTCGATCGCCATCTCGACCCCGGCGCCGAGGTCGGTGGCGCGCCCACCGACGTAGATCGCGGCGCCCGCGTTGAGCGCGACGAGGTCGCGCCGCGGGCCGTTGCCGCCGTCGAGCACCGCCAGCGAGGCAGCCGCATTCTCCTCCGGGCTGCCACCGGCGACCTCCTCCAGCTCGCCTCTGGTCAGGCCGAACTCGCCCGGCTCGACGAACCACTCCTCGGTGCGGCCTTCGGCGACCTCGATCACCCGCGTGCGCGCCGAGATCGAGAGCTCGTCGATGCCGTCGTCTGAGGCGACCACCAGTGCACGCACGCTGCCCAGCCCGACGAGCGCCTCGGCGATCGTCTCCTGGTAGTGACGGTCCGCGACGCCGAGCAATTGGCGCTCGGCCCCGGCCGGATTGGTCAACGGTCCGAGGAAGTTGAAGATCGTGCGCACGCCGAGCGCCTTGCGCACCGGCACGACGTGGGCCGTCGCCGCGTGGTGGCGCGGCGCGAACATGAAGCCGAAGCCGACCTCGTCGATGCAGCGACCGACCTGCGCCGCGTCGAGCTCGATGTCGACGCCGAGCGCCTCGAGCAGGTCGGCGGAGCCACAGCGGCTGGTCGCGGAGCGATTGCCGTGCTTGGCGACGGCGCAGCCCGCCCCGGCGGCGACCAGGGCCGCCGTGGTCGAGACGTTGAAGGTCGAAGGGCCGCCGCCGGTGCCCGCCGTGTCGACCAGGTCTTCGCGCTCGGTCTCGACCGGCGAGGCGAGCGCGCGCATCGTCCGCGCCAGGCCGACCAGCTCGGGCACCGTCTCGCCCTTGGCTCGCAGGGCGATCAGGAAGGCGCCCGTCTGCACCTCCTCGGCGCGGCCTTCCATGATCTCGGCGAGCACCGCGGCAGCGTGGTCGGCGGTCAGGTGGTCGCCCCTGCAGACCGCCTCGATCGCCCGGGTGACGACGTCGTTAGGCACCGGCGCCCTCCGCCGTAGAGGTTTGCTCCTCTATCCGGTTCAAACCTCTACGGCGCTCCGCGAGGAAGTTGGCCAATAGGTGCTTGCCCTGCGGGGTGAGCACCGACTCGGGGTGGAATTGGACGCCCTCGGCCGGCAGCTCGCGATGGCGCACCCCCATCACCACGTCGCCGAGGCTGGCGCTCAGCGCGAGCTCGTCGGGAAGGTCGGGATCGGCGACAAGCGAGTGGTAGCGGCCGGCGACCATCGGCGTCGGCAGCCCCGCGTAGATCGCCTTGCCGTCGTGCTCGACCTCGGCGTCCTTGCCGTGGATCGGCTCGCCCTGGACGGTGCGCCCGCCGAAGGCCTCGACCAGCGACTGGTGGCCGAGGCAGACCCCGAGCACCGGCGTGCCGGCCTCGGCGAAACGGCGGATCGCCTCGACCGAGATGCCGGCCTCGGCCGGCGTGCAGGGGCCGGGCGAGACGACCAGCCGCTCGGCGCCGCGCTCGAGCAGGTCGCCGACCTCGGCCCGATCGTTGCGCACGACCTCGATCTCCGCCCCCAGCTCGCCCAGGTACTGGACGAGGTTGTAGGTGAAGCTGTCGTAGTTGTCGATGACGAGAACCCGCATCGCTCGCTCCCTCAGGGCCAGTCCGGCTGCTCGCAGGCCAGCTCGACGGCACGGAAGACCGCCTTGGCCTTGTTGACCGACTCGTTGTACTCGTAGGCCGGCTTGGCGTCGGCGACGGTCCCGCCGCCCGCCTGCACGTGCACCTGGCCGTCCTTGATCACCACGGTGCGGATGTGGATCGCGGTGTCGAGGTCGCCGTTCCAGGACAGGTAGCCGATCGCCCCGCCATAGGAGCAGCGCTTGACCGGCTCGAGCTCGTCGATGATCTGCATCGCCCGCACCTTGGGCGCGCCGGAGAGGGTGCCGGCCGGCAGCGCCGAGCGCAGCACGTCCATCGCCCCGACGCCCTCGCGCAGCGTCCCCGAGACCTGGCTGACGATGTGCAGGACGTGCGAGTAGGTCTCGACCACCATCAGCTCGTCGACCCCGACCGAGCCGTACTCGCAGACGCGGCCGAGGTCGTTGCGGCCGAGGTCGACCAGCATCACGTGCTCTGCCCGCTCCTTGGGATCGTTGACGAGGCGCTCGGCGAGGCGCCGGTCCTCCTCCTCGTCGCTGCCGCGGGGGTAGGTGCCGGCGATCGGACGCGTCTCGACCCGGCGGCCCTGCACCTTGACCAACGGCTCGGGCGAGGCGCCGGCGATCTGGAAGTCGCCGAACTCGAGGAAGTACATGTACGGGGACGGGTTGACCGCGCGCAGGCCGCGGTAGACCGAGAAGGCCTCTACCGGCGCGGGGGCGGAGAAGCGCTGCGAGGGCACGACCTGGAAGGCGTCGCCCGCGTGCACGTACTCGACGATCCGCCCGACCGCGGCTTCGAACTCCTCGCGCTCCATGTTGGAGGCGAAGCGCGGCGGCTCGGCGAGGGCCGGCTGCTCGGGCACCGGAACAGCGCCGCGCAAGCGCTCGCGCACCTCGGCGATCGCGGCGGCGGCGCGCTCGTACGCGGCGTCGATGCCGCCCTCGTCGTCGGCGAAGGCGCAGGACATGATCGTCAGCTCGTGGCGCAGGTGGTCGAAGACGAGCAGCACGTCGGTGATCATCAGCGCCATGTCCGGCAGGCCGAGCGGGTCGGGATTGGGCTCGCCGAGCGGCTCGACGGTGCGCACGAGGTCGTAGCCGAAGAAGCCGACGGCGCCGCCGGCAAAGGGCGGCAGGTCGGCGACCGGCGCGATCCGGAAGCGCGCGAGGGTCTCGGCGACGGCGGCGTAGGGATCGGGCTCGCTGCGCTCGCTCCCGCCGCTTTCGCTCAGCGCGCCGTCGCTCCAGCGCAGGACCGAGCGCGGCCGGATGCCGACGAAAGAGTAGCGACCGACCTGGCCCTGCTCGGCCGACTCGAGCAGGAAGCAGGGCGACCCCTGGGGCTCGCCGGCGCGCAGCTTGAGGAAGGCGGAGACGGGCGTCTCGCAGTCGTCGACGAAGCGTGTGCGGATCGGGACGACATTCGCGTCGACAGCGAGCTCCCGCGCCTCCTCGAGGCTCGGTTCGACCCTCACCTCTGCCGAGTCAGCTACGACGGCCATTGAGGACCTCCATCACGGCGGCCTGGGAGACCTCGCGCGAGGCGAGCAGGACGCTGAGGTGGTAGAGCAGGTCGGCGGCCTCTTCGGCGACGCGCTCGTCGCTCTCCTCGCGCGCCGCGCGCACGACCTCCTCCGCCTCCTCCTCGACCTTCTCGCCGATCAGCCGCGGGTCGTCGAGCAGCTCGACGGTGTAACTGCCCTCCGGCCGCTCGGCGGCGCGGTTGCGCAGCGTGCGCTGGAGGACGGCAAGCGCCTCGTGGGGGACCGGCGCCGGTTCCTTCCCGCCGAGCTCGCGATAGAAGCAGCTGCGTTCGCCGGTGTGGCAGGCGGGCCCGGTCGGCTCGACCAGGGCGAGGATCGCGTCGCCGTCGCAGTCGTAGCGCAGCCGCACCAGCTTCAGGACGTTGCCGGACTCTTCGCCTTTGCGCCAGATCCGGTTCCGCGAGCGGCTGAAGAAGTGCACCTCGCCCGTCTCGACCGTCAGCCGCAGCGCCTCCTCGTTCGCGTAGGCGAGCGTCAGCACCTCGCCGCTGGCGGCGTCCTGCGCCACGCACGGCACCAGGCCGCGCTCGTCGAACTGCACCTCGTCGAACATCAGAGCATCGTAGTTACTCGATGCCGAGGCGATCCAGGAGTCCCTCGTCGCGACGCCAGCGGCTGCGCACGCGGACCTGGAGGTCCAGGTGGACCTTGGCGCCGAGCTCGGCTTCGAGCGAGCGACGCGCGGCCATGCCGATCTCGCCCACCTTGGCGCCGCCCTTGCCGATCAGGATTCCCTTCTGAGACTCGGTCTCGGCCCATACCTCGGCGCGAACGGTCGTCAGGCCGTCCTCGCGGCGATCGAGCTCCTTGACCTGCACCTCGACCGAGTGCGGGATCTCGTCGCGGGTGCGATTGAGCACCTGCTCGCGGATCAGCTCGGCCAGCATCGTCTCGTTCGACTGATCGCTGTGATCCTCGGGCGGGTAGAGATAGGGACCCTCGGGAACCAGCTCGCCGAGGCGCTCGACCAGCTCGCCGAGCCCCTTGCCGTCGCGGGCGCTGATCGGGAAGACCTCGTCGACGCCCTCCAGCTCGGCGGCCGCGGCGAGCACGGGGACGAGCTGGTTGGGCCCGACGGTGTCGATCTTGTTGACCGCGCAGATCGTCGGCAGCTTGCTTTTCGCCTCGACCAGGGCGTGGGCGATGAAGCGATCGCCCGGGCCGATCCCCTGCTCTCCGTTGACCACCAGCAGGGCCAGGTCCGAGTCGGCAAGCTCGCGCTCGACTCGGTTTTGCATGCGCTCGGTCAGCACGTCGCGCGGCTTCTGCACGCCGGGCAGGTCGACGAGGACCAGCTGGCGCCCCGCCTCGCTGTCGGTGGCGATGCCGCGGATCGCCCGCCGGGTCGTCTGCGGGCGCATCGAGACGATCGCGACGCGGCTGCCGACGATCGCGTTGACCAGGGTCGACTTGCCGACGTTGGGACGCCCGGCGAGGCCGACGAAACCCGCCCGGGTCATCGCAACCCCGCCATCACGCGCTCCTGGGTGGCGAGCATCTCCCCCTCGTCGGTCTCGTGATCCATGCCGCAGAGATGGAGCGTGCCGTGGACGGCGGCCTCGACGACGTCGGAGCAGTGCTCGGGGCAGATCGCGACGTCCCCCAGCTCACGCGGGCCCGCGGTCGGCCCGGCGCCGTCGAGCGGGAAGGCGAGCACGTCGGTCGGCGTATCCCTGGCGCGGTGCTCGCGGTTGAGCTCGCGGATCCGCTCGGCGTCGACCAGCTCCACGCCCAGATGGCCGTCGGCGACGCCGGCCGCCACCAACGCCGCGGCCACCGCGTCGCGCAGGTCGGCGGGCACGTCGGAGAGGTCAGCTTCCATCTGGCGCCGGCGGCTGCTGGCCCTGGCTGCGTTCGGCGTGCTCGCCGTAGGCGGCGACGATCCTCTGCACCAGCTTGTGGCGGACGACGTCCTCGCCGCCGAAGCGGACGAAGGAGATGTCCTCGACGTCGCTGAGGATGTCGCGGACGACGACCAGGCCGGAGCGCTGGTCGGTCGGCAGGTCGATCTGGGTGATGTCGCCGGTGACCACCATGCGCGAGTTGAAGCCGAGCCGGGTGAGGAACATCTTCATCTGCTCGGGGCTGGTGTTCTGCGCCTCGTCGAGAATCACGAAGGAGTCGTTGAGCGTACGCCCGCGCATGAAGGCGAGCGGCGCCACCTCGATCACGCCGCGCTCGAAATAGCCATTGACGCGATCGGGATCGAGCATGTCGAAGAGCGCATCGAAAAGCGGCCTCAGGTAGGGGTCCACCTTGGCCTGGATGTCCCCCGGCAGGAAGCCGAGCCGCTCGCCCGCCTCGACCGCGGGGCGCGTGAGGATGATCCGCTGCACCTCACGCTCGGCGAGCGCATGCGCGGCCATCGCCACGGCGAGGAAGGTCTTGCCGGTACCGGCGGGGCCGACGCCAAAGGTGATCGTCTTGCGGCGGATCGAGTCGACGTAGCGCTTCTGGTTGAGCGTCTTCGGCGCCACCTTGGTGTTGCGGTGCCGCCAGACGACGTCCTCGAGGATCTGCGCCGGGCTCTCTTCCGCATCGAGCGCGCCCGTGACCGCTTCGATCGTCCCCGGCGCCACCTCGTGGCCCTGCTCGATCAGGTCGACCAACTCGTCGACCACGGTCGCCGCGGTCTGCACGTCGCTCGCATCGCCGTCGAGGGTGAGGACGTTGCCGCGCAGATGGAAGTCGCAGTCGAGTCGGCCGCGCAGCGCCCGCAGGACGGCGTCCTCGGAGCCGGCCAGCTCGGCGGCCACGCTGTTGTCGAGGGTCAGCTGCCTACGAGCCAAGTTTCTCTCGCACCGCCGCGCTGACCCGCTTGCCGTCGGCCCGCCCGCCGACCTTCGGCATCAATGCCGACATCACCTGGCCCATCTGCTTCTGCTCCGTGGCGCCCGCCTCGGCGATCGCGGCCTCGACCAGCTCGGCCAGCTCCTCGTCGGAGAGCTGCTGGGGCAGGTAGGCCTCGATCAGCTCCGCCTCGAAGCGCTCGGCGCCGGCCTGCTCCGCCCGGTCGGCCTCGCTATAGGCGTCGGCCGCCTCGAGCCGCTTCTTGCGCTCACGCTGCAACACGGCGACCTCGTCGCCGTCGCCCAGCTTGGCGTCCTGCTGCAGCGAGTCGACGATCATCCGCAATGCCGCCGCGCGCTCGCGCTCGCCGGCCTTCATCGCCGTGCGCACGTCCGCCTGCACCTGCTCGAGAGCGCTCATCGAGCTAAGGGTAGTCGGCGGCGTCAGGCGCCACCGCCAGGCCCTTGGAGACGAGGTCGGCGATGTCGGCGCTGACGAGGGTCCAGCCATGGCGGCGGGCGGCGGCGACATAGGCGGCGTCGTACGCGGTGAGCCCATGCTCGGCGGCCACGCCCACGGCCGCAGCGATCAGGTCCGCGTCGACATTGACAAGACGATCGCCACAGCGCGCGACGATCGAACGGCAGAGCCTCCGCGCCTCCTCCGGCTTCCCCCAACGGGTGCCGACCACGTTGGCGGTCTCATAGAGGGTCAGATCCAACGAGGCAACCGGCCGGCTGGTGTCGACAATCAGCCGCCGAGCCGCCTCGAAATAACGATCGTCTGCATCTTTGGCCGCCACCCAGACGCCGGCATCCAGCAGGAGCACGATCAGTGTGATTCGCGGTCTTCGCGGATCAGCTTGGCCGAATCCCCTCCCATGTTCAGAGGAGGGCCGAGCAGGTCTTCGATCTCCTCGCGACGGCTGGCGTCATCGGACTTCAACTCGCGCTCAGCGAGGCGACGCAGGAAGCCACTGCGCGTCTCACGGTTGGCACGCGCCTGCGCGTCGAGTCGCTCGAGCAGATCGTCGGACATGGAGATCATCACCTTGGCCACAGGGCGAGTATATACGGTATTGCCGGATGGAATTGCTGCCATGGTCGTCGTCATTGCCCGGACGCTGCCAGGCCCGGGCGCGCAGGTGGGTGCGGAAACGACCGAAACTGAAAATTCTTCGTTGCGATCCGTCAGCAATACCCGGAGACGTCGACGTGCTCGACCTCCCCCAGGGGCATCTGCAGGAAGCGGGTGCCGAGCTCGCGGAAGGACTCGGCGTCGCCGCTGCAGAGGAAGCGGTACTCGCCTTCGCCGTCGGTGGGACGGGCGAGGCCGGCGCGGACGAGGGTGCGCTGGACGGCTGCGGCGACCGCATGCCCTCCACTGACCAGGCGCACGTCGCGGCCGAGGATGCGCTGCAGCATCGGGGCCACCAACGGATAGTGGGTGCAGCCGAGGATCAGCGTGTCGACCTCGGCCCGCTTCAGCGGCGCACAGTAGGAACGCGCCATGTCGAGGACCGCCTGGTCGAAGGGCGAGCCGTCCTGGATGAAGGGCGCGAGGTCGGGAGCCTCGACCTCGGTCACCTCCAGCGGCCGCCCCTGCGCTTCGAGCGCCCGCCGGTAGGCGCCGCTCGCGACCGTGTTCGGGGTGGCAAGCACCCCGACGCGACGGTTGTCGGTGATCGCCGCGGCGATCTCGGCCTGCGGCTCGACCACCGGCACCACCTCCACCCCGTGCTCGGCGGCGACCTCCCGCGCCACGCCCTCGCCGATCGAGGTCGCCGTGTTGCAGGCGATCACCAAGAGCTTCGCGCCGTCGCGCAGGAGCAGGGTCGCGATCTCGCGGATGCGCTCGCGCAACCGCTCCGGGTCGCGCGTGCCGTAGGGGAACATCGCCGTGTCGCCGAGGTAGACGAAATCCTCCTCGGGCAGCGAGACCAGGCACTCGTGGAGCACGGTGAGCCCACCGACGCCGGAATCGAACATCGCGATCGGACGGGACGCGTCCAGGGCTCGTTGCGCCTAGAGGAAGGGTTTGTACGCCATGAAGAAGATCGTCACGGCGACGATCAGGCCGGCCAGGCCCCCGACTTTGCCGATCCGGGCGCCGAGAGCTTCGAACTCGTCACTGAGCGTGTCGCCGGCCTCCAGGTCCCGCTCTGCGAGAGCCTTTGCCTCGCGAACCTTGGGCTGGAAGAATGCGTGCTGCAAGCCGAAGAGGATGATGATCGCCGCGAAGCCGACCGAGATGAAGGCGTCGCTCCCCTCCCATGGCCCATCGGCGAGAAGGTAGATGCCGGCCAGCAGCAGGACGACCATCCCCGGGTTGACCAGGTAGCGATCGACCTTCTGGATCCCGGCCAGGATCGCGGGCGTCGCGCGCGGATGCTGCGGCACGACCGAGAAGAAGAAGCCGTAGCCGAAGGTGGGCCCAAATGCCAGCACGACCGCGAGGATGTGCAGGAACAGCGCAATCTTGTACCCGGGGTCGACGATCGTCGCCAGCATCGGACGAGAACCCTATCCGCTACCCACGACGTAGCAGCAGCGCGGCCCAGTCGCCGTCGATTCGGCGCTCGGCCTCAGCCAGGCCGGCGGGGGCGAACACAGCCGCAGTGTCGTCCAGCTCGGTTGGCAGCAGTCCAGAGCAGATAAGGGTGGCGGGAGTCGGGGGAGGACTCGTCGGAGCAACAGCGGGGAGGCTCCGCCGAGTCCTCCGCCGACACCCTTGTCCAGCGGATCGGTCTCTCCGCAACGCAACGCCCGTTGGAGCGGATTGCGAAGTTCCTCGTCGGGCCGAAGAGGGATTGCGAGATCGTCGATGCGGGGGTCGCCAAGGAGCTCGATCTGGAGATCGTGGTGCCGGTCGAGGACATGTCCGAACCCGGCGCGCCCAACTTCCCCAACTCGGATGGGGTGCCAGCCGAGGGCGAGCCGAACGCCCACGTCCGTTCGATCTGGCCAGCGATCTACCCAGAGCTCCTCAAGCTGGTCCAGGAACACAA
>DASSHI010000029.1:0-17131 GCA_035693025.1 Solirubrobacterales bacterium
GTCCCAGCGCGTCCTCCCCCCCGGTCACCGCCTCGACGGCGTACTGGCGAAGGTCGCACTCGGTCTCGGCTGCGTTCTGGATCGCGTGGAAGATCGCGTCGACGGGGCCGTCGCCGCTCGATTCGCCCACCGACTCCTCGCCGGAGGGCAGGGTTACGGCCACCTTCGCCAGCGGCGGGCGGCGGGTTCCGGCCTCTACGTCGAACCAGGCCAGCTCGTGGGCTTCGGAGCGGTCGCGCATCTCGTCGGAGACGATCGCCTCCAGGTCCAGCGCGGTGACCTGCTTCTTGCGGTCCGCGATCTCCTTGAAGCGCTTGAAGGCGGCGTTCAGCGCATTGCCCTCGACCTTGAAGCCAAGTTGCTCCAGGGCATCGCGCAAGGCGTGGCGGCCGGAGTGCTTGCCGAGCACGATCGTATTCGACTCCAGCCCGACCTCAGTCGCGTCCATGATCTCGTAGGTGGTGCGCTCCTTCAGCACGCCGTCCTGGTGGATTCCGGACTCATGCGCGAAGGCATTGCGACCCACAATCGCCTTGTTGGGCTGGATCGCATAGCCGGTCAGGCGAGAGACCATGCGGCTCGTGCGGGCCAGCTCGCGGGTCTGCACCTCGGTGCGGAGCCCGTGCACGTCCTCGCGCGTGCGGATCAGCATCACGATCTCCTCCAGCGAGCAGTTACCCGCTCGCTCGCCAATCCCGTTGACGGCGCACTCGACCTGGCGCGCCCCCGCCAGCAGACCGGCGTAGGAGTTGGCCACGGCCATCCCCAGATCGTCATGGCAATGCACGGAGGTCTCCACCTCGCGCAACCCCGGAACCAGCTCATAAAGACGGCCGAAGTAGGCGGCGTACTCCTCGGGAGTCGTGTAGCCGACGGTGTCGGGGATGTTGATGACGGTGGCGCCTTCTTCGACCGCGATCGCGCAGACCTCGGCTGTGAACTCGATGTCGGCGCGGGTCGCGTCCATCGGCGAGAACTCGACGTCCTCGCAGTAGGACTTGGCCAGCGCAACCGCTGCCCGGGCCTGGCCCTTGACGTCCTCGCGGTCGGTCTGCAACTGGTGCTCGATGTGGATGTCAGAGGTCGAGATGAAGGTGTGGATGCGAGGGCGCTGAGCGTCTTTGATCGCCCCCCAGGCGGCGTCGATGTCCGCCTTGTGGGTCCGGGCGAGACCGCAGATCACCGGCCCCTCGACGCCGCGGGCGATTGCCTGGACGGCCTCGAAGTCCCCCGGAGAGGTGATCGGGAAGCCGGCCTCGATCACGTCAACGCCGAGCCGCGCGAGCTGCTGTGCGATCTCCACCTTCTCGGCGGTGTTCAGCGAGATCCCGGGCGACTGCTCGCCGTCCCTCAGGGTCGTGTCGAATATGTGGACGCGGTTGGCGTCAGATGTGGGTCCCATGGGACCTCCTCCTTCTCTACTTCGTTGGAATGACCTTGTCTCTCGCGGCTATCGCGCCGCCCAGCGCTATTCCCCCCGAGGGGGGAGGAGAAGGAGAAGCGCGAGGCTGTTTAGACGATGCGTCATTCGCTGCCGGGAGCTTAGCGTAGGCTCCTCCCATCGCCAAGGCGGAGCAACGCATCAACTGGCTCGCTCTCTTCGCAATGGGGATCGCCGTGGTGGTGATCGCCAACGACTTCTCTGCGATCAACGTCGCCCTCCCGACCATGGAGAGGGACTTCGACACCAACATCAACACGATCCAGTGGGTCGTCAACGCCTACGCGCTGACCTTCGGCGTGATGATCGTCACCGGCGGCCGCCTCGCCGACATGTTCGGCCGCAAGCGCGCCTTCTTCCTCGGTACGGCGATCTTCGCCTCGATGTCGGCCCTGGGCGGCGCCGCGCAGACGGAGACCTGGCTGATCGTCACCCGCGTCGTGATGGGCATCGGCGGGGCGCTGATGTGGCCGGCGATCCTCGGCATGACCTTCGAGCTGCTGCCCTCCGACAAGGCAGGGCTCGCGGGGGGCATCATCCTCGGCGCCGCGGGGCTCGGCAACGCGATCGGGCCGTTGATCGGCGGCGTCCTCACCGACGCGCTCAGCTGGCGCTGGATCTTCTTCCTCAACGTGCCGATCGCGGCTTTCGCAGTGCTGGTCACCTACTTCCTCGTTCACGTGAAGGAGCCGGAGGCGAGCGATCAGCGGATCGACTATCCCGGGATCGCGACGATCTCGATCGGTCTGGTCTCGCTGTTGGTCGCCCTCGACCAGGTCGACGACTGGGGCTGGGGCGACCCCCGCGTGATCGCGATGCTGGCGCTCGCGGCGATCCTGATCGCGTCCTTCGTGCCGATCGAGCGCCGCGCCGGGATGCACGCTTTGGTGCCGCGAGCCGTGATGGCCAACGAGAGCTTCCGTGCCTCCTGCGTGGCGATCACGTTGATGTCGGCGACCTTCTTCGCCGCCCTGCTCTACCTGCCGCAGTTCATGCAGAAGCAGCTCGGCTACTCGCCCTTGGAAGCCGGCGTCGGCGTGCTGCCCTTCCTCGCCACCTTCGCGCTCGTCTCCTTCGTCGCCGGGCCGCTCTACAACCGCCTCGGGGCGAAGCCGCTCGCGGTCGTCGGTGCGGCCTGCATAACGGTCGCGCCGTTCCTCCTCTCGCAGGTGAGCGAAGGCTCCGCTTATGGTGCGCTCGTGCCGGGGATGTTCGTGCTCGGCGTCGGGATCGGCAGCTTCTATCCGACCGCGACGACCGCGGGCGTCACCTCGGTCGACGAATCGCAGAGCAGCCTCGCCGGCGGGATCCTCTACATGTGCCAGATCGCCGGCGGTGCGATCGGCCTCGGCCTGACGACGACGATCTTCTCCGCCCAGGAATCGTTCGTCGACGGCATCCAGGCCGGCTTCCGGCTCGACGCGGCGCTCTCGCTGGTCGGGTTCCTGATCGCGCTCTTCTTCGTCGGCGGCCGCCTGCTCGGCGCCCGCACCGAGATCGAAGAGAAGACCCCGGCCTAGAGAGGCTCTACGAATCGGTAGCGCTTACCCGAGGCGCTGGTACTGGCGCACCCCGTTTTTGCCCGGCCCGCCACCCAGCGTGTCGTTCCCCGGCCCGCCGTAGAGCATGTCGTCGCCCGGCCCGCCGATCAGCACGTCTTTCCCAGGCCCGCCGTAGAGCACGTCGTCGCCGGCGCCGCCGATCAACCTGTCGCCGCCGCGGCCCCCGATCAGCTTGTCGGCCCCGGAGCCGCCGATCAGCACGTCGTCCCCGGCGCCTCCCCGCATCGTCACCGGCACGATGACCCGGGAGGCGACGTGAACGCTGTCGTCGCCGCCGTCGGCGTTGACTTCGAAGCCGGCGATCGCGGGCGCGTCGCAGACGAGTTCGTTGGGATTTTCGTTGGCGTGTTCGCAGACGTCGCCGCCGACTTCTAGCGGCACGACGGAGTCGATCACGTACTCGCGCCCGTCCGCGGCGAGCCAGACACTGATCGTGTTAGATGCTTCTCCGCCGGCGAGCAGCACCGTGTAGGTCTTCGTCTCGGCGTGCGCCATCGCGGGCGCGAACAGCGCCACTAGGGCAATGGTGATGAGCATGAGCCTCTTCATCGCTGAGTCGTCCCCGCCACCCGGTCGGAGCGTCTATGAAGGAAACAACACGACCTTGCCTACGTTGCGGCGCTCGGCGATGAATTTGTGCGCATCGCCGGCGCGCTCGAAGGGGAACGCCTCGGCTACGACCGGCTGCAGGCGGCCGGCCTCGAGGTCCGCCATCAGCGGCCCGGTGACGCGGTCGAGGTTGCCCTCGCTGTCCCACCAGCTGAGCATGTTGAGCCCGAAGACCCCTTTGTTCTCGTTCATCGCCAGCAGGCTCTTCCACCAGGGCATCGTCGCGGTCGGCATCGTCAGCAGCGCCTTCAGGGTCGACGGGATATCGCGCCTGCCGCCCTTGGAGTTCTCCGAGATGCCGTACATGACGAGCCTACCGCCGGAGCGCAGCAGGCGGTAGTCCTTGCGAAAGGAGGTCGGTCCCAGCGCGTCGATCGCCAGGTCGATGCCCTCGCCGCCGGTCAATCGCAGGACCTCCTGCTCGAAATCGAGCCCGCGGTAGTCGATCGGGTGCGCCACTCCCTGCGCTCTGATCGCCTCGTGCTTGGCGGGCGACGCGGTGCCGAAGACCTCGGCCCCGGCGTTGCGGGCGATCTGCGTCGCGGCGATGCCGACGCCCCCGGCAGCGGCGTGGATGAGGACGCGAGTGCCCTCGCGCAGGCTGCCCATGACGACGAGGGCCGCGTACGCGGTGCCGTAGTTGACTGGGAACGCGGCGCCCTGCTCGAAGCTGAGCGCCTCGGGCAGCGGCAGCGCCTGCTCGGCGGGGACGGCGACCAGCTCGGCCTGGCCGCCGAAGCGGGTACCCGCGATGACGCGTTCGCCGACCCGGCGCTCGGTCACGCCCTCGCCGACCGACTCGACCTCGCCGGCGACCTCATAACCGAGTACGCAAGGGGTCTTGGGCGCATCCGGATACAGCCCGACCCGGGCCATCGTGTCGGCGAAGTTGACCCCCGCCGCCTTGACGGCGATCCGCACCTCGCCCGGTGCGACCGGCGGGTCGGGACGCTCCTGCACGCGCAACACGTCGTAGCCCCCGGTCCCCGTCAGCACCACCGCCTTCATGGACGGAGCCTACCTCGCGCTAGAGATCTACAGAGCGGCCGACCTTGAAGCCGTCGAGCTGGAGGATCTTGTCGATCGTCTCCGCCCGCACCGGCGCGTCCGTGGTCAGCGCCATCACGGCCCGCTCTCCCCCGGCCTCGGCGCCGACGGCGGCGGAGATGATGTTGACGCCCTCCTCGCCGAAGGAGGAGCCGACGCGACCGATCATGCCCGGCCGGTCGGCGTAGCGGAAGACAGCGAGGTGGTCGGCGAAGGGCAGGTAGAAGCTCTCGCCCCAGACCGAGACGAGGTAGGGCTCGTTGCGCGGTCCGACGCCGGTGCCGGCGACCTCGACCGCGTCCTCGCCGGCGCCGAGCCGGACCGTGATCAGCTCGGTGAAGTCCTCCGAGCCGCTCTCCTTCGTCTCGACCAGGTCGATTCCCCGCTCCTCCGCCATCTGCGGCGCGTTGACCAGGTTGACCGGCTCCTCGGTGTTGCCGGAGAGGATGCCGACCATGACCGCGATGCCGAGCAGGCGGGTGTCGTGGGAGGCGATGCGGCCGCGGAACTCGACCGCGACGCCGTCGACCGAGCCGTCGCCGAGCCCCTGCGCGAGGCGCCCGAGCTTTTCGCAAAGCGGCACGAAGGGAGCGAGCGCCTCCATCTCCTCCGGGCGCACGGCGGCGATGTTGACCGCGTTGGTGACCACGCCGCCGCTGAGCGCCGCGATCACCTGTTCGGCGGTGACGACCCCGGCGCGGTCCTGCGCCTCCGCGGTCGAGGCGCCGAGATGGGGCGTGACGACGACGTCGTCGCGGCCGAAGAGCGGGTGCTCGGTGAAGGGCTCGGAGGGGAAGACGTCGAGCGCGGCGCCCGCCAGCCTGCCCGACTCCAGGCCCGCGAGGACGGCGTCGAGGTCGACCAGCTCGCCGCGGGCGCAGTTGACGACGCGGGCGCCCTGCTTCATCGCCGCGATCGCGTCGGCGTCGATCAGGTCGATCGTCTCGGGCGTCTTCGGCACGTGCAGGGTGACGATGTCCGAGCGGCCGAGCAGATCCTCGAGCTGCTCGGCGCCCTCGACGCCGAGCTCGCGAAAGCGCTCGGCCGAGACGAACTTGTCGAAGGCGATCACGTCCATGTCGAAGGCCTGGGCGCGTTTGGCGACCAGCTGGCCGATCCGTCCGAAGCCGACCACGCCGAGCGTCTTGCCGTAGAGCTCGGTGCCCTTGAACTTGGGCCGCTCCCAGGCACCGCCGATCAGCGAGCCATGGGCCCGCGGGACGTTGCGGCAGAGGGCGAGCATCAGCGCGAGGGTGTGCTCGGCGGCGGCGACGGAGTTCGATTCGGGCGCGTTGGCGACGACGATCCCCCGCCGCGTGGCCGCCGGGATGTCGACGTTGTCGACGCCGGTCCCCGCGCGACCGATCACCTTCAGCTTGCCGGCCCGCTCGATCAGCTCCGGAGTCACCTGGGTCGCCGAGCGGACCAACAGCGCGTCGTAGTCGCCGATCGTGTCGCTCAGCTCCTGCTCGGTCATCTCCAGGCCGAGGTCGACCTCGAAGCTCTCGCGCAGCATCTCGACGCCGGAGTCGGCGATCTTCTCGCGGACGAGGACCTTCACCGGGTCACCTCGGGCACGTTCTCGATCGTCCAGTCGATGCAGGCGGTGAGCGCTTCGACGTCGGCGGGCTCGACCGCCGGGAACATGCCGACGCGCAGCTGATTGCGCCCCAGCTTGCGGTACGGCTCGACGTCGACGATGCCGTTGGCGCGCAGGATCGCGGCCAGGGCGGCCGCGTCGATCCGCTCGGCGAAGTCGATCGTGCCGACGACGAGCGAGCGCTTCGCCGGGTCTGCGACGAAGGGCGTGGCGGAGTCCGCCGCCTCGGCCCAGCCGTAGAGGTGACTCGAAGAGGCGCGGGTGCGCTGCACGCACCACTCGAGCCCGCCGCCGGCGAGCATCCACTCGACCTGGTCGTGGAGCAGCAGCAGCGTGGCCAGCGCCGGGGTGTTGTAGGTCTGGTTCTTGCGCGAGTTCTCGAGCGCGGTCTGCAGCGAGAGGAAGGCCGGCTGCCAGCGGCCCTCGACGCCGTCGAGCTGCCCGATCCGCTCGATCGCCGCGGGGCTGAGCGCCGCCAGCCAGAGCCCGCCGTCGGCGCCGAAGGCCTTCTGCGGGGCGAAGTAGTAGGCGTCGGCCTGGCTCGCGTCGAGCGGCAGCCCGCCGGCCCCCGAGGTGGCGTCGACGAGGACCAGCGCGTCGCCCGTGCCCTCGGGGCGGTGGACGTCGACCATCACGCCGGTCGAGGTCTCGTTGTGGGCCCAGGCGATGACGTCGGCGGCGGGGTCGGCCTTCGGCTCCGGCGCGTCGCCGGGCTCGGCCTCGACCAGGATCGGGTCGCCGAGGAACGGCGCGGCGGCGGTCGCCTTGGCGAACTTCCCCGAGAACTCGCCATAGGTGAGGTGCAGGGCGCGGTCGCGAACCAGCCAGGCGGCCGCGGCATCCCAGAAGGCGGTGGTGCCGCCGTTGCCGAGCGCGATCTCGTAGCCGTCGGGCAGGCCGAGCAGCTCACCCAGGCCGTCGCGGATACGTCCGACAAGGTCGCGCACGGGCGCCTGGCGGTGCGAGGTCCCGATCAGGTCGGCACGATCGGCGAGGGCGTCGAGCGCCTCGCTGCGGACCTTCGACGGCCCGCAGCCGAAGCGCCCGTCGGAGGGCTTGAGGTGCGCTGGGATTCGGACGGAGGTCGTGCTGGTCATCGGTCGGCCAAGGTATAGGATCGCGCCGATGGCCGAGGCGAGCGGACCGGGCGTGACGACAGGCGACGGCTACGCGGTCGCCAACCTCTCCGACCTCGGCGAGGGCTACGGCTTCCGCAAGATCCGCAAGGGCCTCGACGTGACCGCTTTCGGCGCCAACGCGATCGTCATCCCGCCCTCCTACGAGACCGGCCGCCACCTCCACGAGGAGCAGGAGGAGCTCTATTTCGTCCACAGCGGCCGGATCGCGATCGAGTTCGGCGACGGCTCGACTCACGAGCTCGAGGCCGGCGGCCTCGCCCGCGTCGACGCCCCGACGATCCGCAAGATCCGCAACCTCAGCGACTCCGAGGACGCCGTCTACGTGGTCGTCGGCGGCAAGGACGGCTACGTCGGCCGCGACGGCAAGCTGCCGCCGGGCGAGAAGTCCCGCTTCGGCGACGACGCCCCTCCGGGCGCTTAGGCCTCAGCCGAGAGGAGCGCGGTTGTCCTCTGGGCGAATTTAGGTCGCACGCGCTTCGCGCTTAGCGACTATGTCGGACCGCGGCTGCGCCGCGGGACACCAGATTGCATATCGCGGCCTTCGGCCACATTCGCCCAGAGGACAACCGCGCTCCTCTCCACGGAAGCTCTGTACCCGGGGCGCGTCCACGTCCGAGCGCCGTAGAGCTTTGAACCGCATAGCGACTCAAAGCTCTACGGCGCTCCGATGCGCTGGGAAGCACTGGAGCCTCCGGCGAGCTGGCCGGGGCCGGAAGCTCTGAGTGGCTCGCAGGCCGGGAGGCGGGGTGCCTCTCCGGGAATGTCGCGAAGCGGCGATATGCAATCTGGGGAATGCGCGGCGAAGCCGCGCTCAACATCAGTCGCTAAGCGCGCAGCGCGTGCGACCTCAATTCCCGGAGAAGCACCCCGCCTCCCGGCCCTCGCCGACCCTTAGAACTCCTGGTCGATCCAGGGCATCATGCCGCGGAGATCCTTGCCGACTTCCTCGACTTCGTGCCCCGCCCCCTCCTCGCGCATCCGCGAGAGGCTCTCGCCGCCGGCGCGGTTCTCGCCGATCCACTCCTTGGCGAACTCGCCCGACTGGATCTCGCCGAGGATCTGCTTCATCGCCGCGCGGGACTCCTCGCCGATGACGCGCTTGCCGCGGGTCATGTCGCCGTACTCGGCGGTGTTGGAGATCGAGTAGCGCATCCCCTGGATCCCCTTCTCGTACATCAGGTCGGCGATCAGCTTGAGCTCGTGCAGGCACTCGAAGTAGGCGAGGCGCGGGTCGTAGCCCGCCTCGACCAGGGTCTCGAAGCCGGCGCGGACCAGCTCTGAGGCGCCGCCGCAGAGGACGGCCTGCTCGCCGAAGAGATCGGTCTCGCACTCGTCCTTGAAGGTCGTCTCGATGATCGCCGCGCGGCCGCCGCCGATCCCCGCGGCGTAGGCGAGGACGAGGTCGTGGGCGTTGCCGGTGGCGTCCTGGTGGACCGCCATCAGGCAGGGGACGCCGTGACCTTCCTCGTACTGGCGACGGACCAGGTGGCCGGGGCCCTTGGGCGCAACCATGCCGATGTCTACGCCGGGCGGCGGCAGGATCTGCTCGAAGTGGATCGCGAAGCCGTGGGCGAAGAGCAGCAGGTTGCCGGGGGCGATCCCATCGGCGATCTCGGCCTCCCAGACCTCGGCCTGCTTCTCGTCGGGCAGGAGGATCATCACGACGTCGCCGCGGCTCGCCGCTTCGGCGATGTCGAGCACCTCGAGACCGGCCTCCTCGGCTTTGGCGCGGCTCGAGGAATCGGGGCGCAGGCCGACGACGACGTCGACGCCGGAATCCTTCAGGTTGAGAGCGTGGGCATGGCCCTGTGAGCCGTAGCCGAGGATGGCGACGGTCTTCCCCTCCAGCTTGGAGAGGTCGGCGTCCTTGTCGTAGAAGATGTCGTCGGTTTTCATGGCCGGTGAGGCTACCTGAGCGCCCTGCGCAGCAACTTGCCCGAAGGCGTTCGCGGCAGCGCCGCGGCGAGCTCGACCCGCTTCGGCACCTTGAATCCCGCCAGCGACTCGGCGCAGTGGCGTCGCAGCGCGTCGGGAGTCACTTCGGAGCCGTCCTGGAGGACGACGACCGCGGTCACCGCCTGCTGCCACTCGGGGTCCTCGCGGCCGACGACGGCGGCGTCGGCGACCTCGGGGTGGCGCAGCAGCACCTGCTCGACTTCGGCCGGGACGACGTTCTCGCCGCCGGTGACGATCATGTCGTCGATCCGATCCTCGACGTATAGGAAGCCTTCCTCGTCGATGCGGCCGAGGTCGCCGGTGTGCAGCCAGCCGTCGGGGTCGAGCTTGGCGGGCGCGACGGTCGGTCCCTGGACGAGGATCTCACCGTCGCGGATGCGCAGGTGGGTGGTCAGCAGCGGCCGACCGGCCGAGCCGAGCTTGCGCTGCGCCTCGCTCGGCGCGAGCGTCGTCACCTGCGAGCAGGCCTCGGTAAGGCCGTAGGTCTGGACCACGGTCGCGCCGCGTCCGATCGCCTCTTCCAGCGGCTCCTCGGGCACCGGCCCGCCGCCGATCAGGATCGCCCGCGGCGCCGAGAGGTCGGCGCCCGCCTCGAGCAGGCGCATCAGCTGCGTCGTGACCAGCGAGAGGATCGTGATCTCCTCGTCCTGCAGGGCAGCCGCCACGCGATCGACGTCGAAGCCGTCGTGCAGCACCGCGGTGGTGCCGTAGATGACCGAGCGCATGACGATGCTGAGGCCGGAGATGTGGCTCAGCGGCAGGCAGCAGAGCCAGCGGTCGCTCGGCTCGACGCCGATGTTGAAGCCCGAGCCGACGGCGCTCCAGAGGAAGTTGCCGTAGGTCAGCTCGACGGCGTCGGGGGCGCCGGTGCTGCCGCTGGTCAGCACGCGGCAGCAGGGAGCGTCCATGTCGTGCTCGCCAAGCAACGGCAGGTCGGCCTCGGTCTGGGTCAGCTCGCCGGGATCGCTGAGGTCGACCGCCGGCTCCTCGGCGGCGATCACCGTGGCGCGCTCCTCGGCGGTCAAGCGTGGGCTCAGCGGCAGCAGCACCGCTCCCACCTTCATCAGCGCGTGGACGAGCACGACCTGCTCGCGGCGCGGCTCCATCGTCAGCGCGGCGCGTGAGCCGCGGCGCACGCCGTGCGCCTCCAGCCGCCGCGCGACCCAGGTCGCCTCCGCCTCGAGCTCGGCGTAGGTCACCTCCGAGCCGTCCGCGATCAGCGCGGAGCGGTCGGGGCAGCTTTGGGATCTCTGGGCGAGCCAGTCGTCGAGCTTCATCGGCCGGATATCGTGCCCATCATGCCCAAACGCCACAAACAAGCACCGCCCGAAGAGCTGCTCTACGCGCCGATCGCCTGGAAGCCGGTCGCCGAGTACGAGGACATCCGCTACGAGAAGGGGGATGGGATCGCGAAGATCACGATCGATCGACCCGATGTCCTCAACGCCTTCCGCCCGCAGACCCTGATCGACGTCTCCGCCGCGATGGAGCTCGCGCGCGAGGACGAGGAGGTCGGCGTGGTCGTCCTCACCGGCGCGGGCGAGAGGGCGTTTTGCGCGGGTGGCGACCAAACGGTTCGCGGCGACACCGGCTACCTGCCGGAGGGCGCCTCGGTCGGCCGCTTTCACGTCACCGACCTGCAGGTGCAGATGCGGAGGCTGCCCAAGCCGGTGATCGCGATGGTCGCCGGCTATGCGATCGGCGGCGGCCATGTCCTGCACGTCTGCTGCGACCTGACCATCGCCGCCGACAACGCCGTCTTCGGCCAGGTCGGGCCGCGGGTCGGCTCCTGGGACGGCGGCTTCGGCTCCTCGTTGCTGCGCGACCTCGTCGGCACCAAGAAGGCGAAGGAGATCTGGATGCTCTGCCGTCAGTACGACGCGGAAGAGGCTCTGGAGATGGGGCTGGTCAACGCGGTCTTCCCGCTTGCGGACCTCGAGCGTGAGACGGTCGCCTGGTGCCGCGAGATGCTCGCCCTCTCCCCCTTCGCGCTGCGTCTGACCAAGGCCGGCTTCAACGCGCACGAGGACGGCTACGCCGGGATCCAGCAGCTCGCCCACGACGCCAACCTGCTCTTCTACGGCAACGAGGAGGCGGCCGAGGGCCGCGAGGCGTTCAAGGCGAGGCGAGCGCCGGACTTCGCCCAGTTCCCCCGCCGCGCATGAGGATCTGGCTGATGGCGGCGCGGCCGCGGACCCTGCCGGCGGCGATCGCGCCGGTCCTGGTCGGCACGGCGGTGGCCGTCGAATCGGAGGGCGACCTGCCGCGCCTCGGCGCCTTCATCGCCGCCCTGCTGGGCTCGATCTTCATCCAGATCGGGACCAACCTCGCCAACGACTACTCGGACGCCAAGCGCGGCGCCGACACGGTTGACCGGCTCGGCCCCGTACGGGTGACCTCGGCCGGCCTGGTGACGCCGCAGCGGGTACTGGTCGCGACCTGGATCGCGTTCGGCGTCGCGATCGCCTGCGGGGTCTACCTGACCGCCGTGGCCGGAGTCGTGATCCTGCTGATCGGCGCCCTCTCGATCGCCGCCGGCGTCCTCTACACCGGCGGCCCGCGTCCCTACGGCTACGCGGGCCTGGGCGAGGTCTTCGTCTTTCTCTTCTTCGGCCTGGTCGCCGTCAACGGCTCCTACTACGTGCAGGTCGAACGGCTCGACGCGCTGCCGCTGGGGCTCTCGATCGCGGTCGGCTTCCTCGCCACCGCGATTCTCGTCGTCAACAACGTGCGCGACCTGGAAACCGACCGGCGGGCGGGCAAGAACACGCTGGCGGTGAGGATGGGCCGCCGCAACGCGGTGATGCTCTACCGGCTGCTGGTGCTCGGCGCCTTCGTCGTGCTGCCGCTCGCCCTGCTCGCCGCCGAATCCAGCGCGCTGCCGCTGATCGGCCTCCTCGCCCTGCCGATGGCGGTCAAACCGCTGCGGGCGATGAGCAACCGCACCGACGGCCCTTCGCTGAACGCCGCCCTGGCCGGCACCGGCGCGCTGCTGGGAGTCTTCAGCCTGCTGGTCACGATCGGCCTGCTGATAGCGGCGTAGGCTTTCGCCATGCGTATCGCCTCAGTCGAGGTCGTCCCCTACGCGCTGCCCTTTGAAAAGCCGTACGTCACCGCGAACGGGACTCTCGACCGGCGCGAGATGGTCCTGTTTCGGCTCCGCTCGGACGAGGGCCTGGAAGGGCTGGGCGAAGCGGTTCCCCTGTCGTTGCGTGGTGGCGCTTCCCTCGCACAGGTGGTCGCGGAGCTACGCGCCGTCGCCCCGCGAGAGAGCCTCGACGAGGCCGGCCTGCGTCAAGCCGCCGGAGCGCTATCGCCTCCTGCGCGCTGCGCCGCGCTGACGGCGCTGCTCGACCTGCGCGGCAGGCTGGCGGCAGCGAACACGGCTTCGAGCGGCGACGCCGCGCCGCCGGTGCGGTGCAACGCGACGCTGGTCGCCGGCGATCCCGCCTCGGTCATCGCCGATGCCGAGGGTTGGGCGGCCGAGGGATTCTCGACCTTCAAGCTCAAGCTCGGCACGGGTGACGACGCAGCTCAGGTGCGGGCCATCCGCGAAGCGCTCGGGCCACGGGCGCGGATCCGCGTCGACGCCAACGCCGCCTGGGACCTGGAGACGGCGAAGCGCACGCTGGCCGAGATCGAGCCGTATGAGATCGAGCTGGCCGAGCAGCCCGTGGCAACCCTCGAGGAGGCCACCGAGTTGACCGCCTCGACCTCGATCCCGCTGGCGGCGGACGAGAGCGTCGAGACGCGGGGCGACGCCAAACGGGTGGCCGACACCGGCGCCTTTGCCCTGACCGGGATCAAGCTCTCCAAGGTCGGCGGTCCGGAGGAGGCGCTGCGGATCGCCGAGCTTTTGCCCGCCTACATGACGAGCGCCCTCGACGGCCCGGTCGGGATCGCCGCCGCCGCGCAGGTGGCGCAGTCGCTGGGAGACCTCGGCCGGACGGCCGGCGAGAGCCTCGCCCACGGCCTCGCGACCCAGCGCCTCTTTGCCGCGACGATCGCCTCGGTCGAGTGCCGCCTCGAAGGCGACATGCTGCACCCGCCGCCGGGGCCGGGCCTCGGCGTCGAGATCGACGAGGACGCGCTGCAGGCGCAGCGGCTCTAGGTTCCTGAGGATGGATCCGACCAACCGCAATACCGCGCTCGCCTCCGCCTTCGTGGAGGAGCTGGCGCGCTGCGGGCTGCGACATGCCGTCATCTCCCCAGGCTCGCGCTCGACGCCGCTCGCCGTCGCGCTCTGGCGGCAACCGGAGATCGAGACGAGCGTAATCGTCGACGAGCGCTCGGCGGCGTTCTTCGCGCTCGGAGCCGCGCAGTCGAGCGGCGCGCCGGTGGCGATCCTCTGCACCTCGGGCACCGCCGCCGCCAACTATCACCCGGCCGTGTACGAGGCCGACCACTCGGCGGTGCCGTTGCTCGTCCTCACCGCCGACCGGCCGCCGGAGCTGCGTGGGATCGGCGCCGGGCAGGCGATCGACCAGCTGAAGATCTACGGCGAATCGGTGCGCTGGTTCTGCGAAGTGGGGACCCACGAGGCGGACGACGACGGCCTCCTGCACTACCGAGCCACCGCCTGCCGCGCCTTCGCGGCGGCGCGTGGCGAGACGCGGCCCGGCCCGGTCCACCTCAACTTCCCCTTCCGCGAGCCATTGGCGCCGCTGCCAGAAGAGGGAGCGGTAACCGCGGTCGATCCGCTGGCCCTGAACGGCCGCGAGGGCCGCCCGCTGACGGCGGTGACGCCGATCGACGTGGAGCCCTCCCAATTCCTTCTCGACGAGGTCGCCCGCCACATCGCCGAGGCGGAGATCGGCGTGATCGTCGCGGGGCGCCAGCTCGACCCGGCGCTGCGTGAGCCCCTTGCGCACCTCGCGCGCACCGCGGGCTACCCGATCCTCGCCGAGCCGACCTCGCAGCTTCGCTGCGGCGCCCACGACCGCTCCCACGTCGTCACCGCCTACGACCTGCTGCTGCGCGACGAGCGCTTCCGCGAAGCCGCCTCGCCGGACCTGGTCCTGCGCTTCGGCGAGATGCCGACCAGCAAGCCCTTGCGCTCCTGGTTGGTCAAATCCGGCGCCGACCAGATCGTCGTCGACCCGCTCGGCGACTGGCACGAGCCAACGCGCAGGGCCGCCGCGCTGCTGCGCGCGGACCCGACCGAGCTTGCGTCGGGCTGGGCGGCACGGTTGGGCGAGGATCGCCCAGCGCCTGCGATGTGGCTGGCGGCCGAGCGCGTCGCCCGCGAGGCGATCGAGGCAGAGCTGGCGGGAGCGGACGAGATCACCGAGCCCGCCCTGCAGATCGCCCTCGGCGCCGCCTACCGCGACGGCGAGCTCGTCTACACGGCGTCGAGCATGCCGATCCGCGACCAGGAGTCCTTCCTGCCCTCCGGCGACGCCGACGCGACCTTCCTCTGCAACCGCGGCGCCAACGGCATCGACGGGCTGATCTCCTCCGGCATCGGCGCCGCCCGTGCGACCGGCAGGCCGACCACGATCGTCACCGGCGACCTCGGGCTGCTCCACGACATCGGCGGCCTGGCCGCTCTGCGCGAGGTCTCGCCCCCCGTCCGCATCGTCGTGATCGACAACGACGGCGGTGGCATCTTCCATTTCCTGCCGCAGGAGCAGGCGCTCGACGGCAGCGAGTTCGAGTCCCTCCTCGGCACCCCCCGCGGCGTCGACGTCGCCAAGGCGGCAGTTCTCTTCGACCTCCCCCACCACCGCTTGGAGTCACTCGACGATCTCCCAAGCGCCCTGGCCGCCGGCACCGGCCTGATCGAGGTCAATACCGACCGTCAGGCCAACGCCGCCCTCCACCGGCGCATCGCCGAGTGCGTCAGCGCCTCACTCGGCGAGTAGCGGCAGCAGAGCCTGCAGCTTCACCTCGGTCTCCTCCAGCTCGGCGGCCGGGTCCGAACCGGCGACGACGCCGACGCCGGCAAAGAGACGGGCCTCCCGATCCCGCAGCAGGGCACTGCGCAGGGCGACGCAGAACTCGCCGTCCTCGGTGGCGTCCATCCAGCCGACCGGCGCGGCGTACCAGCCGCGGTCCATGCGCTCGAGCTGCTCGATCGCCGGGGCGGCTCCGGGCCACGGCTCACCGCCGACGGCCGGCGTCGGGTGCAGGATCCCGGCCAGCTCGACCGCCGAGCGCGGTTCGGCGAGCTGCGCGATCACGGGGGTGGCGAGGTGCTGGATGTTCGCCACCTTGACCACCTCCGGCTCATCCGCCGTCTGCACCCAGACCGAGTGGGGCCGCAGCTTGCGGACGATGCGCTCGGCGACGATGCGCTGCTCGCGCCGGTTCTTGTCGCTGCGCAGGAGCTGCTCCCCAAGGTGGTCGTCGACCGCGGGATCGGAGCTGCGCCGCGTGGAGCCGGCCAGGGCGACCGTCGACGCGCCGGCCCCCGAACGACGGATCAAGAGCTCCGGGCTGGCGCCGATGAACGCGGCCTCGGGAGTGCCGCAGCAGAAGCAGAAGCAGGACGGGAACTGCGCGCGCAGCGCGCCGAAGGCGGCCGCGGGACTGTGGGCCGCAGCGGCATCGACGGTCACCTCACGGGCGAGGACGACCTTGCTCATCTCGCCTTCCGCGATCCTGCCTGTCGCGGCCTCCACGGCGGCTTCGAACTCGCTGGGCCGGCGGACGCTGCGAATCTCGGGCCGGTCGGTCAGATGCGGATCGAGCAACGGCAGCGGAGCGCGGCGCAGGCCGGTGAGCCGCACCATCGTGCGGTGCGAGACCTCCTCGGCATCCCCACCCGGGTCGACGACTGCGTTGACGGTCAGGAAGCACTTCTCACCAACCCGGCAGATCGACAGCTCCGGCAGGACCAACGAAGCCGGGGAGAACGAGGACCAGGCCGAGGAGCCGGCACCCTCGGGGTCGAACGCAAACCCCCCGGTCCAGACAGGCCCCGCCCCCGCCGGCAACCGGGAGGGCTCGTCGAGCACGGCCCCCTCGTTGAGCGCGAGACACTCCCGCGCGACATCCTCGAAGCGGCTCTCGCCGCGCGACGTGGCCTCGTGCGCCGTGCCCATCGCCGCCAGCGCGAACTCCCGATCTGGCTGCTCCCAGCAGAACCAGCGATCGGACGCGAGCCGGGAGGCGAAGATCGCCGCGCAGGGATCGACCCCCTCGACCTCGGCGGTCGCGCTGACCAGGGTGCGCCGAGGCCGCTCGACGGCCGGCTCCGCGCAGCGGCGCAGCCGGTTGTGCAGCTCGCTAGTCGCCGCCTCGAGCGATCGCAATCTCGCCGGTCCTGACCATCTCTATGAGGCCATGGGGGCGGATCATCCGCTCGAAGGCCTCGATCTTGTCGGCCGAGCCGGTGACCTCGATGGTCATCGTGCGCCGCGCCACGTCGACGATTTTCGCCCGGAAGATGTCGGCGAACTGGATGATCTCGGCGCGGTTCTCGACCGCCGCGGAGACCTTGAAGAGGGCCATCTCGCGGGCGACCGTCTCCTCCGGCTCCATGTCGCGGATCTTCAGCACGTTGACGAGCTTGTGCAGCTGCTTGGTGACCTGGTCGATCGGGTGGACGGCGCCGTCGAGGGTCAGCGTGATGCGCGAGACGCTCGGGTCGTCCGTCGGCCCGACCGCCAGCGTGTCGATGTTGAAGCCGCGGCGCGAGAAGAGCCCTGCCACGCGCGCCAGCACGCCGGGCTTGTTCTCCACCAGGATCGCGAGGATGTGCTTGCGGCCGCTCAGCTGCCCGGGGACGCGCAGGTCCTCCAGTTTCACCAGGTCGGGGGTCCCCGCCTCCACT
>DASSHI010000030.1:0-85263 GCA_035693025.1 Solirubrobacterales bacterium
AAGGCGATCATCAGGAAGAAGAGCACCGCGTTGTCGATCGCGAAGGCGCGGTTCTCGAAGATCCGCAGGCGCAGCAGCGGGTTGGTCGCGTTCAGCTGATCGACCACGAACCAGGCGAGGATCGCGAGGCCGACCACGATCGAGGCCCAGGTCTTGACGTCACCCCAGCCCCAGACCGCCGACTGCTGCAGGCCGAGCACCAGGAGACCCATGCCGCCGCAGGCGAGGACGGTGCCCTTGTAGTCGATCTTGCCCGGGTGGCGTTCGTTGGCCGGCTGCGCTTTCCAGGTGAGGAAGAGGGCGATGAGCGCGACCGGCACGTTGATCCAGAAGATCGAGCGCCAGGTCCACTCGGTCAGGTAGCCGCCGGCGATCGGGCCGATCGAGGTGAAGGCGCCGGCGAGGCCGAAGAAGATCGCCAGCGCCCGGCCCCGCTCCCGCACGGGGAAGGCGCCGAGGACGATCGCCAGCGCCGCCGGGAACATCAGCGCCGCGCCGGCGCCCTGGATTACGCGGAAGGTGATGATCCACGGCTCGGCCACGCCGCTCTCCGGGGTCGCACCGCAGAGCGCAGAGGCGGTGGCGAAGACGACGACGCCGATCGTGACCATCTTGCGATGGCCGGCGATGTCGGCGAGCCGCCCGCCGAAGGCGAATAGGGCCGAGAGCGAGAGCAGGTAGCCGTTGATGATCCACTGCACCCCGGTCGAGGAGAGCGAGAGGTCCCCCTGCAGCTGCGGGATCGCGATCGCGACGATCGTCTGGTCGATGAAGGTCATCGAGACCGCGAAGATCATCGCCGCGAGGATCAGGTTCTTGTTGGCGCCGCCGGTCTTTTCCATGCCTGTTGCGTTTGCCACGATGCCATCGAATCCTTCCTCTTCGATAGGCTGCCGCGGCCATGCCCGACGTCTTCTGGATCGGCCTCGGAATCGCCGCCTTCTGCGTGTTGGTCGGCTTCGTCTCCGGGGTCAAATCGCACACCACGCGGACGCTGACCGCGGTCGCGATCGGCGCCTACATCGGCCTGATGGCCGGTTTCCCCCTGCTGGCGATCGGTCTCGCCACCAGCTAGCGGCCGTCCGCAGGCATAATCGAAGGGTCTGACGGGTAGCCGCGCCCTGCGGTCCCCAGTCCCGCAACCGGAAGGAAGCAGGAGATGACCCAGGCAACCTCCGTGCCCACGATCGCGCTGCACGACGGGGTGGAGATCCCCCAGCTCGGCTTCGGCGTCTTCCAGGTGCCGCCCGAAAAGACCCAGGACACGGTCGAGCGGGCGCTCGAGGCGGGCTACCGCCACATCGATACGGCCGCGGCCTACCGCAACGAGCGCGGCGTCGGCGCGGCGATCGCCGCCAGCGGGTTGCCCCGCGAGGAGATCTTCGTCACGACCAAGCTGTGGAACTCGCAACAGGGCTACGAGTCAACGCTCGGCGCCTTCGAGAAGAGCGTCGCCCGGCTCGGCCTCGACCAGGTCGACCTCTACCTGATCCACTGGCCCGTGCCGAGCGCGGGCCGCGCCCTCGACACTTGGCGGGCCTTCGAACGGATCCACGAGCAGGGCCGCGCGCGCACGATCGGCGTCTCCAACTTCCGCATCGAGGACCTGGAGATGCTTGAGCGCGAGGCGGAGCTGCGCCCGACGGTCAATCAGATCGAGCTGCATCCGCACTTGCCGCAGGCCGAGCTGCGCGAGTGGCACGCCGAGCACGGCATCGCCACCGAGGCCTGGAGCCCTCTGGCCCAGGGCGAGCTGCTCGCCAACGAGACGATTTGCGCCGTCGCCGCCCGCCGCGACCGCACTCCGGCCCAGGTCATCCTGCGCTGGCACCTGCAGCTCGGCAACGTCGTGATCCCCAAATCGGTGACCCCGGCTCGCATCCGCGAGAACTTCGAGCTCTTCGACTTCGAGCTGGGCGAGGAGGACATGACCGAGATCGCGGCCCTCGACGTCGGCAAGCGCACCGGTCCCGATCCGGGTACCTTCACCGCCCCATAGAACGGGTTCAAAGCCTCAGGATCGTCAACGCGGTCGCGGCGACCGCCTTCGTCATCGGCGGCTCGCTGTTCGCGATCGGCGCGGCGCTGGCGCAGGCCGGCGTCGACGAGGTCGTCTACCTCTCGGTCTATCTCGCGGGCGGCGTCTTCTTCAGCACCGGCGGCTACGCGTCGCTGGTCCAGGCGATCAACGAGCCCGACGAGCCCGGCGGGCTCGAGCCCGCCCGCTGGCGCTGGTGGTCGCGCGAGCTGGAGCGGGTGGCCTGGCTCAGCGCCGCGGTCCTCTTCAGCGGCACGCTCGTCTTCGCGGTGAACCTGGTCGACTCGTTCATCGAGGGCCTTGGCGCGGCCGCCGAGGACCGGCTGGTCTGGTCGCCGGACATAATCGGCTGCCTGCTCTTCCTCATCTCCGGCCACTTGGCGATGGTCGGGATCGCCGGCGGCTGGCGGCGCTTCTGGGGTCGCCGCGACCTCGGCTGGTGGATCGTCGCCGTCAACCAGATCGGTTCGATCCTCTTCATGGTCTCCGCCGTCGCCTCCTTCGTCCGCCCCTCCAGCGGCGAGGAGCTTGCGGTCGGTGTCGCCAACTGGGGCACGCTGACCGGCGCCCTCTGCTTCGCCGTCGCCGGCGTCATGCAGGAGCGCGAGCATCCCGCGGGCCCACGCCGCCGACGGCCCTGAAGCCGGCTTACTGTGACCGCGCATCCGAGATTGGCCCACCTGGGGTGTGGTCAATGTCGGATGCGCCCCACCGCGGCGCTCAGGCCGCGCCCGCAGCCTCGCGCCGCAAGCGCACGCGTCCCTCGCCATAGGTCTGCGTCTCGTAAGCGATCATCGACCAGATCAGGATGTTGACGACGGCGAGCGCGAGCAGCGCCGGGACCTCGGTCGCGACCGGGACGAGGATCAGCAGGACGATCGCCAGCCCCAGTTTGCGGCGGTTGACCGTGTGGACGTGGCGGTAGCGGAAGGCGACCAGGCCGAGCAGGTAGATCGCGACGCCGCCGAGCAGGGCGAAGGCGGGGACCGCGTGCAGGTGGTCGCCGAAGTGGCCGATCGTCGTCTTCAGCCCGAAGGCGGTGAGCACGATCCCGGCGACCATGACCAGATGCAGGTAGGAGTAGGAGTCGCGCGCCAGCTCGTTCTGGGCGCGCCCCGTCTCGGCCTCGGCGAGGCGGCGGCCGGAGACGATCGCGACGACGTCGAAGTAGACCCACCACATCGCCGCCGTCAGCGCGACGCCGAGCACCGCCGCGGCGCCGATCCCAAGGCTCAGCTCGTGCGAGGCGCCGACCCCGATCGCGACGATCGACTCGCCGAGGGCGATGATCACGATCAGGCCATGGCGCTCGGCGAAGTGGCCCGGCATCAGCTTCCAGCCCTCCGAGCCGAAGAAGTAGGGACCGGCCATGTCGAGGAAGAGCGCCAGCGCCCAGAGCGCGCCCTGGGCGAGGCCGTCGAAGGCCGAGGCGAGCGCCAGCAGCGAGACCGCGACCAGGGTGCTGGCGGCAAGCCCCAGCACCGAGTGGCGCAGCCCGTCGTCGTCGGGGCTGGCGAGCATGAAGAGGGCGATCTGGGCATAGCGCACGACGCCGAGGATCAGCGCGAAGGCGAGGGCGAGGCTGCCGAAGGCCTCCGGCACGCAGAGCGAGACGAGCAGCAGCGCCGCCATCGCGCCGAAGATGATCAGCCGCACCGCCCCCTCCTCGGGGTCGACGGTGCTGGTCAGCCAGGCGTAGCCGGTCCAGGCCCACCAGAGCGTCCCCAGCACGAGCAGGCCCTGAGCGAGGCCCGACCAGGTCGGGTGGTGGGCCATCAGCGCCGTGCACTGGGTGATCGCGAGGACGAAGACGAGGTCGAAGAAGAGCTCCAGCGGCGTCACCCGCTCGCCCTCGCGCAGGGTTGCGCCCAATCGCGAGCTGTGCTGGTCAGGCATCTTCGGCAGCGTAGTGCGCCAGTAGCGCCTGCTCCTCGTCTTTCTTCGGGAAGAGGAAGAAGACGAGGGCGGCACCGAGCCCGACGGCGAGGACGCCGGCGATGTAGGCGGCTTTGTCGCCCTTGAGGAAGGACGCCTTGGCCGCTTCGACGATCTGGCTCGCGTGGTTCGGGTACTCCTGCGCCAGGTTGGCGGCGCTGGAGAAGGACTTGGTCAGCTCGCCTTCGACGTTTTCGGTCACCTTGCCGGCCTGCGGCGAGGAGGAGATCGCCGCGCTCGCCGCCGCCGCGTAGCCGGCCGTCAGCAGAGCGCCGAAGATCGATTGCATGATCGCCCCGCCGAGGTCGCGCTGCAGGTCCGCCGTCCCCGAGGCCATCCCGGCGCGGCGCACCGGCACCGAGCCGGTCAGCGAGTGCGATGCCGGCGTGCCGGCGAAGCCGACCCCGATTCCGATCAGGGCATAGCCGAGGCCGACCTTCCAGTAGGCGATCCCCTGCTTCCAGAGCAACAGCATCGCGAGGAAGCCGAGCAGGCAGAAGGCGTAGCCGAGCAGCAGGGTGAAGCGGGCGCCGCGCGCCTCGATCAGCTTCGCCGAGCGGGGCGCGACGACGACCATCAGCGCTGCGGCGGGGAGGATCGCCAGCCCTGAGTCCAGGGTCGAGTAGCCGAGCACGTTCTGGAGGAACTGCTGGCCGATGAACATCGCGCCCATCAGCGAGCCGAAGACGATGATCCCGGCGCAGGCCGCCACCCAGAAGACCCGGCGCCCGGCGACCCCGAGGTCATACAGCGGCGCGGCGACGCGGCGCTGGCGGATGACGAAGGCGGCAACCGCGGCCAGGGCGACGATCCCGAGCCCGATCGCCAGCGTGCCCTTGCCGGGCACCGGCGCCAGGTTGATCGCCAGCACCAGCGCCGCGACGAGCAGCATCGAGAGGATGCCGCCGAGATTGTCGACCCGGTCGCTGGCCTCGTTGACGTGGGCGGGCACGTAGCGCCAGGCGAGGTAGAGCGCGACGAAGGCGAGCGGCACGGTGACGAGGAAGACCGAGCCCCAGTCGAAATGCTCCAGCAGGGCGCCGGAGATCAGCGGCCCGAGCGCCGCGATCGCGCCGCCGATCGCCGACCACAGCGCGATCGCCCGGGTCCGCGAGGCGCCCGACCAAAGCGCCGTGATCAGCGCCAGCGTGGTCGGGAAGGCCATCCCCGCCGCCACGCCGCCGAGCAGGCGGGCGACGAAGAGGACGCCGTCCGAAGGCGCCAGGCCGGCCAGCAAAGAGGCCGGAATCGAGAGCCCCATGCCGAGCAGGAGCATCATCTTGCGCCCGTAGCGGTCGCCGAGCGCACCCAGGTAGAGGACCGAGGTCGCGAGCCCGAGCGAGTAGCCGACCGCGATCAGGTTGAGCGTCGTCTGGCCCGAGCCGAAGGCCTTGCCGATGTCCGGCAGGGCGACGTTGGCGACGGCGAGGTTGAGATTGGCGACGGCGGCGACGAGGATCAGCGCGCCGAGGACGGGGCCGGCGCGCTCGGGGGCGGTCCTGGGGCTGCTCTCCTCCATCCACCGCAAACCTAGCCTGCATGACGGTCCTCACGCGGGGACTCGTCCCCTCCTGAAAGGATTGGCGTCGATGGCGGACGCCCCCAAACGCCCCGAGCAGCCGCGCGCCGAGCGGGTCCTACCGGGCGTCTGGCGACTGCGACTGCCGCTGCCCTGGCCCGGCGTCCCGCACGGCAACGTCTGGGCGGTGGCCGCCGACGGCGGCATCGTCCTCTTCGACACCGGGATCGGGGGCAAGGGCGGCCTGCGGCGCTTCGACGTCGCCCTCTCCCAGGCCGGCTTCGGCCTCGAGGACGTGCGCCTCTTGGTCTGCACCCACTCGCACACCGACCATTACGGCCTCGCCGGGCCGATCGTCGAGGGCGCCGGCTGCGAGCTCTGGATGCATCCCAGGTGGGAGCACGTGCGGTTGATGGCGGACGACCCGGCGGCGGCGCTCGAGCAGCGGATCGAGGTGGGGCGCCAGAGCGGCGTGCCGATGGCCTCGCTGGAGCGCTTCCGCGAGCGGCGTGAAGACGACGACGACAACGGCATCGACGCGATCGTCGAGCCCGACCGCGAGCTCGTGCCGGGGGTCGAGGTGGAGACCGACCTCGGCGTCTGGCAGGTCTATGAGACGCCGGGCCACGCGCCGTCCCACGTCGTCCTGCACCAGCCCGAGCGCAAGCTGATGATCTCCGGCGACCACCTGCTCGGACGCACGGTGCTCTTCTTCGACCACGGCCACAGCCCCGACCCGATCGGCGAATTCCTGCGCAGCCTCGAGCAGGTCGAGCCGTTGGAGGTCGACCTCGTCCTGCCCGGCCACGGCCGCACCTTCCGCGACCCCGAGACGAAGATCGCCGAGGCCCGCCACCAGGTCGACGAGCTGCTCGGCAAAGTGCGCGCCTCGCTTGCGGAGGGCGAGAAGACCGCCTTCGAGGTCGTCGGCGACCTGATCGGCCCGGAGGGCGCCAAGAGCATCGCCAGCGTCTGGGCTCTGCAGATCGTCCTCTCCAGCCTCGACCACCTCGTGCTCCTCGGCGAGGTCGAGCCGGTGCGGGGCAGCGATCCGCGGCGCTGGAAGCGCGGATAGGTAGGCTCTCGGCGTGGCCAGCTTCACTCTTGTTCGCGAGGTAGGCGCGCCGCCCGAGACGGTCTTCGACGTGCTCACCGACCATCGGCGCTACGCGGAGATCTCGCGGCTGCGCAAGTCCGAGCTCGAGCGCGAGGGGGAGCCGGCGCCGAACGGGGTCGGCGCGATCCGGGTGCTCACCGCCGTCGGCCCGCCGATCCGCGAGGAGATCGTCGCCTACGAGCCGCCCACCCGCTTCTCCTACAAGGTCCTCTCCGGGCTGCCGGTGCGCGATCACCTCGGCACGGTCTCGCTCGAGCCGAGCGACGACGGCACCAGGGTCACCTACGCGCTGAAGGCGACCCCCACCGTGCCCTTCGCCGGCAGCCTCGTCATGGTCGTGCTCAAGCGCGCGGTCACCGAACTGCTGGACGGCGTCGCCTCGGAGGCCGAGCGACGCGCCCCGGCCGGGGCCTAGCCCGCCCGGATGGGCGGCCCGATCGACGAGCAGGAGCTGCGGCAGCGGGCCCTCGCCGGCGTCCAGCACGAGGTCGAGGCGTTCGGCAGCGCCGCTCCGGATTCCCGTCTGGTCCGCCATGACGGGCTGCTTGCCGCGGTCGTGCCCGCGACGCCGCTCCGCTCGGTCTTCAACTCGGTCTTCTACGACGATCCGGGAGTCCTGGCGAGGGAGCACGGGACGCTGGCCAGGGCCTACGAGGCGGCGGGAGTGCGTGCCTGGACGGTCTGGGTGCCGGCCGGCGACCGCGCCACCGCGGACCTGCTCGCCGAGCGTGGCCACGTGCTCGACGGCGTGCCCCGCGCGATGGCCCTCGACCTCGCCGAGCTCGGCTCGGCCCCGCCGCGGCCCGAGGGAATCGAGCCCGCTCCGGCCGAGCCGCCGGTCGTCGCCGCGCTCAACGATCGCGCCTACGGATTCGGGGACGAGCAGGCCTTTCGCGCCGCCTTTGGCGGCGAGACCGCGGCCCGCTGGCACGGCGCCTGGGCCGACGGCGAGCCGGTCGCCTGCGCCGGCACGATCGACGCCGGCGAGGACTGCTGCGTGACGGGCGTGGCGACGCTGCCCGAGTTCCAGCGGCGGGGGATCGCGGGTTGGCTGCTGCGGCGGGCTCTGGCCGAGGCGCGCGAGCGCGGCATGAGGACGGCGTCGCTGCGAGCGAGCAAGGCGGGCGCCCCCGCCTATGAGCGGCTCGGCTTCCTCGACCTCGGTTGCGTCGAGATGTGGGAGCTGCGCAAGTGAGCGCGGCGCGCCGGCTCTGGCGCGAGCACCGCATCGCGACCCTGGCGTTGATCGCCGCCGTCGCGGTCGTGGTCGCCGGCATCGCCGGAATCGCCTATGACGCGCTCAAGCGCCCGCCCGACATCCACAACGAAGCGGTGACCTTCCAGCCGCAGAAGCCCAAGGTGCAGAAGCGCAAGACGGTCGGCTGGCCCCTCTACGGCTATGACCGCGCCCGCACGCGCTACCTGCCGGCCGAGGGCATCAGACCCCCGTTCACGAAGAAGTGGCGCTTCACCGAGCACCCCCTGCTCGAGTTTCCGCCGACGATCGCCGGCGACCGGCTCTTCTTCGTCAACAACAGCGGCTACGCGATCGCCCTCGACGCCCGCACCGGCAGGCAGATCTGGAAGCGCCGCATCGGTCGCCTCAACGCCTCCTCGCCGACCTATTACCGGCACCGCCTCTACATCGTCAACCTCGAGCCCGGCCACGTGGTCAAGCTCGACGCCCGCACCGGCAAGGTGCTCTGGAAACACTCGCTGCCGGGGCGGGCCGAGTCCTCGCCGGTCGTCGTCGGCCGCAGCCTCTACTTCGGCTGCGAAGACGGCAACCTCTACTCGCTCAGCACCAAGAACGGCAACGTGCGCTGGGCGACCGGCCTCGGCGGCCCGGTCAAGGCGGCGCCGGCCTACTTCGGCGGCGTTCTCTACGTCGGCGACTACGGCGGCTACATGAACGCGGTCCGGGCGAAGGACGGCAGGCTGCTCTGGCAGAGCGACTCGCTCGGCCAGGGCTTCGGCACCTCCGGCGCCTTCTACTCGACCCCCGCGGTCGCCTTCGGCCGCGTCTACGCCGGCAACAACGACACCCGCGTCTACAGCTTCGACCGCCACGACGGGACGATCGCCTGGACCTACTCGACCGGCGGCTACGTCTACTCCGGCCCCGCCGTCGCCCGCACCGACAGGACCGGCCCGACCGTCTACATCGGCTCCTTCGACGGCAACGTCTACGCGCTCAATGCGCGCAACGGCGTGCCGCGCTGGATCCGCTCGGCGGGGGGGCCGGTGATCGGCTCGCTGACCGCGGTCGGCAACATCGTCTACGCCGCCGAGTTCGGCGCCACCTCGACCACCGGCTTCACGATGAAGGGCGGCCACACCGTCTTCCGCTACCCGCGCGGCACCTACACGCCGGTGGTCTCCGACGGCCGCCGCCTCTACCTGATCGGCTACTCGAGCATCACCGCCCTGGAACCGGTCAAGCTCAAAAGAGGACTCGCCGACCGGATCGTCGCCCGCTGACGCTCGTTACTTCCCTGGCGCGACTCCGCCCGGCGGGGGCGGGGGCGCCTTCGGGGGGAAGGGCGCATATGAGGGGAAGTGGCCGCTGTGGATCAGGTTGCGCAGCACGCCGAGGCTGGCGGGCCAGTTCTGGATCCGGTAGGAGCTGGTCGAGCCGAAGTCCTGGTAATAGACGAGCATCTTGGTGCGCGGGTGGTGCCGGACCCAGCTCATCAGCTTGCGCACGTAGGCCGAGTCGTCGCCGGTGTCGACGCTCCACTCGGTGATCGCGAAGGGCTTGTCCGAGTAGCGCCTGTAGAGGCCGTTCAGCGATTTCCAGTCCTGGTTGTCGGCGTAGAAGTCGGTCCCCGCCCAGTCGACCCATTTGGAGCCCGGGTAGTAGTTGCGCGGCCGGTTCTGCGGCTTCGTCGGCGAGCCTGCGGGCAGCGGGCTCCAGATCACTTCCACCGGCGCCCTCGGCAGTCCGGCCACCTCGCTGCGCAGCGGCGGCAGCCCGGCGGCGCTGAGCCGGGCGTCGATCTGGCTGCGCTTGCCGCCGCCGTGGACGATCACGTAGATGCGGCGGAAGGCGAGCCGGTACCAGCGGGCGCTGTGGGCCGCGTCGCGCGGCTTGCCGGCGCAGTCGTAGGACGCCCAGACGTTGAGGCACCGGTTGGGCTCGCCCAGCGGGCGGATGTAGGCGCGCATCTTCTTCATCCAGAACAGCTTGTTGAGGCGGACCAGGTATTCGTCGCCGCCGCCGGTGGCGATCCCGCGCGGGGTGATCAGCTCGTGGCCGTCCTGGTTGTCGGCGGTGGAGATATGGAGGATCGGCCGGGCCCGCGCCGCCTGCCAGCGTTCGATCGTGTCGGGGAAGTCCGAGCCCCAGGTGCGGAAGGACTCGATCAGCGCCGGGTGCTTGTGCAGGGCGCTGGAGAACTGGCCGAAGTCGGCGGGGTTGCCGGTGTCGCTGATCCCGAAGAAGACTTTGTGACCACGCGGCACGAGCGAGCCCGCAGCGGGTGCGACGGCAACCAGGAAGAGGGCGACCGCGGCGCAGATCGCGCCGGCCACGGTCCTCTTGTCCGCAAGTCTCCTCATCGAGCGAGCCGGGGATGGTGGCAAACAGCCGCGCCCGGCCATGCAATTCGCCTGGCGCCTTTCTCGGCACAGGGACCGGGAAGGCGCCGACTACATGGAACACTGGGTGGCGACGATCGATCCGACAACAGTGGGGGATGAGCCAGATGCCGCTTGACCAGAGCAAAGTGGGGCAGCACGTCGCATCGCAGATGGAAGCGATCGAAGCCGACTACGGCGACGAGTGCGAAGTGGGGGACATCTGCACGATCGTCGAGGTCAGGGGGCCGCACGGCTCGCACGTGCGCATGCGCAGCACCGCTTCCTCGCCGCACTCGACCCTCGGCCTGCTCAAGCTCGCCGAACAGGTCGCCCTCGCCAACTTCGGCCGCGACGACGTCTAGCCGCGCCGACTCGCTCAGAAGTCTCGTGACTCGGCGACGATCGCGAGCACGCCGGCGGCGTGCTTGGCGACGAAGCTCGGGCCGATGCCTTTGATCGCGACGAGGGCGTCCTCGCTGGCTGGGCGTGTGGCTGCGATCGCCTGCAGGGTCGAGTTGTGGGCGACGGTGTAGGCGGGCTTGCCTTCGGCGGCGTTGAGGCGCCACTCCTTGAGCCGCTCGAAGATCGAGGCGTCGGCGGGGGAGAGGTCGGCCGGCGGCGGGGCTGCCTGCTTGGCGCCGGGCTTGCGGCGGATCGCGATCGTCTCGGGGTCGGGCAGCCAATCCTGGCGGTCGCAGACGTCGCAGCAGCGGCCGAGCGGCTGCCCCGCCCGATGGTCGCCGAAGTGGGCGAGGACGCTGCTGCGACGGCAGCCGTCGGAGTAGATGAACTGCTTGATCGTGTGGTAATCGCGCCAGCCGCGCTCGCGGGCGATCGCCAGGTCGGGGTCGCCGGCACGCTGCTGGTTGAAGCGCACGAGGCGGCCGAGGTCGGACTTCATCGCCAGCAGGACGGCCTTGGCGGGCAGCCCGTCGCGGCCGGCGCGGCCGGCCTCCTGGTAGTAGGCCTCGAGGCTGGTCGGAATCGCCATGTGCCAGACCGAGCGCACGTCGGCCTTGTCGACGCCCATGCCGAAGGCATTGGTGGCGACGATGACGTCCACCTCGCCGGCCATGAAGCGGGCCTGGACGTCGCTGCGCTCCTCGGACTCCATGCCGGCGTGGTAGGCGAGTGCGCTCTGCCCAGCTTCGCGCAGCGTCGCGGCGACCTCGTCGGTGTCGCGGCGGGTACCGCAGTAGACGATTGCCGGGCGGTTGGCGGGATCGGCCAGGCCCGCCTCGAGCAGCGCCGTGCGCCGCGCCTTGGAGCCCTTGCCCTCGAGCCGCACGACGTCGAAGGAGAGGTTGGGCCGGTCGAAGCCGGAGCGCACCTGCAGCGGGTCGCGCATCTGGAAACGGGCCGCGATCTCCCGCGCCACCGCCTCGGTCGCGGTCGCCGTGCAGGCCATCACGGTCGGCCGCCCGAGCCGCTCGGCGATCTCGGGCAGGCGCAGGTAGTCGGGCCGGAAGTCGTGGCCCCACTCGGAGACGCAGTGCGCCTCGTCGACCGCGAGCAGGTCGATCCGCCGCTGCTCGATTGCGGCGAGGAAGACGCTAGAGGCGAAGCGCTCGGGCGAGCAGTAGACGATCCGCGCCGCGCCGCCGCGCACCTGGGCGAGCGAGTGGCGCGCCGCCTCCTCGCTCATCCCCGAGGCGATCATCGTCACCGGGTGCCCGGCCGCGCTCAGCCGCCGCCACTGGTCGTTCATCAGCGCGATCAGCGGGCTGACGACGATCGTCAGGTCCTCGCTCGCCAGCCCGGGGAGCTGGTAGCAGAGGCTCTTGCCGCCGCCGGTCGGCATCACGATCAGCGAATCGCGCCCTTCGAGCCCGGCCTCGACCGCCTCGCGCTGCCCCGGCCGCCAGGAGCTGAATCCCAGCTTCCCGAGCAGCGCGTCGGCTCGATCTTCTACTTGCAGCTCGGTCTGGGCGCTCATCCGAGCCAGGCTATGCATTCCTCCGGCGGGTCGCGGCGTGGTTTTGATCCGCTTTGAGCGGGAATTGGAAGAGTCTCCCAATCCAAAGGAGGAGCGATGTCCACCCTTGCAGTCGTCGCCATCGTCATCGGCGCCCTGATCGTTCTCGCGATCGTCGCGTCAGTCGCCCGGCGCGCTCGTGGCCGGCGCGAGCTCGCCCAGACCCAGAGTGAGGCGCAACGCGACGATGCGCGGCACCACCGTCAAAGGGCAGAGGAGAGTCGTACCGAGGCCGCGATAGCCGAGGAGCATGCGCAGCGGGTGAAAGTCGAGGCCGAGTTGAACGAAGAGCGCGCCGAGCGGCGTGAGCGGGAGTTGGGCAGGAACGACTAGGAGGTACACGATGGCTCAAACCAAAACCAGAGCCTCGTCGAAACGGCCCACGGGTTCGAAAAAATCCCAGGCCCGCTCACGGGGCTCCTCCAAAAAAGCGGCGAACTCGCGGAAACCCGCGGTGGGCGATACGGCCGCCAAGGCCACGAGTGCAGTTGGCGCTGCCGCGGGTAAGGCGGCGGGTAAGGCAAACGCTGCCGCGGGTAAGGCAAAGGTGCCGTTGATTGCCGGCGGGGCGGCGCTTGCCGGTGTGGCCGGAGGCGCTGCTCTCGGCGCACGCCAGGCCCATCGCCACCGACGTGGTCTAGCCAAGATGGCCAGAGGCGTCGGCGCACTCGGTGTGCAGGCGGGTCACCTGGCATCCGAGCTGCAGCGTTCTCGGGAATCGACGAACGGCCAGCACCGCTCACCGCTCGAGGTCGTGCTGGAGGGGCTGACTGCCAGACGCTCCCGCGACTAGGAATCCGCGCTACGGGACCCGCCGGCTGACGGCGGGTCCCGTAGCTGCGGTTGTCATTCGCTGACGATCGCCGCCGGGACCTCTGACCGCAGGCGACTAACGGTTCGGCTTGGCCTGCGCCTTGGCGCCGCCGGTCACGGTCAGCGTCCCATCTTCGTTCGTGCCGCCGTTGCAGCGCAGCGTGTATTCGCCCTTTTCGAGGGTCAGCGAGAAGCTTCCCGAGAGGCCTTCGGAGAGGTTCTCGACCTCGCCCAGGGTCGTTTCGCCGTCCAGCACCTCGAGCTCGGTCACGCTCGAGCTGCCGGCGTTTTCGACGTCGAAGACGATCGGCCCGGCGGGAGCCTTGGCGTCATGCGGGTCGCAGCCCTCGTCGGTCAGCTCGAAGGCCATCTTCTGCGCCCCGGCGGGAGGGTCGTTGCTCGAGCCGCAGCCGGCCACGGCAAGCGCGGCCAAGCCGAGTACGGCGAGGACGAGAGGGGTGCGGGCGGGGAATTGAGGCATCGGGGACTGCTCCTGTTCGGGATGCTCGGGGGCGAGAGTTAGGTGACCCTAACAAAAACCGACACATCTGGTCGGAATGCGTAATTGCCTTAGCGCCGTAGAGGTTGAGTCCGCATAGCGGGCCAAACCTCTACGGCGCTAAGGCGCCCGGGCTCATGCCGGGCTCTCGGCCGGGACTCCCGCCCGCTTCGGCGCGCGGGCGCGCGGGCGCAGGCGGTCGGGCCAGATCACGAAGAGCGCCATCGGCACTGCGTAGGCCAGGTAGACGATGACCTCGATCACGGTCGGCTGCGGTTGCAGGCCGAGCATCCCGGTCAGCAGCGAACCGGACACGGTGCCTGGCTTGACCAGCCAGGAGAGGTCGAGCGCCTGCCCCTGCAGGCCGTTGATCCAGCCTGCCTCGTGGGCGGTGTGCGCCGCCGTCGTCAGCAATCCGGCGGCGACGAAGACGAGCACGAGGCCGGTGACGCGGAAGAAGCGCGAGAGGTTGATCCGCACGCCGCCGCGGTAGAGGCCGAGCCCGATCGCAATCGCGGCGAGCAGGCCGAGGACCGCCCCCGTGCCGGCCGCGGCCGTGTCGGTCGCGTCCTGGAAGGCGGCGAGCAGGAAGACGCTAGTCTCGAAGCCCTCGCGCAGGACTGCGAGAAAGGCCATCGCGACCAGCGCGATGGTCGAGCCGGCGGCAAGCGCGGAGGCGGCCTCGCCCTCGAGTTCGGCTTTGATCCCGCGCGCGTGGCGGCGCATCCAGACGATCATGTAGGAGATCATCGCCACGGCAATCACGCTGACGATCGTCTCCAGGCCCTCCTGCTGGCGCTGCGGCAGCTCCTGACCGACGACCTGCAGGATCACTGCGACCGCGGTGCAGAGGGCGATCGCGATCGCGACCCCGATCCACATCTGCTTGAGCGCGTCGCGCCGCCCCTCCTTGACCAGGAAGGCGGCGATTATGCCGACGATGAGCGAGGCCTCGACGCCCTCGCGCAGGGTGATGACGAAGGTTGGAATCATTTTGTTAGGCAGCCCTAATTAGGCTGGCCAAAACCTAGCAGAGTTGAGGTTGGGCTCAGAGAGGAGGCGGCGTCAGCCGGCCTTCCCGGGGAGCCAGGGCTCGTACCACTGACAGAGGCCGCGCGTGAGCTCGTCGGCCTCCTTCGGTCCCCAGGTACCGGGCTCATATGCGTGGACGGGGCCGGGGTCGTCGAGCAGCGGCTCGACGATGCGCCAGGTCTCTTCGACCGTGTCCTGGCGGGTGAAGAGCTGATAGTGGCCGTCGAGGGCGTCGCCGAGCAGGCGCTCGTAGGGCTCGGGCTCTTCGCCCGGCACCTTTTCGAACAGCACCTCGAGGTCGGCCGGCTCGAATGCCTCTTCGCCCGCCTTCTTGGCGTAGAGCCGGGTCCGTGCGCCGGGCTCCGGCTCGATCCGCACCGTCATCCGGTTCGGTTCGGGGCGCTTGCCGCCGCCGACGCCGAGCCGCGGGGGGCGCTTGAAGACCACCGTCACCTCGGTCGCCTTCACCGGCATCTGCTTGCCGGTACGGATGAAGAAGGGCACGCCGCTCCAGCGCCAGTTGTCGACCTCGAGCTCGACCGCGGCGAACGTCTCGGTGGTCGAGTCCGGCGCGACTTCCTCGATCTCGCGGAAGCCGTCGTACTGGCCGCGCACGTAGCGCTTCGGGTCGGCGGTGCGCATCGCCTTGAAGAATTCGAGCTTCTTGTCGCGAATCGAGTCGTGGTGATTGCCGGTCGGCGGCCCCATCCCGACCAGGGCCAGCACCTGCAGGGCGTGGTTCTGGACCACGTCGCGCATCGCCCCGACCGCGTCGTAGAAGCGGCCGCGGTCCTCGACGCCGAAGTCCTCGGCGATCGTCATCTGCACGTGGGCGACGTGCTCGCGGTTCCAGACCGGCTCCAGCAGCGAGTTGGCAAAGCGCAGGTAGGTGATGTCCATCACCGGCTCCTTGCCGAGGTAGTGGTCGATCCGCAGGATCTGCTCCTCCTCCAACGTCTCCCGCAGTTCGGCGTTGAGCTCCCGGGCGGAGGCGAGGTCGTGACCGAAAGGCTTCTCGATCACCACGCGCGCGTTCTCGGTCAGCCCGGCCTTGCCGAGGCCGTTGACGACGGTGGCGAAGAGCGCGGGCGGGATCTCCAGATAGAAGACCGGCCGCTCGGCGTCGCCGAGCGCCTCGGCCACGCGCTCGAAGGTCTTGCTCTCGGCGTAGTCGCCCTGCACATAGGTGAGGCGGGCGGCGAGGCGATCGAAGACGTCCTCGTCGGGGCTGCCGACCGTGGCGCCGATCGCGTCGTGGGCGTGCCGGCGCAGCTTCTCGTCGTCCCAGTCGTCGATCGCGACGCCGACGATCGGGCAGTCGAGCTCGCCGCGCGCCTCGAGCCGGTAGAGCGCGTGGAAGGTCATTTTCTTCGCCAGGTCGCCGCTGATTCCGAAGATGACGAGAACGTCGGCAGGTAGGGTGGGGGTCATGGAGTTGGGAATAGTAGGGCTCGGTCGGATGGGGGCGAACATGGCCCGCCGCCTGATGCGCGACGGCCACCGGATCGTCGCCTACGACGTCAATCCCGATGCGATCTCGGCGCTGGCCGGCGAGGGCGCCGACGGCGCCTCCTCGCTGCAGGACCTGGCTGCGAAGCTGAGCGCGCCGCGGGCGGTCTGGGTGATGGTCCCCTCCGGCGATATCACCGAGCGGACGGTCGACGACGTCGCCGCCGTGCTCGAGCCGGGCGACGCGATCGTCGATGGCGGCAACTCCTATTACCGCGACGACATCCGCCGCGCCGAGAAGCTGCGCGGGCAGCAGATCGATTTCGTCGACTGCGGCACCAGCGGCGGCGTCTTCGGCCTCGAACGTGGCTACTGCCTGATGATCGGCGGCCCCGACGGCGCGGTCGAGCGGCTCGACCCGATCTTCGCCACGCTGGCCCCGGGGGTCGCCTCGGCGGAGCGCACGCCCGGGCGCAGCGGCGATCCCTCCGCCTCCGAGAACGGCTACCTGCACTGCGGCCCCAACGGCGCCGGCCATTTCGTGAAGATGGTCCACAACGGGATCGAGTACGGCCTGATGGCCGCCTACGCCGAGGGTCTCAACATCCTCAAGAACGCAAACGCGGGCAAGGTGCAGCGCGAGCAGGACGCGGAGACGGCGCCGCTCGAGCAGCCCGAGTACTACCAGTACGACCTCGACCTGCCCGAGGTTGCCGAGGTCTGGCGGCGGGGCAGCGTGATCGGCTCCTGGCTGCTCGACCTGACCGCGGCGGCGATGCAGGAATCGCCCGACCTGAGCGACTTCGCCGGCCGCGTCTCTGATTCCGGCGAGGGCCGCTGGACCTCGATCGCGGCGATCGACGAGGGCGTGCCGGCGCCGGTCCTGACCTCGGCGCTGTACGAGCGCTTCGCCTCGCGTGGCCTCGACGACTTCGCCGACAAAGTGCTCTCCGCCATGCGAAAGCAGTTCGGCGGCCACGACGAGAAGGCCTCTTAGGGCCTGGCGGATAGGTACCCGAGATGGCGATCGAGACCAAGGTCTTCCCCGACGGCGACGCGGCGTCGCGCTACGCGGCCGAGCTGATCGCCTCGACAGGTCGGGAGGCGATCGACGACAAGGGCGAGTACGACCTCGCGGTGAGCGGCGGCAAGACGCCCTGGGCGATGATCGGCCTGCTCGGCGACATGGAGGAGATGCCCTGGGAGGACGCGCACATCTTCCAGGTCGACGAGCGGGTCGCGCCGCCGGGCGACGAGGTGCGCAACCTCACCCACCTGGTGCAGATGCTCTCGATCGACCACCAGGCGGCGCTGCGGCCGATGCCGGTCACCAGCCGCGACCTCGAACTCTCCGCCGCCGAGTACGAAGTGCACGTGCCCGAGCAGCTCGACCTCGTCCACCTCGGCCTCGGCCCGGACGGGCATACCGCTTCGCTGGTGCCCGGCGATTCGGTGCTCGAAGTCGAGGATCGTCGCGTCGCGATGACCTGGGGCCCCTACGAAGGCCACCGCCGGATGACCCTCACCTATCCGGCCCTCGCCGCGGCGCGCAGGATCCTCTGGTTGGTCCTGGGCGAGGAGGCGCGCGAGCCGCTGGCCAGGCTGCTGGCCGGCGATCGCTCGATCCCGGCGGGCCGGGTCGAGAACGACGACATGGTCCTCGTCTGCGACGAGGCGGCGATGGGCTCGGCGGCCGGATGAGTGCCGGCCCGGCCGGCGATGCGGGCACGGGCGGGTTCGAGACTCTGCTGTACGGCGTGGCCGGCGCGGTCGCGACGATCACCCTCAACCGACCCGAGTCGCTCAACACGATCGTGCCGCCGATGCCCGAAGAGGTCGAGGCGGCGGTCGGGCGGGCGGTGCGCGACGAGGCGGTCAAGGTGATCGTCCTGCGCGGCGCCGGGCGGGCGTTCTGCGCGGGCTATGACTTCGGCGGCGGCTTCCACCACTGGGACGAGCAGATGACGACCGGCGGCGAGTGGGACCCCGGCAAGGACTTCGCCTTCTCGACCGCCCCGGCGCTGGCGCCGACGCAGAAGCTGATGAGCATCTGGCGGGCGCCGAAGCCGGTGATCGCCCAGGTGCACGGCTGGTGCGTCGGCGGCGGCAGCGACTTCGCCCTCTGCGCCGATCTGGTGATCGCCAGCGAGGACGCGCGCATCGGCACGCCCTATTCGCGCATGTGGGGCGCCTACCTCTCCGGCATGTGGCTCTACCGGTTGGGGCTGGCCAAGGCGAAGGAGTACGCGCTGACCGGCAAGCCTCTCTCGGGCGCCGAGGCGGCCGAGGTCGAGCTGATCAACCGCGCGGTGCCCTTCGAGCGGCTGGAGGAGACGGTCGCCGAGGCGGCCCGCGAGCTGGCCTCGATCCCGGCCTCGCAGCTGGCGGCGATGAAGCTCCTCGTCAACCACGCCTACGAGAACATGGGCCTCGCCTCGACCCAGACCCTCGGCCCGATCCTCGACGGCCTGATGCGCAACACCCCCGACGCCAAGCGGTTCATCGAGCTGGCCGAGCGCGACGGCGTCCCCCACGCGGTGGCCGAGCGAGACGGCCCCTTCGGCGATTACAGCCAGGCAGACCGCGAGGACAAGCCGGATCCGGCCCACGTGATCGAGCCTTAGGTCGGGGTGTTAGCGAATTCGCTAACATTTAGCCGATGGCGCTCGCTAGGGAGATATTGGACGGCAGCGGCCTCAGCCAGGCTGAGCTTGCGCGTAGGGCGGGGATGTCGCGATCGGTCGTCAACGCCTACGTGCGTGGCAAGCGGGAGCCGGGGTTGGATGCGCTCGCGCGATTGGCAGCGGCGGGTGGATTCGACCTGGCGCTCTCTCCCCGCACCGCCCCGGTCGACGCGGAGCGGGCAAGCAAGATCCTCGTCCAGGTCTTGGAGCTCGCGGAGGCGTTGCCGTATCGCCCGAAGCCCGAGCTCGATTATCCGCGGTTGTCCGATCGGATCGCGGGGGACGATTCTGCGCTATGAGCGAGCTGGTCGAGAAGCTGTTCGCGATCCATGACGCGCTTACCGAGGTCGGCCTGGCCCATGCATTTGGTGGGGCGATCGCGCTCGCGTACTGCGTCGAGGAGCCTCGCGGCACGCGTGACCTCGACGTCAACGTATTCGTCGACGCTGCGGAGGCGGAATCGGTGCTTGCCGCGCTGCCGGATGGGGTGCGCGTCCGAAAGCGGGACATTGCGCAGGTCGTTCGTGACGGTCAGGCTCGCCTATGGTGGGACGGGGTCCCGGTCGACGTCTTCCTCAACAACATCCCGCTGCACGACGCCGTTGCCGCGGCAGTCGTCTGGGTGCCGCTCGAGGACCGTGACATCCCCGTGCTCAGTTGTTCGTCGTTGGCGATCTTCAAGGCTTTCTTCGATCGTCCCAGGGACTGGGCCGACCTCGATGCAATCTCGATCGCGACGCCTGAGGACATCGAAGACGCCGCTTCGACGATTGCCGATCTCGTCGGCGAGGACGATCCGGCGGTCGAGAAGCTGAAGGCGTTGGTGTCGTAGCGCTGCCGCTCAGGCCTCGCCCAGGGAGACGGCGTGGTTGCCGACCACGCGGCCGTCGGGGTCCCACTTGCGCTTGACCTCGGCGAGGCGGGTGCAGACATCGGGGGGGAGGATCGCGTCGACGTCGCAGGGGCTCTCGACGAAGTTGTAGTAGCCGCCGTTGCCGCGCCATGGGGCCATCGTCTCCTCCATCTTCTGCAGGTGGGCGGGGATCGCCTCGCCCAGCTCGGGCGTCATCGGGATGCCGACGCTGTACATGGCGAAGCCGGCGTCGAGATGGGAGAGGGCACCGCCGTTCTCGTCCGGCCGGCCGAGCGCGCCGCCGAGCTGGCGCAGCTCGCTGAGCAGCAGCGGCGAGCCCGATTCGGGCCCGGCGACCGAGACGAAGGCGTCGATCGTCTCGTCGGAGAGCTCGCCGATCGTCATCCCCCCGCCGATTCCCGGCACGGGGTGCTCCGGGTCCATGTGGATCCGGCTGAGGCCCGCGGTCGGCATCCAGGCGAAGGTGTCCATGATCGTCTCGCCGATCTCGCGCAGCGGCGCGATCGTCGCTTCCCCCTCGGCTTGGCCGCCGATGCAGGCGCCGTCGATCGTCAGCAGCGGCACGCCGCGGATCGGCTCGGGCACGTCGGGGATCGGCGGCGGCGTGAGGAAGCGGACGACGGTGGTCGCCTCGTCGGGCGCGGTTGCCGCCCAGTCGCGGTAGGCGCGCACGGCGTCGGCGCCGACCTCGGCCGGGAAAAGCAGCGCGCCGGCATAGATCTCGTCGATTGGCAGCAGGTTGACGCGCAGCGCCGTGACGACCGCGTAGCCGCCCCCACCGCCGCGCATCGCCCAGAAGAGATCGGGGTCGTTCTCGGCGTCGACTGTGTGCGGCTCGCCCTCGGCGTCGACGAGCTCGATCGCCGCGACGCGGTTGCAGGCGAAGCCGTAGCGGCGGCCGAGCCAGCTCAGCCCGCCGCCGAGCGTGTAGCCGACGACGCCGACGTCCGGCGAGGAGCCGGGCAGCGAGCACATCCCGTGCTCGCCCGCCGCCTCGCCCAGCTCGAGCGAGAGCGCGCCGGCTTCGATCCGCGCGGTGCGGGCGTCGGGATCGACCTCGATGCCGCGCATGCGCTCGGTCTTGAGCAGGATCGTCCCCTCCAGCGGCGCCAGCGGCGCGGCGCCGTGGCCGGTCCCCTGGGCGGCGATCTTGAGGTCGTTCTCAGCGGCGAAGCGAACCGTCGCGGCGACGTCGCCGGCGCTCTCGGCGAAGGCGACCGCCTCGGGGCGCTGATCGGCGGCGAGGTTCCAGGCGGCGCGCGCCTGATCCCAGTCGGAGTCGTCGGGGGTGGCGATGCGGCCGGCGATGGACAGTCCGTTGAAGTTGGTCATCTGCGCTCCTCGGTTGGGGGTGGACGGGGTGGTGGTCCTTTTAGCTGCCCGCGCGTCGAATCTCAACCTCGGCGCCCCGCCCGATCATCACCTCGGTGACCAGGCTCGGGGGGAAGAGGCCGTGGGAGGAGACCCCCGGGTCGGCCTCGAGTCGGGCGGCCAGCGCCGCCGTGTCGCCGATCTCGCCACGGTAGTCGGCGATTACGCCGCCGTCCGGGCTGCGCGGCACGTCGCGCAGCCCGACCTCGGGGCCGAGCCGCACGAGGGTGGAGGACAGGCCGAAGGCGATCAGCTCCAGCGGCACGGGCGGGGTAAGCGCCTCGACCGGCTTGCTCGAGTCGGCGATGACGACGAAGCGCTCCGCTGCCGCGGCGACGATCTTCTCGCGTTGGTGAGCCGCGCCGCCGCCCTTGATCAGCCAGCCGCCGGGGGCGATCTGGTCGGCGCCGTCGATCGCGATGTCAAGTCGCTCCAGCGCGCTGAACTCCTCGACCGGGATGCCCAGCCCGCGCGCCTGTTCCTCGGTGGCGACCGAGGTGGCGACGCAGCGGATGCCGCCGAGCCCGCGCTGGGCGATCGCCGGCAGCAGGTGGGCGACCGTCGAACCGGTTCCCAGCCCCACGGTCATCCCCTCCTCGACGAGTTCCGCCGCCGCCTCCGCGGCGATCCGCTTCTCCTCGTCAGCTCCCATTCGCCGCCGCACTCTAAGGGACGTATGCTCGCCGCGATGGATGCGCGTATCTGGTTGACGGGACGAGGCGCGGAGCCGCGCTCGCTCGCGCTGGGGGAGCGGACGACGGTGGGGCGGGACCCGGAAGCGGACGTCTGCATCGACGACGAGGCGGTTTCCTGGCATCACCTGGAGATAGAGACCCGCGGCGACGTGCTGATGGCGACCGACCTCGACAGCCGCAACGGCACGGCGCTCAACGGCGAGCCGCTCGACCGGCCGCGGCGCTTGCGCGACGGCGACGTGCTGACCGTCGGCGACTTCCGGCTCGAAGTGTCCGACCCGATGCCGGGCCGCGCGGGGGCCACGGTTGCGACGAGCGAGCCCTCGGTCGCCCTGAGCGAGGAGGAGCGCGCGACCGCCGCCGCCCTCGTCGCCCCCTACCGCAGCGAGGGGGCATTCGCGGGGCGCCCCGCGACCAGGGCGGAGCTGGCGGAGGCGCTCCACGTCAGCGAGCGCACCGCGCAGCGCCGCCTCGATGCGCTCGCCGCCAAGCTCGACGTCCGCGGCGACGCCGGCCGTGAACGTCCCCGCCTTATCGCCGCGCGGGTGATCGAGCTTGGCCTCGACCGCTGGTGACTTTGTACGGGCAGGAGCACGCAATAAGTCCACAACGCTGACCCGGACCGGGCCAAACGCGGCTCGATCGGAGGCGTCGACGTCGTTGGCGGGTGCGGTGCCGCGGCGCAGGATCGGTGGCGCAGTCCAAAGCCAACCGATCGAAAGGAAATGCCATGCGCCACCGATCGCTACTCATCCTGTTCGTTGCCCTGCTCTCCCTCGCCGTGCCGGCTCTGGCCGGGGCCGCGACGCCGCGAGCTGTCGTCTTCTCCAAATCGACGACGATCGAAGGCGAGGCCAAAGGCGGCCTCTATGCGGTCAAATCCGGTCACCTCAACCAGATCACCGAGAACCCGGCCGACACCGAACCGGCCTTCTCACCCGACGGCCGCACGATCGCCTTCGTCCGCGACGGCGACCTCTATTCGGTCCGTCCCGACGGCTCCGGCCAGCGCCAGCTGACCAGCGGCCCCGACCGCGACTCGGCCCCGATCGTCTCCCCCGACGGTCGCTTCGTCGTCTTCGAGCGGCGCGCGGCCGCCGGCGGCCCCGCTGACCTGGGCATCGTCAGGGCGCTGGGCGGTGGCATGCGGGTGCTGACCAGCGGGCCGGCCGACGACCACGAGGCCGACTTCTCACCCGACGGCCGCACGATCGTCTTCGCGCGCAACAGCGGTACGGCGGCGAACAGCGAAGAGGATCTCTACTCGGTGCGTCCGTCGGGCGCGCGTCTCACTCGCCTGACCCGGACCGGGGTCGACGAGTTCAAGCCGCGCTACTTCGCCGGCGGGATCGTCTTCAGCCGCGGTGAGAGCAGCGCGGGCCCGGCCGCCTATGCCGACGTCTACACGATGCGCCGCAACGGCAAGAATGTGAAGCCGCTGGTCGCCGGAGTGGGCTCGGCCTATGTCGAAGACGTCTCGCCCGACGGCCATGCGGTGCTCTTCCGCCGCGACCAGGGGCTCTGGGTGAAGCGGGTCGGCCCCGGTCGGGCGCACAAGCTCGCCCAGCTCCCGGACGGCTCGCAGACCAACGGCGTCTTCTCCTCCGACGGGCGCAGGATCGCCGCCTTCGTCGAGGTGGAAGACCAGCAGTCGCTGGTCGCGATCGCCGTCTCCGATCGCCACCAGACCAAGCTCGCCGAAGGCTTCGAGGCCTCCGCAGAAGACGGCACGGTGATCGGTCCGGTCATCGCATGGCAACCGGTGCCCCACAGGGGACGCTGATCGCCGGCCGACAGGGCGTGCCGTCGCTGATGCACCTCTAAGCGACGGCACGTCCGCCCTCGGCGCAGGTATAACCGCCGGGTGGCCGCGACCGACGACCCCGCGATCGGCACCATCCTTGCCGGCTACCGCCTCGACGCGCTGATCGCGCGGGGTGGGATGGGAGTCGTCTACCGGGCGACGCACCTGGCGCTCGAACGGCCGGTGGCGCTGAAGGTGATCGCCCGCCAATACGCGGGCGACACGGCGTTTCGCGAGCGTTTCCTGCGCGAGTCGCGGCTCGCGGCGCGGCTCGACCATCCTGCCGTCGTCCCGGTCTACGACGCTCGAGAGGAGGACGGCGAGCTGATCGTCGCGATGCGACTGGTCGAAGGCGGCGACCTGAAGAAGCGGATCGCCGCGGGTGGGCCTTTGCCCGCCGCCGAGGCAATCGACCTGCTCGGCCAGATCGCCACCGCGCTCGACACGGCCCACGCCGCCGGGGTCGTCCACCGCGACGTCAAGCCGCACAACATCCTGCTCGAGGGCGATCGCGCCTACCTGACCGACTTCGGCCTCGCCAAGGCGCTCGGCGACAGCGGCGTGCTCAGCGGAGCCTCGGTCGTCGGCACGGTCGAATACATGTCACCCGAGCAGTGGCGCGGCGAGCGGATCGGGCCGGCTGCCGACGTCTACTCGCTTGGCTGCGTCCTCTACGAGTGTTTGACCGGCGTCGCTCCCTACGGCAGGCGCGAAGGCGAGGCCGAGCCGCAGATGCCGCTGGGCCTCGGCGAGGTGATCGAGCGCGCCGTGGCCAAGGACCCGGCGGCGCGCTACGCGACCGCCGGCGATCTGATCGAGGCAGCCCGCGAGCGCCAGGGAGCCACCCTGGCCGCAACCCGTGTCCTCACCGACCCCGCCGACAGCCCGACCCGGCACCTCTCCCGGCGGCGGCGGATTTTGGGCCTGCCGCGGATGTGGCTGCTCGCCCCGGCGGCGGCGATCTGCGCGCTTGGTCTCGCTGCGGTCGCGCTGCTTGGCGGCGGCGGCCCCTCGGTCTCCGCGCCGATCGAGGTCGGGCGGCCGCCGCTGCGGCTCGCGGTCGGGGCGGGTTCGGTCTGGGTGACGAGTGCGGCGGACGGGACGCTCTCGCGGATCGATCTGGAAACGCGGCGCGTGGTCGGGCCGCCGCTCCGCCTCGGCCGCGGCCTCGCCGGGGTGACGACCGGAGCGGGCTCGGTCTGGGCCGTTAGTCCGCGCCGTGGCGAGGTGCTCCAGGTCGACCCCGCCACCGAGCGCGTGAAGCGGCGAATCGACGTCGGCGGCCGTCCCGGCGCAATCGTCTTCGGCGGCGGTCGCGTCTGGGTCGCCGACGACGAAGGCGGGGGTGTGACCGCGATCAACTCCAGGGGCGGACGGGTCTTCGCGCGGGGCATCCCGCCGCACGTCGCCCCGCTGCGACTCGCGGTCGGCGCCGGGGCGGTGTGGGTCAGCAGCGCCTCGACCGGCGCCGTCCGTCGCATCGACCTCGCCAGCGCCTCCGCGGGACCGCCGATCCCGGCCGGCCGCGGCCCCGCCGGGATCACCGTCGGCGGCGGCCTGGTCTGGGTCGCCAACAGCCGCTCGGGCAGCGTCAGCAGGGTCGATTCCGCGACCCGCACCCTGATCGGCTTGCCGATCCCGGTAGGAGAACGCCCCGGCGGCATCGACGCCGGCACCAGCACCGTCTGGGTCGCCAACTCGGCCGACGACACCGTCAGTCGTATCGGCATCGAAAGCGGCGAAACGGAAGGCGACCCGATTTCCGTAGGACCGAACCCGGGCGCCGTCGCCATCGGGGGAGAAGCCGTCTGGATCGCAAACAACGGCGACGGCACCATCGTCCGGGTCCACCCTTGAGGGCCTATCCCGGTAGGGGCGAAACGTCTTGTACTTTTTCGTCGAGCGCCATGGGGCGCCAGCCCAACCCCGACCCACCGAAAAAGTTAAGTGAAGCCCCTACCGGGATAGGCCCCCCGGCGACGCTCCAAGTCGATAGTGTCGCGCCCATCGACGAGCTCTGCATCAACACGGTCCGCACGCTGTCGATCGACGCGATCCAGAAGGCGAACTCGGGCCATCCCGGGACGCCGATGGCGCTGGCCCCCGTCGCCTACACGCTCTGGCAGCGTCACCTGCGCTTCGACCCCGCCGATCCGATCTGGCCGAACCGCGACCGCTTCGTTCTCTCCGCCGGCCACGCCTCGATGCTGCTCTATTCCCTGCTCTACCTCGCCGACGTGCAGGCGGTCGAACCCGACTACGAGGTCGTCGGCCGGCCCGCCGTCTCGCTCGAGGACATCGAAAGCTTCCGCCAGCTCGACTCGCGCGCCCCCGGGCACCCCGAGTACCGCTGGACCTCCGGCGTCGAGACGACGACCGGCCCGCTCGGCCAGGGGATCGCGACCAGCGTCGGCATGGCGATCGCCTCGAAGTGGCAGGGCGCCCGCTACGGCGCCGAGCTGTTCGACTTCGACGTCTACGCGATCGCCGGCGACGGCTGCCTGATGGAGGGCGTCTCCAACGAAGCGGCCTCGATCGCCGGGCACCTGAAGCTCGACAACCTCTGCTGGATCTATGACAACAACAAAATCACCATCGACGGGGTGACCCGGCTCGCCTACGAGGACGACGTCGCCGCCCGCTTCATGGGCTACGGCTGGAACGTCACCCGCGTCGGCGACGCCAACGACATGGAATTGCTCGACAGAGCCTTCGAGGAGTTCAAGGGCGAGGAGGGGCGTCCGACGCTGATCGTCGTCGACTCGCACATCGGCTGGGGCTCGCCGCACAAGCAGGACACCGCCGCCGCTCACGGCGAGCCGCTCGGCGAGGAGGAGGTGCGCGAGACCAAGCGCGTCTACGGCTGGCCCGAGGACGCCCAGTTCCTCGTCCCTGACGGGGTCAAGGAGCACTTCGCCGCCGGCGTCGGCAGGCGCGGCGCCGAGGCGCGGGCCGGGTGGGAGGCCAAGCTCGCCGCCTACGCCGAGAGCAGCCCCGACCTCGCCGCCGAGATCGAGGCCACGCAGAAGCGCTCGCTGCCCGATGGCTGGGACGACGAGATCCCCAGCTTCAAGCCCGACGAGAAGGGCCTCGCCACGCGCAAGGCCTCGAGCCAGGTCGAGAACGCGATCGCCGCGCGCGTGCCCTGGCTGCTGGCCGGCTCCGCCGACCTGACCGACTCGACCTCGGTGCGCCTCGACCTCGACGGCGCCGTCGACTTCGAGCCCGGTGCCTACGAGGGCCGCCAGCTCCACTTCGGCATCCGCGAGCACGAGGCGGCGGCGATCTCCAACGGCCTCTCGCTCTCCAAGCTGCGCCCGCTCTGGTCGACCTACCTCACCTTCTCCGACTACGCACGCCCGGCGATCCGCCTCTCGGCGCTGATGGAGCTGCCGGTGATCCACGTCTTCACCCACGACTCGATCGGGTTGGGCGAGGACGGGCCGACCCACCAGCCGGTCGAGCAGCTCGCCTCGCTGCGCGCGATACCCGGTCTCGACGTGCTCCGGCCCGCCGACGCCAACGAGGTCGCCGAGGCCTGGCGCGTCGCGATCGACCGCACGCACCAGCCCGTCGCCCTCGTGCTCACGCGCCAGAACGTGCCGATCCTCGACCGCTCCAAGTACGCCTCGGCCGCGGGCCTGCGGCGCGGCGGCTACGTGCTTGCCGCCGAGGAGGGCGGCGAGGGCCCCGAGGTCATCCTGATCGCCACCGGCAGCGAGGTCGCGCTGGCGCTCGCCGCGCACGAGGAGCTGAGCGGCGAAGGCATCCGCTCGCGAGTCGTCAGCCTGCCCTGCTGGGAGCTCTTCGACCGCCAGGACGACGCCTACCGGGAGGAGGTGCTGCCGCCGAGCGTCACGGCGCGCGTCTCGGTCGAGGAGGCCTCGACGCTCGGCTGGGACCGCTACGTCGGCCCGGCCGGTAAACGGATCGGCATGCACACGTTCGGAAGCTCGGCGCCGCTCAAGGACCTGCAGGACAAGTTCGGCTTCAGCCCCGACAAGGTCGCCCAGGCGGGGCGCGAAGCGCTCGAAGTGCGAAGCTGAATCGAAAGCAAACTGCGAAAGGACGAGCCGTGAAGCCGACCGAGAAACTGCACGAGCTGGGCCAGAGCCTCTGGCTCGACAACATCACCCGCACCATGCTGCGCGACGGCACCCTCGCCGGCTATATCGAGGAGCTGTCGGTGACCGGCCTCACCTCGAATCCGACGATCTTCGACAAGGCGATCTCCGGCGGCGACGCCTACGACGAGCAGATCGCCGAGCTGGCCGAGAAGCTCGACGACCCCGAGGAGATCTTCTTCCAGCTCGCGCTCGCCGACCTGCGCGATGCGACCGATCTCTTCAGAGGCACGCACGAGCGCACCGCCGGCGTCGACGGCTTCTGCTCGCTCGAGGTCTCGCCGAAGCTCGCCGACGACGCGCAGGGGACGATCGAGCAGGCCGCCAAGCTGCACGGCGAAGGCGAACGGCCAAACCTCTACATCAAGATCCCCGGCACCGGGGCTGGCCTGGCGGCGATCGAGGAGTCGATCTTCGCCGGCATCCCGATCAACGTGACCCTGCTCTTCGACCGCGAGCAGTACCTCGCCGCCGCCGATGCCTACATGAAGGGGATCGAGCGCCGGATCGAGGCCGGGCTCGATCCCGACGTCGCCTCGGTCGCCTCGATCTTCATGAGCCGCTGGGACGTCGCCGTCGCCGACGAGGCTCCCGACGAGCTGCGCAACCGGCTCGGCCTCGCGGTCGGCTTCCGCGCCTACCGCTTCTACCGCGAGCTGCTCGACTCGCCGCGCATGCAGCGGCTGATGAACGAGGGCGCGCGGCCGCAGCGGCTGCTCTGGGCGAGCACCGGCACCAAGGATCCCGAAGCCTCCGACGTCCTCTACATCGAGGGCTTCGCCTCGCCCCTCACCGTCAACACGATGCCCGAGCCGACGCTGAAGGCCTTCGCCGACCACGGCGAGGTCGGCGACCCGGTGCCCGCCGACGGTGGCGACGCCGAGGACGTGCTCGACCGGTTCGCCGCCGCCGGGATCGACGTCGACGCGCTCGCCGCGCGCCTGCAGGAGGAGGGCAAGGCCGCCTTCGCCAAGTCCTGGGACGAGATGCTGAAGACGATCTCCGCCCAGCAGGGGGCGCGGGCGTGAGCGACGGCTTCGCGGGAGTGGGGGAGGCCGGCCCGAGCCTGCGGTGGGGCGAGGCCTGGCCGGCGCTGGAGCGCCATCAGGCGCAGATCGCCGCCACCGACCTGCGCGAGCTCTTCGCCGCCGACCCCGAGCGCGGCGAGCGCCTCGTCGCCGACGGCGCCGGCCTGCACCTCGACTTCTCCAAGAACCTCGTCACCGACGAGACCCTGATCCTGCTCGGCCAGCTTGCCCGCGAGCGCGGCGTCGAGGTGCGCCGCGAAGCGATGTTCGCCGGCGAGCACATCAACGTCTCCGAGGACCGCGCCGTCCTGCACGTCGCCCTGCGGATGCCGCGCGAGCGCTCGCTGATCGTCGACGGCGTCGACGTGGTCAAGCAGGTGCACGAGACGCTCGACCGCATGGGCGACTTCGCCGAGCGGGTCCGCTCGGGAGCCTGGACCGGCCACACCGGCAAGCCGATCCGCAACGTCGTCAACGTCGGCATCGGCGGCTCGGACCTCGGCCCGGTGATGGCTTACGAGGCGCTGCGCCACTTCAGCCACCGCGACCTCAGCTTCCGCTTCGTCTCCAACGTCGACGGCACCGACTTCGTCGAGTGCGTGCGCGACCTCGACCCGGCGGAGACGCTCTTCGTGATCTCCTCGAAGACCTTCACGACGCTGGAGACGATGACCAACGCCAGGACCGCGCGCGAGTGGCTCTTGGCCGGGCTGCGCGGCGAGGAGGAGGCGATCGCCAAGCACTTCGTCGCCGTATCGACCAATGCCGAGGCGGTCGCCGAGTTCGGCATCGACACCGACAACATGTTCGGCTTCTGGGACTGGGTCGGCGGCCGCTACTCGATGGACTCGGCGATCGGGCTCTCGACGATGCTGGCGATCGGCCCGGCCCAGTTCGCCGAGATGCTCTCCGGCTTCCACGCGATGGACGAGCACTTCCGCGAGACCCCGCCTGCGGGCAACCTGCCGATGCTGATGGGTCTGCTCTCGGTCTGGTACGGCGGCTTCTTCGGCGCCCAGACCTGCGGCGTCTTCCCCTACGACCAGTACCTGCACCGCTTCCCCGCCTACCTGCAGCAGCTGACGATGGAGTCCAACGGCAAGCACGTGACGCTCGACGGCGCCCGGGTCGACTACGACACGGGGGCGATCTTCTGGGGCGAGCCCGGGACCAACGGCCAGCACTCCTTCTACCAGCTGATCCACCAGGGAACGCGGCTGATCCCCTGCGACTTCATCGGCTTCATGCGCTCCAACAACCCGCTCGGCGACCACCACGACATCTTGATGTCGAACGTCTTCGCTCAGACCCAGGCGCTCGCCTTCGGCAAAACCGAGCAGCAGGTGCGCGAGGAGGGGACGCCGGAGGCGGTCGTGCCGCACCGGGTGATGGAGGGCAACCGGCCGACCAACACGATCCTCGCCGAGCGCCTCGACCCGTTCACGCTGGGCGCGCTCGTCGCACTGTACGAGCACAGCGTCTTCACCCAGGGGGCGATCTGGGGGATCGACTCCTTCGATCAGTGGGGGGTCGAGCTGGGCAAGGTCCTGGCCAAGCAGATCCTCCCCGAGCTGCAGGCGGCCAAGGAGCCGAAGCTGAAGCACGACAGCTCGACCAACGCGCTGGTCCGTCGCTACCGCGAGTTCCGCTCGCGGGTGTAGCGGTGTCCGGCCTCGACGCGCTGCCACTCGCCGCGTCGGGGTCCAACCTGCTCGCCGCGCGCGAGCTGATGGCGTTCACGCTCGCCTTCCACATCGTCCTCGCCTGCCTCGGGGTCGCCCTGCCGGCGATGATCCTCACCGCCAACTGGCTGGGGCTCAAACGCGGCGACGAGGACGCGATGCGGCTGGCGCGGCGCTGGTCGAAGGCGATGGCCGTGACCTTCGCCGTCGGCGCGGTCACCGGCACGGTGCTCAGCTTCGAGTTCGGCCTGCTCTGGCCGCGCTTCATGGCGCGCTTCGGAGATACCTTCGGGGTCTCCTTCGCGATCGAGGGGATCTTCTTCTTCGTCGAGGCGATCTTCCTCGCGATCTACATCTACGGCTGGAAGCGGTTGAGCGGCTGGGCGCACTGGTGGAGCGGCGTGCCGATGGTGATCACCGGCGTCGGCGGCGCCTTCTCGATCGTCACCGCCAACTCCTGGATGAACCAGCCGCAGGGCTTCAGCCTCGACGCTGCCGGCAAGGTGGTCGAAACCGAGCCGCTGAAGGTGATCTTCAACCCCGCCTGGAGCTACGAGGTGCCGCACATGATCCTCGCCGCCTACATGGTGGTCGGCTTCCTGCTGGCCTCGATCTACGCGGTCGGGATGCTGCGCGGGCGGCGCGACCGCCTGCACCGGCTGGGCCTCTTGATCCCGCTGACGATCGCCTGCATCGCGACGCCGATTCAGCTCTTCGTCGGCGATACCGCTGCGCGCGCGGTCGCCGACCACCAGCCGGCGAAGTTCGCGGGCTTCGAGTGCATCCAGGAAAGTGGCGACCACCAGACCGAGTACGTCGGCGGCATCTGCACGAGCGACGGGGTCAAGGCGGCGATCCCGATCCCAGACCTCGACTCCTACCTGGTCGGCTTCAGCAAGGACACCGAAGTCACCGGGCTCGACGACATCCCGACTGACGAACGGCCGCCGGCCAACACGATGCTCCACCTCGCCTTCGACGCGATGGTCGGGATCGGCTCGGCGCTGCTGCTGCTCGGGCTCTGGCTCGCCTGGGCCTGGTGGCGACGGCGCGATATCCCCCGCACGCCGTGGTTCCTGCGCGCGGTCGCGGTCTCGGGGGTGGGGGCGATCTTGGCCCTTTGGTTCGGCTGGATCGTCACCGAGGTCGGCCGCCAGCCCTGGATCGTGCAGGGCTACATGCGCACCTCCGAAGCAGTCACCGACGCCAAGGGCATCTGGTTCGCCTTCGCCGGCGTGCTGATCCTCTACGCCGGCTTGGGAGTGGGCGCAGTGCTCGTGCTGCGGGCGATGTCGCGTCGCTGGCGCGCCGAGGACGAGGACGCCGCTGACGCCGAAGTCCCCTACGGCCCGCCGGAGGCCCCAGCCCGATGACCCGCGCCGACGTCGCCGCGGCGATCCTCTGGACCGGTGCGACGCTCTACGCGCTGTTCGGCGGGGCCGACTTCGGGGGCGGATTCTGGGACCTGCTGGCGGGGTTCGATGACCGCAGGGGGGAGCGGCCGCGAGCGCGGATCCAGCAGTCGCTGACCCCCGTCTGGGAGGCCAACCACGTCTGGCTGATCTTCATCCTCGTCGTCCTCTGGACCGCCTTCCCGGAGGCGTTCGGGGCGATCATGTCGACGCTCTACGTGCCGATCGCCCTGGCCGCGCTCGGCATCGTCCTGCGCGGCGCCGGCTTCGCCTTCCGCAGGTCGGTGCAGCGGCTGCAGTACCGGCGGGCGATGGGCGCGACGTTCGCCCTCTCCTCGGTGCTGACGCCGTTCTTCATGGGCACGGTAGTCGGGGCGATCGCCTCCGGCAACGTTCCGGCAGCGGGCAACGGCGAGCCCTTCGCCTCCTGGACGGGGCCGCTGCCGCTGCTGACCGGTGCCCTCTTCGTGCTCTCCAGCGCCTACCTCGCGGCGATCTTCCTGGTCGCCGACTCGCACCGGCTGGACGACCAGGAGATGGAGAGCTACTTCTCCCGCCGGGCGCTGAGCGCGGGCCTGGTCGCGGGGGCCGTCGCCCTGGCTGGGCTGATCGCCCTGCACGGCGAAGCTCGGTATGTCTACGACCGCCTGATCGTCGAGGGCCTGCCGCTCGTGATCGTCTCGATCCTCTGCGGCTTCGGGGTGCTCGGGCTGCTGCTCGCGCGCGGCCGCCGAGGCCTCCGTCCGCTGGCGGCAGGCGCGGTCATCGCCGTCATCTGGGGCTGGGGCGTCGCCCAGTTCCCGTACCTGCTGCCGACCTCGCTGCGGATCGACCAGGCGGCCGCCCCCGTCCCGACCCTCGACGCGATCATCGTCGTCTTCGGCGCGGCCGCGCTCGTCGTCCTGCCCGCGCTCGGCCTGCTCTACTGGCTGAGTCAACGCGAATTGCTGGGGGACTGATGGCAGGCTCGCCGCGCGCAATCCTCTTCGACATCGACGGCACCCTGCTCGTCACCGGCGGCGCCGGCGGCGTCGCCTGGCAGCGCGGCTTCGAGGAGCTCTACGGGATCGAAGCGAACGCCGCCGAGCACACCGACGCCGGGATGACCGACCCGGAGATCGTCAAGATCATCTTCAGCGAGGTGATCGGCCGCGAGGGCAGCGCCGAGGAGCGGGCGAAGGCGATCGGCTGCTACCTCAAGCATCTGCCCGACGCAGTCGCCGAGTCGGATGGCTACCGCGTCATGCCGGGCATCGAGGAGCTGCTCGACCGCCTGATCGACGGCGGAACCCTGCTCGGCCTCGTCACCGGCAACGTCGAGGCCGCCGCCCACATCAAGCTAGCCCGCGCCGGCCTCAACCGCTTCTTCTCCTTCGGCGGCTACGGCTCCGACTCGCCGGATCGCACCGAGGTCACCAGGGCCTCCTTCAACCGCGCGAAGCTCATATCCGGCAACAGCCTCCACACCAGCTCCTGCATCTCGGTCGGCGATACGCCGAGAGACGTAAGCGCCGGCCATGGCGCCGGGATCAAGGTGGTCGGCGTCGCGACCGGTAGCTACACGATCGACCAGCTTGATCAAGCGGGAGCCGACTGGTCGCTCGAGTCGGTCGAGGCCGGCTTCCCCGCCTAGAGGGCGGCCGTAGGTGTCAATAAAGGCCATCCCGGTAGGGGTGGAACGTCTTGTACTTTTTTGTCGACTGCTTCGGGCGCCAGCTAATCCCAGGCCACCAAAAAAGTTAAGTGGAACCCCTGCCGGGATGGCCTTTCACGCCAACGAGCAGCGAGCCTGGTAAATCGAGAGGAACCCGCTTTCGAACCCGTTGCGGGCGGCACGCAGGTAGAGGCGCCAGACACGGACGCGTTCGGGTCCGGCAAGCTTGATCGCCTCGTCGAGGTTGTCGTCCAGCCGCCGGGCCCAATGCCGAAGCGTCTCGGCGTAGTCGGCGCCATGCTCGGAGACGTGGCGGGTGACGAAGCCCGCGCGTTCCAGCGCCAAGAGGACGCGGGAGAGGTGCAGCGGTTCGCCGTCGGGGAAGACGTAGCGCTCCGAGAAGGCGGCGGCGTCGGGGTCGGTATGGCGCAGGCGGGCGATGCCGTGGTTGAGCAGCCGTCCGCCCGGCTCGAGGAGCCCGGCGAGCGTGCGCGCGTAGACGTCGATCTGCTCCTTGCCGACGTGCTCGACCATGCCGATCGAGGCGATCGCGTCGAAACGCTCGCCGGCGAGGTCGCGGTAGTCCATGACGCGGATCTCGACCCGATCGGCGACCCCGGCCTCCTCGGCCCGCTGCCGCGCCCGCTCGGCCTGCGGCGGCGAGAGGGTGATGCCGACGACGCTGGCGCCGTACTTGGTCGCCGCGCGCAGCGGGAAGCTGCCCCAGCCGCAGCCGACGTCGAGGACCCGGTCGCCCTCCTGCAGCGCCAGCTTGCGGGCGACCGTGTCGAGCTTCTCTTCCTGCGCCGCCTCCAGCGTCTCGGCGCCCTCGGCGAAGAAGGCGCAGCTGTAGGTCATCGAGGCGTCGAGGAAGAGGGCGAAGAAGTCGTTGGAGACGTCGTAGTGATGGCGGACCGCCTTCGCGTCGCGCTCCTTGCTGTGGCGGCGGCCGCTCAACACCAGCTCGGCGTCGGGGCGCTTGGGTGGCGGCTGTATGCCCGCCGCGCGCACCGCGCCGAGCAGCAGGTGGGCCATGTCGCCACGGTCGAGCGATGGCGGCTGCCAGCCGTCGAGCACTTCGATCACCGCGTCCATGTCGTCGACCTCGATGTCGCCGCTGACGTAGGCGCGGCCGAGCCCGAGCTGGCCGGGGGCGCGCAGCGCGTGCGCCGCCGCGCGCGGCGAGCGTACGAAGAAGGTCGGTCCCTCGCCCTCCGTGGCGGGCAGTCGGGTCCCATCCCAGAACTCGACGGTGAAGGGCCGGCTGGGGACGCGGGTCTCGATCTCGCGGCGCAGGGGCTCGGTCCGGGCGAAGGGCATCGCGGCACCTTATATAGGCGCCGCCGCGCGCGGCGGCCGAACTTTTACCTTTCCCGCGCCACTTCGGCGTATGATCCCGAGCCTTCATGGCAGGCAAGGGCCCTCTTCCCTCAGATATCCAGCCAGTCGCGAACGAGACCCGCGACCGGATCATCACGGGCCTGGTGACGCTGGTTCCCTTCGTCGCGCTCGGCCTCGCCGGCTGGCAGGTCTGGGGCGAGGCGCTGCACTGGAGCGACGTCTTCCTCTTCGTCGGCATGTACGTGCTCACCGGGCTGGGGATCACCGTCGGCTTCCACCGCCACCTCACCCACCGCGCCTTCAAAGCCAAGCGCTGGCTGCACGGCCTGCTGGCGATCCTCGGCTCCGCGGCGATCGAGGGGCCGGTGATCTCCTGGGTCGCCGACCACCGCAAGCACCACGCCTTCTCCGACGAAGAGGGGGACCCGCACAGTCCCCACGTCGATCACGGCCACGGCTGGTCCGGCGCGATGCGCGGCCTCTTCCACGCACACATGGGCTGGCTCTTCATCCATACCCAGCGCGGCAACCGCGAGCGCTTCGCGCCAGACCTGCTCAAGGACCCGACGATCGAGTGGGTCGATCGCACCTTCCTGCTCTGGGCGATCGGCGGCCTCTTCGTTCCCTTCGCCCTCGGCTGGGTGATCGGCGGCACCTTCTTCGCCGCGGTCACCGGCCTGCTCTGGGGCGGCCTCGTACGGGTCTTCGTCTTGCACCACTTCACCTACAGCATCAACTCGCTCTGTCACGTCTTCGGCAACCGCGACTTCGAGACGACCGACGAGTCGCGCAACCTCGCCCTGATCGCGATCCCCACCTTGGGCGAGGCCTGGCACAACAACCACCACGCCTTCCCGACCTCCGCCACCCACGGCCTCGGCCGCTGGCAGATCGACCTCTCGGCCGTGGTGATTGACAGCTTTGAGAAGCTCGGCTGGGTTTGGGACGTGGTGCGAGTCTCGCCTGACCGGCTCGCTTCTAAAGCCGCTTAGGCGCGCGATCCCGGCAGGGGGAGCCAGAAGGTCCATCCCGGCAGGGGTTTCACTTAACTTTTTCGAGATTGTGGACTGCCGCTGGCGCCCGGGTGCCGCTCGACGAAAAAGTACAAGACGTTTCACCCCTACCGGGATGGACCTCACGGTTCCGGCGGATAGGTTCTTACGGTTGGGCTTGCGATTCGTAGGAGTCGATCCAGCTGTTGCAAGCTGAACGCAGGGGGACGACGTGGCGTTTGCCGGCGCGGACGGCTACCAGGTTGCCGACGTAGGCGATGTCGTCGTAGCCGGTTAGGCGCTGGAGGAAGCTCGGGTCGGCTGCGGAGACGGTGAAGCGGGCGCGGCCGCCGGGGCTGGAGTAGGTCCCGGCGGGCCAGAACTGGCCATCGTTGGCGAGGCTGATCGTGTTGGGGCGCTGGCCGTCGAGCGCCGCCTCGAGCGCTTGGCTGAAGCCGGGGGCCGACAGGGTCAGGCCGAAGGGCGAGAAGTACTGCAGCGAGAGGCGCCAGCGCCCGCGCGGCAGTGCGATCGTCTGCGCGGTGCCGGCGCCGGTCTGCAGCGTGCTGCCGGCGCTCCAGCTCTCCTTGGGCGCGATTGCGACCTCCGGGAAGAGCGTGGCGCGGCCGCGGTTGGCCAGCAGGATGCGGATCTCCGGCGAGGCGCAGCCGGCGTGCGCGCCGGCGTTGGTGCCCTCGAGCAGCACGTGACGGTCTTCCGGCACGTCGCCGGTCCTCTTCCAGAGGATGAAGGAAGGGGTGGCGGCGATCCGCTTGAACCCGTGCGGCGCCGCGCTGTTCCAGGCCGCGCGGCCGGTGATCACATAGGGGAAGCTGTCGAGCGTCCCGCGTGAGAAGGAGTCGAAGTCGATCGGGCTGTAGGCGTCGCCGGTGTCGAACGGCTTCTCCGGATTCTGCGCGACGGCCGGGTCGGGGAACTCGACCAGCGGCACGTGGGTGTCGGCGCCGAGCAGCTCGTAGGCCGCGTAGCGATCCTGGCCGGCGTAGAGCACCGGCTGGCCGTGGACGATCGGCAGGAAAGCCTTCAGCTCGCCGCCATGGCCGGCCGGCCCGACGGGGGCGTTGCGCAGCGCCAGGAAGCTGGAGTAGACGGCCCCGCCGATGAAGACCACGGCAAGGACGGCCCAGCCGGTTCGCACCGCTCGACCGCCCCAATCCCCTGGCAGCGCCGTAGAGCTTTCGTCCGGTATGCGGTCCAAAGCTCTACGGCGGTTCGGCCAGAGCTCGGCGAGCAGCGGTCGGACGATGACGAGCATCGCCAGCGGGGCGCCGATCATCAGCGCCTTGGCGTGCGAGTAGTCGCCGCTGGTCGGCAGCGCGGCGATGTAGAGGACGACGCAGGCGGCGAAGCCCAGGGGCACCGCGAGGTCGCGCCGCCGCACCCACCACCAGGTGCCGGCGAGCAGGGCGATGACGCCGATCGCAGCGGCCAGGCCGGTGAGGTGGGCGCCGCCGGGCGCTTCGAGCCGGTAGTCGGTCGCCGGCCAGATGCCGAGCGCCTCGATCGGCGAGACCGGCCCGTAGGTGTTGGTCCCGGCGACTTTGCTGAAGCTGCCGCCGAAGCCGAAGGGGCCGACCGCGGTGGCGGCGACGGCGAGGGCGACCAGCACCGCGATCGCGAGCAGCGTCGTCGGGCGGCGGAGGAAGCGCAGCAGCGCTCGCGGCGCCAGCGCCCGACGTACCCCGGGCACGGTGAGGCTCCAGAAGGCCGCCCCCAGGAACGGCCAGGCGAGCCCGGCGAAGCTGTAGGAGAAGAAGACGCCGCCGGCAATCGCCAGCCAGGGCAGCGCCTGGCGCCATCTGAGCACGGAGAGGTCGATCTCGCGCAGGCCGACTGCGACGGCGAGGACGAAGAGGGCCTCGGCGGTCTCCTTGAAGGCTCCCTGGGCGAAATAGGAGGCGCCCAGATACGGGACGGCGACAAGCGTTGCCGCCAGCAGGCGCCGGCCGGCGCCGAAGCCCGGCAGGGCGGCGAGGGCCGTCAGGCCGGTGAGGATCGCGATCGCGAAGATCTCACCGAGGAACGCCTGGCCCAGGCTCATCCCCGGCACGGCCGCGGTGGCGACCGCGAGCCCGTGCGGGCCGAGCGGGTAGCCCGCGTCGGGTGCGGGCCCGAAGCCGCTGCGCAGCCACTCGGCCCAGGCGAGGTGCAGCCCCAGGTCGTTGTTGAGTCCGACGCCCAGCAGTCCCCAGCGTCCACTGACCGCAAACGGGATCGAGAGCACCACCGCCACCGCGATCGCCACCGGCACCCCCCAGCGCAGCGCCTCCCCCGGCCGCTGGCCCGATTTGCCTCCGTATCGGCGCTTTCTCGGCCGATCGGTGGCCGGGCGGCGAATAGCGAGGATGGCCGCGGCGACGACGACGAGGAAGACGACGCCTACGGTCGCCGAGGTGCCATGGCCCGGCGCCCGGGCGAGGGCGCCGGTCACGGTCAGGATCGCGCCGAATCCGGCGGCCGGCTCCAGCCACGACCACGAGTCGCGCCCGGCCAAAAGCAGCAGGGCGCGCCCAACGAGCAGCGAGGCGACGCAGATCAGCGCCGCCGAGACGTAGGTCCCGATCATCAGAGTGGGCAACCTATGCCAGTGACGCCCGCCTGCGCAGCGAGCCTGGGCCGCCGCCTAGTACTTCTCGGCCGCCCGTTCGAGCGTCGCCCGCAGGTTCTCGCCGCGCAGCGGCTCGGCATGCCCGGCCGCGACGACCGCCGGTTCGAGCGCCGCCAGCTTGCGCACCGACTGCTTCGCCTTGGCGTGGTCCCAGGCCCAGGCGGGATGCGGGACGCTCGCCTCGCCCTCGGGCAGCGGCTTGAGCCGCGCCGAGTCGATGAAGTAGACGACGTCGCTGACCAGCGCCAGGCGGTCGCTCTCCCGCCAGAGCCCGATCAGGCCCGGCGCGTGGCCGGGGAAGTGGATGACGCGGAAGCCGGCAACCTCGTCGCCCTCGGAGATGGTTCCGTCGATCTTCACCGCGCCGCCGTCCCAGCGGCGCAGCAAGAAGGGGTAGATCCAGCGCACCGGCGCGACCGGAAGTTGCGAGAGGTCCATGTAGGGCGCGATCGCGGCGTCGCTTTCCGCATCGGCGACCTCGTCGGGATGGCAGTGGACTGGCACGCCCATGTACGGCGCCGTGCCACGGTGGTCGGCGTGCGCGTGTCCGAGCACGACCCGCTTCAGCCCACCCAGCCGCTCCGCTTCGGCGTGCGCCTTCTTCGTCATCCCCTTGCTGCCGGCGTCGAACTGGACGAAGCCGTCGCCATCCTCGAGGAAGTAGATGTTCATGCCCTTGCGCAGGTCGCCGCGCAGCAGCCAGACCCCGTCCGCGACTCTCTCCATGCCTCAAGCGTACCCCGGCGGGGACGGGTCGCCTAGGCTCCGCAGCCATGCCGATGCTGTGGAGAGCCTCGATGGTCCTGCTGGTCGTCTGCCTGGTGGCGGCGATGACGATCGCGGTCATCCGCCTGGCGACGACCCCGACCGAAATCCTCGGCGGCGGCTTCCGCGGATTGCCGCAGCATCGCGGCGTAACGTCCAGATAAGGATTTGCCGGCCGACCGCGCGTTAGTATCGGCGCGGCCGGACCAGCGACCCAGAGGAGGCGGCGTGTTCACTCGCATCGTGGTTGGAACCGACGGATCGGAGACGGCAGGCGAGGCCGTGCGGCAGGCCGTCGACCTGGCGAAGCTCGCGAGCGCCCAGCTCAGCATCGTCAGCGCCTACGCGCCGGTCCCCAAACGTCGCCTGCAGAGCGAGCAGGAGGGCGCCCCGGCCGACGTCCAGTACGAGATCGGTCCGCGCGAGGACGTCAATCTGGTCCTCGACGCCGCTGCGGCCAGCGCCAAGAAGGAGGGGCTGGACGTGCAGACCCACCCGGTCGAAGGCGAGCCCGCCGAGGCGATCCTCAACGTCGCCGAAGAAACCGACGCCGACCTGATCGTCGTCGGCAACAAGGGCATGACCGGCGCCCGGCGCTTCCTGCTCGGCAGCGTGCCGAACAACATCTCCCATCACGCTCCCTGCAGCGTGATAATCGTCCGCACCACCTGAGGTCGTCCGACCGGCTCAGCGGGCCTTTTCCGTGGCTGCGCCGGCGTCGATCAAGCCCGCCCCCTGGCGCGTGGACGGGAGCCCCAGGTCGCGGGCGGTGCTCTTCAGGCGCGCCAGCACTTCGTTCACCCGCCGGGTGGGTGAGGACTTCGCGCGGATGACCCCGCTCGCCAGGACCATCGCGGCGACGCCCGAGACGTGCGCCGCCGCCATCGAGGTGCCGATGTAGCTGCCGGGCTCGCCGAAGCGCCGGGGATTGCCCGACTTCAGCGTCACCTGATAGATCGACCGGCTGGAGACGGAGGGGCAGCCGGCGACCGGCACGCCGCCGCCGGGGGCGAGCAGGTCGACCCCCTTGCCGGGCAGCAGCGAGTAGCCGCCGAGGCAGCCGCCCTCGGTGCTGCCACCGACGCCGATCACCCGCGGGCCGGTCGCCGGTGGGGCGACGCACGCCTCCGAGCCGAGGTTGCCGATCGAAGCCACCGTGACCACGCCATGGCGGTAGGCGTAGCGCAGCTCGCGATCGATTCCGGGCACGTTCTTGCCACAGCCGAAGTTGAAGCTCATGTTGATCACGTCGGCGCCATGCACGACGGCGAAGCGGATGCCGCGGGCGATGTCGTCGGCCTGGCCGCTGCCGTTGCGGTCGAGCACCCGCACCGGCATCAGCTTGGCGCGGTAGGCGAGGCCGGTGAGGCCGATGCCGTTGTCGGTCTTCTCCGCGATCGTCCCCGCGACGTGGGTCCCGTGGCCGTTTTCGTCGAGCGGGACGCTGTCGTCGCCGACGAAGTCGTAGCCGGGTACGAACTGACCGGCGGTGAAGTCGGGACTGCGGCGGAAGCGCTTGCCGTCGCTGCGATAGGCGATTCCGGTGTCGAGCACGGCGACGACGATGCCGCGCGCGCCGCCGCGTCCAACTTCGCTCAGGTGGCGCCAGGCGCTGACCGCGTCGATGCCGCCGGGGGAGATCGGCAGCTCGGCGGTCGGCGTTCCCCGCCAGGGAAGGAAGCTCCACTGCAGCGAGGCCCAGCCGCCGGGGAGTCCCGGAGAGGTCGACAGCGGGCCCGGGTCGTCGGGCAGCGCGGACGCGGTGGCGATGTAGTTGGGCGCCGCGTAGGCGACCCGCGGATCGCGCCGCAGCGCCGCTGCCGCAGCGCGGACGCCGACGCCCTTGCGCAGGCGCATGGTCCTTTCGCTACCGGCGCCGCGGAGCTTTACGACGACCTCGTGCGGGGCGAATTCGCGCGCGGGGGAGATGCCGGTGGCGGCCTCGGCAGGCACCACGGCGATCGCGGTCGTGAGGAGCGCGAGGGCAGCGGATATCGGCAGCGATCGGATCATCGTTTGGTCATCTGCTCGCGGGGTCCCCGCCCGAGAGCGGACTAAGGCTTCAACACCATCCCGGCCGGGAAGTTGTCGGCGTCACATATTCTCGGATCGATGCTCGATCGGCCTGAAAGTGGGATGCATGAACGCCTGATGGCGCTGGCGATCGAGCGTGCGCGCGAAGCCGAGGACCACGGCGACGTGCCGATCGGCGCTGTCCTTGCCCGCGATGGCGAGCTGCTTGCCGCGGCGGGCAACGAGCGCGAGCTGCGCCGCGACCCCACCGCGCACGCCGAGATCCTTGCGATCCGCGCCGCGGCCGAGGCGCTCGGCGGCTGGCGCCTGCCGGAGACGACCCTCTACGTGACGCTCGAGCCCTGCGCGATGTGCGCCGGGGCGATCGTCCTCGCCCGCATCCCGGCGCTCGTCTACGGCGCCCCCGACCCGAAGGCGGGCGCCGCCGGCAGCGTCCTCGACGTCCTCGCCGAGCCCGCCCTCAACCATCGTCCCGAGGTCCTGGCCGGAGTGATGGAGGACGAGTGCGCCGCGCTGCTGCGCGGGTTCTTCGCCGCCCGGCGTTGAGCCGAGCCAATACGCTGTGGAGAACCCGGAGAGGTGTCCGAGTGGCTTAAGGAGCGCGACTGGAAATCGCGTGGACGGGGTTAACCCGTCTCGTGGGTTCGAATCCCACCCTCTCCGCTCCCGTCCGTAGGGCGGCGCATATCCGCGTCATCGGTCGCTCGCGTGCAGAGCACGCCACGCTCCCTGCTTCCTTGATCTGCTTGCCCTACGAACGGGAGAGCGGCTACGCGGTGGCGGCCTGCACCGTGGGTTCGCCGAGCGGCAGGACGATCTCTTCGCTGGAGATCGGCATCGGCGCCGCCGGGCGGTGGCCGCGCAGACGCTCGTGGCTGCAGACGACGTAGCACCACTCCATCAGGCGCATGCGGGAGGCGGAGTCGATCTCCTCGATCGTCGCCCCGACGAGGTAGCGACCCTCGGCTTCGCGGCAGGAGCGAACCTCGACCCGGGCGGCGACCTCGTGGGCGCCGCCGCCGGCGTCTTCGAGCTCGAGCAGGACCGCGGGGCGGTCGCCGACGGCGACGGGGGCGTCGAGCACCAAGCCCACGCCCGCGGCGCTGGCGTCCACGAGGTGGCCGCCGATGTGGCCGTCCGGGGCGAAGCAGTGGGCGGGGGCGTCGCCCTGGAAGCGGTAGACCTGGCGGCGCTGGTGGCGGCGGCCGACGGCTGACAGGGTGCGCAGGATGCGGCGCAGCTCGATCAGGCCCAGCAGGGGCACGATCCAGGCAGCGATCCCGGGCAGGTCGGGCAGCGGTCCGACCCCGAAGAGGTCGAGCAGGCGGAGCACCGTGCCCGCGGTCAGGACGGCGGCGGCCACCAGCACCAGGTGCAGCTTGCGCACCGCGACGATCCCGCCGCCGTCACTGCCCTGCTTCGGCGTCACCTTGAAGGCGGCGCGGCCGGGCAGGAAGATGCAGCGCAGCGCCCGCGTGTAGATCTCCATCGTCATCAGCTCGTAGTGGGCGGTCTCGCCGATCTTCATGTAGCCGCGGGTGAGGGCCGAGCCCGCCAGCAGGTTGAGGCTGACCGCGGGCAGCCACAGCGCCGCGAGGGCGACGACGCTGATCTTCATCGGCAGCTCGCCGGTCCACATCACCAGCCCCAGCGTCGCCAGCAGCAGCAGGCGCATCGGCGGCGCCAGGTAGGCGGCGAGGCTGGCGAAGTAGGAGAGGCGTTGCGCCGGGCGCAGCTCCTTGGCCCGCAGGGGGGACTCGGGCAGGGTGAAGACGGCGAGGTTGCCGCGCGCCCAGCGGTCGCGCTGCAGCAGATAGCCGTCGAGGTCGTGGGGGGCGAGGCCCTGGACCAGCACCTCGTCGTGGTAGCGGCTGGTCCAGCCGTGGCGGAGCAGGCGAATCGTCGTGTGGAAGTCCTCGGCGATCGTCTCGGTGGCGACGCCGCCGATCTCGAGCAGCGCCTCGCGCCGCAGCACCGCCGCCGAGCCGCACCAGTAGGCCGCGCCGCGCCGGTCCTTGCCGGGGCAGACGACGCGGTAGAAGAGCGACTGCTCGTGGCGGCCGACGACGTAGTGCTGGACCGAGTCGTGGTTGAAGAAGTCGTGCGGGCTCTGCACCAGGGCGACGCGCTCGTCGTCGAAGTAGCCGACCATCGCGTCGAGCGCGTCGGGCATCGGCACGTGGTCGGCGTCGAGCATCAGCACCAGCTCGCCGTCCGTGCGCGGAAGGGCGGCGTTGATGTTGCCCGCCTTCGCGTGGGAGTTGTCGGGCCGGGTCAGGTACTCGGCGCCGGCGGTCTTCGCCAGCTCGGCCATCTCCGGGCGCCGTCCGTCGTCGAGCAGGTAGGTCGTGTGGGGGTAGGTCAGCGCCCGGCACCCGGCCAGGGTCGCGGCGACGACCTCGAGCGGCTCGTCGTAGGTGCAGACGAAGACGTCGACCTCGCGTCCGGGCGTCACCGGTGGACGCACCGCCGCCGGCCGCGACCACGAGTACCAGGCGAGCGCGCCGAGCGCCCACAGTCCGTAGATCTCGGTGACCAGCAGCATCGCGTAGGCGACCGGGCTGGCGCCCTGGCCGCTCCACCCGATTCTCCAGGTCAGGTAGCCGACCCCCCAGAGCAGCGCGCTGACCGCGAGCAGCCGCAGTGGAACAGGATGGAGGTCGAAGAACCGCCCGATACGGGTCTGCTCGCTGCTTTGCACGATGCCTGCATCGGCGCCGCCGGGCATGGCCTTGAGCCTTGAGACGCGGTTAGGCGGAGTCCGCGATGATTCGCACCATGTCGACTGCACTCTCGGGTCTCGCGGACGTTCCCGTCTGGTGCTCCTGGAGCGGCGGCAAGGACTCGGCGCTGGCCCTGCACGAGACGATGCAGGCGGGCGCCGAGCCGCGCTTCCTCGTGGCGATGCTGACCGAGGGCGGAGAGCGCTCGCGCTCGCATGGCCTCTCGCGGGAGTTGCTGGCTGCACAAGCGGCGGCGGTCGGCCTGCCGATCCGCTTCGGGGCCGCGACCTGGGCCGGCTACCGCGAGGAGCTCCTGCGCGTGATGGGGGAGGGCGCCGCCGGGAGCGGTGCGCGCGCCGGAGTCTTCGGCGACATCGACATGGACGACCACCGTGAGTGGGAGGAGGCGATTTGCGCCGAGGTGGGCATGGAGGCGGTGCTGCCGCTTTGGCACCGCGATCGCCGTGCGGTGATCGACCAGCTACTCGCCGCCGGCTTCGAGGCGGTGATCGTCGCCGTCCGCGACGGTGTCCTGCCGCCGTCATTGCTCGGCCGCACGCTCGACGCCGGTGCGGTCGCCGAGATCGAGGCGGCGGGTGCCGACGCCTGCGGCGAGAACGGTGAGTTCCACACCTTCGTCGTCAACGGTCCGATCTTCCAACGGGCGGTTGAGGTGGAGGTCGGGCGCGCGGCTTTGCGGGACGGGGTCTGGTTCGTCGACTTGCTTCCCCGCTCCGCTCAGGCTGCGACCTCGGCGATGGCGATGTGGCCACCCGATTCACGTCGATAGGATTTGGCTTTGCAGTGCCCCGGAGGGGTGCCGGAGCGGTTGAACGGGGCAGTCTCGAAAACTGTTGGCGTCGCAAGGCGCTCGTGGGTTCGAATCCCACCCCCTCCGCTCAGAACCTGCCTCGATTGAGGCCCGCGCACGTATCCGACTTTGACCACACTTGGGTGGGGTGAATGTCGGATACGTGTCTTATCGAGGGGGACTAAGCGCCGCAGCCCGCTCCAGCAGTAGCTCGCGCTCGCGGGTGTTCGCCGTCATCGCCGCGGCGCGCTCCAATTCGGCTCGCGCCTCGGAGGCGCGGCCGAGCTTCGCCAGCAGGTCGGCGCGGACGCTGGGCAGCAGGTGATAGCCGTCGAGCTCACCGCCCTCGACGAGCGAGTCGACGAGCGCCAACCCCGCCTCCGGCCCGAACGCCATTCCCATTGCGACGGCGCGGTTCAGCTCGACCACGGGGGAGGGGGTGAGCTGGGCGAGGGCGGCGTAGAGGGCGGCGATCCGCTCCCACTCGGTCTCCGCGGCGCTGCGTGCTCGCGCGTGGCAGGCGGCGATCGCCGCCTGCAGGGTGTAGGGGCCGAAGGCGCCGCCGCCGAGCGTCTCGGCCCGCCGCAGGGCCGCCAGGCCGCGCCGCACCAGCAGCGGGTCCCAGCGCGCCCGGTCCTGGTCGAGCAGCAGCACCGGCTCGCCTCCGGGGCCGACCCGCGCCCGGGCGCGCGAGGCCTGGATCTCCATCAGCGCGACGAGACCGTGCACCTCGGCCTGTTTCGGCGCCAGGGCGGCGAGAACCCGGCCCAGCCGCAGCGCCTCCTCGCAGAGGTCGAGCCGCATCCAGCTCTTCCCGGCAGTCGCCGCGTAGCCCTCGTTGAAGACGAGGTAGATCACCTCCAGCACCGACGGCAGCCGCTCGTCGAGCTGCTCCCCCTGGGGTGGTTCGAAGCGCGCATGCGCCTCCTTCAGCGTGCGCTTCGCCCGCACTATGCGCTGCGCCACCGTCGCCTCCGAGACGAGGAAGGCGCGCGCGATCTCCTCCGTGGCGAGCCCGCCCAGCAGGCGCAGCGTCAGCGCCACCCGCGCCTCGGTCGGGAGCACCGGATGGCAGCAGGCGAAGATCAGGCCGAGCAGCTCGTCACCGAGCCCCTCCTCCTCCGCCTCGTGCGCGGCGGCGTCCATCGCCATCCGCATCCCGGCCTCGCGCGCCAGCTGCTCGCGCCGGTCTTCGAACCGCCTGCCCCGCCGCGCCAGGTCGATCGCGCGGTTCTTAGCCGTGGCCGTGAGCCAGGCGCCCGGGTTCTCCGGGACGCCCGACTCCGGCCACCGTTCCAGCGCCGCAACCAGCGCATCCTGCGCGAGGTCCTCGGCGAGGCCGACGTCGCCCGTCATCCGCGCCAAACCGGCGATCAGCCTCGGCGACTCGATCCGCCACACGGCCTCGATCGCGCGGCCCGGCGCGCCGCCGTCGCTCACGTCTGCTCGGGCGGCCTCTCGGAGAGCTGACCGGCTGCCTGCACGTCCTCCGAGAAGTCCTCCATCTCGAAGACGCGGCGCACCTCGATGAAGTCGTCCTCGCCGGCCGGGCAGCGCAGGGCCCACTCGACAGCCTCCTGCTTGGAGGACGCCTGGATCAGCCAGTAGCCGCCGACGACCTCCTTGGCCTCGGCGAACGGCCCGTCGGTTGCGGTTGGCGTGCCGCCGCTGAAGCTCACCCGGGCGCCGTCGGCCGGCGACCGCAGCCCGTCCAGCGCGAGCAGCACCCCGGCTTTGCTCAGCTCCTCGTTGTAAGCGGTCATCGCCGCGACGTCGTCGGCGCTCGGCTCCCAGTTCTCGGCGCTCGTGTCGATCCCCGGGTACATCAGCATCATGAATCGCATCTTCGTCTCCTTCGCTCGTGGGTTCTTGCCTCTACCCATACGACGAACGAAGAGAGGCTAAATCGACAGGGCCGAAAATTCCGGGAAGCGCCGTAGAGGTTTGAACCGGATAGCGGTTCAAACCTCTACGGCGCAGTGGCCTGCTGAGGGACCGATGCCGCTCAGCGACGCGGGCCTGCCTCGCATTCGTGCGAGCGGCCCCAGCCGGGGAGCCCGTCGCAGCGGTCGTGCCCCTCGCCGCCGTAGAGCTGGTCGCTGCTCGGCCCGCCGTAGAGCTCGTCACGTCCGCCTTCGCCGTGGCAGCCGTCATGTCCCCGCCCCATACGGCAGACGTCGTTTCCGGGCCCGCCCCAGCAGCCGTCGCTGCCGGCGCCGGTCCGACAGTAGTCGTTCCCACTGTCGCCCACGCAATCGCTGTTCTGGTTGCCGGTGATGCAGACGTCGTTGCCGCCACCGCCGATGCAGCGGTTACGCCGCGCCCCTTCCGAGTAGCAGGTATCCGCCTCGCCGTTGCCGATGAACTTGTCCGAGCCGTCGCCGAGATGGGTCGTAAGCGGGATCGGGAGCCGATCCTCGACTTCGACGAAATCGCCGTGCGGCCCCATGTCGACTTCCACGCTGCCGGCCTGGCGCAGGCTGCAGATGGCGAGCAGCCGGTGGTGGCGCAGGCGGCATCCCGTCGGATGGGCGTGGGCCATCCGGCCGTGGACCACCAGGCGCGGGCCGTGCACGCTCAGGCGCAGGGTCGAGCCCGCCGCGCTCCCGTGCACGACGATTCGGCCCTGTGGCGTCGCCGCCGCGCTGCCGAGCGTCAGCAGAAACGCGGCAGCCAGGGCGAGGATGACTGTTCCCCGCTTGAAGATCGTGAGCACCCTAGAACACTCCGCTGACTGAAAAATCACAACCGGCTCGGTTTCGCGCTACGTGCGGTACTTTCTGAGCGGTGGCTCGCGATGTATTAGACGAGCATCGCCTGCGGAGGCTGATCGACGTCGGCAGAGGGCTCGTCGCACAGCTCGATCTGGAGGCGGTGCTGAGCGAGGTCGTCGATGTGGCCCGCGAGCTGACCGGTGCCCGCTACGCGGCGATCGGCGACCTGCCCGACGGCCTCGCCGAGCACGATTTCCTCGACGTGCCGATCGTCGTTCGCGGCCAGCCCTACGGCAACCTCTACCTGGCCGAGAAGGAGGAGGGCGACTTCGACGACGCTGACGCAGAGGCGGTGGCGATCCTCGTCGGATGGGCCGCGGTTGCGATCTTCAACGTGCGTCTCTACGCACAGTCCGAGGAAGAGCGCGGCGCGCTCGAGCGCGCCGTCCACGGCCTCGAGGCAACCACCGAGATAGCTCGGGCGGTCGGCGGTGAGACCGATCGGGCGCGCGTGCTGGAGACGATCGCCAAGCGGGCGCGGGCTCTGGTCGGCGCCCGTTCGCTGCTCGTCCTCCTCCGTGACGGAGCCCGCTGCGAGGTGGTTGCCGCGGCCGGTGAGGGCGGGGGGGCTTCGATCGGGCGCTACGTTACGGTCGGCGGCGAGTCGGAGGAGGAGGCTTTGACGGCGGTCCGGGGCATCGGGATCGAGGCCCGCGCCGCGCTCCCCGCGCCACTCGTCTTCCGCGGCCGTACGCTCGGAGCGATCGTCGCCCTCGACCGGCTCGAGGAAGGCCCTGGCTTCTACGCGGAAGACAGGCGGATGCTGACCGCCGCGGCGGCAAGCGCGGCCGCCGCGGTGGCGACGGTGCTCTCGGTTACCAAGGAGCGCCTACGCCAGCGACTGCTGGCGGCGGAGCACGAGCGGGCGCGCTGGGCGCGCGAGCTGCACGACTCGATCCTGCAGGGAATGGGCTCCCGCCGCCTGCTGCTCTCCTCGGTTCTCAAGAGCGGCGACCCCGAGCAGTTGCGGGCGGTCGTGGAAGAGGGACTGCACGACGTCGTCCGCGACATCGAGGAGCTGAGAGCCCTGATCACCGAGCTGCGCCCTGCCACGCTCGACCAGCTCGGCCTCCTCGCGGCCCTGGAAGACCTCCTCGAGCGTTTCGAGCGTACCTCTGGGGTCGAGTTGGACGCCGACGTCGAGATCGACGCCGAGCGACTCGGACCGGAGCTCGAGACCGTCCTCTACCGCCTCGTGCAGGAGGCGCTGAACAACATCGCCAAGCACGCCGGCGCGGCACGCGTCCGGCTGCAGATCCGTTGCGATGCGGACAGGGTCGAGCTGCTCGTCTCCGACGATGGCGCCGGCTTCGATCCGGACGCTCCTACGAGTGGCTTCGGCATTGCCGGCATGCGCGAGCGGATCGAGTTGACCGGCGGCGAGCTGCGGATCGAGTCGAAGCAGGGCGGCGGGACCAGGCTGCTCGCCTCCGTGCCTCTCGCCGCCGATCGGGAAGGCTCAGGTCTCGACCAAGCCCCGGGAGAGCGCACTTTGGACTAGCTCGGCGCGGCTGGAGACACCGAGCTTCTGCTGGATGTGGGCGCGGTGAGTCTCCACGGTGCGCACGCTGATGTAGAGCTTTTCGGCGATCTCGGCGTTGGTGTGGCCGAGAGCGATCAGGCGCAGGACGTCGGTCTCGCGCTCGCTCAGATCGCTCGCCGATTCGGGTTCGGCCGCGAGCTTCGCGCCGAGCGCGGGCTGTAGATAGGTCTCTCCGGCGGCGGCTCGGCGGATCGCCTGGACCAGCTCGTCGTCGGCCGCCTCCTTGAGCACGTAGCCGAGCACCCCCAGCTGCAGCGCCTGGCGGGCGAAGGCGGGCTCTTTTTGCATCGTCAGGACGACGATCTTCGTATCGGGTGAAACGTCCCGCATCTCCGGAATCGCCTCCAAGCTGGGCTTTCCGGGCATGTTCAGGTCGAGGATCAGCACGTCCGGCTTGTGCCCCCGCAGGTAGCGCACGGCGCCCTCGGCGTCCTCCGCCTCGGCGACGACCTCGAAGTCCGACTCCTCCTCCAGCAGCAACCGAAGCGCCCGGCGCACGACCGTGTGGTCGTCGGCCAGAACGATCGAGACCCCCTGCCCCATAGCTGTCGATCCTAGCCGCCGCTCAAACCGCTATCTGGGTGCATGCCGATCGCGTCCCATGGCGGGCGGGGCTGGAAACAAACGATTCTCTAGAATCGAAGCCGTGAGGGGGGGAATCAAGACGCTGGCGGCTGCGCTTGCCGTGTTCCTGCTCGCCGTCGGCTTCGCGGCCTGCGGCGGCGGGGGCGACAGCGCCGGCTCGACCTCGGCCAGCTCCGGCAGCCAGGGTGAAAGCTCGGGGGGCAGCACCTCAACGCAGAGCGAAGCCAAGAGCGGAAGCGAAGGCCAGGCGGGCAAGGAAGATCGGTCTCGCGGTTCCGAGACGAATGGCGAAGCGGCCGAATTCAAGCCGAAGCACCACAGCGACACCGGCGGCGGCTCGGCCCAGTTCAAGGTCAAGGGCGGTGACAACAGCGTGCAGGAATTCGGCGAAGAGGCCGAACCGCAGGAATTCAACGCGGCCGCTACCGCCCTGCACGACTTCCTCGACGCCCGCGCCGAAGGCAACTGGGCGGCGGCATGTGACTACATGTCGAAGACGGTCATCGAATCGTTCGAAAAACTCGCCGCCCAGGCGGAACAGATCGAAGACAAGAGCTGCGCGGGGATCCTCGAAAAGCTGACCAACCCGGCGGCAAAGGCGGCGATGAAGGCGGAAGCGGCGAAGGCGAACGTCGGCTCGCTGAGGGTCGAAGGCGATCGCTCCTTCGTCATCTACACCGGCATCAAGGGAACCGTGCTGGCGATGCCGATGGCCAACGAAGAGGGCAAGTGGAAGGTCGCCAGCCTCGCCGGCACCCCCCTCTCCTGACCCCGGGCACACACAGCGAGAAGCCGACGCTCGGACTTGAACCGAGGACCCCTTCATTACGAATGAAGTGCTCTACCAACTGAGCTACGCCGGCGGGTTGCCCGCAATCGGCTCTGTGACGCGGATTCAGGGCTACCTCATCGGCAATGATAGTCGGATGAGAGGTCTGCGCGAAATCCTTCGATGATGGATGAGATCGCGCTCAGCTGCGAGGGCAAGGGGCCGGAGGTTCTGCTCGTTCACGGCGGCGCGAGCCCCGCGACGACGTGGTCGGGGCTCGAGCCCTTGAAGGGCCGATGGACGCTGGCCACCGTCCACCGGCGCGGCTTTCCGCCCAGTCCACCGCCCGCGGGCGGACGCCAGGACTTCGACATCGACGCCGCCGATCTCGCGCCGCTGCTCGATCGACGTCCCCACGTCGTCGCGCACTCCTACGGCGCGCTCGGAGCGCTGCTCGCGGCCACGCGCGAGCCGGCTCAGGTGCGGTCGCTGACGCTGATCGAGCCGCCGCTCTTTCACCTGCTCCCCGACGATCCCGAGCTGACGCGCTTTCGACGTATGGGCGACGAAGTCCTGGCCCATGGCCTCGAGACGGAGCCCACGACACTGCGCGAGTTCCTCCGCATCGCGGGTTCGCCCGTTCCGGATGCGGGGCCGCTCCCCGAGAGCGTCGTCCACGCCGTTCGTCGCGCTCACGGCAGTCGATCGCCGAGCGAGGCGCACCCGAGGCTCGACGTCCTGCGCGGCGCCGGCATCCCGGCACTGGTCGCCTCCGGCGACCACGCCTCATTCCTGGAGCGCGCGGCCGATGCGCTCGCGACCGAGCTGCACGCGGAGCGAGCGGTCGCCCCAGGCGCCGGGCACTTCGTCGCCGCCGCGCCGGGTTTCAGCGAGCGCCTCGAGCGGTTTCTCGTCTCGGTCGGCTGAGCGCCCGCTTCCCGATGGCGTAGGGGAGCTCGCACGGGGCCGGTTCCGTCGCGCGGAGTCTCGATGATGGGACGATGTCCAGGGCGCGGACGGCCAAGCGGCGGGAGGAGAACGAGGTCGAGTTCTCGCGCATCGTCGCCTTCAGCGACGGGGTGTTCGCGATCGCGATCACGCTGCTCGTGCTCAACCTCGAGGTGCCGGAGCAGATTCCCGGCGACGATCTGACCAAGGCCCTGCTGGAACAGTGGCCCGACCTGATGGCCTACGTCATCAGCTTCGCCGTGATCGGGCGCTTCTGGATCGTCCACCACCGCTTCTTCTCCAGCGTCGTCGGCTTCGACGGGCGGCTGCTGTGGCTCAACCTCTTCTACCTCGGTTGGATCGCCCTCTTCCCGTTCAGCGCCCAGGTGCTGGGCGACCACGGCGGCGATGCCGGCGCGATCGTCCTCTACTCGGTCAACCTCTCCGGCATCACCCTGGTCGGCCTGCTGATGTTCCGTGACGCGCAGCGCGACGGGCTCGCCCGGATCCCGCCGCAGGAGATGCAGGAAGGGCAGCGGCGCGCGGCGACCGTCGCGGCGGTCTTCCTCGCCTCGATCCCGGTGGCGCTGATCGACCCGCACGTGGCCCCGTTCCTCTGGCCGGCCCTCTTTCTCGATCCGGTCGGCCGGCGGGTCCGCAGGCGCCGCGACGCCGGACCGCCGCGCTCAGCCCCGCCTGGCGAGGAATGAGACCGAGCTGCCCGGCCGCGAGCAGCTGACTGCGATACCGCGTTCGGCCGCGGCGCCGAGGCAGCGGTACCCCCGATACACCGAGCAGGAGAAGCGGGACTCGCCGGCCGGCCTCACGCAGGCCGTCTTGCCGGCCCAGGCTGCGACGACGCCGCGGCCGACGTCGCAGCCAACGCCGGTTACGCGCACCCGTCCGGTGCCGGGGGCCGTGCCCTCGCAGCTCCGGGCCGAAGCTCCCGGGGGCGCGGTGGGAGTCGTCGCGGTCGCGGTCGACCGCGCCTCGTTCGATCGGGAGGAATCGCCTCCGGAGGAGCCGCAGCCGGCTGCCGCCAGGGTGGCGACGAGAGCGAGGAGCGCGATGAGGAGCCTCCCGGGGCGCATCGGCCCCGTAACTTAACCGCCGCCTTACTTGCGCTCGGCCTTCGTCTCTCCCTCGCCACGCGGGGTCGCGGTCGGCAGGTGTCCGCAGACGGGACAGTCCGGCTCCGGTACGACGGGCTCACGTTCGACCTCCATGGTGCGCAGGTCGTAGATGTGGCCCACGCCCTGGGTCGAGGGCTCGGCCAGCCCGGTCAGGTGGTGCATGACGTCGAGGCCGACCTGGCCGCCGATCAGGCCGCAGGCCGGGCCCAGCGTCGCGGCCGGCGATGGTTTGGCGCGGCGCTGCTCGATCGCCACGTCGAACATCGGGTAGCTGCGCCGGTAGGCCGCCACCTGGCAGGCGAAGCACCCGGTCACTCCCGGAACGTACAGCGGGCCGACCCGGGCGATCGGCGGAAAGTGGCTCATCGTGATGTAGGGGATCTCCGCCGCGAAGCAGGCGCCGTTGCACCACTGCTCGATTTCATGCGCAGGCCAGTCGGCGGCGTCGATCACCATGTCGTAGCCGCCGATCAGCGCAGCGACAGCGGCTTCTCCGTCGACTTTCTCGGGGACGGTCTCGAGCCGCATGCGCGAGTTGAACGCGCCCAGCCGCTCCGCCGCGACCTCGACCTTCGGCCGGCCGATGTCGGCCTCCGTGTAGAGAACCTGGCGGTTGAGGTTGCTCTCCTCGACCAGGTCCCCGTCGACCAGCAGCATCTCTCCGACCCCGCAGCAGGCGAGCGAAAGCGCCGACCAGCCGCCGAGGCCGCCCACCCCGAGGACGACGATGCGGGCGCTCTCCAGCCGCGCCTGGCATTGCGACGGCGTCGGGCCGTCGGTGATGTCGGCGAAGTAGCGGATCTGCCGATCGAATCGCTCGATCGTCGCCGCCGGAATCAGGTCGTCGTCGGCGGCATCCTCGACCAGGCTCAGCTCCTCCAACTGGGCGAGCAGGTCGTTGACGTCTTCCTCGCCGAAGCGCTCCTCGAGCGCTCCCCGCTCGCTGTTGCCGTCCAGCGCCGCGAGCAGTTCCCTGCCCGCCGCGTCGGGATTCTCGATTTGGACGTCTGCCCCGGCGCTTGGGCGCATCAGATAGAGGTCGCCGTTGGGCGCTTCCATCTGCTCCGTCGTGCGCTTGATCCTCGGTCTTGTCATCCCTCTGCCTCCCGTCGAATTCCGCTGTGAGACCAGCCGATCGTTCGCAGAAAGACCAATTGATTGCTTTAATAAGTTTCAGCGATAGCGGCCATCCGAGAGGTCCGCAACCGACACTAGGCTCAGCCCCGGAAAGACACGCAACGGCAACGGGACGGAGGACGCGATGGCGAGCTTTGACGAGAAGAAACTCAAACAGGTCATCGACCCGACGCTCGCGAAAGCGTTCACGCACCCGCTGCGGGGCCACGTCTGGGTGACAGTCTGTGAAAAAGGCCTCGCCAGCCCCACCGAAATAGCCAACGAACTCGATATCGAGGTCACCGAGGTCAGCTACCACTTCCGCAAGCTTCATAGGAAAGAGCTGATCAAGGTTGCCTACGCCGTTCAGAGGCGAGGCTTCGACGAGCATTTTTATGAACCGTGCGCCCCGGCTATCTATTTCGACGACTTCGACTGGATGGGGATCCCAGAGGCGATTCGCTCGTCGTTCAGCGTCGACCTTGTCCAGGGAGTCGTAGAGGAGCTGATCGGAGCAATTCAGGCCGGCTCGTTCGATGCCAGGGATAGACATCTAAGTCGGACCTGGCTGATGCTCGACGAGCGCGGCTGGAAGGAATTGATGCGAACCCTGGTGCGCACGCTGGAGCGGGCCAAAGCGATTCAAGAGCGCTCGGAAAAGCGCTGCGAGGGATCGCCGGAAGCGCTGATCCCGGTCGAGTTCGCAATGGCGGCCTTCGAGACGATTGCCAGCATCGCCCAGCGGGTTGGCGAGACCGAGGAGATCTAGCCCGGTTCGCTCAGCACTCGAGCGCGGGCAAAGATCTCGTCGAGCATCGGCTCCGTGAGCCTGCCGGTGAACGTGTTCTGCTGGCTCGGGTGGTAACAGCCGAGCAGCTTCCAATCGCCGACCCTCGCCTCGGCCCCGTGGCCGAAGCGCGGCTTCGGCTTCGGCGTCGCCTGTCCCGACGCCCGTAGCGCCAGCAGCGCTCCCTCCCAGGCGAAGCCGCCGAGGGCGAGGATCGTCTGACAGCGCTCGAGCAGCGCCAGCTCGCGCTCCAGGTACGGCAGGCAGTTGTCGCGCTCGGCGGGGGAGGGGCGGTTGGCCGGCGGCGCACAGCGGACGACCGCGGTGACGTAGGCATCGCGCAGGCGCAGGCCGTCGTCGCGCCCGGAGGAAGTCGGCTGGTTCGCGTAGCCGGCCCGGTGGAGCGCCGCGTAGAGCCAGTCTCCGGAGCGGTCGCCGGTGAACATCCGCCCGGTGCGGTTGGCGCCATGGGCGGCGGGCGCGAGGCCGACGATCGCGAGACGCGCGCGCGGGTCGCCAAATCCGGCAGCCGGTCGGGCCCAGTAGTCGTCGCCCTGGAAGCGGCGCGGCGGGTCCGCGGCGCTGGCCTCGCGCCAGGCGACCAGGCGCGGGCAGCGGCGGCAGCCGTGAACCTCGCCTGCGAGCCGATCGAGATCGGCGGCGGCACTCGCGCTCTTGGGCTTTGCGGCCACGTCCCAACTGAATCACGTGCGCCCCACCGATGGGGGCGGGGCGCACGAAGCTAGGTGCTCTGCCTGAGCGCTTAGCCGACCTTGTGGACCGAGACCATCGGTACGACTGCCTCCGATGCGGCGATCTTCATCTACTTCACCCCCCTCTGCAGAACCCGTCTTGTCAGTTCTCTCCCTGCGCTCGCGAGCGCCAGCGGCCGACCTCGTGAATACTAGAAATAGTTCCACTATTTCGCACACGCGAAGCAAATAGTCTGAATTTGGGCTGGAAAACCGCCTTTGTGATCAATACGATGGAGTGGTTAAGCCACCAGCAACGAATCGGAGGAGTCGCTTTGCCTGCAAAGAGCAAAACCGCCAAACGCAGCAAAAAAGGAAGAAGCAAGAGCAAACGGGGCGTGAACCAGGCGCTGGTCAAATCGCTGGCGCATGAACTTCGCGCTGAGATCCTGGCCATCCTCAACGAACGGATGGCGAGCCCCAACGAACTGGCCAAGGAGCTTGGCGAAGGGCTGAGCCAGGTCAGCTACCACGTCAAAGTCCTCAAGGACTACGAAGTCATCAGGCTGGTCAAAACCGAGCCTCGTCGCGGCGCCGTGGAGCACTACTACCGTGCGACCTCGCGTGCTTATCTGACGGATCGGGATTGGCACGAGCTGCCCAAATCGGCTCGCGAGGCGATGAGCGCCGATCTGTTCCAGATGATCCTCGACGACGTTGTGGCCTCGCTGGAGGACGAAGTCTTCGACGAGCGCGAGGACCGTCACATGAGCTGGACGCCGATGCTGGTGGATGAGCAGGGATGGCTGGAGATCAACGGCCTCCTCGACGCGACGCTCAAGGAAGTGCTCAAAGCACAGGCAGCCAGCGTCAAACGGCTGACCAAATCGAAGGAGAGCGGCATCAATATGTCGGTCTCGATGCTCGGCTATGAGGTTCCTGAGAAAGCGGCCAAGAAAATGCCGAAGCGTAAATCGAAGAGCTCGGCCAAAAAAGCCAAAGCCAAGAAGAAGTAGCCGATCGTCGGCACCCCGGCGATTCACAGCCCATAGGCTCCCGGCCCGTGGGTCACGATCCTTCAGCAGGTGGCTTTTGGGGGCGGCGCGGCGGTAGCCGCGCCGCCCTCTTCTCGGCCATGGTGCTGGCCGCGATTCTCTTTGCGGGGAGCGGCTGCGGGGGCAGCGGACACGGCGCCGAGACGGACCCCGAAAAGGGCGCCGACGCCGCGATTCTCAATACCGCCCTCGGCCGCGAGCTGACGCTCGTCGACGTCTACGAGCGCGGGCGCCGGCACCTGCGCGGGCGCGACCGCGCCCTCGCCCGCCGTCTGGTCGCGGGGGAGCAGGAATATGTCGATGCGGTCACCAAGGCGATTCGCGGTCTCGGCGGCGATACCGAAGCCGAAGCCGAAGAAATCCCCCGGCCCGGCGAGCTGAGGGGTCGGGCCGCGCTGTGGTCCCTCGCCTCAGAACTGGAGAGCTCCGCCCGCGAATTCTACGTCGACAAGGCGGCCCAGCTCTACACGGCTGCGCCCCGCACGCTCGACGCCTGGCTCGCCGCCGGGCACGGGGAACATCTCGGCGTGCTGCCGACCGGTGCGGGATGATCCTGGCGTGACCGGTCCCCTGTACCAGATAGGCCGTTTCTGCTCGCGTCACCACTATCCGACGATCGCCGTCTGGCTGATCGCCGCCGTCGTGCTCGTGGTCCTCGGCCAGGCGTCGGGCGACAAGACCAACGACAACCTCACCCTGCCGGGTACCGGCTCGACCCGGGCGACGGAACTGATGGAAGAAAACCTGCCCGAGCAGGCCTACGGCAGCAACCCACTCGCTTTCGAATCGAAGGCCGGTCCGTTGACCGAGCCGAAGTACGCCAAGTCGATCGAAGAATCGATCGAGCGCCTGAACGCGATGCGCGAGGTCAACTCGGCGATCAGCCCGCTGAGCAAGGAAGGCATCGAACATGGCCTTCTCAGCAAGGACAAGACGGTCGCCTACACGCCGGTGATCCTCGGTGTGGGGCCGGGCGAATTGACCGAAGAGCAGGCCCAGGCGGTGCTTAACGCCGCCGACCCGGCGCAGCGGGCCGGTCTCGAGACGTCTGTCGGCGCCTACGTCGGCCAGCAGCTCTCGAAGCCCGACACTGGGGTCAGCGATGCGATTGGAATTGCCGCCGCGATCGTCATCCTGCTCTTCGCCTTCGGCACTGCGACGGCGATGGTGATGCCGATCGGCTCGGCGATCGTCGGCCTGGCGATCTCGCTATCGGTCATCCGTCTGCTGGAGAACGCGGTCGAAGTGCCGAGCGTCGCCGCGACCCTGGCGACGATGATCGGCCTCGGGGTCGGGATCGACTACGCGCTGTTCATCGTCACCCGCCACAAACTGCAGCTCGCCGAAGGGATGGATCTGCGCGAGTCGATCGCCCGCGCCACCGCAACGGCGGGCGGTGCCGTTGTCTTCGCCGGCTTCACGGTCGTGATCGCCCTCTGCTCGCTGGCCTTCGCCGGCATCCCCTTGGTCAGCACCCTCGGCTTCACCGCAGCGATCGCGGTCGTCGTCGCCGTCTGCGCCGCGGCGACCCTGCTGCCCGCGATGTTGGGCGCGCTCGGCCCCCACATCGACTCGATGCGGGTGCCCGGGACCAGCGCCGGCCCCGACGACCACGAGCCGCACGGCTGGCGCAAATGGGCGCGCGCGGTAGCCGCGCGGCCCTGGCGCTCGGCGCTGGCGGCGCTGGCCGTCCTGATCGTCCTGGCGCTGCCGATCTTCCAGCTCGAGCTCGGTCAGAACGACCTCAGCGCCCTGCCAAAGTCGACGACCGCCCGCCAGAGCTATGACCAGCTGACCAAGGGCTTCGGCCCAGGCGTCAACGGGCCGCTCCTGGTGACGGGGAAGTTCGAGACGCCGGCCGAAGCCCAGCGCGTCTTGCCCGCACTCGAGAAGCAGATCGGGGCGGTAAGCGACGTCGCCGCCGTCTCGGAGCCGACCCTCGACAAGGCCGGCACGGTGGCGGTCTTCACCGTGATCTCCAAATCCGCACCCTGGGCCGACGAGACCGTCAGCCTGGTCGAAGGGCTGCGCGAGACGACGATCCCCGAAGCGCTGCGCGGCAGCAGCGCCGCCGCTTACGTCGGCGGCCAGACGGCCGGCTACATCGACCTCGCCACTCAGATCTCCGACAAGCTGCCGCTGATGATCGCGATCGTCGTCGGGCTCAGCTTCATCGTCCTGCTGCTCGCCTTCCGCTCGCTGCTGGTGCCGGTCAAGGCGGCGGCGATGAACCTGCTCTCCGTCGCCGCTGCCTACGGCGTGGTGACCGCGGTCTTCCAGCTCGGCTGGGGCTCCTCGCTGATCGGGCTCGACCACTCGATCCCGATCGTCAGCTTCGTGCCGCTGCTGATGTTCGCGATCCTCTTCGGCCTCTCGATGGACTACGAGGTCTTCCTGCTGACGCAGATGCGCGAGCACTACCGCCAGAACGAAGACGAGAGCGAGGCGGTGATCGAAGGGTTGGCCAACACCGGCCGCGTGATCACCTCTGCGGCGGCGATCATGGTCTGCGTCTTCACCAGCTTCGTCCTCAACGGCAACCCGATCGTCAAGGAGTTCGGCGTCGGTCTGGCGGTGGCGATCGCGATCGACTCGACCCTGGTCCGCTGCCTGCTGGTCCCCGCGGTGATGGTTCTGCTCGGTCGCTGGGCCTGGTGGATGCCTCGCTGGCTCGGGCGGATCGTGCCCCACATCAGCATCGAGGGCGAGGACTACTTCGCCACGCGTGACGCAGCCTCGGCCACCGAGACCGAGTAGGCATGTTCCCGCTCAACCTGGCCAACACCCTCACCATGTTGAGGATCCTCGCCGTCCCCGTCGTGGTCGTGGCGTTGCTGGGGGAGACGCCGAACGGGGACGCGCTCGCGGCCGCGGTCTTCGCCCTGGCGGCGGCGACCGACGGGCTCGACGGCTACTTCGCGCGCTCACGCGACGCGATCACCACCTTCGGCAAGCTGATGGACCCGCTCGCCGACAAGCTGCTGATCACCGCGGCGCTGATCTCGCTGGTGTCGTTGGATCGCCTGCAGGCCTGGGTCGCGATGGTGATCATCGCCCGCGAGATCGCGGTCACCGGTCTGCGCGCGATCGCCGCCGAGCGCGGCGTCGTCATCTCCGCGAGCTGGATGGGCAAGCTGAAGACCGTGCTGCAGATCGCCGCCGTGATCGGCCTGATCGCGACCAACCCCGCGCCGGTCTGGGTCGACGTGCTCGTCTACCTCGCGGTCGCGGCGACCGTGATCAGCGGCGCCGACTACTTCTTCGGGCTGCGCAAGCGGCTCAACTCGAAGGAGCCTCGAGCCACTCGCGCATAGTCGTATGGCGGCGCTCGTGCTCGCCGCTCTCGAGCTCGGCGCGCAGGTCGTCGAGCTTGCCGTAGCGCTCGGCGACGACGTTGTGGCGGTGGATCGTCTCGAGGTTCTCCTGGCGCGCCATGACGAAGGCATCGCCGGGAAGGTCGGGGTAGTCGGTGGTGACGCGGCGCACCATCTCGCGCACGCAGTCCTCGACGAAGCGCGGCTGCGAATGGGCCTTGGCGACGACGGCGAGCTCGTCGGGCCGCTTCATCAGCTCGTAGATCTCCGAGCTCATCGACTGCTCGACTATCTGGACCATCTGCGGCGCGTCGATCCAGGCGGGGCCGCCCTCGGGACAGCCGATGTGCAGCGTGCCGATGCCGCGCTGGTTATGGGTGGCGATCGGCACCGCCTCGATCGCCGCCTCGATCTGCTCGGCGTCGAAGCCCTGCTCGGCGAGCCGTTCGCGGGCCAGCCCGCCGACCATCTCCTGGGCGCAGGGGCAGGCGGTCATGCCCTGAGCCTGCACGCCGGTCAGCGTGCGCGTGCCGCGCAGCGAGTCGACGGCGGTGCCGAAGAGGACGTAGATCTCCTGGGTGCGCTGCCCGCTGGCCGGGGTGGTGACGGTCTCCGGGTAGCGCGCGGTGACCGATACCTCGGCCCGCAGCCCGCCCTGGCGCTCGCGCACGCGCTGCGCGATGTGGGCGGCGAGCACCTCGGCGCGGAAGGCCTCGCCGAGGACGACCTCGTCGATCGCCTCCCCGACGACTTCCTCGAAGCGCGACATGTGGACCCCCGCCTGGCGCGGGTTGAGGTCGACGAAGCACTCGAAGTCGGCGCTGTAGAGGTTCTCCTGGCCGTCGGCCTTGACCCTGATCACCTTCTCGACGCCGGTCACGCCGACGCGGGAGAGGCTGACCTGAGTGGCCGGCGTCCCCGACTGCACGTCGGGCGCGGCGGGGGAGAGCGGGGTGGTCGAGCGGGTCGCCATCGGCCCATGAAGCCTAGGCGATGAGGGGGGTCGGAGTCCTCGAAGAGTTACCTATACTTCCGAGGGTCGGAGCGATGGGGCCGGCCCCCGGGAGGGGAACAGGGTTGCAGTGGAGGCAGTGACATCGAGCCGTTGGAGACGGTCCCTCAGGGGCTGAATCAGGATTCGAGCGAGCAGCCGATGGGGCCGCAGGAGCTCCAGGCTCTGGTCGCGCTCGGCCGCGAGCGCGGCTTTCTGACCTTCGAGCAGGTCGCCTCCACACTCGAGGAGGTCGAGGTGACCAAGGAGCAGGTCGCCGGTCTGCACGCGCACCTGGTCGAGAACGGCGTCGAAGTGATCGCCGAGGACGGCGTCAGCGCTTACAAGGAGCAGCGCGCCGAGGCAGCCAACGGCGGGGCGCGCAAGCAGGAGCTCGACCTGACGATCGAACCGAGCCTCGACTCCCTGCGCCTCTACCTGCGCTCGATCGGGCGCGTGGACCTGCTCACCGCCGCCCAGGAGGTCGAACTGGCGAAGCGGATCGAGCGCGGCGACATGATCGCCAAGCGGCAGATGGTCGAGGCCAACCTGCGCCTCGTCGTCTCGATCGCGAAAGGCTATCTGGGCCGCGGACTGAGTTTCCTCGACCTGATCCAGGAGGGCTCGCTGGGGCTGATCCGGGCGGTGGAGAAGTTCGACTACCGCCGTGGCTACAAGTTCTCCACCTACGCCACCTGGTGGATCCGCCAGGCGGTGACGCGGGCGATCGCCGACAAGGCACGGACCATCCGGATTCCCGTGCACATGGTGGAGAAGCTCAACCGCGTCGCCCACGTCGAGCGCCAGCTGGTGCAGAAGTTCGGTCGCGAGCCCGAGCCGGCCGAGATCGCCGAGGAGCTGCGCTGGCCCTTGGGTGAAGTACGCGAGATCCTCCGCGTCGCCCAGCTGCCGGTTTCGCTGGAGAAACCCGTCGGCGACGAGGACGACTCCGAGCTTGGTGATTTCGTCGCCGACGACACCGTCGCCGAGCCCTTCGAAGAGGCGAGCGAACACCTGCAGAAGGAGGGGGTGCGCAAGGCCCTCTCGGCGCTGCCCGACCGCGAGCGGCAGGTGATCGAGCTGCGCTACGGGCTCACCGGGATGGAGCCGCTCACCCTGGAGGAGGTCGGCAACACCTTCGGCGTCACCCGCGAGCGCATCCGCCAGATCGAGAACAACACGCTGAAGAAACTGCAGCACCTGCCAGAGGCGCAGATGCTCCGCGAAGCTTCCTGACGCCCCGAGAGGCCGCCATGCGGCGTCCTCGGTCGCTCGCGTGCGGAGCACGCCACGCTCCCTGCGTCCTTGCCTGACGACCTCTCAGGGCGTCACGACTGGGATACTCAAGCCATGCCCTCCGGTGACAAGTTCTACTCGCGCATGTCCCAGATGATGGGGGCGACCGGGCTGCGCTGGGCCGGCAAGCTCAACATCCCCCTGTACCGGATGTCCGGTGGGCGCCTGATGGGCAAGGTGAACGAGGCCCCTGTGCTGCTGTTGACGACCACCGGGCGCAAATCGGGCCAGAAGCGCACCGCGCCGGTCGTCTACCTCGCCGACGGCGAGAACCTCGTCGTGATCGGCTCCAACGCGGGCCACAGCCGCCCGCCGGCCTGGTCGCTCAACCTCGAGGCCAACCCCGACGCCGAGGTAGAGGTGGGGCGCGAACGACGGGAGGTGCGCGCCCGGGTCGCCGAGGGCGAGGAGCGTGCCGAGCTCTGGCGCAAGCACAACGTCCAGTACTCCGGCTTCGACGAATACGAGGCAAGGACCGATCGCGACATCGCCCTCTTCGTCCTGGAGCCCCGCTGAGCATGGCCGCGCCGCACCCGTTTCGAGTCGCCGTCGAGGCGAAGGACCTGGAGGCCGCGAAGGCGACCCTGCGCGACGACGTCGTCCTGCACAGTCCGATCCTCTTCCGCGGCTTCGAGGGCCGCGAGATCGTGATGGGGGTGCTGACCCACGTTGCGGCCACCCTGGAAGATTTCCGCTACACCGACGAGCTCGCCGGCGAGAGAACCGTCGTCCTGCGTTTCAAAGCCCGCGTCGGCGACCGCGAGCTGGAGGGCATCGACTTCCTCGAGCTCGACGAGCAGGGGCTGGTGCGCGAGCTGACCGTCTTCATGCGCCCGCTCTCGGCGATCACGGCCTTCAACGAGCAGATGACCGCCCGCCTCGGCGTCGAAGGTTCGTAGACAAGACCTTTCGCACCCAAAACGTTCCGTCCGACGGTGAACATATGTTCGCCCAATGGAGCGGCGGATCAATAGAAGCCAGCAGGGCGATCTGGGCGAGGCTTCCGCGATCGAGTGGCTGACGAGGGTGGGAGCCCTGGTCCTGTTGCCGTTTGGGCACAGCCCAGACTTCGATGTCGTCGCTTATGCCAATGGCTGGTTGCTCCGCGTTCAGGTCAAGACGTCGACCCAGCGGTTGGCGACCCCGGAGGGGCACGAGCGCAGCTCCGTAACTCTGGCGACGAGCGGCGGCAATCGGAGTTGGAATGGCTCCCGCAAGAAAGTCGATCCGAACCGTTTTGACTATCTCTTTGTCCTGACGGGCGGCGGGCGTCGCTGGTTCATTCCGGCGACGATGCTCGAGGGGCGGAGCTCGATTACGTTGGGGGGCACGAAGTACTCGGAGTATGAGATCGATGCGAGCGGCTCGATCGAGGATCTCGTGTACATATCCGACGGGTCTATAGAATCGCCGACCGCCTCGGGGGAGTATCCAAGCGGTCAACGGATGGCGACTGTAAATCGTCCGGCTCAGCCTTCGCAGGTTCGAATCCTGCCTCCCCCATTTGGCTCTCGAAAGGACTTTCGTCCGTCGAAGTACGAGCGCTCGCTCGGCAAGAAGAGTCAGACGACCATCAACCAGAAGCGTCGAGTGACCATTCCGCAGGTGGCCTGCGAAGAGGCCGGATTTCACGAGGACGATCGCCTCCTCGTGCGAAGTGACGGAGACGGCCGAGTTGTCCTGGAACGGGTTGAGCCTCCACCGGCCGCTGTACCGTCTGCTGCATGAACGTACTCGATGGCCGCGTGTACGCAATCGCCGGAATCGGCGGTGGGTTGGGGCCGGTGGTCGCGGAGCGGCTGGGCTCGGTCGGCGCGACGGTCGCCGGCGCCGACCGCGAGCAGGCGCATGCCGACGCGGTGGGGGAGGCCCTGGGTCTGCCGGCCGAGCGCTGGGACGGTCGGGCGGTCGACCTGCTCGACGAGCGGGCTGCCCGGGAGTGGTGCGCGGCCCTGCTGGAGCGATTCGGCCGGGTCGACGGCCTGCTGCACCTGGTCGGCGGCTGGCGTGGCGGCCGGCCGTTGCACGAGGCGCCGCTCGCCGACTGGGACCTCCTGCACGAGCTGCTGATCCGCACCGTCCAGCACACCAGCCGCGCCTTCCATGAGGCGCTGATCGCCTCGCCCCAGGGCCGTTTCGTCCTCGTCTCCGCCAAGCAGGCTCAGGAACCCTCCAACTCGAATGCCGCCTATGCGGCTGCCAAGGCAGCTGCCGAGGCCTGGACCCTCGCCCTCGCCGACGGCTTCCACGGCACCGGTGCGACGGCGAACATCGTCGTCGTCGACGCGATCCTCACCGCGCGGATGCGGGCCGAGAATCCCGATGGCGATTTCTCCGCTTTCACCCCGGCCGAGCACGTCGCCGCTGCGATCTCCTTCCTCTGCTCGGATGCCGCTCAGGAGACGAACGGTCAGCGTCTGACGCTCGCCTCCTGACCCTGCCAGGGCGCATACCATTCGTGACATGTCCCCCAGCAAGGGCTCAGAGAGCTCCCGACCCGGCAAGGGTGAGATGACGATTCGTCAGCTCGCCAAGCGCACGGGCATGACCGTGCGCAACATCCGCGCCCATCAGACCCGCGGCCTGCTGCCACCGCCGATCGTCCGCGGCCGCACCGGCTACTACGGAGAGGAGCACGCGGCGCGGATCGAGCTGACCCGCGAGATGCAGGCCGACGGGCTCAACCTCGAGGCGATCCGGCGCGTGCTCGACAGCGGTGACGGCTCCGCCTCGGCGATGTTCGACTTCACCCGGGCCCTGCGCGCGCCCTTCGAAGACGAGGCGCCGGAGATCGTCGAGGCCGAGGAGCTGGCCGAAGTCTGGGGCGACGCGGCCGACGCGAAGCTGCAGTCCAGGGCCGAAAAACTCGGCGTCTTCCGTGCCCTGCCGGACGGGCGGATCGAGGTGATCAGCCCACAGCTGCTGCGGGCCGCGGTCGAGCTGTCCGAGCTCGGCGTCGGCGCCGAGGGCGCGCTGATAACGGCTGAGAAGCTGCGCCGCTACGCCGACGGCGTCGCCCGCGCCTTCGTCGATCTCTTCGTCAAGGAGGTGTGGCAGCCGTTCGACAGGGCCGGCCGCCCCGAAGGGGACTGGCCACGGATGAGCGAGGCGCTGGAACGCATGCGGCCCCTGGCGGCCAGCGCCCTCCTGGCCACCTTCCAGATCGCGATGGGGGAGGCGGTCGAGAAGGAGAGCGAGCGCACGCTGCGGCCCGCCGCCCGCCCGGGAAAACGCTCCGGCAAGCGCCGGAAGAAGCGCTAGGCGAGAGCCGCGTCGTCGAGCTCGTCGCCGGCGGCGTCATGGCCCGCATAGGCGAGGACGGCGAAATACATCAGCGAGGGGAGGAGCTCGTCGAGCTTCGCCGTCTCGCCTTTCTGCAGGCGCGAGTAGAGCACCGATTCGATTCCTCCGACGACCCCGGCGGCGGCGATCGCCGAGGGGGCCTCGTCGAGATCCTCCCTGACCAAAGCGTCGATACAAGTGGCGAAGCGGTCGAGCATCTCGTCGCGCCGTCGCAGTCCGGCCGGGCTGGAGGCCCGCGCCTCGACGATCACGGTACGCGCCTCGAGCGGTTCCTCCGCGAGGAAGCGCAGCAGCTCTGCGAGGCCGCTGCGGATCCGGTCTCTCCAATTCGGCTTGGCGTCGGCGACCGCGGCTTCGATGCGCTTGCTCATGCGGGCTGCGCAGGCATCGAGGGCGGCGAGGAAACAGTCCTCCTTGTCGGCGAACTGTTCGTAGAAGGTGGGGCGCGAGATGCCGGCCCGGCCGAGCACGTCCTGAACGGTGAGTGCGTTGTAGCCGATTTCCGTCACCGCGGTGACCATCGCGGCGAGCAGGCGCTCTCGTTGGACGGCTTTGACCAGCGCGGACGGCAGCGTCCTGACCCCCGCCGGGAAGCGGCCGTCGGCTCGCGTCAACAGCGCCACGGCCTCGTTCAGTTCCGAATCCGACCAGCGGTCCCCGACCGCGCTGGCCAGCTTCTCCCTGCTGAGCATTACCCTATCCGGCGAACTCTCTGACATAGGAACCTACGCGTTTCTTTTGGAAAATATGCAGGCCTTCCAAAGGTACCACAAAAGTTGCCAGCGTGTCTGGGAATTTCCGCCGCCCCGGGTATCCTTGGTCGATGCCGTCGAGAGGCAAAGGGGGAACGCAGGAGAGGTCGACGCCGAAACGCTCGGTGGCTTCGCCCCGCCCGGCCCTGCCGCGCGAGTTCATCGCTCTTCACAAGCAGCGTCGAATCATGGACGCGCTGGCGGAGTTGACAGCCGAACAGGGCTATGAGGCGACGAAGATCTCCGACATCGTCCGCAGGGCGGGGGTCGCTCGTAAAACGCTCTACGACAACTTCGAGGGCAAGGAGGAGGTCTTCCTCGCCGCCTTCGACGGGGCGCGGGACGAGGTCTTCCGGCGGGTCGAAGAAGGCGGCGGCGGCGACGATTGGCAGGAGCGGATCGAGGGGGGCCTCGCGGCGTTCCTCGGGTTCGTCGCCGAGCAGCCGACGGTCGCCCGCATGTGCATGATCGAGGCGCTCTCCGCGACACCGGAGACGACCAGGCGCTATGAGGACGCTCTCGACAGCTTCGTCGAGCTGACTCGACGGGCGCTTCCCAGCGACGAGCGCCTGCCAGGCACGATCGCCGAGACGCTCGTCGGCGGAGTCGCCTGGATCGTCTACCAGCAGATCCGTCGTGGCGAGGCCGAGCGGGCCGAGGATCTACTGCCCGAACTGACCGAGTTCATGATGGCGCCGTACCTCGCGTCCGCCTGAGCTTCCGCGCGCAGCGGGCGGACGGGAAGTGCCTAGTGTTGGCAGACTTTAGTACTGCATGACTTCCTTGCCACGGGGGCGCCACGGCCTTTCCCGCGAGTTCATCGCCGACCACCAGCGTGGGCGGTTGTTCGCGGCGGTCGGCGCGGTCATCGACCGCGGCGGATACGAGAGCACCACGGTCTCCGCGGTTGCCGGCGAGGCGGGCGTCTCGAAGAGCGACTTCTACGCCCAGTTCGCGAGTAAGGACGATTGCTTCCTGGCCGCCTACGACGCGGGCGTCGAGCGCCTGCGCGTCCAGGTGCTGGTCGCCTGCAGGGACAGCGATACCTGGGCGGAGGGGATCTGTGCAGGCTTGACAGCGGCCCTCACGGGCCTCGCCACCGACCCCGCCCAGGCGAACCTGCTGCTGGTCGAGGGGCTGCGGGCCGGGCCCGGCGTCTACGGTCGCTACCAGGAGGCGGTGGAGAGCTTCGTCGCGCAGCTGCGCGACGGCGCGCCGAGCCGTGCCGGGGCAGGCGGGCCGCCCGAGGCCACCGATGAGGCTGTCGTGGGCGGCATCGCCTCTCTGCTCGGCCGTCGCGTCTCCGCCGGCGAAGCTGCTCGCCTCGGCCGATTCTTCCCGGAACTTGCCGAATTTGCGCTCTCTCCGTACGTGGGCGTCGCCGAGGCGCGCCGCATAATCTCCTCCAGATGACCGGTGAGACGAGCGCAGCCGCCGCGGCCGCGGCAGCCGAGCCGCGCGGTTCGGCGATCGATGGCGTTCTGCCCTCGCAGGCGCTGAGCGAGGCGATCGCGGCGGAGTGGATCAGCTCGGGCGACTACCGAATCCGCCCGGAGGCGATTCAGCCCGCCAGCATCGACCTGCGCCTCGGCGACTTCGCCTGGGCGCTGCGCTGCAGCTTCCTACCCGACGTCGACTCGACCGTCGAGGAGAAGATCGAGGGCCTCGCCTTCCAGAAGATCGACCTGCGCGACGGAGCCGTGCTCGAGCGCGACCGCCCGTACCTGGTGCCGCTGCTGGAGGAGCTGGCGCTGCCCGACGACGTCCGCGCCAAGGCGAATCCGAAGAGCTCGACCGGCCGCCTCGACGTCTTCACCCGGGTCCTCACCGACCGCCATCACCGCTTCGACGAGATCCGGCCCGGCTACAGGGGGCAGCTCTACCTCGAGGTCGTGCCGCGCTCGTTCGCGATCCAGGTGCGCAGCGGGCTCTCGCTCAACCAGCTGCGGCTGGCGCGCGGGGACGTGCGCCTCGCCGACGCCGAGATCCGCGCCCTGCAGGACGAGTTCCCGCTGCTCTACCTCGACTCGCACGCGCTGCGCGAGTCCGAGCTGGCGCTGGCCGAGGGTCTCTTCCTCAGCGTCGACCTCTCGGGCCCTAGCGACCGCATCGTCGGCTACCGGGCGAAGAAGAACAGCCTGCCGATCGACCTCTCGCGGATCCGCGCCTACCGCTGGACCGACTACTGGGACCCGGTCTTCCCGGAGCCGGGCGGCCGGATCGTGCTCGAGCCGGAGATCTTCTACCTGCTGCTCTCCGCCGAGGGGGTCTGCATCCCCCCGCAGATCGCGGCGGAGATGATGGCCTACGACCCCACCGCGGGCGAGCTGCGCACCCACTACGCCGGCTTCTTCGACCCCGGCTTCGGCTACGACCCCGCGGGCGGGCGGCATGGCAGCCGCGCCGCGCTCGAGGTACGGGCGCGCGACGTCTCCTTCATGGTCGAGCACCGCCAACCCGTCTGCAAGCTCGCCCTGGAGCGCACCAGCGCGCCCGCCGAGCGCTTGTACGGCGAGGACCTGGGCTCCAACTACCAAGGCCAGGTGACGATGCTCAGCAAGCACTTCGAGGAGCAAGGCGCGGGAGGGCCGGCAAGCCCTCCCGAAACGCGCGGCTGAGGCGCGCTTGAGTGTTTCGGGAGGGCTTGCCGGCCCTCCCTACTCGCTAGCTTGGCTCAGTGTCAGCTCGCGCAGGCGGGATTGGACGCGGCGGCGGCGGGCGAGGAGCTCCGCTTCGAGCCGGGCGATCTCGTCGCGACGGCCGCGAACGAGGTCCAGCTGGCGGGCGATGTGGCCGAGCGACTCGTCGAGGATCTGGCGCCTGCGAACCGGGTCCTCGACGCCGCTGTGCCACTCGCGGCGCAGGGCGGCCCGCGCGCCTTCGGCCTCGACCAGCTCCTTCAGCTCCTCTAGCGAGACGCCGAGCAGGGATTTCAGCCGCAGCAGCTCGGTCAGCCGCTCGACGTCGGCCTCCTCGTAGGTGCGGTGGGCCCCCGGCTGGCGTCCCGCGGCGCTCGGCAGCAGGCCGATCTCCTCGTAGTAGCGGATCGTGCGCGGGGTCGTCTCGGTCAGCTTGGCGACGTCGCCGATCCGCAGTCCCGCTCCGCTTGCGCGTTCGCCGCTCATGGCAGCGCCTCGGCCTCCGCGCAGATCGCCTCCTCGATTGCCTCGCCCGGCCTGCCGGCCCGGCCATCCTCCTCGATCCCGAGAGCGTGCTTGGGCCGCAGCATCGAGACGCCGGCGCCGAGCACGGAGGTCGCGGCAAGGACCCAGAGCGCCGTGTGCATGTTGTGGATGAACGGATCGAGCTTGGCGCTGGAGAGGCCCGAGGCCAGGCCGGAGAAGATCTTGAACAGGACGGGCTTCGGCACCGCGGCGGTGACGATCGCGAGCACGAAGGCGATCGAGATCACGGCGCCGGTGTTCTGCAGCATCGTCCGCGCGCCGGCCGCGATGCCGCGCCGGTGGGTGGGCACGGCTCCCATCATCGCCGCCGTGTTGGGCGAGTTGAACATCCCCGAGCCGATTCCGACCAGCGCCAGCCAGAGCATGCTCTGCCAGTAGGCGGTGTCTGCCTGCAGCGTCGTCATCCCCGCCAGCGCCACCGCGCTGACCAGCATCCCGATCGCGGCCAGGGCGCGCGAGCCGTGGCGGTCGGCCCAGATCCCTGCGATCGGCGAGGCGACCAGCATGCCGAGCGCCATCGGCGCGAGTTTGATGCCGGCGACGATCGGATCGTCCCCCTGGGCGCCCTGGTAGTAGAAGACGAAGACGAAGAGCAGGGCGAAGCGGGCGAGCCCGTTGATGAAGGCGGCGCCGGTGGCGGCCGCGAACATCCGGTTGCGGAAGATGTCGAGGTCGAGCATCGGCGAGCTGCCACGGTGCTCGATCAGGACGAAGAGCGGCAGCAGGATCGCTGCGACGACCAGGCTGCCGATCACCAGCGAGTCGTTCCAGCCGGAGATGCCGCCGCGCGAGATCCCGTAGACGAGCCCGGTCAGACCGACCACGAACGTGGTGGTGCCGAGCAGGTCGAGCCCGCGCTCGGCGCCGCGGCCGACGAGCTCACGCAGCACCATCGCCGACCAGGCGGCGCCGGCGAGCGCCAGCGGCACGTTGAACCAGAAGACCCAGTGCCAGGAGATCGCCACCAGGGCGCCGCCGAGCACCGGCCCGAGCACGAGGCCGATCGCGGCGACCATCGTGTTCGTCCCCATCGCCAGGCCCAGCTCCTCCTTGGGGAAGGCGTCGGTGACCATCGCAGGGCCGTTGGCGAAGATGAATGCCCCGCCGATTCCCTGCAGGATCCGCCAGAGGATCAGCTGCGTTCCGTCAGCGGAAAAGCCGGCGCCGAGCGAGGCGGCGGCGAAGATCGCGAAGGCGCCGACAAACGCTCGCTTGCGGCCGAAGAGGTCGGAGAGGCGGCCGGCGCTGAGAACGAGCACGGTCGAGGAGATCATGTAGGCGAGGATCACCCAGACCAGTTCCAGCAGGCTGGTTCCAAGCGCCCGCTCGAGGTCCGGCAGGGCGATGATCAACGTTCCCGAGTTGGTGGCGACCAGCAGCATCCCGAGGCTCGTGCAGGAGAGCGCCCACCACTTGTAGTGGGGATGGTCGGCCGCGACCCCCGCTTCCGCGCTGAACCTCTTTCTTACGTTCACGTTAAATAGCGTAGCAGCGCCGTAGAGGTTTGGACCGGATAGCGGTTCAAAGCTCTACGGCGCCTGGGTGGGAGGTCTAGGATTCGGCCGATGGCGGAGCGAATCTGGAGTGTCTATCTGGCGGGGGAGATCCACTCCGACTGGCGGGAGCAGATCGAAGCGGGGGTGCGGGATGCCGGGCTGACGGTCGAGTTCTCGGCCCCGGTGACCGACCATGCGGCCTCCGACGACGCCGGCGTCGGCACGCTGGGGGAGGAGAGCGAGGCGTTCTGGCGCGACCACCTCGGGGCGGGGGTCAACGCGATCCGCACGCAGACGCTGATCCGCAAAGCCGACGTGGTCGTCGTCCGCTTCGGCGACAAATACCGCCAGTGGAATGCCGCCTTCGACGCCGGCTACGCGGCTGCTCTCGGCAAGCCCTACGTCACCCTCCACGACGCCGGCTTCGACCACGCGCTGAAGGAGGTGGATCGCGCCGCCTATGGGACCGCCCGCGCCCCCGAGCAGGTCGTCGCGGTCCTCCGCTACGTGATCGAGGGCAAGCTGGCATAGCCGTCCAACGAACGTGCGAACATATGTTCGTATGCGCTGGGACGAGCAGCGAGTCGAGAACGACATGCGGTTGCCGGGGGTCGGCGACGGGACGGTGGTGCGGACGTTCGACGCGCCAGAGGCGATGGGGATCAACTTCCACGAGGTGCGGGCGCGCTCGGCCCTCAACCACGTGCCCGGCGGGCGCTACGGATTCAGCTACACCGTCAATCCGTTCAGAGGGTGCAGTCATGCCTGCGCCTATTGCCTAAAGGGCGATACGCCCATTCTGATGGCCGACGGGCGCACCAAGCCTCTGGCCCAGGTACGTGTAGGCGATGCCATCTATGGGACTGTCCGCCGTGGCTCGTATCGCCGTTACGAGGTCACCCGTGTCCTCGCGCACTGGATGACGCACAAACGTGCATTTCGGATCACGCTCGAAGATGGCACCGAGTTGATCGCGAGCGGGGATCATCGCTTCCTGACCGCGCAGCGCGGTTGGAAGTTCGTCACCGGCGCGGAACATGGTCGTCGACGTCGCCTTCACCTGAGACTCAACAACAAATTGATGGGAATTGGTGCGTTGGGAGCTCCCGTGGTCGACTCAGCCGAATACCGACGGGGATATCTCTGTGGGGTGATACGGGGGGACGGACACGTCGGTTCCTATGCCTACGACCGACCAGGACGCACAAACTACGAAGTCCATCGCTTTCGGCTGGCGCTAGTGGACGATGAGGCACTTGCCCGTACCAGCGACTATCTCGCCAGGGTCGGCATTCAGACCGATGAATTTCAGTTTCTGGCGGAAGATGAGAAACATCGCGGCATGAAGGCGATTCGAACGTCGTCAAAGGACAATGTCGACCGAATTCGGGCGTTGGTCCGCTGGCCTGATTCGTCAAGTGAGGACTGGACCCGGGGATTCTTGGCGGGGATCTTCGACGCCGAGGGAAGTTGTAGCCAGTCGCTCCGGATATGCAACAAAGATCGCCAGGTCATCGAGCGCACCGTTGCTGGTTTGGTCCAGCTTGGGTTTGCAAGCACGGTTGAGCGGCCCAATCAGGTTGGCGCCCGCAATGTCCGCCTGCTGGGAGGACTGCAAGAGCAGCAACGCCTGTTTCAGGCTATCGATCCAGCGATCAGCCGAAAGCGCTCGATTGCCGGCATCGCGCTCAAGTCCCAGGCAAAGCTTGGGGTGGTGTCCATCGAGCCGCTGGGTCGCCGGATCCGCATGTTCGACGTCACGACCGGGACCGGCGACTTCATCGCGAACGGCGTCGTGAGCCACAACTGCTTCGCTCGGCGAACCCACACCTTTTTGGACTTCGACGCGGGGCGGGACTTCGAGCGCGAGATCGTGGTCAAGGTCAACGTGCCGGAGCTGCTGCGGGCCGAGCTGGCGCGGCCGAGCTGGAAGCGCGACCTCGTCGCGCTGGGTACGAACACCGATCCTTACCAGTGGGTCGAGAGCCGCTACCGCTTCATGCCCGAGATCCTCGCGGCCCTGGAGGAAGCGGAGACGCCGGTCTCGGTGCTGACCAAGTCACCGCTGCTGTTGCGCGACGTCGAGATCTACGAGCGGATGGCGAAGCGCCTGCCGGTCTCCGTCAACCTCTCGATCCCGACCCTCGACGAGGAGGCTTGGCGCGCCACCGAGCCCCACACGCCGAGCCCCTCCACTCGCCTCGACGCCGTGGCCGAGCTCCGCTCCCGTGGCATCGCCTCCGGCGTCCTCATAGCGCCGCTGATGCCCGGCATCAACGACGCCCCCGAGCAGGTCCAGCCGATCGTCGACCGCGCCAAAGCCGCCGGCGCCACCTTCCTCGGCGGTGTAGCCCTCCACCTCCGCGACGAGGTCAGAGACGTCTTCTTCGCCTGGCTGGAAGCCAAACGCCCCGACCTCCTCCCCCGCTACGAGAAGCTCTACGCGAACAAGCGCGCCTACATGCCCCTAGAGCAACGCAAGCAAGTCAGCTCCGTCGTGCGTGGGTGGGGGCGTCGGCAGTCCCCTGCCCCGACTCGCGGGCCTTCGGCCCGCTCTGAGTATCCGCCGGTTCAGGGGACTGCCGACGCCCCCAGGCAGGACGCTTTGTTCTGACCCGCGCTTGAGCTGAAGGGGGATAGGGGTGCCCACCAGCGAGCGGCGTCCTCTTTTTCGCCCCAACCACAAGCTCGGATGGCCGCCATCTCAAAGGCGAAAAACCCAGCCGCTGGTGGGCACCCCTATCCCCCTACGCCTCACCCTTCGTCCAAGAGGTCGAACGTGCACTCCCTGGGGTCTTTGTCGTCCCGGAACCGCCTGAATCTAGCTCCGTGCCTGATCCGCCCGGCCGCCGCATGGTCGTAGCCCACTTCGATCACCAGCTCCGGACGCAACGCGACCCACTCGAGGTCGCGCCCGCCCGTCCAGCGGCTCGGCTCGGCGGTCCCGCTGTCGCCCGTCTCCAGCGGCGCCAGCATCTTCGGCATCGCCCGTTTGGCTTCGGCGCTGAAGCCGGAGATGTGGCCCACAGAGCGAAGCTCGCCAGCGTCGTAGAGGCCGAGGATCAGCGAGCCGACCGTGCCAGCCTCTTTGCCCGGCCGCCAGCCCATCACGACGCAGTCGATCTCGCGCTCGCGCTTCACCTTGGCCATGCCTTTGCGCTTGCCCGGCATGTAGAGAGCGTCGAGCTGCTTGGCCATCGTGCCCTCGGTCCTGCGCAGCCATTCCTCGGCCCGCTCGGCATCGGGGCTCAGCTTGCTCAGCTCGACACCCGTCTTCTCCGCCAGCTTCTCCAAGCGCGCCCGTCGCTCGCCGAAAGGAATCTCCAGCAGCGCCTCGTCCTCCTCGGCCAGCAGGTCGAAGGCGACGTACCCGGCCGGGATCTCCTTCGAGAGCAGCGTTATCCGTGACTCCGCCGGGTGGATCCGTTCCTGCAGCGCGTCGAATTCGAGCCGGCCTTCCTGGTCGCGGATCACCAGCTCCCCGTCGAGCACGTAACGACCGGATGCGAAGCTCAGCTCGGGGAAGTAACGCGTCAGGTCCTTGCCGCCGCGCGACTGGACGTAGAAGTCCTCGCCGTCGACGAAGACGATCGCGCGGAAGCCGTCGAGCTTCTGCTCGTAGGCCCACTCCTCGCCGAGCGGCAGCTCTTTGCGAGTCAGCGCGAGCTGTGGCTTGATCGGCGGCCGGAGAGGAAGGCTCACGCCCTGGAGTCTGCCCGACGGGCGCGACTCTCGCGTGGGTCGGGCACCGGCACGGCGGCGAGCAGGGCCTTGGTATAGGAGTGCGCCGGACGCTCGCAGACCTGGTCGGCGGGGCCCTGCTCGACGATCTTGCCGTCGTGCATGACCGCGATCCGGTCGGAGACGTGGCGGACGACGCCGATGTCGTGGGCGACGAAGACGTAGGTGAGGCCGAACTCGTCCTGCAGCTCGGCGAGCAGGTCGAGGATCTGGGCGCGGATCGAGACGTCGAGGGCGGAGACCGGCTCGTCGGCGATGACCAGCTTGGGCTCCAGCGCCAGCGCCCGGGCGATGCCGACCCGCTGCCGCTGGCCGCCTGAGAATTCGTGTGGGAAGCGCTGGTAATGCGCCGCCGAGAGGCCGACGCGCTCGAGCAGCCCCTGGACACGGGTGCGCAGCTCGGCCCCAGAGGCGCGCCCCTGGACGCGCAGCGGCTCGCCGACGATCTGGCCGATCCGCTTGCGCGGGTTGAGCGAGGCGTAGGGGTCTTGGAAGACCATCTGCATCTCGGCGCGCAACGGCCGCATCCGGTGGCGCGAGAGACCCGCGATCTCGCGTCCCTCGAAGCGGACCGAGCCCGCGGACGGCGTCAGCAGCTGCAGCACGGTGCGCGAGAGCGTCGACTTGCCGCTGCCCGACTCGCCGACGAGACCGAGCGTCTCACCTTTGGCGACGCTGAAGCTGACGCCGTCCACGGCGCGTATCCGGTCGATCTCGCGATCGATCAGGAGGCCCCGCTTGACCGGGAAATGCTTGACCAGGTCGGTCACCTCGAGCAGCGGCGACGCGCCCCTGCTCGCTCGCAGCGGCGGCGCCTGGTCGAGTCGCACGACGGCGCCGAGCAGCTTGCGCGTATAGGGGTCCTCGGGCGAGTAGAAGACGCGATCGAGGTCGCCGCGCTCGACGATCCTCCCCTCGTGCATCACCAGCACCCGATCGGCGATCTCCGCGACCACCCCGAAGTCGTGCGTGATGAGGATCGTCGCCAGCCCGCGCTCGCGGTTGAGCCGCCGCAGCAGCTCGAGGATCTGGGCCTGGATCGTCACGTCCAGCGCCGTCGTCGGCTCGTCGGCGATCAGCACTTCCGGCTCCAGCATCAGCGCCATCGCGATCATCGCCCGCTGGCGCATCCCGCCGGAGAGCTCGTGCGGGTAGCGGTCGACCTGCCGCTCGGGGTCGGGCAGGCCGACCGAGCCGAGCAGCTCGACCGCCCGCTCGCGCGTCTCGGCCGGCGTCGCCTTCGGTCGGCGGGCCTGCATCGCCTCGGTCAGCTGACGGCCGATCCTGTAGACGGGGTTGAACGAGGTCATCGGGTCCTGGAAGACCATCGCTATCCGCTCGCCGCGGACCTCGCGCAGCGCCGCGTCGTCGGCGTCGATCAGCTCTCGCTCGCCGAGGCGGACCGAGCCTTCGATGCGGGCGTTGGGTGAGCGGGTGAGCCCGACGATCGTCTGCGCGGTGACGCTCTTGCCCGAGCCCGACTCGCCGACGATCGCCAATACCTCCCCCGGGGCGAGGTCGAAGGAGACGCCTTCGACTGCCTGCACGAGGCCGTCTTCGGTGACGAAGCCGACGCGCAGGTCGTCGACGCTGAGCAGCGGCCCGCTCATGCCCGGCCCGTCCTCATCGCGCCGAGCTTCCGAGCTTGACCCGTGGATCGAGATAGGCGTAAGCGACGTCGACCAGGCTGTTGAAGAGGACGATGAAGAAAGCGCCGAAGAGGACGACGGCGATCACCGGCGGCAGGTCCTGGTTGGTCAGCGATTCATAGGTGTAGAGGCCGATGCCGTTGAGGTTGAAGATGAATTCGACCGCGATCGCGCCGCCCAGCAGGGCGCCGAAGTCGAGGCCGAAGAGGGTGACGACCGGGCCCAGCGAGTTGCGCAGCACGTGGCGGCTCATCACCCGCCGCTCGGAAAGCCCCTTGGCCCGTGCGGTGCGCACGTGGTCCTCGCCCGCCGCGTCGAGCATCCGCGAGCGCAGCACGCGGCTGTAGAAGCCGATGAAGACGATCGAGAGCGTCGCCCACGGGAGGATCAGGTGGTAGGCCCACTGCAGTGGGTCTTCGGTCAGCCCGACGTAGTTGCCGGTTGGGAAGAGGGCGAGCTTGTAAGCCAGGTAGTTGAGGAAGATCGCCCCCAGCCAGAATTCGGGAACCGAGATCCCGGTAACCGAGAGGACGCCGAGGGCGCGGTCGAGCCGGCCCCCTGGCTTGGTCGCCGAGAGGTAGCCGAAGAGGACCCCGAAGAACATCCAGATCAGGGCTGCTCCGATGCAGAGCGAGAAGGTCGCCGGGATCCCTTCGGCGATCCGTTCGTCGACGTTTTCCCGCCCTTCGTAGGAGATCAGGTCCCCCGTGAAGACCTTGCGCATCATCGTCAGGTACTGGGCCGGCAGGGATTCGTCGAAGCCCCATTCCTCTTCGATGCTGGCGACCAGGGTCGGGGTCGCGTTCTTGCCGGCCATGCTCTGCGCGGGGTTGGACTCGGGGATCACGTTGAAGACGAGGAAGACGATCACCGAGACGGCGAAGAGGACGAGGACGGTGCCGATCGCGCGGCGGGCGACGAAGCGGCCCATCAGAGCGGGCTCTCCTGTGGTTCGGCGATGCCGGAGCGGGCCTCGAGCACGAGCCGCGACCTGGGGTCGAGCGCGTCGCGCAGACCCTCGCCGAGGACGTTGATCGAAAGGACGGTGAGCAGGATCATCGCGCCCGGGATGACGGTCAGCAGCGGGGCGGTGCTGATCAGTTCGAAGCCGCTGCCGATCATCGACCCCCAGGAGGCGTTGGGCGCCTGCACGCCGACGCCGAGGAACGACAGCGTCGCCTCGAGCAGCATGTTGTTGGCGACGCCGAGCGCGAAGAAGACGATCAGCGTCGAGGCCAGGTTCGGCAGCAGCTCGCCGAACATCACCCGCAGCGGCCCGGCGCCCTGGGCGACGGCGGCCTCGACGAACTCCTTCTCGCGCAGCGAGAGCACCTCGCCGCGGATCGGCCGCGCCAAATACGGCGTGTAGACGAAGGCGATGATCAGGATCGGGATCCAGATCGAGCCGCCCGAGAGGTGCAGCGGGCCGATCTGCAGCCCGCCGACGGCGAGTGCGAGGCCGAGCGCGATCGCCAGCAGCGTCACCGGGAACGACCAGATGACGTCGAGCGAGCGCGAGATCACCGCGTCGGGCCAGCCGCGGTAGTAGCCGGCCAGCAGGCCGAGGACGGTGGCCAGCAGGATCGCGAGCAACGTCGCCGAGAAGCCGATCAGGATCGAGATCCGCCCCCCGTACATCAGCCGCACCATCTCGTCGCGGCCGAGCGTTCCGTCGGCGCCGAGGAAGAAGCGTCCATCTGCCGCGAGCCAGAGCGGGCCGACCGGCTTGCCTTCGCGGTTTACGATTTCGCGCTGCTCGCCGTCCGCTTCGACCTTCTCCAGGGTGTGCGTCGCGTTCGGCGTCGTATGGGCGACGTCGTGCGCCCATAGGGGCGCGGCGAGGACGAAGACGAGGATCGTGACGAACAGTGCCGCTGCCGCGAGGGCGATCCGGTTGCGCCGCAGCCGCCGGTACGCCGGATACCACGGGCTGCGGCCCTCCATTACTTGAACTGGAAGCTGGTCAGATCCTGACCCATGGTCGGGTTGTAGATCACCTTGTCGAGGTCGATCGAGTCATCGACGAACGTCGACGTCGTGATGCTGCCGTACGGGACCATCGGCGCCTGTTCCATGAATTCCCGATCGAGCTTCGCGTATTCCGCTTCCTGCTGAGGGCCGAGCTGTTCGGTGCTGAGTTTCGCGATCTTGGCGTTCAGCTTCGGGTCATTCATGTTGGAGACGTTCGTGTTGCCGGTGGGAGCGATGCTTTCGCCGTCGAGCAGCGGCTGGAAGAAGTCGTTGGGATGGGGGTAGTCCTGCAGCCAGTCGGCCCACCCGGTGTCGAGGTCGGGCGTGGACCGATTGCCGATGACCCCGAAATAGCTGTCCCCGTTGATCGTCTTCAGCTTCACGTTGAAGCCCAGTTCGCCGAGCACGCCGGCGTAGTAGGCGCCGGCCTTGTCGTTGGGGCTTTCGTTGTCGGTCCAGACCGTGATGTCGCGGTCTGACGGGTCCGCTTCGGCGAGCAGTTCCTTCGCTTTGGTCATGTCGTGGGGGTAGAGGTCGAAGGCTTCGTGACCGGGCATGCCTTCGGGCAGGATCTGGTGGGTGGCAGATAGCGAGCCGGCGTAGATTCTTTCCAGCGCGGCGCTGTCGACCGCGTAGTTCACCGCTTGGCGGACCTTGACGTCGTCGAAGGGGGCCCTTTCGGTGTTGATCCAGAAGAAGTAGGTGCTGATCGGGTGCTCGACCCGGAACTGGGTTCCTTCGTACTTGTCCTTGATTTTGTTGTAGAGGTCCGCCGGGACGGTCGTCTGCATCCAGTTCGCCTGGTTGCGTTCGATTTCGTTGACCTGGGTCGCGCTGTTGCGGACGAGCGAGACGTCGATCTCGTTCACGTGGCCGCTCGGCACCTCGGAGATCGCCTTTCCGTTGGCCTTGGCCCACTGCGGGTTGCGAGCGTAGGACCAGCCCTTGCCGGGTTCGACTTTGGTGATCACATAGGGACCGGTGGCGGGCGGCGGTTCGGTCGTGAGGTTCTTGGCAGGGGTGCCCGGGGGGAGGAGGGCGACGAAAAGCATCGCCAGCTCGTTGGTGAAGGTGCCGCGCGGCTTGGTCAGCTCGATCGTGATCTTGCCGGTCTTGTCGTCGGTCTCGATCCCGGGGATGCCGCCGGTCTTGGACTTGGCGAACTGTTCGGCGCCGACGATGCTTTCGTAGAACGGAGAGCCGGGCGAGTTGATCTTGAAGAGGCGTTCGACCGTCGCGGCGAAGTCGGAGGCCTTGACGGGCGTGCCGTCGGAGTATTTGAGCCCCTTGCGCAGGGTCAGCGTGTAGGTCTTGCCGCCGTTGCCGATCTTCGGCAGGCTCTCGGCCAGCGCCGGCACCACTTCGGCGCCCGCGGCGCCGTTGGCGTGGTTATAGGTCAGCAGCGGCAGGTAAGTGTCGTACATCGCCGTCCAGCCTTCCTGATCGTAGGAAAGCGCCGGATCGAGTTCGGGGAAGGAGGCATAGCTACCGGTCAGCGTGCCGCCTTCCTTGCCGCCGGAGCCGCCGCATGACGAGAGGACGAATGCCGCTGCCACCAGACCAAGCACAGCCAGTGCTGCATGCAGCTTCCTCACTCACGACCTCCGATCTAGACTGGGCAGAGCCTCTGCGGGAATTAACTCCACCATAAGCTCGTCGGCGGCGTCAATGCTCCCTGGACGTTCTTTTCCTCGCTCCAGAGGCCAATTCCTGCCCAATAGCGCGGCCGAGGCGACGACTATCGCCATCACGCCGACCCCGGCCACGAGGAACGTGGCGCGCGGGCTCCAAGCGGAGGCGATCGCGCCGCCGAGCACGTAGCCCAGGCCCGGGGCTGCCGAGGAGGCCGATTCCAGGGTGCCCATGACCCGTGCCTGCATCTTCGCCGCCGTCAGCTCCTGCACGGCGCTGACCATGGCGACCCACTGAACGCCGTTGCCGGCGCCGCCCACGGCCGAGGCGACGCAGGCGAGCGCCAGCGTCTGCGCGCCGGCCATGCCGAGATAGCCCGCCCCGATCGCGACGCTGCTGAAGAAGAGCAGCAGCGGCAGCGGCGCCCGCCGCAGGGTGGCGAAGACGATGCTGCCGACGACCATGCCCGCGCCCCAGCAGCCGAGCATCAGCCCGTACCCGGTGTCTCCGGCGCCCAGGGTCTCCTTCGCGTAGATCACCTCGATCGGGATCACCGCCGAGAAGAAGACGATCGCGGCCGACTGGGCCACGAGCAGGCGGCGCAGGAAGGCGTGGCGGCGGATGTAGCCGAGGCCGGCGCGGACGCGTTCGATCAGCCTGGCCTCCGGCTCGGGCTCGGGCTGGGGCAGCGGCCGGGCGGTAAGCAGGATGCAGGCGATCGCATAGAAGGAGACGGCGTTGAGCAGGAGGGCAGACGGGACTCCCAGCGCGGCGACCACGATTCCGGCGACCGCCGGGCCGAGCGCGGCGCCGCCGGTGAAGGCGACGTTGAGCACCGCGTTGCCGGCGCGCAACTCCTCTTGGGGCTCGAGCATCGCGGCGGAGACGGCGCGGGTCAGCGTCCTCGCGGTCAGCGCCAGGGCGCCGTCGACGGTCGCTACCGCGACGACTGCCACGAGCGAGAAGTGCCCGGCAAGCAGCGCGAGGGCGCCGAAGGCCGCCGCCTCCAGCGCGTAGATCGTCGGCAGCACGAAGCGTGGGGGCGGCCGCTCCAGGCGGGCGACCATCACCGGCGTCAACAGGGCCGGGAGGAATCCGGTCCCGATGAAGAGCGCCGCGGTCGCCATCGCATTGCCGGTCTGCTCGTAGACGAGCACCGAGAGGGCGACGATGCCGAGCCAGTCGCCCAGCTCGTTGACCGCGTAGGAGATCGCCAGCCGGCGGAATGCCGGGCGTCTCAGAGGGTCTCTTAGGCGTGGCCTACTCATTATTCGACTGAAGTCCCCACGCGTTTATTGCACAAGTTCCGTTGCAGATGCACAACTTTTCGCCAACTTGTGCTACAAACTTGCCAGCAACTAATTCGTCTCGCCGAGACTTGCGCGAGATATCCCGCACGGGCTTCGACGAAAGGAATGGCTCTCATGGGTTGGAAAAGGTAGATAGAACTTAGAAGCACAGGCGGCATCTTGTGGCCGCCAGCAGGATCGAGAGGCGCCCCTAGGGTGCCTTTCGTGCATTTTCGGGGCGGGTTTGCGGTGGAGATTTGGGTATCTACAGCAATTTGCAAGGTCTTGGCCAGTTGGTCGAGAGGGGTTGTCCGGGCTTTGGCGAGCGACTACCGTGAGGCCAAGAGTCAACGCTCGAGATGGCCCACCCAGTACGAAGGGGCATCGTTATCTGCGTGGAAAGCTCAGGCAGGCGCGAGAGCGCGGCGATTGCCTCACCCCGTTAAATGCAAAAGCAGCGACCCACAATGCTGGTCCAGGCGTTCCTGGCCGTCGGCCTCGCTATCGCCTGCGGAGCGGCGGTCTGGCGCGGTTCCAACGCCGACTGGAGCCTGTCGTTGTTCGCGATCCTGCTCGGGTTCTCGATCTTCAGCGACGTCACGTCGATCGAAACCGAATCGCGGCTGAAGATCTCCGGCAACTTCCTCGCCCTCGTCCTCGCGATGGTCCTGCTCGGCGGCGCTCCGGCTGCGCTGATCGGCGTGATCTCGATTTTCGCCGGATGGCTGCGCTTTCGCGAACCAATGCACGACCTCCTGGTCAACCTGCTGACCTACATCACCTTCCCGATCGTCGTCGGCGTCGCCTTCCGGGAAACGATCGCGCATTCGCAGATCACGACCTCCGATCCGGTCTACTACGTGCTCGTCTTCGGCGCCTTCCTGCTCGCCCTCACGATCAACTTCTCGATGATCGGCGCGTACACGTGCTACCTGGAGCGCAGCTCCTTCGTCGAGAAGGTGCGCAAAGTGATGTTCCCGCTGTTGCCCTCCGAGCTGGCGGCGGCGTTGATGGCGGTCGGCGTCGCCTTCATATACATCCAGATCGGCCTCGCCGGGGTCGCCCTGTTCGGCATCGTCCTCGTCACCTTCCAGTACCTGCTCGGCGCGCTGCTCAAGTCCCAGGATCGCGCCCGCGAGCTCGAGGTGCGGACCAAGCAGCTCGCCAGCTTCCAGGTGGGGATGTTGAGCGCGCTGCTGCGCACGCTCGACCTGAGGGATCAGATGACGGCCCGCCACAGCGCGGCCGTCGCCCGCTACTCACGTGCGATCGCACAGCGGGCGGGCTTTTCGAAAGAGCAGGAGGAGCTGGTTCACATCGCGGCCCTGTTGCACGACATCGGCAAGTTCATCCTCCCCGATCGGATCCTCAAGGCAAACGTGCCGTTGACCGACGAAGACTGGATGCTGATTCGCCGCCACCCCCAGCAGGGCGCGCGCGTCGTCTCCTCGCTCGACGGCTACGGACCGGTCGCCGACATCATCCTCGCCCATCATGAGCGGATCGACGGCAAAGGCTATCCGCGCGGCCTCGCCGGGGACGAGATCCCCGAGCTGGCACGGATCATCTCGGTCGCCGACACCTACGACGTGATGACCGCGCGCGACTCCTACCGCACGCCGACCTCGAGCTACGAGGCGATCCAGGAGCTGCGGCGGGTCGCCGGCAAGCAGCTCGATGCCCGCTTCGTCGAGGTCTTCGTCGAGCTGCTCGAGGGCAAGGACGTCTCCTTCCGCCATGGCGAGGAGGCCGACTTCGAGCGCGAGCTGGCTCTGGAAGCGCGGATCGCCGAGACGGCGAGCCCCGGTGCCGACTCCGGGCGCTTCCAGGTGACCGGCGTCCCCGCCGGCTGAGCGGCTGACTCCGAACGGCCGGCGAGCGGATAAGTTCCAGGGATGCGCGCAGTCACCTTCCAGGCGCCCGGCGAGGTCCGGGTCGAGGAGAAGCCCGACCCGGAGCTCCATGCCGCCGACGATGCGGTTGTCCGGGTCGAGGCGAGCGGGATCTGCGGCTCGGACCTGCACATCTACCACGGGCGGGTGCCGGTCGAGCCCGGCTTCACGATCGGCCACGAGTTCGTCGGCACGGTGCTGGCGGCCGGCGATGACGTCGAAAGGGTCGCCGTCGGCGATCGGGTGCTCGGCTGCTTCCACACCGCCTGCGCCACCTGCACCGCCTGCCTGCGCAGCGATTACCACCGCTGCGAGAACGGCCGGACCTTCGGCCACGGCTCGAACTTGGGCGATCTGCAGGGCGCCCAGGCCGAGCTGTTGCTCGTGCCGCGCGCCAACCTCACCCTGAGGCGCGTCCCGGAGGGAATGTCGGACGAGGTCGCCCTCTTTGCCGGCGACGTGATGGGCACCGGCTTCCACGCGGTTGCCCACGCCGGGGTGCGGGCCGGCGACACCGTTGCGGTGCTCGGCCTCGGCCCGGTCGGCCTCTGCGCCGTACAGGCCGCCATGGCGGCGGGCGCGACCCGGGTCTTCGCGATCGACTCGGTGGCGGCGCGCCTGGCGATGGCGGGGCGCTTCGGCGCCGTGCCGCTGCACCTCGGCGAGGACGACCCCAAGCGCGCCGTGCGCGCGGCTACCGAAGGGCGGGGGGTCGACGTCGTCGTCGACGCGGTCGGTGATCCCGGCCCCCTGGCGATGGCGGTCAGCCTCGCCCGTGACGCCGGGACGGTGTCGGGGATCGGCGCCTACGCCGGCAAGGGCGAGGTGCCGCTCGGCCTCGCCTGGCTCAAGGGCCTCACGTTGCGTCTCGGGCTCGCCAACGTGATCGCCCACGTCGATCGCGTGCTCGGCCTGCTCGAGGCGGGCAAGCTCGATCCCTCGCCGCTGGTCACGCATCACATGAAGCTCGACCAGGCCGCCGAGGCCTACGAGCTCTACGACAACCGCGAAGCGCTCAAGATCGTCTTGACCCCCTGACGCGGCGCCGGCGGCGACGCCGATTTGTGAAATCGGGCGTCTCTCTCTACAGTGGGAGGAGTGCGGTTGAGGCGCCGGGGAATTGCGGCAGTCGTCGCCTTGGGCGCTCTGGTCTTTGCCGGAAGCGCCCAGGCATGCTCCTGTGCGCCTCGCAATCCGGTTGACTCGCTCAGCCGCGCCGACGCGGCGATAGTCGGATATCTGGTCAAGGTCGTACCCCGGGGGAGCCTGCGCGCCGACTACCGTTACCGAGTACGCCGTGTCTACCGTGGCGCCCGGATGATCGACCGCGGCGAGACGATCTCGGTTCGCAGCGCCCGTCACGCCGCCGCCTGCGGCTTGCCGCGGCGGCAGCCCAACGCGGTCGGGCTGTTCCTCCTCCGCGACGAACGCGGGCACTGGACGGCGGGAATCTGCAGCACGATCGCCCCTCGGCGGCTTTCGCAGGCGGCGCGCCAGGGTTACGACCGTGCGCGTCCTGCGGCCCAGTCGAGCTGTGGTAGTTGACTGATACACCTGGTTCGTCTACTGTGCCGTTCAGATGGCACAGCAGGCAGCGGCGCGTGAGCCCAACCCGTTCTCGATCGATCCCGCCGACGAGCTGCCGATCGGCCTGCAGCTCACCTGGCGCCTGCGCGCCCTGATCGCCACCGGCCGTCTCGCCTCGGGCGAGCGGCTGCCGAGCTTCCGCCGCCTGGCCGAGTGGGCGGGGGTCAACGTAAACACGGTGCGCGCGGTCTACGCCGGGCTCGAGCACGAGGGGCTGGTGGTCAGCCGCCAGGGCCAGGGCACGTTCGTCGCCGAGGGAATCGAGGCGGCCGCCCAGCTCGAGGAGATCGCCACCGAGGCACTGCAGCGCGCCCATGACGCCGGCCTCAGCCCGCGCGAGCTGGCGATCGTCGCCTCCGCCTGCGCCAACATGCCCGGCGCCCTCGAGGAGCCCGGCGAGTTGGAGGAGTCTGACCTGCCCGACGTCGGCCGCGAGAGCGAGGCGATCGAGGTGCGCCAGGAGCTGCGCCGTCAGATCGCCCGCCTCGAGGCCGAGCTCGCCGCCTACCCCGCCGACCTGCCGCGCGACCTGCCGACCGCGCCGCGCCGCGCCAAAGCGCACGTGGCCGGGGTCGAGGAGCTCGAGCAGACGCGCGATACGCTGATCGCCCAGCTCTCGGCGGCCCAGCGTGCCGCCGAGCAGCGAGCCCGCCGGGCGGGGCGCGAACGTGCCCAGGGCGCCAGTCCCCTCGAGCGGGCGATGAGCTGGTGGCGGCACAAGCTGTAGCGCGGGCGTTCGGGCCCGCCAAGTCGTTCTTCGAGCAGATCGGGGAGATGATGATCCTCACCGCGAAGACGCTGGTCGCCGCGGTGAAGCCGCCCTACCCATATGGCGAGGAGCTCGTCGGCCAGTTCCTCTTCGTGCTCAAGCTCTCCTGGTTCCCGATGACGATCTCGACCTTCGCCCTCTGTCTGGGGGCGCCGGGGCTGCAGGCCGCCGGGATCCTCAACCTCTTCGGCGCGCTCGACCGCCTCGGCGGCTTCTTCGTCGTGATCGCGGTACGCCAGATCGGCCCGATCGTCACCGCGATCGTCGTCGGCGGCGTCGCCGGCACGGCGATCACCGCCGACCTCGGCGCCCGCAAGATCCGCGAGGAGCTCGACGCCCTGCAGGTGCTTGGCGTCGACCCGATCAAGAACCTGGTCGTGCCGCGCTTTCTGGCGCTGATGCTGATCACCGG
>DASSHI010000031.1:0-13967 GCA_035693025.1 Solirubrobacterales bacterium
GTGGAAGAACCAGTTCATGACCACGAGCAGGACGATCACCGCGAGCAGCCCGGTCGCCGCCTGCACCGCGAGCCCGCCGCCGCCGAGCTGCCCGAGCACCCAGGCGGCGAGGAACCAGGTGGCGACGCTGGCGAGGAAGCCGGTCGCCGCGCCGAGGGCGATCGGCTTGCGGTAGACCTGCGCCGCGCCGACCATGCTGGCGGTGACCGCGGCGAGGACGAGGATCGTCTCCAGACCCTCACGGAAGACCAGCAGGGCTGAGTCGAGGACGACCGCACCGTGGCTGAGGTGCTCGCCCACGCCCGGTTCAGGGGTGCCGCCGTGCGCGTCGAACGCGCTCCAGGCAAGCAGGGCGACGAGCAAGCCGCCCAGGTAAAGTGGCCAGTGGCGGCGCGCCGAGTGGTAGATCGTCGTCAAGGCAAGAGATCTTAGGGAACCCTGATGAGGGGTGCCTAAAAGGAGGACAGTTGGCAGCCGACACGGCGACCGTCGCGGAGCAGGAGTACCTCGAGTCGATGTTCTGGATCGACGAGGCGGGCCTGCCGATGACCGGCGCCAACATCGCCCGCGCGATGCAGCTCTCACCGCCAACGGTGCACGAGATGGTCGGCCGCCTCGTCGGCGACGGCTATGTCGAGCGCAATGCCGACAAATCGCTCGTCTTCACCGAGTCCGGGCGCGAGCACGCCAGCTACATCGTCCGCCGCCACCGGATGATCGAGCGCTTCCTCACCGACGTGCTCGGCATCCCATGGGACGAGGTGCACGAGGAGGCCGAGCGGATCGAGCACGCGATGTCGCCGGTGCTGGAGGAGCGCATGAGGGCCGCGATCGGCGACGCCACCACCTGTCCCCACGGCCACCCGATCGTCGAGGGGGTGCGCGAGACCGGCTCGCTGCTGGCCGACGTCGAGGTCGGCGCCAAGGTCTGCGTGCTGCGCTTCGAGAACGAGGCCGAGGAGCTGCTGCACTACCTCAAAGCGGCGGGCCTGGAGCCCGGCTTGGAGGGCAGCGTGCAGAGCTCCGACGAGGAGGGCATCACAATCGCCTCCGCCGACGGCGCCCACCGCGTCTCGCGCAGCGTCGCCGAGACGGTCTCGGTCCGCGCCGACCCGGCGCCGCCGCCGCGGGCGGCGATCCCCGAGCAGCTGGTCCTCTCGTCGGACCGCTACGGCCGCTGAGGACGCGCAACGGCGCCTGGCAGCGTCCTCAGGCCGGGGAGGCGGCGCGGAGCCGCTCCAGCGCCCGGGCGATCCGTTCGACGCCCTCGGGGATGCGATCCGGCGGCACGCTGGCGAAGGAGAGGCGGAGGCTGTTGCCGCCGCCCTCGATCATGAAGTCGGGCCCGGCGACGAAGGCGACGCCCTCGCCTTTGGCCTCGGCCAGCAGAGCGGTGGTGTCGGTCCCCTCGGCGAGGTCCAACCAGAGGAAGTAGCCACCCTCGGGGACGACGAACTCCGCCTCCGGAAGCTGCGCGCGCAGGGCGTCGACCAGGGCGTCGCGGCGATCGCGCAGGGCGCCCTTGACGAACTCGATGTTGCGGTCCAGCGCCCCGGACTCGCAGAGCTCGAGCACAACCGACTCGGCCAGCATGTTGGGCGAGATGTAGGTCTCGTTGGCCCGCTTGGCCAGCGCCGCGATCGTCGCCGCGGGGCCGGCGAGGTAGCCCACCCGGACGCCCGGGCTGACCGTCTTGGAGAAGGACGAGGCGTGCACGACCCGTTCGGCCGAGTCGATCGAGAGCATCGACTCGAGCGCCTCGCCCTCGAAGGGCAGCTCGCGATAGGGGTCGTCCTCGAAGATCAGGAAGTCGTGCTCGGCAGCCAGCTCGACCAGCCGCGTGCGCTTCGCAGCGGAGAGCGTGCAGCCGGCCGGATTGTGGAAGTTGGGGATGATGTGGGCGAGCTTGATCGGCCCCTCGTCCAGGGCTGCTTCGAACTGCGCGAGGTCGACGCCGTCGGCCTCCAACGAGACCGGCACCAGCTCGACCCCGAGCCGCTGCAGCATCAGCAGCGTGCGGTCGTAGGTCGGCTGCTCGACTACCACCCGGTCACCGCGCTCGAGCAGATGCTCGAACAGCATCCACCCCGCCTCCAGCGACCCGTTGGCGATCATCACCTGTCCGGCGTCCAATCTCCCGTGCCGCTCGGCCACCCAGGCGCAGAGCCCGGGGTGCCCGATCCCGGTCCCATAGGAAAGCGCCTTTTCCCAGTCCTCCGAGAGCGCCTTCGCAGCAGCGTCGGCCACCGCCTCCCTAGGCAGAATGTCCGAGCTGGGCGCCCCGCGAGCAAACGAAATGGTGTCGCTGGCCATCGCAGCCGAGCCTAGCAACGCCTACCCGCGCAGGACTTCGACGGCGATCTTCGCCGTCTCGGTCGGGCTTTCGCCCACCCGCACGCCCTTCGCCTCAAGCGCTTCCTTCTTCGCCTGCGCGGTGCCGGAGGAGCCGGAGATGATCGCGCCGGCGTGGCCCATCTGCTTGCCGGGCGGCGCGGTGAAGCCGGCGATGTAGGCGACGACCGGCTTGGAGATGTTGGCGGCGATGAACTCGGCTGCCCGCTCCTCGGCGTCGCCGCCGATCTCGCCGACCATCACGATCAGCTCGGTGTCGGGGTCGGCCTCGTACAGCTCGAGGATGTCGATGAAGTCAGAGCCGATGATCGGGTCGCCGCCGATGCCGACGATCGAGGAGTTGCCCTCGCCGGCCTGCTTCAGCTCGTTGCCGATCTGGTAGGTCAGCGTGCCCGACTTGGAGACGACGCCGATCTTGCCCGGGTCGAAGAACTGGGCGGGGATGATGCCGACGTTCGCCTTGCCCGGCGAGAGCACGCCCGGACAGTTGGGGCCGATCAGCCGCACGCCCGCCTCCCGCGCCTTCCAGTAGGTCTTCAGCATGTCCAGCACCGGAATCCCCTCGGTGATCGCAATCACCGTCTCGACGCCGGACTCGATCGCCTCGTCGATCGCCGGCGCCGCGAAGCGGGCGGGCACGAAGATCATCGACGTGTTGGCGCCACGCTCCTCGACCGCCTCCTTGATCGAGTCGAAGATCGGCACCCCCTCGACGTCCTGGCCGGCCTTGCCGGGCGTCACGCCCGCGACCAGGTCGGTGCCGTAGGCCTGGTTGCGCAGGCCGTGGAAGGAGCCCTCGCGGCCGGTCAGACCGGAGACGACGAGCTTGGTCTTCTCGTCGATGACGATCGACATCAGCCGTTCCCTCCTGCCAGCTCGACCACTTTCTGCGCGGCGCCGAGCATCGTCGTCTCCTGGTGCAGGTTGGACAGGCCGGCATCGGCGAGGATCGCCAGCCCCTCCTCGGAGTTGGTGCCGTCGAGGCGGACGACCAGAGGCACGCCGAGGTCGAGCTGCGCCGACGCCTCGACGATTCCCTTGGCGATCTCGTCGCAGCGGGTGATGCCGCCGAAGATGTTGAAGAGGATCGCGGTGACCTTCTCATCGGAGGTGATCACCGTCAACGCATCGACGATCGCCTCGGCCTTGGAGCCGCCGCCCGCGTCGAGGAAGTTGGCCGGTGCGCCGCCCGCCTGGGCGACGACGTCGAGGGTCGACATGCAGAGCCCGGCGCCGTTGGCAAGGATGCCGACGTTGCCGTCGAGCTTGACGTAGGTGAGGCCCTTCTCGCGCGCCATCGCCTCCTGCGGGTCCTCGATCGACTCGGCGTCGAGCTCGGCCAGGCCCTCGTGCCGGTACAGCGCGTTGCCGTCGATCGTCACCTTGGCGTCGAGCGCGACGACCTGGCGATCCTCGGTGACTATCAAAGGATTGACCTCGATCAGCGTCGCGTCCTCGCCGGCGGCGGTCTCGGCCAGCTTCGCGAGGATCTCTGCGGCCTCGTCGAGCGCATCCTCCGCGAGGCCGGCGGCCGCGACGATCGGGCGCGCCTCGGCGGCGGTGAAGGGTCGCGTGGGGTCGATGTGCTCCTTGACGAGCGCCTCGGGGTCCTCGGCGGCGACCGCCTCGATGTCCATGCCGCCCTTGGCGGAGACCATCGCCAGCAGCTTCTTCTCACCGCGGTCGAGGATCACCGAGGCGTAGTACTCGGCGGCGATCGCCGAGCCGCCCTCGACCCAGACGCGCTCGACCCGGAAGGGGCCCTCGCCGTGGGGGCCGACGATATCCATGCCGAGGATCGCGCCGGCGTACTCGCGTGCCTCTCCGGCGTCCTTGGCGATCTTGATCCCGCCCGCCTTGCCACGGCCACCGATCAGCACCTGGGCCTTGATCGCGCAGGGATAGCCGATGCGCTCCGCGGCGGCGACGGCCTCCTCCACGGTGGACGCGACCTCGCCGCTCGGCACGGCGATGCCGTGCGCGGAGAAAAGCTGCTTGCCCTGATACTCGAGGAGGTCCATGTCGTTTGGCGCCCTGCCGGGGCCGCGCGGCAGCCTATAAGATGCCGCGCCCCATGGCCTTGCCCGCGCTCAAATCCATCAACTGGGTGACCACCGACTGCTACGGAACCCTGATCGACTGGGAGAAGGGCATCCTCGACGCGTGCAAGAAAGAGGCGGCGAAGGACGGCTTCAGCTTCGAAGAGGGCCCCTTCCTCGCCCGCTTCATGGAGGTGCAGGCCGAAATCATGGCCGGCTCCTACGAACTCTATGCCGAGGTGCTGCGCCGCACGATCGTCAAAATCGCGCGTGAGGTGGGCTGGGAGATCGAGCCGTCGCGGGCCCAGTTCCTGCCCGACAGCGTCGCCTACTGGCTGCCTTTCCGCGAGGCCAACGCGGCGATGGACCGGCTCGGGAAACGCTACGAGATCGGGATCATCTCCAACATCGACGACAAGCTGCTCGGCATCTCGCGTCGCCATCTGCGCACCGAACTCGACCTGGTCGTCACCGCGCAGCAGGTGCGCAGCTACAAGCCCGACCCCGTCCACTTCAAAGAGTGCGCGCGCCGCCTCGGCGGCAAAAAAGGCTGGGTCCACATCTGCTCGAGCTACACGACCGACGTCGCGCCGCTGCTGAAGATGAAAGTGCCGGTGATCTGGGTCAACCGACACGGCGAGAAGCTCGAAGGCCGCAAAGCGCCCAGCGCGACGGTCAAGAACTTCCGCGAAGCGGCGAAAAAGCTCGGCGCGTCCTAGCCATCTTCTAGCGTTCCGTTTTCGCAACTTCCCCGGGGCGCGACGGTTTCGACCCTTGCGGGCGCCCCGCGGGGCCGGCGCAGCGCCTATTCGATGGACCGACTCAGCCACATCCGACTGTCTTCACACGGCCATTTGCCGCTCGCGGCGGCGCTGCTGGCGATCGTCTGCCTGCTCGCCCTGAAGGCGGGGCACGCCGGAGCCGAAGAAGAACCGCCGCTGGATCCCAACCCCGAACCGCCCAGCTTCGTCGTCATCCAAACCGACGACCAGACGCTCGACGAGCTCTATGCGGCCTTCCGCCCCTACCCCGGGGCACCGGAACTGCGCGCGATGCCGAACACGCTCGACCTGATCGCCAAGAAGGGCGAGACCTTCAACCGCTACTACGTCCCATACCCACTCTGCTGCCCCTCGCGGGTAAGCATGATGACCGGCCGCTACGCCCACAACACCGGCGTGAAGGGCAACGTGCAGCCCAATGGCGGCTACTACGGATTCTCCTTCCGCGGCGCCTACGACCACAACATCGCCACCTGGCTGCAGGGGGCCGGCTACCGCACGATCCACATCGGCAAGTTCCTCAACGGCTACGGCGACGAACCGTACAGCAGCGGCAAGGAAGTGCCGCCGGGGTGGAGCTCGTGGCACACCATCCTCAACGCCGACACGCACCATTACTTCTACGGCTACACGCTCAACAACGACGGGGTCGTCAGCGAACCGTACGGTAACTCCGGCACCTGGGAACCGCGCGAATACACCGAACGCGATCCGCCGGGCTGCCCTTACGCGCCCGAAGAAGGGCGGCCCTGCCTCTATGCGACCGATGTCTTCGACTGGATGGCACGCGAAGAAATACAGGCGACTCCCCCCGAACAGCCCTTCTACATGCAGGTCGACTACACGGCTCCCCATGGCGACTTCCGCAAGCCCGCCGGACCCGAGCCGCCCCCCCGCTACTACAACTGGTTCAAGGGGGCGAAGCTGCCGCACGACCGCTTGGAAGGGTTCGACGAGGGCAATGTGAGCGACAAGCCGGCCTTCCTCCGCGAAGCCGAACACCTGACGCCCGCCATCAAGCACACCTACAAGGTCTATTACGACAAGCAGCTCGAGTCGCTGCGCGGAATCGACGACGGGGTCAAGGAGATCATCGGCACGCTGGCCGAAACCGGTCGCCTGCAGAACACCTACGTCCTCTTCATCTCCGACAACGGCTTCTTCTTCGGCGAGCACCGGCTGATCGGCGGCAAGTTCCTCGCCTACGAGCCATCCACCCACCTGCCGTTCCTGATCCGCGGGCCGGGGATCAAGCCGAACACCTCCACCGGCGAGCTGACGGCCAACATCGACATCGCCCCAACGATCCTCGATCTCGCCGGCGTCGAACCGGACAAGAGCGTCGACGGGCGCTCGGTGGTGCCCTTCCTGCGCGACCCCGAACTGCGCACCCGCCGGCCGATCCTCTTCGAGTCCTTCGTGCAGACGAGCGACGTCGAAGCCAACGGCGCGATCGCCTCCAGCGGCGAAGGCGACGGCGGAGTGCCGGGCGGCAACGGCAGCACCGACCCCAAGCAGCCCGAAGAGCCCGAGTCCGGAGCTACGAGGACCGGCGGCAACGCTCAGGCCTCGCTGCTGGCGCCGCCGCTGAACTACGAGGGAATCCGCCTCGGCCCGTACAAGTACATCGCCTGGCCCGACGGTGAGAAGGAGCTCTACAACATCAACAAGGACCCCAACGAGCTCAACAACATCGTCAAAGAGCCGAACTTCTACCCGATCCGCAACTTCCTCCACCGCCAGCTGCGGCGCTTCGAGAACTGCGTCGGCCGCGAATGCCGCGAGGTGACTCCGCAGCTGCCGCTCACCCGAATCGAATTCGACCGCCTGCGCGCCAAGCGCCAGAAGGAAATCCTCGAACACGAACGGGAACGGGAAAAGGAACGGCGCGAACGGGAACGCAATCACCCGGGCAAGGGGAAATAGCGGCGGTAGTCCTCTACCGCGCTACTCGATCACTGCGAGGACATCGCCGCTTGACACCGCAGCGCCTTCGGTGACGTTCAGCGTGGTGACTTTGCCGGACCGGTGGGCGGCGATCTCGTTCTCCATCTTCATCGCCTCGATCACGCAGACCAGGTCGCCCTCGGCGACCTCGGCGCCCTGCTCGACCGCGACCTTGAGGACCGTGCCCTGCAGCGGCGAGGGCAGCGACTCGCTCGAGGCGCTGGCACCGCCACCGGACTTGCGCTCGCGTTTCGGCGGCTTCTTGCCGCCCGCGGCGGGTGCGCTGCCCCCGGCGGCGGCCTCGCCGATCACCGTGACGTCGAAGAGCTTGCCGGCAACCTCGACCTTGTAGTCGCGGCTGACGACCTCGGCGCCCTCGGGCACCTCCGGCGCCCCGGCCTGCTCAGGCGCGGTCGTCTTCAACCACTCCTTGTCCTCCATCAGGTCGCGACAGGTCTCTCCCTTTGCCCACTGCTCGGTGGCCAGGATCGCCTCGTGGAAGGGGATCAGCGTGGTCAGGCCGCCGACCTCGTACTCGCCGAGCGCCCGCAGCATGCGGCGCGTCGCGTGCTCGCGGTCGACGTCCCAGACGATCAGCTTGGCGACCATCGGGTCGTACATCGGCGTCACCTCGGAGCCGGCTTCTACGCCCGAGTCGACGCGGACCCCCGGTCCGGCGGGCTCGCGGTAGGTGGAGATGGCGCCCGGCGCGGGCGCGAAGTTCTTGTGCGCGGCCTCGGCGTTGATCCGGCACTCGATCGCGTGGCCGCGCAGCTCGACGTCCTCCTGGGCGACCGTGAGCGGCTCTCCCGCCGCGACCAGAACCTGCTCGCGGACGATGTCGACCCCGGTCACCATCTCGGTCACGCAGTGCTCGACCTGGACCCGCGTGTTCATCTCCAGGAAGAAGTACTCGTCGCCGACCTGCATGCCCTCGACCGTGCCCGCGCCGCGATAGCCGACGGCAGCGGCGGCCTCGGTCGCGATCCTGCCGATCCGCTCGCGCATCTCCTCGTCGACCTGCGGCCCCGGCGCCTCCTCGATCACCTTCTGGTGACGGCGCTGCAGCGAGCAGTCGCGCTCTCCGAGGTGGATCGTGTTGCCGTGCGAGTCGGCGAGCACCTGGACCTCGACGTGGCGGGGGTCCTCGAGGTAGCGCTCGACGTAGACGCGGTCGTCGGAGAAGAACTTCTCGCCTTCGCGGGCGGCGCCCTCGAAGGCGTCCTGCAGGTCCTCGGGCGTCATCGCCACGCGGAAGCCCTTGCCGCCGCCGCCGCCCGCGGCCTTGCAGGCGACCGGATAGCCGGCCTCCTCGGCCTGGGCGCGCGCCGCGTCGAGGTCCGCCGCAGGCTCGGTCGCGCCTGGAACGATCGGCACGCCTGCCGCGGCCATGATCTCGCGCGCCCGCGTCTTCGAGCCCATCGATTCGATCGCCTCCGGCGGCGGCCCGATGAAGACGATCTCAGCCTCTGCACAGGCGCGGGCGAAGTCGGCGTTCTCGGCGAGGAAGCCGTAGCCCGGGTGGACCGCCTCCGCGCCCGCCTGCTTGGCGGCCTCGATGATCTTGGCGATGTTCAGGTAGCTCTCGGCCGGCACCGCGGGGCCGATCAGGAAGGCCTCGTCGGCCTCGCGCACGTGCGGCGCATCCCGGTCGATCTCCGAATAAACGGCGACGGACCCGATGCCCATCTCCTTCAGCGTCCGGGCGACGCGAATGGCGATCTCGCCGCGGTTGGCTATGAGGACCTTCTGGAACACGGCGGCGCAGTCTATTCGGACAGCGGACGGAGAGCGAGGCCGCCGCTCGGCCCGTTCGCACCTCGGGCGCTACTCGAAAAGGGCGCAGACCGAGAGGGTCTCACAGCCGCATTCTCCGGCAGCGAGAAGCCACTCGCGGGCCGCCTGCGCCCGCTCGATCGCAGCGTCCACCTCCGGCAGCTTGCGAGCTGCGAGCGCCCGCAGCTCGGGAGCGGGGGCACCCGCGTCCGCGGCGGCCAGCAAAGCGCGGATCTCGGTCAGGGAGAAGCCGCCGCGCTTGGCCACCGCGATCGCACCAAGGCGCCGCACGGCCGCTGTCGTATAACGCCGACGGCCCCCGAGACGCTCCGGCTCCGGCAGGAGCCCGCGGCGCTCGTAGAAGCGGATCGCCGACACGCTGACGCCGGCCCTGCGGGCTACGTCGCCGATGCTCAACGTCGCTTCGTCCACGAGATTCGCTTGACCTGAACCTTGGTTGAGGGCCGAAGGTGTCAGGCCCTTATGACATTGGAGGCTCGACGATGGAGGATGACATGCAGACAATGTGCTCGCTCGATGCGGATCGCCTCGAGCGACGCCTTGCCGAGATAGCGGAGGTCGGCGCCGCCCACCTGATCGGGCACCGGGTCGATAACGGCCGGCACACGCTGCGCTTCCGGACGTGCGAGGAGTCGCGCCTGCGGCTGGCCGCGATAGCGGCAGCGGAGAAGCGATGCTGCTCGTTCCTCGACCTCTCGCTGGGTGAAGTCGGGGGCGAGCTGATCCTTTCGATCGAGGCGCCCCAGGGCTCGGAGGCGGTGGGCCAGGGCCTCGCCAAGGCATTCGGCGACGGCAGCGCAAAAGAGCCTTCGGGCTCGAACGGCTAGGCTGCCGCGCCCCATGCTGATCGAGCTGCAGAGTCACTCGACCGTCTCCGACGGACAGCTGGCGCCGGCGGGCGTCGTCGAGGAAGCCGCCAAGGCCGGCGTCACCACGCTGGCGCTGAGCGATCACGACGCGATCGCCGGGGTGCCGGAGGCGGCCGGGGCAGCGGAGAGGCTGGGAATCGAGCTGGTGCCTGCGATCGAGATGTCCTGCGTGCACGAGTACGCCGAAGACCTGCACGTCTGCGGCTATTGGGTCGACCTGGGGGCGATCGCGCCGGCGTGCGAGCGGGCCCAGCACGAGCGCGTCGCGCGGGCCGGGGAGATCGTCGGGAAGCTGCGAGGCGAGGGTTTCGACCTGCATCTCGAGGACGCGGTGCGAGAGGCCGGCGATGCGCTCTCGATCGGCCGCCCGCACATCGCCAGGGCCGCCGGCGCCACCGGCGACCTCGGCCCCTTCTTCGAGGAGTACCTGGTGCCGGGGGCAAAGGCATTCGTGCCGCGGCGCTGGCCGACCGCCGCGCAGGCGGTCGAGGTCATCAGGGAGGCGGGCGGCGTCCCCGTCGTCGCCCACCCCTACTGGGACATCTCCGATCCGGCCGAGGTCGAGGAGCTGATCCGGGCGCTCGACGTCGACGGCGTCGAGACCTTCTACCCGACTCACAGCAGGGAGCAGACCGAGCACCTGTTGAGCCTCTGCGAGGCGCTCGACCTCGTGCCTACCGCCTCCTCCGACTACCACGGCCCGACCCACAAGACCTTCGCCGAGTTCGGCGCCTACGACACCTACGGGCTGGCCCAGCCCCAGGTCCCGCCGCGCCCGTAGTCGCTCAACGGCGATGGCGGTGGCGCCTCAGGACGACCACCCTTTCGATCGTCTTCGGTTCAGCGCGATCGGGCTTGAAGGTGACCTCGACGCGGATGCGACCCTTTCCGTGGCGCCGGAGGAAATGCATCAGACGCACCTTCGGCCTGACGAGCAGAGCTAGCCGTCGGGCCTGTCCGGCGTAACGGGCCAGCCTCCGCAGGCCGCGCCCGTGCAGGATCACCCGCCCGGGGCCCGGGACCCTGACGAAGACAACGGCCGTCCCGCTGCGCCGATTCAGCCGCAGGCCGTTGAAGCGGATGGCGTTGGAGACGACGACGGGGGTGGGCGGCGCCACGATCGGCGTCGGGGGCGTCAGGCACGGCGGGGCCGGGGTGCCCGGTTCGCCGAAGCGCTCTACGCGGGCGAACCCGACCGTCGCCTCCGTGGCGAAGACGTTGCTCTGGCAGGCGACGCCGACGCCCGTGACCTTCGGCGCCGCTTCGACGCTGCCGAGGAAGCCGCCGTCGGCGGTGAAGTGGAAGATCCGTTCTTCGGCCCGGTCGGCGACGTAGATCCCGCCGAGGGCGTCGACGGCGAGGGCGACCGGTTCGCTCAGCTTCCCCGGCCCGCCTTCTCCGATGAACCTGACCGGGTTGCCTTCTTTGCTGAGGACCGTGATCCGTTCGTTGCCGGCGTCGGCGACGAAGAGGTTGCCGCCGCTGCCGACGACGACGTCGCGAGGCGAGGAGACAGAGCCGAAAGATTCGATGAAGTCGCCGTCGGGCTCGTAGGAGGCGATCAGGTTGTTGCCGGCGTCGGCGACGTAGACCGTCGAGCCGAACATCGAGGCGTCGACGTCGAGCCCGACCGGTTCCACCAGTTCCCCTTCGCCGGCTTCGTCGCCGAAGGAGCGGACAAACGCCCCCGAGGAAGAGAAGACGTCGATCCGATGGTTGCCCGTGTCGGCGACGTAGGCCCTGCCGTCGTCGTCGAGCGCGACGTCCTCGGGCCCGTCCAAGCTCCCCGCCCCGAACGAGCGCAGAAAGTCCCCATCCCCCGAATAGACCTCGATCTTGTCGTGCCCCGTGTCGGCGACGTAGACGTCCCCATCGGGCGCAACCGCAAGCTGCGACGGCGAATCCATCTGCCCTAACCCACCGCCAAATTCCCCAAAGCTGTCCAGCGCTTCGAACGCAGCAGCGCTGCCAGGCAACGCCAGCCCCAAGATGATCGCGAGCAGCACGAATCCGATCCCCCACCTCACACTCCGCAGGTTAGGGAATCGCGACGCCGCACCAAGAACCAGAACCGCCGTAGAGCTTTTGGCCGGATAGCGGTTCAAAGCTCTACGGCGCTTGGCGCTGCGGCACCTGCCGGCGGGTGGCGCGGATTTGGGGGACCACCCCGAGGACGCTTTAGCGACCGCAGGGGTGGTGGTTCCAAATCCGCGACAGGACCCGCCGGCCCGGAACGCCTAAGCCGTGACCGGCGAGGCCGGGATCAGGTCCCGCGACTCGAGGTACTCGATCAGCTTCTGCGCCGACTCCTCGGCCGTTTCGCCTTCGGTGTCGCAGACGACCTCGGGGTTGTCCGGCGCCTCGTAGGGATCGGACACGCCGGTGAATTCCTTGATCTCGCCGGCGAAGGCTTTGGCGTAGAGCCCCTTGACGTCGCGCTCGGCGCAGGTGTCGACCGAGGCCTTGACGAAGACCTCGATGAAGCGGTCGCCCATCAGGTCGCGCGCCTCGGAGCGGATCTCCGCGTAGGGGGAGATCGCCGCGGTGATCACCGGCACGCCGTTGCGGCTGAGCAGGTCGGCGACGAAGGCGATGCGGCGGATGTTGGTGTCGCGGTCCTCTTTGGAGAAGCCGAGGCCCTTGGAGAGGTTTTCGCGCACGACGTCGCCGTCGAGGATCTCCAGCTTCGAGCCGCGCTCGCGCAGGTGGCCCTCCAGCAGCCTGGAGATGGTCGTCTTGCCTGCGCCGGAGAGCCCGGTGAACCAGAGGGTGAAGCCCTTCTCATCAGCCATCGTTACGTCAGTCCTCCTTGTAAGCGTCGATAAGGATGTCGGCGACCTCGTTGCGCGAGAACTCCTGCGGCGGCCTTTCGCCGTTGCCGAGCATCTCGCGCACCTTGGTGCCGCTGAGGAACACGTGCGCGTCGGAGTCGTGCGGGCAGGTCTTGCCCGAAGCCATTCCCTCGCACTCGTTGCACCAGAAGCTGTGTTCGAAGAACAGCGGTTCGATGCCCAGTTCGGCGATGTCGATGTCGTCGAAGATCTTCTGGGAGTCGTAGGTGCCGTAGTAGTCGCCGACGCCGGCATGGTCACGGCCGACGATGAAGTGGGTCGCGCCGTAGTTGCGGCGGACGATCGCGTGCAGGACCGCCTCGCGCGGGCCGGCGTAGTGCATCTTCGCCGGCTTGACGCCCAGCATCACCCGGTCGTTCGGGTAGTAGTTCTCCATCAGGACCTCGTAGCAGCGCATCCGCACGTCGGCGGGAATGTCACCGGCCTTGGTCTTGCCGATCAGGGGCTGGATGAAGAGCCCGTCGCAGGTCTCCAGCGCGGCCTTGGTCAGGTACTCGTGGGCGCGGTGGATCGGGTTGCGGGTCTGGAAGGCGACGATCCGCTTCCAGCCGCGGTCGGCGAACTCCTGCTTGGTCTCCGCCGCGGTCTTGTAGCGGCGCATGAAGGCAGCCTCGTGGTCGGGCAGGGCGTCGACCTCGATCGGGCCGGCGAGCATCCGGTCGCCCTCCTCGTAGATCGCGGCCACGCCGGGATGGGCCTCATCGGTGGTCCCGTAGACCTTCTCCGCCTCGCGCTTGGAGTCGCGCTCCCAGATCTCCTCGACCTTGAGCCGGCCCAGCGGCTTGCCTTCGTCGCTGGAGAGCGAGATCACGTCGCCGACCTCGCACTCGATGTCGCTGGCCAGAGTGATCGGAATCGGCCAGTACTGCCCGTCGGCGGTGCGCATGCTCTCGCAGACGCTCTCCCAGTCGGCGGAGCCCTGGAAGCCGGTCAGCGGCGCGAAGCCGCCGTTGCCGATCATCTCGAAGTCGGCGGTATGGCGCTCGTCAAGTGTCAGTGAAAGCTCAGTCATCGTCTCGCTCATCGAAAAAGGTCACCTATCGGTCGGGGGAAGGGAATCAGGAATTGGAAATCCAGGGCGTGGTGCGGCTAGCGGGTCGTGTCCATCGAGTCGACCCGCTCAGTTGATCCCGCACTCGGTCTTGGAGAGCCCTGCCCAGCGGCCGTCGCGGGGGGAGCCCCCGGGTCCAACCGGCTTGGTGCAGTAGGTGCACCCGATCGACGGGTAGCCCTGGTCGTGAAGTGGGTTGTATGGAAGGTGGTGCTCACGGATGTAGTTCCAGACATCGCGCTCGGACCAGTCCGCGAGGGGGTTCAACTTCCAGAGGT
>DASSHI010000032.1:0-51561 GCA_035693025.1 Solirubrobacterales bacterium
CGGGTCGAGGCCGTCGAGCCGCAGGTTCCACCTCCCCGCCTCGCCGTAGCGATGGCCGACCGAGCCGTTCGGGACGACGGGCGCCCCGGTGGCGGCGTCGAGGACCACCGGCTTCCACTCGGCGTTCTCCGGCTCGCCGCCGGCGCCGTCGAGGTCGGAGGCCCGCAGCAGCCGGTCCGGCACGTAAGCGCCGTCGCGCTCGCGCAGCGTCACCAGCAGCGGCAGGTCGGTGAAGCGGCGCGCGTAGTCCTGGAAGTAGGGCACCTGGCGGTCGACGTAGAACTCCTTCAGGATCACGTGGCCCATCGCCATCGCCAGCGCCCCGTCGCTCCCCGGCTCGGCGGCCAGCCAGTGGTCGGCGAACTTGACGTGCTCGGCGAAGTCGGGTGAGACGACGACGACCTTCTGCCCGCGGTAGCGCGCCTCGACCATGAAGTGCGCGTCGGGCGTGCGGGTCGTCGGCAGGTTCGTCCCCCAGATGATCAGGTAGCCGGCGTTGAACCAGTCGCCGGACTCCGGCACGTCGGTCTGGTCGCCGAAGGACTGCGGCGAGGAGGGCGGCAGGTCGGCATACCAGTCGTAGAAGGAGAGGATCACCCCGCCGATCAGCGAGAGGAAGCGGGTCCCCGCCGCGTAGGAGGCCATCGACATCGCCGGGATCGGCGAGAAGCCGACGACGCGGTCGGGTCCGTGCTGCTTGATCGTGTGGACGTGGGCGGCGGCGATCATCTCAGCCGCGTCCTCCCAGCTGGCGCGGACGAAGCCGCCCTTGCCGCGCTGGCGCTTGTAGAGGGTCGACTTCTCGGGATCTTCGACGATCTCCGCCCAAGCCTCGACCGGGTCTCCGAGCCGCTTGCGCGCCTCGCGGAACATCGCCAGCAGGCTGCCGCGCACGTAGGGGTACTTGACCCGCAGCGGCGAGTAGGTGTACCAGGAGAAGGAGGCGCCGCGGGGGCAGCCGCGGGGCTCGTAGTCGGGCATGTCGGGGCCGGTCGAGGGGTAGTCGACCGCCTGCGACTCCCAGGTGATCAGCCCATCCTTGACGTAGACGTTCCACGAGCAGGAGCCGGTGCAGTTGACGCCATGGGTCGAGCGCACCACCTTGTCGTGCGCCCAACGGCCCCGGTAGGAGCGCTCCCAGTCGCGGTCCTTGGCGACGAGCTGACTCCAATGCTCCTCGGAAACCGGCCCACGACGCAGGAAGCGGTGGGCCTCGAGGAGCGGATTGGAGCGAGCGGCTAAGGCGATGACCATTCCTATCACACGCAAAGCCAGGTCCGGGCCAATTTACACATAGTCAGTGGATGAACGATTCGGGCACGGTACGATGGCGCGCGAGCACTCCTCAGCTGCGAGGCGTGCCTCCAAACGCCGAACTACGAGAGGAGCGACCGTGCGGAGCTGGGACCTCAAGGAGCTGGACCTGAAGCCGCGATTGCCGGAGATCCTCTCCTCCAGCGAGGACGCACGGGCCATCGTCCTCGACCTCGCCGCCGGCGAGAGCCTCTCCGAGCACGAGGTCCACGAGCGTGCCTGGCTGATCGTCCTCGACGGCGAGGTCGAGGTCGGCGCCAGTGCCGGCACGACCGCCTCGGGCGGCCGCGGCCTCCTGGTCGAGTTCGAGCCCCGCGAGCGACACGAGGTCACGGCATCGAGCGAAGCCCGCTTGCTGTTGCTGCTCACCCCGTGGCCGGGCGATGGCCACCCGGGGGCGATGGAGATCCGCGAGAAGCTCTACACCCGCCGCCACGCCGCCAAGCGCTCGGAGTGAGGGCGACGCCAGGCGGCCTTTACGACCCCGGCGCCGGGCGCGACGGGTGCGGGCTCGGTTTCATCGCGCGCCTGCGCCCAGACCCGTCCCATGAGGTCGTCGCGCGCGCCCTGACGGTGCTGGAGCGGATGGAGCACCGCGGCGCCGAGGGCGCCGACCCGGAGACGGGCGACGGGGCCGGGATCCTGCTGCAGCTGCCCGACCGCCACTACCGCCAGGCGGTCGAGTGGAAGCTGCCCGAGCCGGGCCGCTACGGAGTCGCGATGTGCTTCCTGCCGCGCGAGGAGGCGGAGCGACGACGGCTGCGCGGACTGCTGGAGGAGAGCGTCGCGGGTGAGGGCCAGCGGGTTCTCGGCTGGCGCCAGGTTCCAGTCGATCCGGCCCAGACCGGCGAGGTGGCGGGGCGCTGCGCACCCCATATCGCCCAGCTCTTCATCGGCGCCGGCGACGCCGTCACCGGCCAGGACGCCTTCGAGCGCAAGCTCTACGCGATCCGCCGCGTCTTCGATCGCGGCGCCGGCCCTGGCGCCGCGATCGTCTCCTGCTCCTCGCGCACGGTCGTCTACAAGGGAATGCTGACCGCGCCACAGCTCGCCCGTTTCTACCCGGAGCTGCGCGACGAACGGGTGGAGAGCCAGCTGGCGCTGGTCCACTCGCGATTCTCGACCAATACCTTCCCGAGCTGGGAGCTGGCCCACCCCTACCGGGTGCTCGCCCATAACGGTGAGATCAACACGCTGATGGGTAACCGCAACTGGATGCGGGCGCGCGAACCGCAGCTCGCCTCCGAGCTGCTGGGCGATGACATCGAGAAGCTGCGGCCGGTCGTCAGCCGCGAGGGCTCGGACTCGGTCACGCTCGACAACGCGCTGGAGCTGCTGACGATGACCGGCCGCTCCTTCCCCGAGGCGCTGATGATGATGATCCCAGAGGCGACTGCGGAGCGCGACGAGATCAGTGCGGAGGTGCGCGACTTCTACGATTACAACGCCTGCGTGATGGAGCCCTGGGACGGCCCGGCGGCGGTCGCCTTCAGCGACGGGCGGGTGGTCGGCGCGATGCTCGACCGCAACGGGCTGCGCCCGGCGCGCTGGATGACGACTAGCGACGACTACGTGGTACTCGCCTCCGAGGCCGGAGTGCTGCCGGTCGCGGCAGCGACGGTGACGCGCAAGGGGCGCCTCGCCCCGGGCCAGATCATCCTCGCCGACCTCGAGCGGGGGCGGCTGCTGGAGGACGGTGAGATCAAGGAGCAGGTCGCCGGGCGGCGCCCCTACGGACGCTGGTACCGCGAGGGGATCGTCGACCTCGACGAGCTACCCGAGCCCGACCCTCCACCACGCCCCAACCGGGCGACGTCGCACGCCCTGCGGCTCGCCTTCGGCTACACCCAGGAGGACCTGCGGGTGCTGCTCGAGCCGATGGCGATGGGAGGCGCCGAGCCGATCGGCTCGATGGGCAACGACCTCGCTCTGGCCGCGTTCTCCGATCGCTCGCCGCTGCTCTTCTCCTACTTCAAGCAGCTCTTCGCGCAGGTGACCAACCCGCCGATCGACCCGCTGCGCGAGCGAGTCGTGATGAGCCTGGTGACCCGAATCGGGCCGCGCGGCAATCTCCTCGCCGCCTCGCGCGGCCACTGCCGCCAGCTGCGCAGCGCGCGACCGGTGCTGCGCGACGCCGAGCTGAGGCGCCTTCGCGAGCTCGGCGACGAGGGCTTCCCCGCGCGCACGATCGACGTGACCTGGCCGCGCGCCGAGGGGGCGGCCGGGATGGAGGCGGCCCTGGGGCGAGTCTGCGACGCGGCCGGAGAGGCCGTCGCGGCGGGGGCGGCGGTGCTCGTCCTCTCCGACCGCACGGCGGGGGCGGAGAGGGTCGCGATCCCCTCGTTGCTGGCCCTGGCCGGCGTCCATCACCATCTGATCCGTGCCGGGACGCGGATGGGCACCGAGCTGGTCGTCGAGTCGGCCGAGCCGCGCGAGGTCCACCACGTGGCGGCGCTGATCGGCTACGGCGCCGCCATGGTCAACCCCTATCTGGCGCTGGCGACCGTGGCCGAACTCGCCGAACGGGGCAACCTGGCGGGGGAAATCGACGCCGCGGAGGCCGAACAGCGGCTTGTCAAGGCCTTCGACAAGGGGCTTTTGAAGGTGATCTCGCGGATGGGGATCGCCACGATCCACTCCTACCAGGGCGCCCAGATCTTCGAGGCCGTGGGGCTCGACCGTGAGCTGGTCGAGCGCCACTTCACCGGCACCGCCTCGCGGATCGGGGGGGTCGGCCTCGACGTTCTGGCAGCGGAGGCGGTCGCCCGCCACGACCGCGGCCACAAGGCGCCGCCGGAGCTGGGGCTGCTGCCAGTCGGCGGCATCTACCAGTGGCGGCGCCAAGGCGAGCGCCACATCTGGAACCCGGCGACCGTCGCCAAGCTGCAGCAGGCGGTCGGGCTGCTCGACGGCGAAGGCATTCGCTCCTACGAGGAGTACGCGCGGCTGGTCAACGAGGAGGCGACGCGCCAAGGGACGCTGCGTGGATTGCTGACGCTGCGCGAGGATCGCGAGCCGATCCCAGTGGAGCAGGTCGAGCCGGCGGCGGAGATCGTCAAGCGCTTCTCCAGCGGCGCGATGAGCCTCGGCTCGATCTCTCCGGAGTCCCACGAGGCGCTGGCGGTGGCGATGAACCGGCTCGGCGGCAAGTCGAACACCGGCGAGGGGGGCGAGGACCCCGCGCGCTACCGCGACGAGCGTCGCTCGGCGATCAAGCAGGTCGCCTCCGGCCGCTTCGGGGTGACGATCGACTACCTGGTCAACGCGGACCAGCTGCAGATCAAGATCGCCCAGGGCGCCAAGCCCGGCGAGGGAGGCCAGCTGCCGGGGCCGAAGGTCTCCGGGTACATCGCCGCGCTGCGCCACTCGACCGCGGGCGTCGGCCTGATCTCACCGCCGCCCCACCACGACATCTACTCGATCGAGGACCTCAAGCAGCTGATCTACGACCTGCGCTGCGCCAACCCGGCCGCCAGCGTCTCGGTCAAGCTGGTCTCCGAGGTGGGAGTGGGGACGGTCGCGGCCGGGGTCGCCAAGGCGGGCGCCGACCACGTCACGATCGCCGGCCACGACGGCGGCACCGGCGCCGCGCCGCAGTCCTCGATCCAGCAGGTCGGGGTGCCTTGGGAGATCGGCCTGGCCGAAACCCAGCAGACGCTGGTCGGCAACGACCTGCGAGAGCGGATCGCGGTCCAGGCCGACGGGCAGCTGAAGACCGGACGCGACGTCGTCGTGGCGGCGCTGTTGGGCGCCGACGAGTTCGGCTTCGCGACGGCGCCGCTGATCGCAATGGGCTGCATCATGATGCGGGTCTGCCACCTCAACACCTGCCCGGTCGGCATCGCCACCCAGAACCCCGAGCTGCGGCGTCGATTTCAAGGAACCCCCGAGCACGCAATCGAGTTCTTCGTCTATGTCGCCGAGGAAGCGCGTCGGCTCATGGCTTCGCTCGGGGTGGCGCGCTTCGAGGATCTGGTGGGGCGCGCCGAGCTGCTCGAAGCCGACCCCGCGATCGAGCACTGGAAGGCGCGGCGCGTCGACCTCTCGGCCCTGCTCGCCGCTCCGGCCCCCGCCGACGAGCGCCCGCGGCGGCGCCTCCACGGTCCCAGGCCGGTGCTCGACGACGCCCTCGACTGGGAGCTGATCGAGGCGGCGCACCCGGCTCTCGAGCATGGCGAGCCGGTCCGCCTGCGCCGTCCGATCGAGAACGCCGACCGCGCGGTCGGCGGCCTGCTCTCCGGCGAGATCGCCAGGCGGCACGGCGCCGGCGGCCTCGCGGAGGGGACGATCGAAATCGACTTCGAGGGCTCCGCCGGGCAGTCTTTCGGCGCCTGGCTAGCCCCCGGCGTGACGCTCAGCCTGGAGGGTGATGCCAACGACTACGTCGGCAAGGGCCTCTCCGGCGGCCTCCTCACGATCCGTCCACCCCACCAGGCCAGCTTTGCTCCGGAGCGCAACGCGATCGCCGGCAACACCGTCCTCTATGGCGCCACCGGAGGCCGGGCCTTCTTCGCCGGACTCGCGGGGGAGCGCTTTGCGGTCCGCAACTCCGGCGCACTGGCGGTCATCGAGGGGGTCGGCGACCACGGCTGCGAGTACATGACCGGCGGCCGCGTCGTCGTCCTCGGCGCGACCGGGCGCAACTTCGCCGCCGGGATGAGCGGCGGCATCGCCTACGTGCTCGACGAGCGCGGCGAGTTCGCCCAGCGCTGCAACCAGGAGCTGGTCGGACTGGAGGAGGTCGAGGATGACGAGGAGCTGCGGGAGTTGGTCGCAGAGCACACCCTGCGCACCGGATCGCCCCTGGCCGAGCGGCTGCTGGGGCGCTGGGAGGACACCCTGCCGAGCTTCGTCAAGGTGATGCCGAGCGACTACAAGCGGGCACTGGAGGAGACCGAGCAGCGGGTCCAGCGGGTCTCCCCCGGAGGCGAGTCCTCACCACCGCCGGCGCGGGCGGCGAGCCATGGGTGAGATCGGCGGCTTCCTCCACCTGCACCGGATCGGCTTCGACAAACGCGACCCGGCGATCCGCACCGGCGATTACGACCACTACTTCGAGACCCAGCCCGACGCCGAGCTGCGCTACCAGGGCGCACGGTGCATGGACTGCGGCGTGCCCTTCTGCCACCTCGGCTGCCCGCTCGGCAACCTGATCCCCGACTGGAACGACCAGGTCTACCGGGGGCGCTGGCGCGAGGCGATCGACCAGCTTCACAACACCAACAACTTCCCCGAGTTCACCGGCCGGATCTGCCCGGCGCCGTGCGAGTCGGCCTGCGTACTGGCGATCAACGACGACGCGGTGACGATCCAGCAGCTCGAGCTGGGGATCGTCGAGCACGCGTTCCGTGAAGGCTGGATCGTCCCCGAACCGCCGCCGCGGCGCAGCGGGCGCGGCGTCGCCGTGGTGGGTGCCGGGCCGGCGGGGATGGCCGCAGCCGCGGAGCTCAACAAGCGTGGCCACCTCGTCACCGTCTTCGAGCGCGACGAGGGGGTCGGCGGGCTGATGCGCTTCGGCGTCCCCGACTCCAAGCTCGAGAAGTGGGTGATCGACCGCCGCGCCCGGCTTCTCGAGGAAGAGGGGGTCACCTTCACCTGCAACGTCGAGGTCGGCCGCGACGTCGATGCCGCGGAGCTGCGGGAGCGCTTCGACGCGGTCGTGCTGGCGACCGGCTCTCGGGTCGGGCGGCGGCTCGATATCCCCGGTGGCGAGCTGGCAGGTGTCCACCAGGCGATGGACTACCTCTATCAGCGCAATCGCGCCGCCGCCCGCGGCAAGGGCGAAGAGCCCGAGTCGGGGACCCCCGCGCCCAGACACGAGATCAGCGCCGCCGGCAAGCACCTCGTCGTGATCGGCGGCGGCGACACCGGCATGGACTGCCTCTCCAACGCCGGACGCGAGGGCGCACTCAGCGCGGTCGCGCTGGACACCTACGCCGAGATCCCGGCCTCGGGGCGCTACCCGAGCACCCCCTGGCCGCTCTCGGCCAAACGGACGCCGGGCACCTACGCGCTCGAAGAGGGGGGCGAGCGCCGCTGGGGCACCCAAGCGCTGCGCCTGGAGGGCACCGACGGTCGCGTCAACCGTGTCCACGCGATCGGCGTGCGGGGAACCTCGACCTCCGACGCCGAGCCGGTCCCGGGTTCGGAGTTCAGCCTCGAGGCGGACCTGGTCCTGATCGCGATCGGGTTCACCCACCCCCAACATGAGGGGCCGATCGAGGAACTCGGGGTCGCGCTGGACACCCACGGCAACGTCAGGGCCGGCGCCTACGCCACCTCGCGCGAGGGTGTATTCGCGGCCGGCGATGCCCGCCGCGGCCAGTCGCTGATCGTCTGGGCGATCGCCGAGGGGCGCCGCTGCGCCCGCGTGGTCGACCGCTGGCTGGGCGGCGAGGGCGGGCCGCTGCCGCTCGGCGCCGAGACCCCCGGCATCCCCGGCGAGACGGGCATCCTGCCCTCCGCCTGAACGCGGTCCTCACCACTCCTCCCCGACGACCACGGTGACCCTGGTCCCCCCGCGCCACGGATCGGGCGCGGGGAGCTCAGCCTCGGGAACCGCCGTCGGCCCTCAGCCGCCGTGCGGGGAGACGTACTCGCCGACCGGGGAGCGCAGCCCGACGGCGAACCGGTTCCAGCCGTTGATCGCGACGATCGCCAGGGTCAGGGCGACGATCTCCTCCTCGTCGAACTTGCTCGCGAGCTCGTCGTAGACGTCGTCGGGGGCGCCGCTTTGGGGCAGCAGCGTCAACGCCTCGCACCAGGCGAGCGCGGCGCGCTCGCGCTCGCTGTAGCAGGGAGCCTCGCGCCAGGCGTCCAACAGGTAAAGGCGCTGCTCGTCCTCGCCCAGCGCGCGGGCGTCCTTCGAGTGCATGTCGAGGCAGTAGGCGCAGCCGTTGAGCTGCGAGGCGCGCATCTTGACCAGCTCGCGCAGGGCCGGCTCGAGCGAGCTCTCCGCTCCCGCTTTCTCCAATCCCACCATCGCCCGCGTCGCGGCCGGGAAGACACGTTTGTAATCGATTCGCATGGGGGTCCTTTCTCTCGGTAATCGAGTTCTCGTCAGAGTCGAGGCGCCTGCATCGAGGCCGGCGGGCCGAGCGCCGGCCCGGTGGCGGGCGCAGCCCGCCGAGCGCGCCGCGCCCGGATCGCCAGGCCCGCGGCGAGCGCCAAGAAGGTGAGGATGGCAGCCTCGTCGAGTACCCCGCCCCAGCGCCAGGCGGGGATGCTTTCGCCGAGGTCCCCGAACAGCCGCAGCACCAGGCCGGCGTGCAGCAGCGCCAGCGGCGCGTAGAGAGCGCGGCCGTAGGGCAGCGCCACACCCAGCACCGCTGGGACGATCACCGGCGCGTGGGCGAAGACCATCGAGAAGACGAAGCCGAGGAAGATCGTGTGGACCATCGCGTCGTAGCCGAAGCCGCCGCCCGCCAGCGCCCCCGACCACAGCCAGACGCCGCCGGCGACGGCTAGCCAGAAGTAGCCGGCGAGCAGAGCGCCGGCCATGTAGCGGGTCACGCCGGACATCCGGATCGTACGCCGGGCGACGTCATAGCGGGCCAGCCAGGCGGCCTGGGCAAGCATCCCGGCCCCCGCCAGTCGCACGCCGAGCGCCTGCCAGGGCAGGCTCAGCACGACACCGAGGCAAAACAGCGCGACCGCCGCCAGCAGCAGTCGCCGGGCGCGGGCCGGAAGGCGGCGCATGCGCGAGAGCTCGAGCCGCTCGCCGACAATCGTCAGCACCAGGAAAGCCGCTAGGAAGGGGACGACGCGCGGGATCGCGACCCCGCCGAGCCAGACGATCGCCCCGGCCGCCCAGGCTGCCGCGCCGAGGCCCATGATGGCGTTGTGCCAGGTTGGGTCGATGCGGTGGACGGCGACGAAGACCGCGACCAAGGCGAGGCCGCCGAGCGCCAGCAGCGCCTGCCCGACGCTCGCCGGCAGGCCGACGATCAGCCACAGCGCGCCGGCCGCGGCCCCGGTCGGCACGAGGTAGGGCCAGGGCGGGTGCCGGCCCAGCGCCACCGCGCGCTCGAGGCCGATCTGCGTGCCGAGGAAGCCCAGCACCAGCAGCGGCCCGTGCTCGGCGGCCAGCGCCGGGCGCAGCGGCGGCAGGTCGAAGCCGAGCCGCAGCAGCCCGGCCCAGAGGCCGGCGAGCAGCGCGACCAGCGCCGCGGCCAGCAGCGGCGCTCGCCTCAGTCGCTCCACCCCAGCGCCGCCCGCGCGACCTCGCTCATGTCCTCGGGCCTCCAGGGCGGGTCCAGCTCGCTATCGACGAGGACGTGGCGCAGGCCGGGAGCCTGCGCCAGGCAGGCGCGGATCTCGTCCTCGATGTAGTCGGAAAGCGGGCAGGCGGGGGTCGTCACGGTGAAGCGGATGCGTGCCACGCCCCCGCTGACGCTCGCCTCGCGGAGCAGCCCCAGCTCGACGATGTCGACTCCCAGCTCGGGGTCGATCACGCCGTGCAGCAGCTCGCGCACCAGCTCCGGCGAGGGATCCTCGGCGAGGGCGGCGAGCCCGGGCGCTCCGCCGGACATCAGGCGGCCGCCTCGGCCGGCTTGCCGATCCTCACCCGCCACACGGTCGGTCCCTGCTCGAGGTAGTCCCAGGTGAACTGGCCGGCGTGCTCGGCGGCGAACTGGTATTCGAGCGGTTTGGGGTCGTGGTCGTTGACGAGGACGAAGCCCTCGCCGCCGCCCAGCGCTTCGTAGTGCTCGAAGATCAGCTCGTGGCGGCGGGCGGGCGGCTCGTTGCGAACATCGAGATCGGGATCGGCAGTCGGCACAGGTGTCTCCTTTTGTCGTTTTCGTGAGCGCGAGGCAAGCCTGTGCATGAGCGCGTTGACGCGCTGGGCCTGCCCTGGGTCGTGGCGCCGCAGGCTCGCGTAGGCGGCACCGGCGAAACGATTTGCCTCGTCGGGGCGACCCGCCTCACCGAGCGCCGCCAGGGCGTCGAGCAGGGTGTCGAGGAGGCGCCCCTCGACGGCCCGGCACTCCTCCGTCGAGGGATCTGCGATCGGCACACGCGGGATCCGCACCGGCCCTCAATGAGTCCCTCGGCGAGCAGGCGCATCCGGATCCGGCCCGCCGAGCGGAGACCCATCCGCGGCAGCCCGTGTCTGCGGCGCCGCGGATGGGTGCTCGTGCCAGACGTGAGCCGCCTCGGCGACCCAGGCCTGGCAGCAGAGCGGCAGGGACTGCGGGGTGGAGGGCGCCCGAGGGCGGTGAGGCTCAGGCTTGGCCATCGGCACCTCCACCGGTTCCCAACGGCGCCGAGCCGGCCTCCGCGGCGAGCTTGCGCACCCGCGGAAACAGCACGTTGTTCTCCTCGTGGACGTGCTGGTGCAGGTCGGCCTCGAAGTGGCGCAGCGCCTCTAGCAGGGACCGATGCGTGGAGCAGAGTGCCTCCGAGACGTCATAGCCGCCGGCTAGCTCGCGCAGGGCCACCAGTCCTTTGCCGACGACCAGGTGCTCGGCCTCGTGGGGCTCGATCAGGGTGACGTCGACGGCAGCGTCCCCCCGCTCCAGCGCTCGGCATGCGGGGAAGAGCGCCTGCTCCTCCTCCTGCAGGTGGCGCTCGAGCTCGGCGCGCAGGGTGGCGAAGGCACGCTCGGTCAGCTCGAGCTCGGGCCGGCCCTCGCCGTGGACGCGGACGACGGTCGCCAGCAACTCAGCGATGCGGGGCAGTTCGCCGCGCAGGCCTTCGTGGTGGGCGGAAACGATGTGGTCGCAAAGTTCGCCGATGCTCGCTCGGCGCCAGTCGCGCTCCTCGACGGCGTGCGAGGGCTGTTCGCCCCGCTCCAGGGCGGCCAACAGCCGCTCGACGGTGCCGACGTCGAGCCCGCGCGCCGCGCAGGCGTCCGCAAGGCTCTGTGAGCCGCCGCAGCAGTAGTCGAGGTGAAGGCGCTCGAAGACCCGCGTACGCTCGGGCCGTTCCGTGACAAGTTCGGCGAGGCTGCTGGTCGTTTCGATCTGGCTCATCGTCTTGACGATTAGTTTACACATAAGGAGTGTGTAAATTACAGAGCCAACCCGCTGGCACGAATCGACTTCTATAGCGAGCGCCAGATGCCCGCCTACGTCCCCAGTTCATCGACTGGGCCCTACAAGGTCGAGCGCGGCGAGGGCTTTGAGCTGACGCCCTCGGCGCGCATCCGACTTTCACCCCCCTATAGGTGGGTCAATATCGGATGCGCGCCGAGGGGTGGACGGCCGCGCGTGTGACCGGAGGAAGGCGACGAGAGCGTTCATCGCGATCAGGGGCACCGACGTGGTGGCACTGGTCAATCTTTGCCCTTGCGGTAGTAGGCGGCGTTGATCTCGATGTACTTCTGCCACTCCGGCGGCACCATGTCCTCCGGTGTGATCGCGTCCACGGGGCAGGCCTCGACGCAGGCGTCGCAGTCGATGCACTCGTCGGGGTCGATGTAGAGCACCTCGTGCTGCTCGTAGTCGGGCTCGTCAGGGGTGGGATGGATGCAGTCGACAGGACAGACCTCGACGCAGGAGTTGTCCTTGGTGCCTATGCAGGGCTCATTGATCACATAGGCCATTAGGTCCCCCCCTCGAGGAGATGGCTGCTGACCGTGATCTCCGCCCCGCCGAACAGGCGCGAGACCGGACAAAGGGCCGCAGCCTCGGCGACCACCGCCTCGAATCCGCCGGCGTCGAGGCCGTCGACCCGCCCACCCACATCGAGCGCCGAGGAGACGATGGTCGGCAGACCGTCGACCTCGGCGAGGGTCACGGTCGCCTTCACCTGCAACTCCCCCGGAGCCTTCTTCGCCTCCCCGAGCTTGAGCGCGAGCGCCATCGCGAAGCACGAGGAATGCGCCGCCGCGCACAGCTCCTCCGGGCTGGTCTTTCCGGCCGGAGCCTCCGTGCGAGAGGCCCAGGTCACGTCGAGGTCGTCGAAACCTCCGCTGTCACCGTGAACCACCCCGCGGCCGCTGGCGAGGTCGGCCGACCAGGTGGTCTTGGCGGTGCGGGTTGCGATTGCCATTGCTGCTCCTTCCGCTCGGCAGCCAAGGTGGCTGGCTTATTTATACAATATCAGTGTGTAAAATACTGAAGCCCATCCCGAACCCACGAAGACTCGAGGCCGAGCTATGACCGAGGATGCCAAGACGCACGTGTTGATCGCGGGAGGGGGCGTGGCGGCGATCGAGGCGCTGCTGGCCCTGCGCCAACTGCTGGGCGATCGAGTCACGATCGAGATCCATGCTCCTCGCCGCGACTTCGTCTATCTGCCGCTGGCGGTGGCCGAGCCGTTTGGCATCGGCAAGGCGCTGCGCTTCGACCTCGCTGAGATCGCCGAGAGCCACGGAGCGACCTACAGAGCAGATGGCCTTCAATCCGTCGAGCCCGACCGCCACCGAGCGACCATGCGCCGCCGGCAGCGCATCGGCTACGACAAGCTGCTCATCGCCTGCGGAGCCAAGATGCACTGGTCGGTGCCCGGGGCGTCCACCTTCTGGGGGCCGGCCGGTCACGAGGGATTCGACCGCGTCCTCGAGGAGCTGGAGGAAGGCGCCGCGCGGAAGGTCGTGTTCACGATGCCGGCCGGCTTCGGCTGGCCGTTTCCGATCTATGAGCTTGCCCTGATGACCTCGGCGCATCTCGCCGAACTGGGAGTGGAGAGCGCCGAGCTGACCATCGTCACTCCCGAGGACGCACCGCTGCAGCTATTCGGGCCGCACGCCAGCGATCAGGTCGCCACGCTCCTCGCCGACCGGGGAATAGCGGTCAAGACGGGCTGCTACCCGATCCGCTTCGCGGACGGGAAGCTGACCGTCGCCCCAGGCGATTCGATCCCGGCAGATCACGTGGTCAGCATGCCCAGCTACGAAGGGCGCCGGATCGACGGCATACCAAGCGATCGACGAGGGTTCGTTCCCGTTGACGAGCACGGCCGCGTACGCGGCCTAACCGATGTCTTCGCGGCGGGAGACGCAACCGATTTTCCGGTCAAGCAGGGCGGGCTCGCAGCCCAGCAGTCAGACGCGGTTGCCGCCACGATCGCCGCGCAGCTCGACGGGGACGTCGAGGCCGAGCCGTTCCACCCGACCCTGCGCGGCCTCCTGCTGACGGGAAGCCGGCCCAGGTATCTGCGAAACGATCTAAGGGGCGGCCAAGGCGAAACCTCGGCGGTCACCGACCACGCGCTCTGGTTCCCACGCGGGAAGGTCGCGGGGAGACATCTGGCGCCCTTGCTCACGTCCCTCGCCGGTGAGAGTTTTGAGCCCTCTACGGCGATGCTCGACAGCTCGACCGAGATCCACCTGGAGGGCCCCGACCTCATGCGCCGCGCCGTCGGAGCCAGCCTGGATATCGCTGCCGCGAAGAGCGCTTAACCGCCGCCGCCGAGCCGCGAAACGCCCGAAGTCCAGCTAGGCCACCAGACCGGCCCGGGTGAGCGAGTCGAGCAACAGGTGGAAGTAGACGAGACCAGCGTAGGGAGCCCAGCGCGAAACGATCGTCTCGACCCTCTCGTAGTCGAGCTGTCCGTCGAGTCCGAGAAAGGCCTTCAGTTTGTTGCGGGCCCCGACGTCGTCACCGGGGAATACGTGTAGTCGTCCGAGCCCGCGCAGCATCACGTACTGCGCGGTCCAGCGGCCGACTCCGTGCAGGCCCGTCAGCCGCTCGAGAACCTCCGCATCCTCGGCGCCTTCCAACCCCTGGAGGTCAAGATCGCCATCGACGATCTCCCTCGCGCATGTCACGACCGTGCGTGCCTTCGCCATGCTGAACCCAAGTCGCTTGAGCTCGGCCGGATCCACTGTCGCGAGCTCCGCCGGGCCGGGGAAGGCATGGATCGCATCGCGCCCAGCGTCCACCGGGCGCCCATGCGCCGCGCTGAGGCGGTTGAGCAGATGCACTCCGACGTCGAGCGAGAGCTGCTGGCAGGCGATGCCGTTGACCAGCCCCTCGAAGACGGTCGCAAAACGCGGCGGCCTCAGTCCGCGCATCTGGACAACCAGTCCTGCGAGGGAGGGATCCGACGCGGCCATCGTCGCGAACCCGGAGAGGTCGGCCTCGAGGCCGAGGAGCCTCCCCAGGACCTGGCGTGCCTGGGCTTCGGCGCCGCGATCGATCCCGTCGCCCCTGAGCCTCACCTGCAGCCGCGGGGCGTCCGGCGAGCCGACCTGCGTCACCGCGGCTGCCACCCCACCGTCGCCGAATGGCAGCGCGCGCCGGTAGGCATGCCCATCCCAGCGGTCGACCTCGTTGTGGGGACGTCGTCGCAACGCCCACGCGGTCAGGTCGAGTCGAAACGGCGCCGACGGCTCGACCAGAAAGCGACGTTCTCGCGGGAGCTCCGCAGTCAGCTTGCCGGTCAGCTCTGTGGCCCGCGTGGCAATCCCCGCCTCAGGACCTCCGCGAGGACGACGGCGTCGTTGTGATCGGTGTCCTTGGCGGCGTAGACGAGGGTAAGCGTGCCTTCGCGGGCCCGCCGCCGCAATCCCGCCAACACCGGGCGGCGTTCCCCCAGCTCCTCGAGGTAGCGTCGCCGAAACTCCGGAAAGCGGCTGGGCTCGTGGCCGAACCACTGCCGAAGCTCGGTGCTCGGCGCCAGCTCCCTCTCCCACCCATCGATCCCTGCTCGCTCCCGAGACAGGCCGCGTGGCCAGAGTCGGTCGACCAGGACGCGATAGCCGTCCGCCGGGTCGGCGGGCTCGTAGGCGCGCTTCAGGCGGATCTGCATCGCACCCCTGCTCACGGGTTCTCCTCCGCTCGCGCGATCGCCTCCGCGAGGCGACCGAGGTCCTCGGGCGCGAGGGCCTCTTCGACCATCGGGAAGAGCTCACGCTCCTCGAAGCGCACGTGATCGTCCAGCAGCCGACCCAGGTCTTGCAGCTCCTCGAGCGAGGCCGCTTTGGCGGCGACGCGGAGGGCAACGCGCCGGATCGCCAGGTGCTCCTCCAGCATCCGCGCCACCGCGACCCGATCCACCGGGCAATGCAGCGCCCAACCCGGCAGAAGCACCTCCTCCTCGACGCGGAAGTGGTGCTTGCCCTCCCTCACCCAGAAATCGAGGAAGTCATGACCCGCCTCCGCGGCGTCGGTCGCGTCGCGCAGCCGCTTCGCGGCCAGCAGCGACTTCAGGTGGTCGCGCGAGAGCGGCCGTAGAGCCTCCGCTCGTTTCATCTGAGGCTCGGTCCAGCGCGACGCAGGCGCGTGGCAGGCACAGCGACGCGATTCATCAGGAGACCTCGACCAGGCAACCCGCCCGATCGGGATCGTGGGGCTCGAAGCGGGTCAGCTTGGCCTTTGGATCGAGCTTCTCCAGGACGCCGGCCGTGAGCCCGCGGTGCAGGGCGCAGACGACATCTGCGTTCTCGCGCACCGAGTCGCGATAGGGGCAGTTATCGAGCCGGCAGATCAGGCCACCGTCGGCTTTGACACGCATCGAAGGCTGGAAGCCGAGCGCAGCGAAGCTCTGGCGCAGGCTCTCGACAGGCTCGCCTCCTCGCTTCGGGGCGAGTTCCCGGCCTATCTCCCGGCCGGTGCGCTCGACTTCGCGCAGCAGGGTCGGGCCGGCAGGGATCGCGCGCGCCAGCCAGACCGCCAGGCTGGCATAGGCGGCGGGGGCTTGGCCGGATGGCTGAGCGTCGGGAGCCACATTCCAGCGGTCGCCGGGACGCCCCCTCCCCGCTCGCTCCCGTCCGCGCTCGACGAGGCCGGACTCCTGCAACCGCTCGAGGTGGGCCCGTACGCCATTGGGGTGCAGTCCGAGACGCTTCGCCAGATCGTCGGTTCCCACCGGTTCCTTCAGCTCCGCCAGCAGGGCGAAGATACGCGCCCGGGTCGGCTGCGTCAGCGGGTCGTCAGTCGAGTTGGGGAGATCCATGGTCCAAGCTTTGCGTTCACAGGACCGGAGGCTTTTCAGACTCGTTATCGGGACATGCCGGGCGCCAGGGACCGCATCGTCTTTTTCCTATGAGCACTGTAAAAAATAGCACCGCCCGGCATCCGGGAGGATCCGACTCAATTCCTCTAGCTCTTCTTGACTTCCCAGGTCCAGACAGCGGGGGGATCGCTGGCCGGGAAGGATGCGTGGCCCGTCTCGTCGGCGCCCATCGGTGCGGGTCTCACCGGCTCTGCAGAGACCGTCGCCTCGGGCTTGGTCGGGGAGGCTGGGGGCTTCAGCTCGGTCATGCGCCGGCAACGACGCAATCGGCGCGCTCGGGGGGGCTGCTATCTGAGCTTCCCACCTGGAGGACGGAGGGCTGTAGACCCAACAGACGCAGGTCTCTCAACAGCTCGTCCAGCGTTTGATCGTCGAGCGGGGGCACGCGCTCGGCTATGCCGAGCTCGATCTGCCACCCGACTTCGATCTCCTCCTCAGGACCGGGTTGACTAAGGCGTAGAAGGCGAATCGTCGCCTGGGGAGCATCGTCGCGCAGGCGGTCGATCTCCGCCGTCAGCCACCTCTGCAACTCCTCGGAGGCAACGGGGGCGAATGGATGGCAGCGGACCGCGATCTGGCTCATGCATCGATCTTCCGCCATTGCATGAGGGCCGTCAATGGGTGCCCGTATCCATTTGGCTCGACCCACGGTTGCGCCCCCGGCTCGGCGAAGAAGGACTCGTAGTGGACGTACTCACCGGAGCGCGCATCGAACGTAGGACGTACCGGGCTCGGGTGGTAGCGGCGGTGAGGTCCGACCGGGCGGGCCTGGTTTGCCGTGGGGCCTGATGCATTTGAACCTCCCGATTCGTGGTTGGGTCTTCACGAGACATCGACACCAAGCATCGATCGGTTCGTGGTCCACGGCCATGGGTGTTTAGACCCAAGTTCCTCCGCCATGGATCCAGAGGGCTCAAGCCTCGACCAGCCCCCGCCTGATCGCGTAGCGGGTCAGCTCAACCCGGTTCCGCATGCCCAGCTTCTCGAGCATGTTGGCGCGATGGCGGTCAACCGTCTTCTTGCTGATCACCAACATCTCGGCAATCTCCTCGCTGGTGTGCCCTTCGGCGATCAGCTTCACGACTTCGAGCTCGCGTGGCGTCAAGGCATCCTGGGGAATCGTCTCCCCCCCACGCGCCCCCTCCAGATAGTCGCGGGCCAAGCTGGTCACGGCAGCCGGATACAGAAAGGGCTCTCCGCGCATCGTCGCTCGGCAGGCCTCGATCAAATCGCGGTTGGCGACCGACTTCAGCACGTAGCCCGACGCCCCGGCCTTCAGGGCTTCGAACAGATACTGCTCGTTCTCGTGCATCGAAAGCATCAGGATTCGCAGTTCGGGTTTTCTGCGAGCGATCTCCCTGGCTGCCTGCAGGCCCGTCATCCGCGGCATCGAGACGTCGAGAATCACGAGATCGACCTCCTCCGCAAGCGCACGATCCACGGCCTCGGCGCCATCGTCGGCCTCGGCGACGACTTCGAGGTCGGGAGCCGCATCGAGCACCATCCGCAACCCATCGCGGACGACGACATGGTCGTCCGCCAGCAGGATCTTCGTCTTAAGCGGAACCGTCATCGATCTCCTCCCATGGCAGTTCGAGGCGGACAGTCGTGCCGGCGCCCGGTTTCGAATCGAGCTCCAGCTTTCCGTGTACCAGGCGCGCCCGTTCGCGCATGCCGCTGATCCCGGCGGTGTGGGCCGGGAGATCGGCGGGCAGGCCGCGACCGTCGTCGACGATCGAAAGCGTCGCCGCCTGCCCGCTCGCCGCGAGACTCAGCACCGCCTCGGAGGCCTGAGCGTGACGAACCACGTTGGTCAGGCTCTCCTGCGCCACACGGTAGATCACCAGCTCCAGATCGGGGGGGATCGGGGGAAGCTTCTCCAGTTGGCGCACTATTCGGAGGTCTCCCTGTGAGGCCAGGCGCGAGCAAAGGGAGATAAGGGCATTGATCAGGCCGAGGTCATCGAGAGCCTCGGGCCTGAGCTCGCGCGCGATGCGGCGGACTTCGTCGAGGCTTCCGCGAACGGCCTCGGCGATGCGGCGCAGATCCGCCGGGGAATCGTGGCCGACATCGGCAGCGTGCTCGATCTGGATCGCCGCCGCGGTCAAGGTCTGCCCGATCTCATCGTGCAGCTCTCCGGCCAGGCGTTGGCGCTCGCTCTCCTGCGCATCAAGCGCGACCCGGGCGCTCTCGTAGCGCCCGCGCTCGAGCCGGTCGAGCATCTGGTTGAAGGCGTCGCTGAGAGCGGCGACGTCGGGGCCATAGGAGCCGATGTCCGCGATCCGTTGACCGGGCTGATCGGGATCGACCTCCGACATCAGCGCCGTCAGCTTTCGAAGCGGGGCAAGCACCCTTCTGAGGCCCCAGAGATTGGCCCCCAGCATCAGGAAAAGGGCGCCGAGGACGATCGCGAACTGACCGGTGGTGACCGGAGCGTGGATCGTCACCGGAGTGACGATGAGCAGCACCGCCGCGATGACCATGACCAGAGCGCTGGCGATGAAGGCCCGCCAAAGCAGCGGCAGACGCTTGTCAGGCCGGCGGAGCGGAGGAGCGAGGCTTGCCCGACCGACCGCCGAGGGCACTTGGATGCCTTTGCTCACGAGTGCATGGTCGAAGATTGCATTGAAATCAATGTCCCACATCGGCGATAAGCGCCAAATGGGCATTTCGACCCATGGCGAAGCGGTCCTCGAGCGGCAAAGATCGCAGCATGCCCCCGTCCCCCACTCAGACCTCCGCCGATGAGCTCGAGCCGGCCCAGGGAATCTCCAGCGCCCACCCGCTGATTCTCTGCTATGACGGCTCCGATGACGCCAAGTATGCAATCGCACAGGCTGGGCGTCTGTTCCCCGGTGGCCATGCATTGGTCTTGACGGTGTGGCAGCCCATTTCCAATCTGGCGAGTGTGACTTGGTCGGGGGCAACGGTCATGGCGAACTTCACCGAGCTCGACCACGCCGCCTCTGAGGATGGCGCACTCAGAGCAGAGGAAGGCGTAGGCCTCGCTCGCGAGGCCGGATTGGACGTCGAGCCGCTCGCGGTCGAGGCCGACGGCACGATCTGGGAGACGATCGTCAAGACCGCTGAGCGTCGCCAGGGTGCCGTGATCGTCATGGGTTCCCGAGGCCTGACGGGCTTGCGCTCCATTCTGCTCGGCAGCGTTTCCGGAACCGTCGTCCATCACGCGCACCGACCGACCCTGGTCATCCACCGTCCGAGCGAGACCGACTAGCCTGCCGACGGTGGCTTCAGGGCGCGACGCCGGCTACCTGCCGCTCCGTGAGTACGCGGCGATCGGCGACGGGCGCACGTTGGCGTTTGTCTCGAGCGATGGCTCGCTCGAGTGGCTGTGCCTGCCCGATCTCGACTCGCCCAGCATCTTCGCCGCGGTTCTCGACACTGAGAGAGGTGGCAGCTTCAGCTTCGCTCCCGAGGCGCCGTTCGATTCGGAGCGTCGCTACCTGCCTGACACCAATGTGCTGGAGACGACCTTCAAAACCGCGACCGGTTCGGTGCGGGTGACCGACGCGATGTTGCTGCCCGACACTGGCTTGGTGCCGAGCCGAGAGCTCGCTCGACGGGTCGAGGGACTCTCTGGAGAGGTGCTGATGCAATGGCGAGTTGAGCCGCAATTTCACTATGGGGAAAAGACCTCTCAGATTGGTCATCGTGGAGGGACGCCGGTGGCGACGGCCGGGGGCGACGCGCTGGCCGTATCGAGCTGGGCAGCAGGCGCTCCCGTCCTCGGGGATGGGTCGATCAGCGGCAGCTTCGTCGCGACAGCGGGAGCCGAAGCGCTCGTGGTCCTGAACAGCGCTCATCGAGAACCGCTTATCCTCCCGTCTCGCGCCGAAGCGGAATCCCGGCTGTCCTCAACGATTGCCTTCTGGCGTGAGTGGTCGGCGGGCCGGACCTATGAGGGGCCCTGGCGAGACGCCGTGATCCGCAGCGCCTTGGTCCTCAAGCTGTTGATCCATTCGCCTTCCGGAGCGATCGCAGCGGCGGGCACGGCATCGCTGCCCGAGCAGATCGGCGGCGAGCGCAACTGGGACTACCGCTTCTGCTGGGTTCGTGACTCGGCGCTCACCCTTCACGCCTTGATGCGGCTCGGCTGTCCACACGAGGGCGAGTCCTACTTCTGGTGGTTGCTGCACGCCTCACAGCTGACCCATCCCCGCCTGCGGGTTCTCTACCGTCTCAACGGCGGTGAGCGTGCGCCGGAGTCGACGCTTCCCCTGAGCGGTTATCGCGACTCGGGACCGGTGCGAATCGGAAACGCCGCGGGCGGCCAGGAGCAGCTCGACGTCTACGGCGACCTGATGCAGACCGCCTGGCTATATGCCACCGCGGCGGACAGCCTCGATTCTGACACCGCCCGCCGGTTGGTGGAGATCGCCGACCTGGTCTGCGAGATCTGGCGGCGGCCCGACAGCGGCATCTGGGAGGTGCGCAGCGAGCCCCTTCACTTCACGCACTCCAAGATCATGTGCTGGATCGCCCTCGACCGAGCCGTGCGCCTGGCCGAGCGCGGCCTGATTCCCCGCGCGCACATGAGCAGATGGAGCGCGGAGGCCGAAGAGGTCCGGAGGTTCATAGAGGAGCGCTGCTGGTCAGAGGAGGCCGGCAGCTACACGCGATCGGCCGGCAGTCGGGAGCTCGATGCCAGCCTGCTGCTCGGGGCTTTGATGGGCTATCCGAGCGAGCGCGATCCCGGGCTCAGCACCACGATTTCGGCCCTGAGGCGCGACCTTGGCTCCGGTCCGCTGCTGGATCGCTACAGCGGCGAGGATGGCCTCGAGGGAAAGGAGGGCGCTTTCCTCTGCTGCTCCTTCTGGCTCACCGACGCACTCGCCGGCGCCGGCCGCATCGATGAGGCGACCGAGCTGATGGAACAGCTGATCGGGTTGGCAAACGACGTCGGGCTCTATGCCGAGGAGATCGATCAAGGAAGCGGAGCATTCCTCGGCAACCTGCCTCAGGGCCTGGTCCACCTGGCCCTGATCAACGCCGCGGTCTCGATCGGAGAGGCGCAGCGCTCATGAGCGTCTGGGGCGCCGTCGCCGGGGGTTTCGTCGGAACGCTGGTCCTGACCACGGCGCTGAGCGCCGCCAGTGAGCTCGGGCTGACGCGGATGGATCTGCCGTTCCTGCTCGGGACCATCGTCTCCTCCGATCGGTCGCGAGCGAAGGCGCTGGGCTACGCGATGCATTTCGCCATCGGGCTGCTTTTCGCCTTGGTCTACCTCGCGATCTTCGCGGCGATCGGTCACAGCGGCTGGCTGTTGGGGGGCCTGTTCGGCCTCGTCCACGGGCTCTTCGCCGGCACTGCCCTGGTCACCGTGCTGCTCCCGGTGATTCATCCCCGAATGGGCACCCCCTTCAGCGCCGCGGCAGACCGGCCCCTGTTGGAGGCGCCGGGCTTCATGATGCTGAACTACGGTCGCCGAACCCCGCTGGCGACGGTCCTTGCGCACATCGCCTACGGCGCGATCGTCGGCGGCTTTATCTCACTCGCCTAGGTCGGCCTCGTGCAAGCGCGCGAAGTTGGCGTCGGCAGGCATTCCTCCTCCTCAGCCTCCGCTCGTGGCCTCGGCGCTCAGCGACTCGAGCGGCGTATCGGGATCGGTCAACTTGGCGGAGTCGACGACCTGGCGGGAGCCGATCAGGGCGCGAATCTGCTCGTTGACGTCCCAGACGTTGACGTTCATTCCAGCGGCGACTCTCCCGTCACGCAGCCAGAAGGCGATGAACTCGCCGGTCGCTCGGTCGCCGCGGAAGACGACCTCATCCCACTGTGGCGCGTATCCGGAGTACTCCATGCCGACCTCGTACTGATCGGAGAAGAAGTAGGGGATGTGGTCGTAGCTGACCGGTTCGCCAAGCATCGCCCGGGCAGCGGCGGGTCCCTGGTTGAGCGCGTTTGACCAGTGCTCGACGCGGATCCGCTCGCCGTAGAAGGGGTGCCAGGCGCTGGCCACGTCGCCGGCGGCGAAGATCTTCGGTGCCGAGGTCTGCAGCTTCTCGTCGACGAGGATGCCGTTGTCGACCTCCAGGCCGGCGTTGGCGGCGAGCTCTACGCGCGGCGTGACGCCGATTCCGACCACGGCGAGGTCACACTCGATCACCCGGCCGCTGCTGGTGCGCAAGCCGGCGAGGGCGCCATCGCCGTCGAATGACTCGACCCCCTCCCCCAGCGCCAACTCGATGCCGTGCCGGGTGTGCACATCGCGATAGAAGGACCCGATCTCGGCACCGAAGATCCGCTCGTTGGGCAGCTCGGTCGGGTCGACGACGGTGACCTCGAGCCCCCGCTGGCGCGCCGATGCGGCGAACTCGCTGCCGATCCAGCCCGCCCCCACCACCGCCACCCGGCCGCCGCGATCCAGGCGGTCGCGCAGCAGGTCGCAATCGGCGAGGGTGCGGAGGTAGTGGATGCCCTCGAGCTCTGCCCCGGGGACCGAGATCTGACGCGGCTGGGCCCCCGTCGCCAGCAGCAGCCGGTCATAGCCCAGCTCGCGACCGTCCTCGAGCATGACCCGCGACATCGCGGGGTCGATCTCGGTCGCGGTCGTGCCCGTCAACAGGGAGATCTCGTGCTCGGAATAGAAGCCCTCCTCGTGCACGTAGGCCTGCTCGCGCTCGGACTCGCCTCGCAGGTAGTCCTTGGTCAGCGGCGGCCGTTCATAGGGGCGCTCCGGATCCGAGCCGATCATCTCGATGCGCCCGTCGAAGCCTCGCTCGCGCAACTCCTCGGCCGCCTTGGCGCCAGCCAAACTCGCACCGACGATGATGAAGGTCTGCTTTTTGCTCATCGCGCTCGCTACCTCCGGTCATGCTCCGAACGTTGCCTGGATTTAGTTCTACTCGCTTAGCGTGTGAACGGGCCGCCGTCTTACCTCCCGAGGGCAGAGCCGCCGGGGCGGGCGCCTCGTCTCTAGGTCGAGATGGGCATCTATGCCCATGGATTGTCACGTGCCGAACCATGACGCTGTTGTCATGATCGCGACCTCGAACCCCACTGCTCCCGCGCCGAGTGGACTTGAGGTGCGAGACGGCATCGACGTGGAGTCCCAAGCGTGGATTGACCGACTCATGCCGGGAAACCCCGACCTCGAGGCGGGAATCGCGGAGCTGCATTCTCTTCTTCTCAAGGCCGCCCGCTTCGAGGTCAGCCGTCGGCGTGCGGCGCTCCCCCACCTAAGGGGGGATGACTACGACGACCTCGCTCAGCAGGGCGCCGACTACGCCCTCCTCGCCGTGCTGCGCAAGCTCGGTGAGTTCCGCGGCGAAAGCCGTTTCACCACCTGGGCCTACAAGTTCGCGCTGCTGGAGACCGCGGCGACGGTTCGCTCCCGTACCTGGCAGGGACGCGAGATTCAGACCGAGCCCGACTGGTGGACTCAGTCCGCCGCATGCGGTTCAACCGCTCAGGAAGATCTCGAGATGAAGGAGCTGCTCGCCGCCCTGAAAGAGGCGATGGCAACCGACCTCAGCGCTCATCAGCGCGAGGTTCTCGTGGCGGTAGCGCTCGACGATGTCCCGATCGACGTGCTGGCGGATCGGCTGGGCAGGAGTCGCGGGGCGATCTACAAGACCATCCATGACGCACGCCAAAAGCTCCGGACAGCCATCCGAGCTCAGGGAATCGACCCAAGCGATGCTCTCGCTCATTGAGATGGGTCTTTGAGCCCATAGCCGATGACCCACTAAGCGGCGAGGATCCTTTGTATGACCATAACCGCAGAGATCCAGACCGTTGTCCACGACAATCCGAACGGGTCACCTGCCGGCAGCGTCGGCGGGCCGCCCAGGGCCATCATCACTCGAGATGGCGAGCGGGCCTTGCGCGCAGAGCTCGCGCTCATACGTCGCGAGCTTGAGGTCGGCATGGCCGAGCGCCTGCGCGAGGCCCGCGCTTTCGGTGCGCCAGCCGGGAACGACGACTATCTGCAGATCCAAGAGGAGGAAATCGTCTTGGCTGTCCGCGCCGCCCGCCTCGACGAGCTGCTGAAGAGAGCTCGTGTCGTCGACGGCGAGCCGCTCGATGGCAGGGCAGCTGTCGGCACCATCGTCGAAGTAAGGGATATTGAGAGCGGCGAGCTCAAGGAGCATGAGCTGATCGGCGGTCATGGAGCCCCGCGAGCCAACGCCGCCTCGGCTGCTTCGCCCATCGGCGCGGCACTTTTCGGTCAGGAGGCGGGCGCCATCGTCGAGGTCCAGCCGCCCAAGGGTAAGAGCCACCGCCTTGAGATCCTTCGGGTCAGACCGCTTGACCACGCACTTCCTAGCGGAGCTCGAGCGGAAAAGAGTCCGCCATGTTCAAGAACGTGATCGTCGGAGTCGACGGTAGAAGCGGCGGCCGCGACGCCGTCGCGCTGGCCCAGCGTCTTCTGGCTCCCCAAGGACGGCTCACCCTGGTCCACGTCCACCTCGAAACTACCGCTGTCGTCGTCCATGAATTTGATTCGGTGGCCGTCGGGCTGCACCGCTGCGCCGAGGAGCACGGCGCAGATCTGCTGGTTGTCGGCGCCTGTCACCGTGGCGTTGTGGGCCGGGTCCTGGCGAGTCTCCGACGCCGATCGAGACCATCGGCGTCGGATACGACGGTTCAGCGATGCCGAGATTCACGCCTTGATCCTCGTCGCAGCGGTTCGGTTCGACGGCTCCAAGCTCGCTCCGACGAACAGCGTCATGGAAACCGACCCTCGCCTCAACGACATGCTGCGGCAGCTGAATCAACTTGATCGCGTGACCGCACGGGCCGCTTACGGCTTGCCCGTCGAGGAGCTCGGAACGTTCGGAGAAGAGGTAGATCTGCTTCTGCTCGGAGCCCGCGGCGAGGGGCCCAAAGGGCGCCTGGTCATCGAGCGCATCCCCAAACACCTCGCTCGTACAGCGCGAAGGACGCAACGAGCGGCAACGGCGTGGTCGGCCAACGGCGTTCCACGGGAAGCGACCCTTGCGCCTCCATAAGCAACGAAAAGCGGCTGAAGGGATTCGAACCCTCGACCTTCTGCATGGCAAGCTGCTGGGCAGAGACCGCCGTGAGCCGCGGCATCCCGCAGCGGAGTGCGACTTCCCCTGCCTCGAGGCCCTCGCGCAAGGTCCCGCTCGATTCCCGTCGATTGCCGCCGATTCGGTGGGATTCGGGCGCAGCCCGGCACTCTGCGCCCATTGCGACGCCGACTGGCCAGCGTCAACCCGAGGGACTACGGTTCCGCCCGTGCGAATGACCTTCACCGCCGAGCAGCAGCAGCTCCTCGCCGACACGCCAGTGCCAGCCGCCAGCGAGGGGCAGACGTTCCAGCAAGCCGTAGCGTCGGAGGCCGGCGCCTTCCTACACGTCTGCGGACTTGAAGGCTGGCGGCCGCTCCCGCCGCAGGCAGCCGTGGAAGGGGCGCTCCGGGCTAAGGCGGCCCCGGCCCATGCCTGACGCCGATACCCCGCTGCCCGAAGACCCGTTCCGATCCGGCTCGGCTGCCGTCGATGCCTTCACTCACGGGCAGCGCATTGCCGAAGCCATGCGCGAGGCTCGCGCGCATGGCCAAGCGGAGCTGTTCCAGGTGTTTACGACGCTGGGCGCAGAGGACTTCGCTGCCCTTGCCGAATTCGCGATCGTCCTGCTCGTCAACGGCCAATCGGTCGACGAGGAACGCCGCCGCTTCCGGCGTCCCTGGCGCTGGCGCCGCCGCTGGCCTCCGTGGTCCTGAGCGCCGCAGCCGCGACCTTGCGGGAGTGAAACGCGGAGCGGGACACAATGCGACACAGCATGTCGCGGACCCCCAAACCCCCCATCTCTGCCGCCGAGCGCGTCCGGCGCGATCACGGCATCTGGCAAGCCCGCCTTGAAGGCGCGCCGTGGCGGGCCATCGCCGAGCGGTTCGGCGTCAGCGAACGGCAAGCGCAGCGCGCCGCCAAGGACGCCGCCCGTGCCGCTCGAGAGGCGATTACCGCGCTGGACGGCATCGAGCCCTTGGCCATGCTCCGCGAGATCATCGACGGCCAGCGAGCAGCCTTCGCGGCCGCAGTCAAGCTCACGGCGGATGCCGACTCCGACAACGGAAAGGTAGGAGCCTGCCGGGCTGTCGGGACGCTCGGCGGCGAGCTGCGCGCCTCCCTCATCGGGGCCGGCCTGCTCCCTTTCCGCCAGGCGCTGGGGCCTGGCGATTCGCTCGCGCTCGCGAACGAAGGCCGCGCCCTCGCACTGCGGCTGGCCCACGCGGCCGAGCGGGTTGGCCTCGACGGTGACGTCATCCTCGCGGCCGTCGACGCGGACGCAGCGGCACTCCCAGCGGGGAGCCGATGACCGTCGCAGACGACACGTCCGCCGCCCCGACGGACCAACTCGTCGAAGCGCTATCCGGCCGCCTACTAGCCGCTGGCACCTCGCTGCGCGGAACCCTCGCCGTCAGCGCGACGCTCGCCCGCTGGGCCGCGGACCACGACGTTCCGGCCGACGCCCTCACCGACCTTGTGAAGCGACTGACCCCAACCGAAGGAGCGAACCCATGAGCACTACCACCATTGACCGCGCCGCAGCCGCGCGAGCGGTCCGCGACCGCGGCGGCAGCGTCAGCGACGCCCGACGAGTTCTCGAGATGCTCGCCACCGACGACGAGCAGCGGCTCCGCGAGCGCCGGGAGCAGCGCGAGACGGACGGACTCGCTCGGGATCTCGGCTTCCTCGACGGCACCGGTCTGCTCGAGGCCGCGAGCTCGAACCGCACGGCCAACGCCGGCCTCTTTCCGGGTGAGGCCCTCACTGCCGAACCTCGCAGCCCGCAAGCCGCGATGCGGGAGGCCGAGGACCTGCGCCTCATCGAGCAGGCCGACGGCGACGACGAACTCGCCGAGGCGCTGCTCACCGAGGCCACCGAGCGGCGCGAGCGGGAGGACCTCGGCGAGCGTCTGGGCATGACCGAGCTCGAGGTTGAGCGAATGCTCGAGGAGGCCCCGCGACTGGCCGCCCACCTCACCGCGAGCGACGATCTGCGGCTCGCCGAGTCGATCGGCGTCGGAGCGGGCGAGCTGAACAACATCATCGAACGCGTCCACGGCTAACCCGCTGGCTGGCCCTCTCTCTCCGCTCGACGCAGGCAGACGCGGCCGCTTAGGCTTCTTCGGCTGCCGCGACGCTGCTGGGCAGGGGCGCCTTGTCCGGATCGAACGCCACGGCCGGGGCCGGCCACCGCAGACGGTCACCGTCGCATGTCCAGTCTGTGGGCGCCAGCATCCGGTGAAGATCATGTGGCGGGCAGCCGAGGAACGCGACACCGCGATCGCGCCTGAGATCGTGGTCGACTAGAGGCCCTCGAAAAGCTCGCCGGGCGGAATGTCCAGCGCCGCGGCGATGCGCGCGATGTTGGTCACGCGGGGTTCACGCTGACCGGCCTCGATCCGGCTGATCACAGCGGCGTCGAGGCCGGCAGCGAGGCCAAGTGCCTCCTGCGTCATCTTCCGCTCGGTGCGAGCGCGCTTGAGATTGGCGCCGAATCGGTGCGCGGGGTCGGACACCGCCCTGATGCTCTTCGACCGAGCCCGTCAACTCTATGTCGTAAACGACAAAATCGGCTAGGGTGCCGCCGTCCGGTACACGTCGAGGTTTCAGCGCGAGGGGGCGACCGTATGAAGGTCAGACGCAGGTGGGTAGGGGCTTCGATTGTCTTGGTGTCGGCCGCGTTGATCATTGGCTGCGGCGGAAGCAACGCCTCGTCAACGTCCACCACGACCTCGCAAGACACGTCAGGGCAGCGCGCGAAGCTCGAAGCTGAACTCCGCTCCTGGGGCAACCTCGGCCTCGAAGCTCTCCGCGAAGGCAAGACCGCCGAAGCTCGGGGCGAATACGGCGTAGCGGTCGAAGCCGTCCACAACGCCCGCCACGACAACGAAGAAATGGAACGGATCAGGGTCGAACTCGACACCCTCGACGCCGGGCGCTGATGATCGACGACTCCCATCCGATCCGCACCGCCATCCTCAACGCCTTCGCCAGCGGGAGGGCGCTCCTTCTGCCGCACGAGTTCGCCAGGGCCACGGGGCACACACTGGGCCGGATCGCCTACCACTTCAGGGTCTTGGAGGAGAGCGGCCGAATCGAAACCGCTGCTCAGTTGCAGATGGGGGCCACCGTGGCGAGGGTCTACCGCACAGTGCCGGGAGGCGCGCGCTAGTCTCGCCATTGCGGTGACCCCCTGCGAAGGCAGCAGGCGGTCGCAAGCGGCCCTAACCGGCATCAAAGCCGAAAGCGCACCCTCGCCGCGACCGTCGACCGGGCGCAGAGCCAACGCCCGCGCCCGATAGCGCCTCCATCCTCCCTGCGAGGTAGGGTGGCTCGCGCATCGCTTCCCTAGGGGACGTTGCTTCACTGTTCGCGATCGACGCCGCCTCACCGGGCGGCGTTGGCCGTTCGGGGCCGATTCCGTCCGATGGGCCGGTAAGTGTTCGACCCACGAACATGGAGGAAGCAACGTCAGTCCACGATTTCGACTGCCTCACCGCAGCCGAAGCCGACCCGCCGGACCTTCGCGACATGGAAGCTGACGCGCGCAACAAGGTGAGGAGCGGGCACGGAGAGCAGCTCGACGCATTCGAGTGCTTCCTCGCCGGCGGCAGCCGCGGGGCCAGTGGCCGTTTCGTCCCCCGCCGCCGCCCGGCTTCACCGCTGCTTCCTCGCCATCGCCGCCCACAGCGCGGCCGCGCGCGACGCACGGCTGGCTGTAGGACGCGCGGCTCCCGTCGCACGTCGAGTCGCTCGGCTGGCGGCGGCGACGACCCTGACGAACCCGAGCCGCCCTCGCGGCGGCCCGAGCTTCACGTAGGAGAGCCGAGCGCCCGACCCGCGGGAGCGTCGGCGTGACGGCCCACGTCCCGCCGCAGAACATCGAGGCCGAGGAATCGGTGCTCGGCGCGATGCTCGTCGCGGAGCCAGCACTCGGACGGGTGATCGAGGAGGCCGGCCTGAGCGCGGAGGACTTCTACCTCTCCAAGCACGCCGCCATCTTCCGGGCCATCCGCGACCTCTACATCGCCTCGAAGCCCGTCGACGAGCTGACCGTCGCGGAGGCGCTCACCCAGCAGGGGGCGATCGACGAGGCCGGCGGGCGCAACTACGTCGCCGAGCTGGCCGCCAAGGTCCCGGCCGCCGGCAACGCAAAGCACTACGCCGAGATCGTCCAGCAGAACTCGCTGCTGCGCCGCCTGCTCGGCGCCGGCCAGGAGATTCAGGCCAGGGCCTACGAGAGCAACGGCAGGGCGCCCACGGAGCTGCTCGGCGAGGCGCACGCCCTGCTCGATGCGCTCGGCCGAGAGCACGGCGAGGAAGCCCGGATCGTCACCGCCGACGAGTTCGCTGCTGCCGCGGAGCCGGGTGCCGATCCACTGCTCGGTGCGCCCGGCGAGGTCGTCATCCCGCAGGGCGGCGACATCATGCTCTACGGCGACGGTGGCGCCTCCAAGACCACGCTCGCCGTAGACCTGGGCCTCCACCTCGCCGCCGGTGACCCGTGGCTCGGCATCACCGCACCGCGCCCCGTTCGGGTGCTGCTGATCGAGGCCGAGGGGCCGCGTCCGCTGTTCCGAGACAAGCTACGGCGCAAGCTGGCGAGCTGGACCGGCGGGGACGTCGGCGACCGGCTGCTGGTGCTTGAGTCGCCGTGGGCGAGCTTCCGCTTCCCCGAGGGCGGGAAGGTGGCCGAGCTCGTCGGCGAGCGGGAGGTAGACGTGGTGATCGTCGGTCCTCTCACGCGAGTCGGGATGGAGGAGCTGGGCACGCTGCAGGAGGTCCGCGACTTCCTCGGCGAGGTCGAGCGCTTCCGCTCGCGTTCAGGCCGACGACCGGCGATCGTCATCGTCCACCACGAGAGCAAGAGCGGCGCCGTGAGCGGCGCATGGGAGGGCGCTGGCGACACGCTGCTGCACGCTCAGGTACACGCGCACGGGCGAACCCGGCTCGAGTTCCAGAAGTGCCGCTGGTCGCCGCGGTGGCACAAGCAGCAACTCGAGCTCGACTGGGCCGAGGGTGAAGGCTTCGAGGTCGCCGAGGAGCCGGTGCGCGACCTACTCGCCGAGGTCGAGACGTGGCTGCGGGAACACCCCTTCAGCACGGCCGCCGAGGTGGCCACGCGCAAGGAGGTGAAGCGTCCCGACGGCACCAAGGAGGCCGTGGCCGGGATCGGCGCCAACGAGAAGGCGGTGTCCGACGTCCTGAACGCCCACCCGGACAAGTTCCGCCTCCGCACCGGAACAGAGGCCCGAGACGTCGGCCGCCACCCCTCCGCGCGCTGCTGGGAACTGCGGGGGGAAGGTCCGCCAGAACTCTCAGCGGACCCCGGCGGACCTACGCCCACCGGGGTAGGTGCAGAGGCGAGGTCCGCTGGTCCGCCGACCCTTAAGGGAGCGGACCAGCTCTCGGCGGACCTACCCCCAGCCGCAGCCGGTCCGCCAGAGGACCCGGCGGACCCTTCAGAGGAGACGGCCAGGTGACGCCCGAGCAGCGCCGCACGTTCGGCCGACGGCTCAGCATCGCCCGGCGCCGCCTGGTCTCCGCCGACGAGCTGGTTGAGGTCGGGCAGCTCGGTCGCGCCCGGCTATGGCGGGCCGTCCTCGCCGACAACCCAGCCGCCCGGTTGGAACGCGAGGCATCCGTTGCGCTCCGCGGCGACGATGCCGGCGCCGCCGACGCCGCGCTGTCGCGGCTCGAGCGTGCCGTCGCACGAGCCGTGCAACCGGGAGTCGCGCCATGACGAAGCGCAAGCTCGGCCCCGAAGCGCGCCGCGCATTTGCGGCTCCGATCGAGGGATCGAAGCGCCGCAAGGTGCTGATCCTGATCGCCGCCTACCTCGACGCCGGCCGGCCCGACCCGTCGATCAGCGAACTCGCCGCCCGCGCCCGGCTTCGCCGGCTCGCCGTGGTGGCGATCGTCGACCGCCTCGAGCGGGACGGGTGGCTCGGCGTCGAGCGAGCACCGCGGCGGCGCAACGTCTACCGACTGCTCGACGGCAGGGGGCGGCGATGACGACGATCGACCGTCGGAAGCTGCTCGACGACCTACTGCGGCAGCTCCCCAGCCTCAGCCCTCGCGGACAGGCGCGCACCCGCCGGGCGATCCGGCAACTCGAAAGCGAACTGGCACCGGGCCGAGCGCGGGCGACCGAGGCGCTGCGAAGGCTCGGCGAGAGGGCCGAGCGGTGAGGGCCGAGCTCGTCGAAGCGATCACCCGGTGGCCATCGAGGCCGTGGCCCGAGTGGCTGAAGCCGACCCGACGGAGGCGCCCGTGAGCGCCGGGGTTCACCTCTCGCCCGAGAGCGTCGAGGCGATCGCCGTCCGCGTCGCCGAGCTGCTCCGCGAGGCCCCCGCGCCGGCCGCCGGGCCGCGGCTGGTTGACGCCGCCACGGTGGCGCAGCGGTTCGGCCTCAAGCGGAGCTGGGTGTACGACCACGCGGCCGAACTCGGTGCCGTCCGCCTCGGCGACGGACCACGGGGTCGCCTCCGCTTCGACCTGGCGAAGGTCGCCGATGCCCTGTCCGTCTGCTCGGATCGCAGGGGGTCGGAGACGGCTGAAACCCGCACCACAACGCGGAAAGCGCGACCTCAGCGCCGCCGTCCAACGGGCGCAGAGCGCGAGCTGCTCCCGATACGGCCTCCTGGGAGCGGTCGGCCGTGACCGCTCAGCGATCTTGCGGCCGGCGCGGATCGGGTGTACCGTCTGCGGCACATAAGTGGGGCCGCGCGCTGCAACGCCGGCCCCGTGGCGACCGGCTCAGTTCCCACCGAGGCCGGCCGCACCGGGGAAGGTATCGGCATCGCGTCCTCAGAAAAGCGGCGACCCGCCGTGTTCGAAGCACGAGCGGGCCGCCTGAGACACAGGAGGTCGATGCTCCCATGTCCTGCACCAACCCTACGGGCCACGGCGCCGTCCCGATCCAAACCCCAGAGCGCCATCGCCGCTCCCTGCTCGAAGCGTTCTCACCCGGTCGCGCGGCCGTCGCCGACCCGCTGGCAAAGCCGGCGCCGCTCGCCGACCCGCAGCGCGAGGCAAGTGAAGCCGACACCTACGACCGGCTGATCGCGGCGATCGAGGCGGGGTCGATGGTTGCCCTGGACCCGGAGGCCCAGTGGCTCGTCGAGGTGCTGCTGGAGGCCAACGATCACGAGAGCGGCTACGGGCGCGTCGTCGCCGAACACGCCGCCCTCGTCGGCCTCCTCGACTGGCTCGACGGGAGGCGATCCTGATGGCGGCGCGGCGATCGACCGGCGGTGTGGTCGCGCCGACCGGCCAACGGCGCTCGTGGTCGATCCGGTTCCGTGCCGGCGGGAAGCGCTACACGATTGCGCTCGGCAGGCCCGAGGACGGGTGGAACCGCCAGCGTGCCGAGGACGAGCTGGCGAATGTCCTCGCCGACATCCGCCGCGGCATCTGGCGACCGCCGACGCGCACACCGGAGCCGCCGGTGGAGGACAAGCCCGAGCCCACCTTCCACGAGTTCGCAAGCGACTGGTTCGACGGCGTAGCCCCGGATCTCCGAGAGCGCACGCGGGTCGATTACCGCTGGCGCCTCACTGGGCACCTGCTGCCCCACTTCGCCGAGCACCGGCTCTCGGCGATCACCGTCGAGGAGGTGGACCGCTACCGGCGAGCCAAGGTCCGCGGGGCCAAGGCGCTCGAGGAGGCGCGAGCACGGGAGGCGGCGAGGCCCGAGGATGAGCGCGACCGGCTGCCCCGCCCGCTCTCCAACGGCTCGATCAACAAGACGATTCGCCTCCTGGCGACGATCCTCGAGCAGGCGGTCGAGTACGGCTACCTGCCCCGCAACCCGGCCGCAGGGCGGAAGCGACTGCTGCGCGAGTCGAAGCCGTCGCGGAGCTACCTACAGCCCGAGCAGGTCGCTGCCTTGCTTGCCGCCGCCGGCGAACTGGACGCCGAGGCACGTGAGGGCGACACGGGCCGTCGTCGCCCATTGCTCGCCGTGCTGGCGCTCGCCGGGCTGAGAATCGGCGAGGCGCTTGAGCTGCGCTGGCGCGACGTGAACCTCGGCGCCCGCAAGCTGCGGGTGGCATCGTCGAAGACCGACGCCGGTGTGCGGGACGTCGACCTGACGCCGACGCTGGGCGAGCTGCTCTCCGAGTACCGCACCCGCACCGGGCACGCCGCGCCGGGGGATCTCGTCTTCCCGACCGCGGCCGGGAAACCCGACGGCGCATCGAACGTCCGGCGGCGGTTCCTCGCACCGGCGGTCGAGCGCGCCAACCTTGCGCTTGCGGAGAGCGGCGGCGAGCCGATCGAGGCGGTGACGCCGCACTCGCTCCGTCGCACCTTCATCTCGCTGCTGCTCGCCGCGGGGGCCGACGTCCCCTACGTGATGGCGCAGGCGGGTCACTCCGATCCCAAGATGACGCTCGGGGTCTACGCGCAAGTGATCGCGTCGAAGACCGACCACGGCGCCGCGCTTGATGATCTCGTCACCACCACCGCCAACGCCACCGCCAAGGTCGCCACTCCTGTATGAACGTCGCCTTGCCACCGATAGCCCGTTCGAACCGCCGGCGGGCTTTCCATTCGCCAAACCGACGGCGAGGCGAGAAGGTCGGCGAGTGAATCCGATAGGTGTTGTCGAGATCATCGACGACGTAAGCGCCCGCTCGCTCGCGGTCGCGGAGGTTGTCCAGCTCAAGAAAGAACGAGAAGCTGGTCCCGTCAATCAACCGGCAAGGGAAGGGTTCAATCCGAAGGGGTCGGCTGTCGACGATCGCGTAGGGGTCAACGATGCGCACGCTCAGGTGTTGGCCACGATCACCGAGCATGCCGCCCCGACGAATCGTGATCGGTCGCTTTCGATGGTTGACTACGCGGACCTCCCAGAAGTCGCGCGTCACCCCTCCATATTCCTCGTCCTCCTCGGGATATTCAACGTTGGTCGGGGTCAAGCGCAGCTTCACCCCCGGCCGATCCCGGAGCATCTGGGAGAAGGCGAGCAGCGTCGATACAGCCGCGCCGTAAGCACCCAAGAGAAGCGTCAGCCAGCCGGGCGCTCCCCCCGCGGCGACCGGAAGAACGATTGCGAGTGCGGCACCGATCATGGCCTCCGATTCTGGCTCTCAAGGCGGCGGCTTCGGTTGATATCGGGCGCAATCGGGCGCACAACCGACCAACGCCGACTAGGAGGCAACGCGATCAAACGACCACGCGACATAGAAAACCCCGCCATAGCGGGGCATTCCTGCGAAGCGGCTGAAGGGATTCGAACCCTCGACCTTCTGCATGGCAAGCAGACGCTCTAGCCAGCTGAGCTACAGCCGCACTGGGTGCGGATTATAGGCGGGGGGCGCCTGGTTGTTTGTGCTACCAATTACTGGGTATCGGCCACTCGGCCGAGTCAGCAGGGCGCAAGATGCACCCGAGACAGAAGGGGACCCCAGTGAAGCGAAGCAAGATCGCGATCTTCGTCCTTGCCACGACGATTGCCGTGGCGCTTGCCGTCCCGGCCGCCTCCGCCGCGTGGGCGCCGGCGGAAACGGCCACGATTCATCCCGGCGTTCAAGTGTTCACCAACGGCGCCCAGTGCACCTCCAACTTCGTCTTCGAGGAAGGCTCGAGCGTCTATCTCGGCCAGGCGGCCCACTGCTCCGGCACCGGCGGGCAGACCGAAACTGACGGCTGTACCAGTGGCTCGCTGCCGCTCGGCACGTCGGTCGAAATCACCGGCGCGAGCAAGCCGGGAACGTTGGTCTACAACTCGTGGCTGACGATGCAGGCGGACGGCGAGACCAACGCCGACACCTGCGCCTACAACGACCTCGCCCTGATCGAAGTCGACCCGGCAGACGTTCCGAAGGTCAATCCCTCCGTGCCGGGCTTCGGCGGCCCCACCGGAGTGGGCGGCGCCGGTGGTCTCGGCGCGACCGTCTACTCCTACGGCAACTCCGAGCTGCGCGGCGGCGTCACCAAGCTCAGCCCCAAGCAGGGCGTCGTCGTCCAGAACGAAGGGGGAGGCTGGAGCCACGTCGTGATTACGCTGACGCCCGGCATCCCCGGCGATTCCGGTAGCGGCTTCCTCAACGAAGCGGGCGAAGCGATCGGCATCCTCAGCACGCTGCAGCTGGCGCCCCTGCCCACGACGAACGGGGTTGGCGACATCGGCAAGGAGCTCGCCTACATGCGCACCCACAGCTCCTTCGCCGGCCTGCAGCTGGTGCAGGGCACCGAACCGTTCAAGCCCAACCTGGTGGAAGCGATCCTCGGCGCCTGAGGTTCTTCAGGTGTCCAGCTCGGCAAGGAGGTCGCGGAGGTCCAGGGGTGCGGTGACCATGGCAATCTCCTCTCCGCTGGGCGAGCGGGGCCATTGCTCGCGCGGGCGATCGCGATAGAGCTCGATGCCGTTGCCGTCCGGGTCGCTCAGATACAGCGCCTCGCTGACGCCGTGGTCCGATGCGCCCTCCAGCTGGATCCCCGCCTGCGAAAGCCTGCGCAGAGCGTCGGCGAGGGAGCGCCGGTCCGGGTAGCGGATGGCGACGTGGAAGAGGCCGGCCGTGCGGGCCGGCGCCGGCGGGGCATCCTTCGAGTACCAGGTGTTGAGGCCGATGTGGTGGTGATAGCCGCCGGCTGAGACGAAGGCCGCATCGTCGCCGATGCGCTGCTGCAGCTCGAACCCCAGCACGCCGCAATAGAAATCGAGCGCCCGGTCGAGGTCGGCCACTTTGAGATGCACGTGGCCGATGTCGACGCCGGGATCGATCGGCTCAGGCATCGCCGTCCAGCGCCGCGTTGACGAGGCGGTCGGCCGCGGCGTTCTGGGCCCGGCGGACGTGGCGAATCGACCAGCTCTCGAAGCCGCGCAGGGCGCGCTCGACCTCGGCGTGGAGCTCGCGCAGGGTCGCGTCCTTGACCTTGTACTCGCCCTTGACCTGGCGCACGATCAGCTCGGAGTCGCCGACCAGCTCCAGCTCGCTCGCCCCGAGCTCGCCCGCTCGCTCGATCCCGAGCAGCAGAGCGCGGTACTCGGCGACGTTGTTGGTCGCCGTGCCGATCCGCTCGCCACGCTCCTCGAGCAGCTCGCCGTTCGCATCCTGGACGACGGCGCCGACCGCCGCCGGCCCCGGATTGCCGCGGGCGCCCCCGTCGACGTTGACGATCAGCTTCATGCCGGAACGCCGAGCGCCAACCGGCCCTCCTCCTCGGCATGAGCGTTCCACTCGCGAGCGGAACCGTCGAGCTGGTCGATCTCATCGCCGCGGTCGAGCTGGAATACGGCGCGCAGCTCGTCGCCGAGGTCGACCCCCCACTGGTACCAGCAGAGGTCCCAGGCGACCGTCACCCTCACCTCGCTGGGCGAACCGGCGGCGGCGCCGATCGAGACCCGGGGCTCGCCCAAAGTCTTGGCAAGGCCGGCCACCGTCCGCGCCGCCTCGCTCCCGTTGAAGCGCTCGACCGCGCGGTCGAGGCGGCTGCGGGGGGACTCGCTCGGCGCCGGCTCGGGACGGCGGCCCACGTTGGCGCCCGGCGCTGCGGGATCGATCCAGCCAAGCCGCTCGGCGCGACCGCGGCAAAGTTCGCAGACACGCCGAGGCCCCTCCTTCGGGCTCATGTAGCTGCGGGTGCGCTCTCCGGCCAGGATGGTGCGGCCGCAGATCGCGCAGGTCTCATCGGGGCTCACGCTGCCAACGAGATTAGCTAGCTAGGCCTCTTGCAACGACGATTTGAGCCGCATCACTGCCTTGGTGTGGAGTTGCGAGACGCGCGACTCGGTTACGCCGAGAACCTCGCCGATCTCACGCAGCGTGAGGTTCTCGTAGTAGTAGAGCGCGACGACGAGCTGCTCACGCTCCGGCAGTCCGGCGATCGACTCGGTGAGACGGTCTTTGATCTCACTGCCGGCCAGCGCCTCCTGTGGGTCGTCGGCGCGTGGATCGGAGATCGTGTCGAGCAGGGAGACCGAGTCGCCGGAGGAATCGGAGATGGTCCAGAGCTCGTCGAGAGCGTAGATCGAGGAGTTGGCGATCTCCAGCAGCGAGGTCTGCAGCTCCTCCTCGGTCAGTCCCACCTTGGCGGCCAGCTCGGCCTCGGTCGGGGCGCGCTGCAGCTCGTGCTCGAGTTTCGACTGCGCCGCCTCGATTTCCCGCGCCCGCGAGCGCACCGAGCGCGGCACCCAGTCGAGCGAGCGCAGCTCGTCGATGATCGCGCCGCGGATCCGGGTCATGGCGAAGGTCTCGAACTTGATCCCGCGCTCGGGCTCGAAGCGCTCGATCGCGCCGATCAGGCCCATCAGGCCGTAGGAGATCAGGTCCGCGTCCTCGACGTGGGAGGGCAGTCCGGCACCCAGCCGGCCGGCGACGAATTTCACCAGCGGCGAGTAGGCGACGACCAGGCGCTCCCGCGCGGCTTTGTCTCCGTCGTCCTTGTAGCGCCGCCACAGGTCGCGGAGCTCTACCTCTTTTACGCCGGTTTCCATGGAATTGGCTCGATTCTATGGTTGGCGGGGCATTGTTTGGGCACAAAACCCGTCATGCACGGGGATGGGTCGCAGCGTAGGCCTCCCGCAGGCGAGCGGCGTCGACACGAGTGTAGACCTGCGTGGTCGATATAGAGGCGTGGCCGAGCAGCTCCTGGATCGCGCGCAGGTCGGCGCCGCCTTCGAGCAAATGCGTGGCGAAGCTGTGCCGCAGGGCATGCGGGGAGACCCCGGCCGCCAGCGCGGCCTCTCTGACCCAGAGCGCGAGACGGCGGGTGACGTCGGAGCCGGAGAGCCGGCGGCCGCTCTTGGAGAGGAAGAGCGCCGCCTCGCGTGGATCGGAGGCGAGCGCGCGACGGCCCTTCTCCAGGTAGCGGGCCAGGGCGCGCTGCGCGGGCTCCCCGACGGGCAGCAGTCGCTCCTTGGAGCCCTTGCCGAGCACCCGCAGCTGCTCGGTCTCGAAGTCGAAGGAATCGCTGTTCAGGTTGACGATCTCCTCGCTGCGCAACCCGCACGAGTAGGCCAGCTCGAGCATCGCTCGGTCGCGCAGCTCCAGCGGCGTGCGCGCCGGGATCCGCTCCAGAAGCGTCCGCATCTCCTCGCCGCTGAGCACCCTGGGCAGCTTCTCCTCGCGCTTGGGGCTGGAGACGAGGTCGGCCGGATTCTGCCCGATCCGCTCGGTGCGGACGAGGAAGTCGAACAGCCCCCGCACGGCGGCGAGCTTGCGGGCGACCGTGGAGGCCGCGGCGCCCTCCGAAGAGAGGCCGGCGGCATAGCGCCGCACGTCGCGGTGGCGAACGGCGCCGAGCTCGAGTCCCCGCTGCTGCGCCCACTCGACGAACTGGCCGAGGTCGACCGCGTACGCCCGACGCGTGCGCTCGGCCATGCTGCGCGCTCGCAGGTCGCGGTCGTATGCGGCGAGCGCCTCGTCCCAGGTCACCGCATGGGATTCGCCGTCCCCCGCCCACCGCCTGCCCAAGCGCCGTAGAGGTTTGAACCGCATAGCGGACCAAACCTCTACGGCGCTGCGGGCTAGAGGCTCAACCGATGTAGATCGGGGTACCGACTTCTACGCGGTCGTACAGCTCTTCGACGTCGGGGATCGACATGCGGATGCAGCCGTGCGATGCGGCGGAGCCGAGCGACCAGGTCTCTTCGGTGCCGTGGATACCGGCGCCTTCGTAGATGCCCATCCAGCGGGCCTTGATCGGGTCGTCGGGGCCAGGCGGGATCACCTGGCCGGCGAGGTCGCCGGCCCAGGCCGAGTTCGGGACGTGCCAGGACGGATTTTCTTCCTTTTCCTGAATCGCATAGAGGCCTTCGGGCGTTTCCAAACCTTCCTGGCCGACGGCGACGGTGTAGGACTTGACCGGCTTCAGGTGCTCCCAGAGACGCAGGGTGAAGGTATCCCGGTCCAGCGTCAGATACGACGGGTACTGCGCCGCGACTTCCTTCGCGGTGACTTCCGGCTTCACCGGATGGGTGCGGGCGGCGATCGTGTGGGCGGCGTCGACGTTGAGCACGGCGGCGCGCAGCTGCCGCGTCAGCAGGTTGTCGCGCAGCTTGCGGCCGTACTTCGCCCGGGTGACTTCGAGCGAGTCGCCGCTCGGCTCGACGGCGGCGTTCTGCGCGGCGCGGTCGACCTCGCCGGCCACGTGGCGGACGAAGCGGTTGACCGCGGCTTGCGAGTAGGCGATGCCGGCCGGGACGTCTGCGTCGACGCTGCCGCCGCTGACGTAGCGGACGACCCGGCTCAGAAATCCTTCCGAGCGGCCGGCGTCGAGCGCTTCTTCGGCGGCGCGGTCGAGGTTCGCGCGCACCCCGAGGGCCGCGCCGTCGAGCGTCCAGTGCCTGCCGTTGTAATCGACTCGGAGCGAGTGCCGCAACGGCGCCAGCAGCTGCCTCCGCACGGCGCGCTTGGCCCCGGCTTCGTCCATCCCCTCGACCTCGACGCCCCCGATCGTGATTCCCTCGGCGATCACGTCGTCCTGTGAGTCGTCATAGGCGAAAGCCGCCCCGACGAGGACGAAGAGCGCGCCAACGGCGCTGAGAGCGGCGACCTTCGCTTTACGCGCCATCGGGAAAGTCTAGGCACACAAGTCGGTCGCTTCACGGATATGTTTCGGTTCCGTGCGCTCCAAGGATGAGATCCGCAAGGAAGTCTGGAAAGCGATGGACCGCGAGGGGGTCTCTCGCTTCCCGGGCGCCGAGGGCCGCATCCCGAACTTCGGGGGAGCGCGGCTGGCTGCCGAGAAGCTGGCCGCCCACCGCCTCTGGAAGCGAGCGCGGGCGATCAAGGCCAATCCAGACTCCCCCCAGACGCACGCCCGCCGCATGGCGCTCGAGGAAGGCAAGACATTGCTGATGGCGGTGCCGCGGCTGCGCGACCCCCACCCCTTCCGGGTGCTCGACCCGAAGCGACTCTCGAAAGCCGCGATCAAAGAGGCGGCGACGATCAAGGGCGCGCTCAAGCACGGGCGCGTGGTCGCGCTCGACGAGCTGCCCGAGATCGACTTCGTCCTGACCGGCTCGGTCGCGGTAAACCTCAGCGGCGCCAGGATCGGCAAGGGCGGTGGCTACAACGACCTCGAGTACGGCGTGCTCATCGACGCCGGCAAGATCGACGACCACACGACGATCGCAACCACCGTGCACCCGATCCAGATCCTGCGCCGCCACCTGCCGGTGATCTCGCACGACCTGCCGATCGACATCATCGCCACGCCGCGCGCGGTGATCGAGGTCGACCGCCAGTACGAGCGCCCGCGCGGCATCCTCTGGGACCACCTGCAGCCACCGCAGATCCGTGAGATACCGATCCTCGAACGGATGGGCTATGCCTGAGTCGGTGAGGAGCGGCTCGGTCGTGTTTCCGGCGAGCGACTACGGCAATCCGGACCCGGAGTGGCTGAAGATCGACTGGCGCGAGCATCTGCACCGAGTGCAGCTGCCGGGCGCCGAGGTGAACTATGCCGAGATCGGCGAGGGCGAGCCGATTCTCTTCGTCCACGGCCTCGCCGGCTGCTGGCGCAACTGGCTCGAGAACCTCCCCCACTTCGGCCGCAGCCACCGCGCGATCGCGCTCGACCTGCCCGGCTTCGGGGATAGCCCGATGCCGTCCTGGCCGATCGACATGCCCGCCTACGGGCGCCTGATCCACGACTTCTGCGAGAAGCTCGGCATCGAACGGGTGGCGGCGCTGGTCGGCAACTCGATGGGGGGCTTCGTCTCCACCGAGGCGACGATCGAGCGACCCACCCGCTTCGAGAAGCTGGTGCTCGCATCGGCCGCGGGGATCAGCTTCGCCGAGGCTCGGGGCCGGCAGATGGACGCGGGCCTGAGCCTCTTCGAAGCGGCGATTCCCTTCCTCGCCGGACCACGGCGCGCCTGGCTCAACCGCCCGCGTGGCCGCGAGGTCGCCTTCGGGCGGCTCTTCAACTACCCGAATCGCCTGCGGCCCGAGCTGCTGCGCGAGCAGATCGAGCCGGGGCTGCAGAGTCCCGGCTTCGCCGACGCGATCCGCGCGATCGGCGGCTACGACACGCGCGACCGGCTGACCGAGATCGAGATCCCGACGCTCGTCGTCTGGGGCCTCAACGACCACATCGTCCCGGTCGAGGCGGCGATCGGCTACCAGCGGCTGATCCCGAACTCGCGCCTGGAGCTGTTCGAGCGGACCGGCCACGTCCCGCAGATGGAGCGGCCCATCCGCTTCAACGCCCTGCTGGAAGATTTCCTCGCCGAGTAGCGGGGCGTCAGTCGGTGACCGCGCCGAGCGACGCGGATGACACCGTCGCCGCGTACTTGGCCATGACGCCACGCTCATGCAGCGGCGGCGGTGGCTCGTAGGCTGCGACGCGCTCGGCGATCTCCTCGTCGGAGAGCGCCACGTCAAGCCGCCTCGCCTCGACGTCGAGGGTGATCTCATCCCCCTCCTGGATCGCTGCGATCGGCCCGCCCCTGACCGCCTCGGGGGCGACGTGCCCGACCATCAGCCCCCGCGTGGCGCCGGAGAAGCGACCGTCCGTGAGCAGCGCCACCTCCTCGCCGAGTCCCTCGCCGACGATCGCCGCGGTCACCTGGAGCATCTCGCGCATCCCCGGGCCGCCGGCGGGGCCCTCGTTGCGGATCACGACGATGTCGCCTGGACGGATGCCCTGTTCCTTGACCGCCCGGAAGCATTCCTCTTCGGACTCGAATACCCGCGCAGGCCCGACCTGTCGCTTGCGCTCGGTTCCGGCGAGCTTGACCACGGCTCCGTCGGGAGCGAGATTGCCGCGCAGGATCGCCAGCCCCCCTTCGGCCTTGAGCGGATCGGAGATCGCGCGCACCACTTCCTGGCCCTCGGCCTCGGTGGCCGCCGCGGCCTCTTCGCCGATCGTCCGCCCGCTGACCGTGATCGCGTCCTCGTGCAGCTTCCCCGCTTCGGCGAGGCGCTTGAGGATCAGCGGCACGCCGCCGGCGCGGTAGAGGTCGGTGGCGACGAAGCGCCCGCCCGGCTTGAGGTCGGCCAGCAGCGGGGTCTGGCGCGATATCCGCTCGAAGTCGTCCATGGTCAGCTCGATGCCGGCCTCGTGGGCGAGCGCGATCAGGTGCAGGACGCCGTTGGTCGAGCCGCCCGACGCGCACACACAGGCGATCGCGTTCTCGAGCGAGTCGCGCGTGATCACCCGGCTCGGCCGCAGGTCGTCGACCAGGACCCGCATCACCAGCTCACCGATCCTCTCGGCCACGCCCCCCTTCTCGCCGTCTTCGGCCGGCACCATCGCCGAGCCGCCGGGGCTGATCCCCAATGCCTCGAAGGCGCAGCCCATCGTGTTGGCGGTGAACTGCCCGCCACAGGCGCCGGCACCGGGGCTGGCGACGCCCTCGAGTTCGTTCAGTTCCTCGTCGCTCATGTCGCCTGCGGCATGCGCGCCGATCGCCTCGAAGACGTCGAGGATCGTCACGTCGCGCCCGTGCCAATGACCTGGAGCGATCGAGCCGCCGTAGAGCAGCACCGAGGGGACGTCGAGCCGCGCCATCGCCATCGCACCGCCGGGGATCGTCTTGTCGCAGGCGCAGAGGACGACGATCGCGTCGAACTGGTAGCCACGGGCCATCAGCTCGATCGAGTCGGCGATCACCTCGCGGCTGACCAGCGAGGCCTTCATCCCCTGCGTCCCCATCGTGATCCCGTCCGATACCGCGACGGTGTTGAACTCCATCGGGGTGCCGCCGGCGGCGCGCACGCCCGCTTTGACGTGCTCGGCAAGCCCCCGCAGGTGGAAGTTGCAGGGCATCGCCTCGGTCCAGGTGTTGGCGATGCCGATCGTCGGCCTGCTGAGCGCGTCGTCGTCGAACCCGATGCCCTTCATGTAGGCGCGCGCGTGGGCGCGGTCCGGGCCGTCGAAGACGACGCTCGAGCGCGGTCGGGGCAGCTTGGTGGAGGTCTCGTCGGTGCTCATTTGTCCCAAATCTACTGCGGCGGCTCCGCGGCGAGGCCGAAGACATCTACCGGGCCCGGGCCGGAGCCGAGGTCGCGCAGGCCATTGGCGACTGCCTCAGAGGCGACTTCGCGCGCTCGCCTAGCCGCCTCCAACGGCGCCGCCCCACGGGCGAGAAACGCTGCCAGAGCCGCGGAGTGGGTGCAGCCGGAGCCATGGGAGGCGCCATCGGGATGGTGATCGCCGGGGATCTCGACGACGCGCTCGCCGTCGAAGAAGATGTCGATTAGCTCCTCACTATGGCCGCCCGTGACCACCACCGCCTTCGGCCCGAGCTCCAGGACACCGCGCGCCAGCTCCTCCTGCGTGGCCCCCTTGCCCAGACCGGTCAGCTCACGGGCCTCGGGAATGTTCGGGGTGACCACCGCGCAGCGCGGCAACAGCACCTCGACAAGCGCCGCTCTGGTCTCGTCGTCGATCAGCGCCGCTCCGCTCTCGGCCACCATCACAGGGTCGATGACCACGGGGGCGAGCACGACTCCGATGTATGTGAGCCCGACGGCCACTGCGTCGATCGCCTCCGGCGAGCCGAGCATGCCGATCTTCACCGCATCGGCCCCCATGTCCTCTGCGATCGCCAGGATCTGGTTGAAGACCGCCTGCGGCGAAAGCGCTTCGACCCACTCGACCGCGCGCGTGTTCTGCGCGGTGATCGCGGTGATCGCCGTCATCCCGTGCACGCCGCAGCGGGCAAAAGCCTTCAGGTCGGCCTGGATGCCGGCGCCGCCCCCCGAGTCCGAGCCGGCGATCGAGAGGGCGGTTGGGATGCGTCTCGTGTTCATCGAGCCTCCAGACTAGATGTCGGATGGTGGTTGCAGGGTCGTGCGCGTGTAGACGCCGACGAGGGAGCAGTTGACGTAGCCGAACGACTCGAGATCGGCCAGCGCGGCAGCCGCCTCGGCGCCCGCGAGACCGAGATCCGCAGCGATCGCGTCGCCGGTCTCGGCGCCGAGCTCGAGCGCCTCGAGCACGAGCTGCTGCGCGTGGCTGAGCTGCGGCCCGACGCGCTCGATCCGGCGCACCCCCGGCCCGAGCATTGCGTCGAGCACGTCCTGCGCGTCGCGGACGAGGCAGGCGCCCCCGGCGAGCAGGTTGTTCGGCGCGACCGAGACGCGCGAGCCGACTGGGCCCGGCACGGCTCCCAGGTCGCGTCCCAGGTCGGCGGCCAGGTCCGCCGTGATCAACGACCCGGAGCGCGCCGCCGCCTCGACCACGATCGTCATCCCCGAGAGCGCCGCCATGATCCGATTGCGGGCGGGGAAGCTCCAGCGCCAGGCGCCGCAGCCGGGCGGAAGCTCGGAGAGCACCAGGCCGGTCTCGGCGATCCGCCGCCACAGCGAGCGATGCGCCGCCGGATAGGCGACGTCGGCGCCGCAGCCGAGGACGGCCACCGTCAGCCCGGCGTCGAGGGCGCCGCGATGGGCGCAGGCGTCGATGCCGAAGGCGAGCCCGCTGACCACGATCAGCCCAGCGGAGGCGAGCTCGCGCCCCAGCTCCCGTGCCACCTCGCGGCCGTAGCCGCTGGCGCGGCGCGCGCCGACCACGGTCACCGCTTCCTCCGGCGAGAGTCGGAGGAGCAGCGCCGGGTCACCTCTTCCGATCAGCGCCCAGGGCGCGTCCGCGGCATCTCGCAGACCCACCGGGTACAGCGCATCGTGGCGACAGCAGCCCCAGCACCCGGCGGCCTCCAGGTCGCCGTACAGGCGGGCCTCGGGCAGCGCTGCGATCTGGGCCAGGACCTGATCGGCCACTTTGGGCGCGACGACCTCGGCCAGATCGTCGTTGCCGAGGCGCAGCAGCTCGGGCGAGCGCCTTCCCGGCGCCCCGGTGGCGATCTTCTCGATATAGGGGGCCAGATGGGCAAGCAGGCGCGAGCGGCGCAGGCACTGCGGACATGCCTCGGGCTTGACTTGGCTAATCACGGTCTCTCCTCCTCAGTTGCAGCGCTTGGGCGATGTGGTCGCGTTCGATCGAGGCCGCGCCGTCGAGGTCGGCGATCGTGCGCGCCAGGCGCAGCACACGGTCGTGGGCGCGGCCGCTGAGCCGGCGGCGCCGGTAGGTGTCGGCCAGCAGCGCTGCAGCGTCCTCGTCGAGAGCGCATTCGCGGGCCTCGCCCGGGCTCATCTCGGCGTTGCAGCGCCCCGCGCCGAGACGGGCTTCCTGTCGTTCCCGCGCCGCCGTCACCCGCGCGCGAACCTCGGCCGAGGGCTCCCCCGGCGGGCCGCCGATCTCAGCCGCCCCGGGTTGGCGGATGGCGGCGAGGATGTCGATCCGGTCGGCAAGCGCTCCGCTCAGCCGACCCTGGTAGCGGCGCACGGCAAGCGGCGCGCAGGTGCACTCCGGATCGGCCTCGCCGCGCCCACAGGGGCAAGGGTTGGACGCGGCGACGAGCATGAAACGGCATGGCAGGCGGCGGTTGCTGCCGGCCCGCGCGATCGCCACCCAGCCGCTCTCAAGCGGCCCGCGCAGCGCCTCGAGCGTGTCGCGACGGAACTCGCAGAGCTCGTCGAGGAAGAGGACGCCGCGGTGGGCGAGCGTCGCCTCGCCGGGACCCGGCGGGTTGCCTCCGCCGACGACTCCGGCTGGGCTGACGGTGTGATGCGGCGCCCGGAACGGGCGGCCGCCGCTAAAGCCCGGGTTGAGGCGGCCGCAGGCGCTCGCGATCCGCGCCACCTCGAGCGCCTCGCCGCCCGCAAGCGGAGGCAGGATCGAGGGCAGGCGGCTCGCCGCCAGCGACTTGCCCGCCCCCGGCGGCCCCACCATCAGCAGGCTGTGCCCACCGGCGGCTGCGACCTCCAGCGCGTAGCGGAGGTGCGGCTGGCCGCGCAGATCGGCCAGGTCCGGAGCGCCCGGGCGGGGGTCGAGCGACAGGGAGAGCGGCTGCGGGCGGGCGGGCGTCCACTCCCCCGTCGCAAGCTGCACGACCTGGGCGAGGCCCTCCAGCGGCAGCACCTCGATCCCACTGACGAGCGATGCCTCGGGCCCGTTCTCGGCGGGCACGACGATCGCCCCGGCGCCTTGCTCGCGCGCCGCCTCGGCGATCGCCAGGACACCCGGCACGCCCCGCACCGCCCCGTCGAGCGCCAGCTCGCCGACCATCGCGACGCGCGCCAATCGGTCCCACTCGAGCTGGCCGGAAGCCACCAGCAGCGCGACCGCGATCGCCAGGTCGAGACCCGGCCCGGCCTTGCGCAGGCTGGCGGGCGCGAGGTTGGCGACGATGCGCTGCAGGGGGAAGTCGAAGCCGCAGTTGGCAAGCGCCGCCCGCACCCGCTCACGCGCCTCGCGCACCGCCGCATCGGGAAGGCCGACGACGTTGAAGGCCGGCAGCCCGCGGTGCACGTCGACCTCGACCCGAACGGGCCGGGCCGAAATGCCGTCGAGGGTGAACGTCCGCGCAGTGGCGAGCATGGAGCCACGCTCACCGGCGCAGGCGCGCGTGTGGCGCGCAGGCTCTAAATCTTCTGGGACGCCTCTGTGACCGAAGGCATCAGCTCGGCGATCGGCCTACCTTCGGACGATGACCCGGACCCGCCAACGGCTCGGCAAGGCCGCGGAGGATCTCGTCGCGGCGCGGCTCGCAGCCGGCGCGTGGGAGATCGTCGAGCGCAACGCCCGCACCCGCCAGGGCGAGCTGGACATCGTCGCCCTCGACCGCCGCGCCCTGGTCTTCGTCGAGGTCAAGGCCGGGCGGGCCGGCTCGCTCTACGGCCCCGAGCGCCCCGTCCTTGCCGTCGGCGCACAGAAGCAGCGCCGCATCCGCCGCCTCGCGACCGCCTGGATGAGCGAGCGCCGCGACCTGCCCCGCTACGACTCGATCCGCTTCGACGCCATCGGCGTCACCTACGACCACGCCGGCCGCGTGACCGACTACGAGCACATTTGTGGGGCCTTTTAACGAGTTCGACTGACCAAGCAGGTCAAGGACGCAGGGAGCGTGGCGTGCTCTGCACGCGAGCGACCGAGGACGCAGAGATGCGCCGGTCAGGCGAACTCGAGCTGAGAGTACGCGACGCTCTGAAACGAGCGGCGGTGCAGCGGCGAGATGCCGAGCCGCTCGATCGCGGCGCGATGCTCGGGGGTCGAGTAGCCGACGTGCTCCTCGAAGCCCCAGCCGGGATAGCTGCCGGCGGCGCCGTGCATGTAGCGGTCGCGGGTGACCTTGGCGATCACCGAGGCGGCGGCGATGGCGGCGCTGGTGCCATCTCCTTCGACCACCGCGCGGTGCGGGACCGCGCACTCGCGAAGGGAGAAGCCGTCGACCAGGCAGGTGGCCTCCTCACCCGGCGCCAACCGCTCCAGCGCGCTCGAGAGCGCTTCGATGTTGGTCACGTGCAGGCCCCGATCGTCGATCCCGCGGGCGCAGCGAACGACGACGCTGACCCTGCTCGCCGCCCGCAGCACGGCCGGGTAGAGCTCCTCGCGCTTCTCGGGCTTCATCTGCTTGGAGTCGTGCAGCCCGGCAAGCGAGCGGCGGTCGGCGTGGGAGAGGGTCTCGTAGTCGAGCAGCACAGCGGCCGCGACCAGCGGCCCCGCCAGGCAGCCCCTGCCCGCCTCGTCGGCGCCGGCGACCTGGCGGCTGCCGAGGCCACGGTCGAAGGCGAACAGTCGGCGCGAACGCGCCAGGCGGCGCTGGTGGGCCTTAGAGGGTCCCGACGCGGTCGGGCGGCCAGTAGGTGGCGAAGGCCTTGCCGATGATCCACTTGCGGGGGACCGGGCCCCAGAAACGGCTGTCGTCGCTTGCCCCACGGTTGTCGCCCATCATGAAGTACTCGCCCGGCGGAACGGTGATCGATTTGGGCAAATTGCAGGCGGGGGCGACGCCGCAGGGGTTGATGTACGGCTCTTCCGACTTCTCCACGCCGTTTACGACGGGATGGCCTTCGCGGATGCTGAGCGTGTCACCCGGGCCGGCGACGATGCGCTTGATGAAGTTCTGACTCGACTCTTCGGACGTCGACTGTGGGCAGGACTGCCTCGGCGAATGCGGCGCGCCGCATTCCGGATCGCCGCTGTCGGCCCCCTTCGGGGGGTGGAAGACGACGATGTCGCCGATCGACGGGTCTTCGAAGTGGTAGATGAAGCGGCTGACGAGCACGCGCTGGCCGATGTCGAGCGTCGGCTCCATCGAGCCCGAGGGGATCTGGTAGGGCTTGATCAGCCATGCCTGTATGGCCAGCGCCAAGCCCAGCGCCAGCGCCACGATCACGACCAGCTCGATCAGCCCGCCGGCGCGCGTTTCCGGCTTTGGGACGAGCCGTCTCAGGCCGGGTCCTCGACGTCGGGCTCTGCTTCAGCCTCAGGCACCGCGTCGTCGGTCTCCCCTACCTCAGACTCCTCAGCTTTCTCCTCGGCCGGCTCCGCGACGTCCTCCTCGGAGGCCTCTGCGGCGGCGGCCTGCGGATCCTCGGCCTGGGGCTCTTCGTCCCCCCCCTGGACCGCGCCCTCCGCGTCGGCTGCGGCGGTCGGCGTCGCGATCAACTCCTCGTCGATGCCCCAGCGCCGCTCGGCGACCCGTGCCGCCTTGCCGATCCGGCCGCGCAGGTAGTAGAGCTTGGCCCGGCGCACGTCTCCGCGCGCCGCGATCTCCAGCTTCTCGATCTTCGGCGAGTGAAGCGGAAAGGTTCGCTCTACACCGACTCCGAAGGACTGCTTGCGGACGGTGAAGGTCTCGCGCGCCCCCGAGCCCTGTCGCTTCAGCACGATGCCCTCGAAGACCTGGGTCCTTTCGCGCGAGCCCTCGATCACCTTGAAGTGGACGCGCACGCGGTCGCCGGGGGCGAAGGACGGAATGCCCTGCCTCAGCTGGCGACGCTCGATGCTGTCGATTACGGAGCTCATTGGCGAGAAAAAACCGCCGGAGCCGGGGTCGGCCGCCGCGCGGAGCGGGAATCGTACCTACTCGGGGTTTTTTTCGAGCTGCTCTGCTCGGGCCCTGCTCTGCTCGACCCGCCACTCGCGCACCCGCTCGTGGTCGCCGGAGAGCAGGACGTCGGGCACGCCCCAGCCCCGGTACGACGGCGGTCGCGTGTAGTGGGGGTACTCCGGCGCTCCCTCCAGCACCCTGCTGAACGACTCCTCGACCGCGCTCTGGGCGTGCCCCAGGGCCCCCGGCAGCTTGCGCATCAGGACGTCGGCGACGACCATCGCGGGCAGCTCCCCGCCGGCCAGCACGTAGCGGCCGATCGAGATCTCGTCGTCGGCCAGGTGAGCGTGCACGCGCTCGTCGAAGCCCTCATAGCGCCCGCAGAGCAGCGCCACGTGATGCTCCTGAGTCAGCTCGTCGGCAAACTCGTCGTCGAGCAGTCGCCCGGTCGGCGAGAGCAGCACGACCCGCGGGTTCTCGCCGCGCGCGTAGGCAGCCTGCAGGGCCGCGTCGACCACGTCGACCCGCAGCACCATCCCCGCCCCGCCCCCGTAGGGAGCGTCGTCGACCTGCCCGGCGCCGAGCGGCGTCGTCTCGCGGTAATTGAACAGGTTCAGCTCGTTGCCTTTCGACAGCGCGTTCTGCACCGATCGCTGCCCCTGGAACCAGTCGAAGGCCTCCGGGAAGAGGGTGAAGACGTCGAGCCGCAAGCGCTCAGTCGAGGATGTCGACGACGACCCTGCGGTCGAGACGCACGGCGGCGGCCTTGGCGACGGTGCGGATCGCGTTGGCGACGCGCCCCCCTTTGCCGATCACCCGCCCGAGATCCCCCTCGGCGACGCTGATCTCATAGATCAGGTCCCCGTCCTCCTCCAGCTCCTCGACCTCGACCGCGTCGGGCTCCTCGACCAGGGCCCTGACGAGGAATTCGAGAAGCTCGCTCACCGTGCCGGCTAGCTTCCGGAGGCGGCGATGCCCTTGGTCCGCAGCAGCGTGGCCACGGTCTCCGAGGGCTGTGCCCCGTGCTCGAGCCAGTGGCGCGCGCGCTCCTCGTCGAACTCGATCGTCGAGGGCTCGGTCTGCGGGTTGTACTGGCCGATCGTCTCGATCGTGCGCCCGTCGCGCGGCGAGCGTTTGTCGGCGACGACGATCCGCCACACGGGGTTCTTCTTCGAACCCACTCTTCTCAGTCTGATTCTTACGGCCATAGGCAGCGCGGGAGGTTACAGGACTACCGTCTGCGGTACTTGGGCCGCGGCGCGCCGCCGCCGGCCATCTGGGCGATCTGCTGCGGGCTCGGCTGCTCGCCCGACATCATCATCTTCATCATCTTGCGCATCTGGTCGAACTGCTTGACCAGCTGGTTGACCTGCTGCACTTTCGTCCCCGAGCCATTGGCGATCCGTTTGCGCCGCGAGCCCTTGATCAGCGCCGGGTTGGCGCGCTCCAGCGGCGTCATCGAGAGGATGATCGCCTCGACCCGGTCGAGCTCGCCCTCGTCGACGTCGGCGTTCTTGAGCTGTTTCATCGCTCCCATCCCCGGCAACATGCCGATGATCCCGCTGAGCGGGCCCATCTTGCGCACCTGTTTCATCTGCTGGAGGAAGTCCTCGAGGGTGAAGGCGTCGCCTTCGAGTTTCTTCTGCAGGTCCTCGGCCTGGCGCTCGTCGACCTGCTGCTCGGCTTTCTCGATCAGGCTGAGCACGTCGCCCATGCCGAGGATCCGCTGCGCCATGCGGTCGGGGTGGAACTTGTCGAAGTCCTCGATCTTCTCGCCGGTCGAGGCGAAGAGGATCGGCTTGCCGGTCACCGCGTTGACCGAGAGCGCGGCGCCGCCGCGAGCGTCGCCGTCGAGCTTCGACATCACGACGCCATCGAACTCGGCTGCCTCGGCGAAGGATTCGGCGACGCCGACCGCGTCCTGGCCGGTCATCGCGTCGACGACGAGCAGCACGTCGTGGGGCTTGACCCGCTTGCGGATTTGCGACAGCTCCTCCATCAGCTCCTGGTCGACGTGCAGACGGCCGGCGGTGTCGACGATCAGCACATCGCGGCGCTCCGCCTTGGCCTGCTCGAGCGCCCAGGCGGCGATCTCGACCGGGTCGGCGTCGGTGCCTTTCTCGTAGACGTGGGCGCCGACGCGGCCGCCGACCGTGACCAGTTGGTCGACCGCGGCGGGACGGTAGACGTCACAGGCGGCGAGGGCGACGTCCTTCTTGCCGTTCTCGCGCAGGAAGCGAGCGAGCTTGGCGCAGGCGGTCGTCTTGCCCGAGCCCTGCAGGCCGGCCATCAGGATCACGGTCGGCCCGCTGGAGGCGAAGGCGAGCTCTGAGCCGGTGCCGCCCATCAGCCCGGTCAGCTCCTCGTTGACGATCTTGATCACCTGCTGGCCCGGGTCGAGGCTGCCGAGCACGTCGGCGCCGAGGCAGCGCTCCTTCAGCGTCTTGGTGAACGATTTGACGACTTTGAAGTTGACGTCGGCCTCGAGCAGGGCAAGGCGGATCTCGCGCATCGCCGCGTCGACGTCGGACTCGCTCAGCTTGCCGC
>DASSHI010000033.1:0-37076 GCA_035693025.1 Solirubrobacterales bacterium
AGCGAACCGCCGCTCAGGCGGGGGTCGCCTCCTTCTCGGCCTCCTCGACCCGGCTCGCCTTCGCCCGCTCCTCGGCGGAGTGGACGCGGTCGGACTCCCCGGTCTCAAGCGGCTCGCCGTGCTCGTCGAAGTCAGGCCCGAAGTCGTCGACGAACTCGGCAATCGCCTTGCCCAGCTCCTCCTCGTCGGCGTCCTCGAGCTTGCCGGTCTCGCTGATCCTTTCCAGCAGATCGGCCTTCTCGGCGCGCAGGCGGATCAGCAGGTCTTTGAGGAACTCGCCGACGCGCTCGACCTTGATCCGGTCGAGGTAGCCGCCGGTGCCGGAGTAGATCGCGGCGACCTGGTCAGCCATCTCCAGCGGTTCGCGCTCTTTCTGTTTGAGCAGCTCGACCAGTCGCTGGCCCCGGTTCAGCGATTTCTGCGTCTCGGGATCGAGCTCGGAGCCGAACTGAGCGAAGGCCTCGAGGTCGCGGTACTGGGAGAGGTCGAGGCGCAGTTTGCCGGCGACCTTCTTCATCGCCTTGGTCTGCGCGTTGCCGCCCACCCGGGAGACCGAGATGCCGACGTTGATCGCCGGCCGCACGCCCGAGTTGAACAGGTCGGACTCGAGGAAGATCTGGCCGTCGGTGATCGAGATCACGTTGGTCGGGATGTAGGCGGAGACGTCGGAGGCCTGGGTCTCGATGATCGGCAACGCCGTCAGCGAGCCGCCGCCGAGCTCGTCGTTCAGTTTCACCGCCCGCTCCAAGAGGCGTGAGTGCAGGTAGAAGACGTCCCCCGGGTAGGCCTCGCGACCCGGCGGGCGCCGCAGCAGCAGCGACATCTGCCGGTAGGCATAAGCGTGCTTGGTCAGGTCGTCGTAGACGCAGAGGGCGTGCTTGCCGTTGTAGAGGAAGTGCTCGCCCATCGCGCAGCCCGCATAGGGGGCGATGAACTTGATCGGGGCGGCCTCGTCGGCGGGAGCGGCGACGATGATCGTGTTCTCCATCGCGCCGTTTTCCTCCAGCACCTCCTTCAGCTGGACGACGGTCGACATTCGCTGGCCGATCGCGACGTAGATGCAGATCATGTCCTTGTCGCGGTTGTTGATGATCGTGTCGATCGAGATCGCCGTCTTGCCGGTCTGGCGGTCGCCGATGATCAGCTCTCGCTGCCCGCGGCCGATCGGGATCATCCCGTCGATCGACATCAGCCCGGTCTGCACCGGCTCGGTCACCGGCTGGCGCTCGACCACGCCTGGCGCTTTGAACTCGGCCGGGCGGGTCTGCGTGGTGGCGACCTCGCCCTTGTCGTCTAGCGGGCGGCCGAGCGGGTCGACCAGGCGGCCGAGCAGCTCCTCGCCCACCGGGATCCGCAGCAGGTGGCCGGTGCGCTTGACCGTGTCGCCCTCGAGGATCTTGTCCCACTCGCCGAAGAGGACGGCGCCGACGTTGTCCTCCTCGAGGTTGAGGGCGAGGCCGGTGACCCCGTGCGGCAGCTCGAGCATCTCGAGCGCCATGCAGTTGTCGAGGCCGTGGATGCGGGCGATTCCGTCGGCGACCGACAGAACGGTGCCGACCTCCGAGAGGTCGGCGCTGCCGGTGTCCAGTCCCTCGATCCGCTCACGCAGAATCGATGCGATCTCGTCGGGCTTGATCTCCATTGGGCTGCTCTATGCCTCCTTACGCCGCCTGGGCGACGCTCTTTCGAAGTTTCTCCAAGCGACTGCGGATGCTCGCGTCGAGCACCATGTTGTCTACCTGCAGGACGATGCCGCCGAGGATCTCCTCGTCGACGCGGCTGGCCAGATCGACCTTCTGACCGGTCTGGTGCTCGATCTCGCTGCCGATCTTCTCGACTACCGCCGGGTCGAGCTCGGCGGCGCTGGTGACGGTGACGTCGATGCGCCGCTTCTCCTTCTTCCACAGCTCCTCGAACTCGCGGCGGATGCGGAAGACCTCGGGCATGCGGTGCTTCTCGATCAGCAGCTCGAGGAAGTTGACCAGCTCCGGCTCGGCACCGCTGACCGCCCGCCGCAGGCCGTCGGACTTCTCCGCCGAGGTGAAGTGCGGGCTGAAGAGGAAGACCTGCAGGTCGCGGCTCGCCGCGACGGCGTCGGCGAACTGCGTCAGGCCCTCGCCGACCTGGTCGAGCTTGTCCTTGTCCTTGGCCACGTCGAAGAGGGCCTCGGCGTATACGCGAGCCGGATCCTGCATCGGGCTAGTTCTCCGCCCCCGAGAGGCTGGTGAAGTCGACCTCGCTCAGCGCCTCCTCGACCAGGCGGCGCTGGTCCTCGGCGGTGAGCGTCTTGCGGGTGACCTTCTCGGTCGCCAGCACGGTCAGGTCGGCGACCTCCTTGCGGATCTGCTCCAGCGAGCGCCGCGTCTCCGCCTCGATGTCGCGCTTCGCCGCGGAGACCAGCTCCTCGCGCTTCTCCTTGCCCGCGGTGGTCGCCTCCGCCTCGGCGGTCTCGGCCGCCTTGCGCGCCCGGGCCATGATCTCGTCGGCCTGCTCGCGTGCCTCGGCCAGGCGGCCGCGGTACTCCTCGAGCAGCTCGTCGGACTCCTTGCGCTGCCGTTCGGCCGCCTCGATCGACTCGCTGATCGCTTTCGCGCGCTTGTCGAGCGCTTCCTGGATTTTCGGGAAGGCGAGCTTGCTCAACACCCACATGGTGAAGAGGAAGAGCACCAGCGTCCAGATCATCAGGCCGAGGCCCGGCGATACGAGGAAGCTGCCGCCTTCTTCGGAGCCCGACTCCGCGGCGAGGGGGACGAGCCCCGCTATGTGGCCGATCAGATCCACGTCGGCCGGCCTAGAGGAAGAAGGCGATGAGGCCGAAGATGAAGGTGTAGAAGGCGACCGCCTCGGTCAGCGCGAAGCCGAGCCAGCGGATGCTCTGCAGCTCGTCTTTCATCTCGGGCTGGCGGGCGACGGACTCGATCTCCTTGCCGAAGATGAAGCCGATGCCGATGCCGGCGCCGATCGAGCCGAGGCCCGCACCCACACCGAGGGCGATTGCCTTGCCGGCCGATTCGATCCCTTCGTCGGAGATCGCGGCGACTACGGGGGACAGGTCCATTTGTGAACAACGCTCCTTTTCTAGGTGACCGATTAGGTCGTTAGTGGCTCGCGGCGGTCGCTCCGCCGATGTAGATCGCAGTGAGGATCGAGAAGATAAAGGCCTGGAGCGTGGCGATCAGGCCAAGCTCCAATACGAAGAAGAAGAAGGCGAGCGGAAAGGTGAGCGCGCCGAGCGCGGCGATCCCGAGCAGCACCGCCAGGCCACCGCCCATGAAGAGCAGCAGCAGGTGGCCGGCGAGCATGTTGGCGAAGAGCCGCACCGACAGCGAGATCAGCCGGGCGAAGTGGGAGATCGCCTCGATCGCGAAGATGAAGGCCTTGCCGACCGGGTTCATGTCCTCCAGGCCGGGCGGCAGCCAGCTCGCGAAGTAGGGGATGAAGCCCTTGGCGCGGATCCCTTCGACGTGGTAGGAGATCCAGACGACCAGGGTCAGGACCAGTGGGATCGAGAGGTTGGCGGTTGCCGCGTAGAGGGCGAAGGCGGGGAGCTGGAAGCCGAAGATGTCGACCGTGTGCTCGGTATTGATCGGCAGGGGCAGGAAGCCGATCATGTTCGAGAACCAGATGAAGAAGAAGAGCGCGCCGAGGAAGGGGAACCAGCGCACCGCGGTGGCATGGTCGAGGTTGCCGCCCGTGATGTTGTTCCTGGTCAGGTCGTAGCCGACCTCGACCGCGGTCTGCACCCGGTTGGGCTTCTCCGTCATGCGGCGCGAGATCCAGGTCATGACGAAGATCGTCAGCGCGCTCGCCAGGACCAGGTAGAGGACCGCCTTGTTGATGCTGAGGTCGAGGCTGCCTAGGTGGATCGAGAGCCAGGGTTCGAGCTTGAACTCGTTCTGCGGCTCGAAGGCTTCGTTCTTGCCGGCGTTGCCGAAGATCAGCAGCATCAGGATCGCCACCGCGAGGTAGCCGCCGAGGCCGATGAAGACCTTGGCCTTGGTGCTCACGAGACGGGCTCCCCTTCAGGCGCGAAGATGTGGGCGATCCCCTGGGCGGCGAAGGAGATCGTGAAGAGCACGAGCAGCAGGACCGCGGCGGCGAGACCGGCTTCGCGCTCGACGAGGCCGCCGAGCAGAACCGCCGTGACCATCAGCCAGACGCGGCCGAGGGTGGTGCCGGCGACGATCCCCATCGCGCGCTGACGGTTGCCGGCGGCGAGCTCGGCGGCGACACGACGCCCGGCCAGGACCTGAACGCCCCGCTGGGCGAGCCAGGCGGCTGCCGCGACGGCGTAGCCGAGCAGGGGCAACCCCCCGAGAGCGAACACGGCGAGGGCGGCGGCTAGCACCAGGAGATCGACATGCTTGGGAGGAGACATAACGTCAGGAAAGTCAGGAAAGCCGCCCGACTCGGGAGAGCGGGCGGACGAGCGACTATAGCCGAAAAGGCCGACGATCCGCTTTGTAGAGCCAGTTCGTGCCCCTTGTCACAACCTCGCACAAAGTCCTAGCGGTCCGGCTCGACCGCCTCGAACTCGCCGGTCTCGGGGTCTACGGCGGGGAAGCTGCCGGTCTCGAGCTCGCGGGCGACGGCGAGGTCGACCTGCTCGGGGCCGGGCACGGGGCGACCCGAGTCGCGGCGGACGGTGACGAGCTGGCGCAGCCGCAGGCGACGCAGGCTGAGGATCTCCAGCACCTCGACCAGGTAGACGCTGGCGGCGAGGGCGAGTAGGCCGAAGGCCGCCATGACCGCCGTCCAGAAGGCGTTGAAATGACCGTGGTCGTCGCTGTAGGGGACGAAGCGCAGGGCGAGGGCGACGGCGGCCATGACGAAGGTCCAGCCGTAGAGGTAGGCCAGGGTGCGGCGCTGCGAGAAGCCGATGTCGGCCATGCGGTGATGGAAGTGCCAGCGGTCGGCGCGGTAGATCGGCCGCCGGTATTTGAGCCGCTTGGCGACGACGAAGCCGGTGTCGAGGATCGGCACCGTGAGGATGATCAGCGGCAGGAAGAGGGCGATGACGGCGTTCGTCTTCAGCGCTCCCTGGACGGCGACCACCCCGAGCAGGAAGCCGAGCAGGTTGGAGCCGGTGTCCCCCATGAAGGTCTTCGCCGGCGGGAAGCCGTCGCGCAGGAAGCCGAGCGAGGCGCCGGCGGTGAGCGCGGCGAGGATGCCCGCCGAGTTGCGCTCGAGCGAGAGCGCGATGACCGCGAGGGCGACGCCCGAGATCAGGCAGACCCCGGCGGCCAGGCCGTCGACGCCGTCGATCAGGTTGATCACGTTGATCACGGCGACGATCCCGATCACGGTGCCGACGTCGCCGAGCGAGATCGTGCCGCTGCCCGGCAGGCCGAGCAGGTCGATCGAACCGGGGTTGACCTGGCCGAGAAAGGGGAAGGTGAAGCTTTCGACCGTGACCCCGGCGGCGACGGGGATGATCACGGCGACGGTCTGCCCCGCCAGCTTCGTCGCCGCGTCGAGGTCGTAGACGTCGTCGAGCACCCCGACCGCGGTGATCGCCACCGCGCCGACGAGGATCGAGCGGGTCTCGGCGTCCCAGGGCAGCCAGATCAGCCCCGCGATCAGCGTCCCGGCGAGGATCGCGACGCCGCCGAGTTTGGGCGTCGGCGCTTCGTGCAGCGAGCGCGGGCCGGGGGTGTCGATCGCGCCGACGCGGGCGGCGAGCTGCATCGTCGGCCGCACCAGGAGCACGGTGATCACCGCCGCGAGGAGGAAGGCGAGGAGCGCTTCGAGAGAAGCCGACATCGTCTCAGGCTAGTTCGCGTACCTGTCGAACCAGAGCGTGAAGGCGATCAGCCCCCAGAGCTGGCGGCTGAGATCCTCGCGCCCGCTGCAATGGTCGTCGAGCAGAGCGGCGACCGTGGCGGGGTCCAGCCAACCATGGCGGGCGAGCGTCTCGGCATTGAGCGTTTCGCGCGCGAAGCCCTGCAGCGGGCCCCGCAGCCATGCGGCGACCGGGATCGAGAAGCCCTGCTTGGGCCCGCGCAGGATCTGCTTCGGCAGCAGCGGCGCCAGCGCCTGGCGCAGCAGCCGCTTCTTCGCCGTGCCGCGCACCTTCAGCGGCGTCGCCAGGCCGAGCGCCGTCGCCGCCACCTCGTTGTCGAGGAAGGGGACGCGCAGCTCCAGCGAGTGGGCCATGCTCGAGCGGTCGGTCTTGACCAGCAGGTCGTCGACCAGGTAGATGCCGAGGTCGACGTCCTGCAGGCGCGCCAGCGGCTCGGCGGCGGCGGTCTCGGCATAGCGCTCGCGGTAGAGGTCGAGCGGGTCCCACCCCGGGGAGCGAGCGCCCATCAGCTCCCTCTGGGCCTGGGGCGAGAAGATCTCCTTCCAGGCGTGGTGGCGCTCCAGCGGCGGCAGCGCGGCGCCACGCGCGAAGCGCTTGGCTTTGTAGTCGAAGCTGACCTTGCCTGCGGAGCTCGGCAGTCGCTCGACCAGCGGCGCGGCGAGCGCGGCGAGGCGGCCGATGCGCGGCGCCAGCAGGTCGGCGACGTAGGTGTAGTAGCCGCCGAAGAGCTCGTCCCCCCCCTCGCCCGAGAGGGCGACCTTGACCTCGCCCGCGGCCAGCTCCGAGACCAGGTAGGTGGGCAGCGCCGAGGAATCTCCGAACGGCTCGTCGAAGGCCTCGACCAGCTTCGGGAAGAGCTCGACGGCATCGGGGCGCAGGACGATCTCGTGGTGGTCGGTGCCGTAGCGCGCGGCGACCAGGCGCGCCCGCTCGAGCTCGTCGAAGCTCGCCTCCTCGAAGCCGACCGAGAAGGTCTTGACCGGCTCGGCCTGCTCGCCGGCGGCGAGGGCGACGATGCCGGCCGAATCGACCCCGCCCGAGAGCAGCACCCCGACCGGCACGTCGGCGAGCAGATGGGCACGGACCGAGTCGCGCAGGGTCTCGCGCAGCTCGCCGGCCAGCTCGGCCGCCGGGCCGCGCCTGACCTCGCCTGCGGGGACCGGCGCCGGGCGCGCGTAGCGGCGTTGGCTCAGCTCGCCGTCGCGCCAGACCGCCAGCGTGCCGGCGGGCAGCTTGCGCGCCTCGGCGAAGATCGTCAGCGGCACCGGGATCGAGTTGAAGGCGAGGTAGGCGGCGACCGCGCGGGGGTCGATCTCCCGCGAGAAGCCGGGCTGCTCGATCAGCGCCTTGAGCTCGGAGGCGAAGGAGAGCGTGCCGTCGCGCAACCGGTAGTAGAGCGGCTTGATCCCGAAGCGGTCGCGGGCGAGGAGCAGCCGCCGCTCGCGGCCGTCCCAGATCGCGATCGCGAACATCCCCCGCAGGCGCTCGGCGAAGCCCTCGCCGTGCTCCTCGTAGAGGTGGACGAGGACCTCGGTGTCCGAGGCGGTGCGGAAGCGGTGGCCGCGGGCTTCGAGCTCGCGGCGCAGCTCGCGGTGGTTGTAGATCTCGCCGTTCTGGACGACGGTGACGCTGCCGTCCTCGTTGGAGATCGGCTGGTCGCCGTGCTCGAGGTCGATGATCGAGAGGCGCCGCATCGCCAGCGCCACCCCGTCGGCGGCGAAGACGCCCTCGCTGTCGGGCCCGCGATGGACGAGCCGCGCGTTCATCCGCCCCACCGCCTCGACGTCCGCGGCCGGCCCGGCTACTCCACAGATCCCACACATGGCCGCGCAGTCTCGCAGCCCCACAGCGCCGTAGAGGTTTGAACCGCATAGCGGTTCAAACCTCTACGGCGCTCAGTCGGGGGCGGCGGGGCCGTGGCCGAGGACCTTGACCACGGTGGCGAGCAGGACGCTCACGTAGAGCGGGACGGAGCGGTCGGCGATGTACTCCATGTCGTGGGCGAGCTTGTCGGCCCAGGACTCCTCGCGGGTCATCCGCGTCTGGGCGAAGCCGGTCACGCCCGGGCGGACGACGAGCCGCTGCCAGTACTGGGGGATCTCGCGGCAGAGCTCGGTGAAGAAGGCCGGCCGGATCGGCCGCGGGCCGACCACCGCCATGTCGCCCTGCAGGACGTTCCACAGCTGCGGCACCTCGTCGAGGTGGATCTTGCGCAGAGCGCGGCCGATCCGCGTCACCTCTTCCTCGGTTCGCCGGGTCAGCTCCTCGCCCAGATACGGGCCGAGCCGATCCTCGGCGTCCGGCTTCAGCGTGCGGAACTTGTACATGCGGAAGAGCAGGCCGCCCCGCCCCACGCGGGCGCCGTGGTAGAAGAGCGGCCGACCCGAGGTGAGCACGATCGCCAGCGCGGTCAGCACCAGCAACGGCGAGAGGACGACGAGGATCGAGGCCGAGATGAGGACGTCGAGCCCGCGCAGCACGGTGTCGACCGGCCGCGCCTCGCCGTCGCCGGCGAGCGCGATGAAGTGCTCCAGCTCGGCCTGGACGTCGTCGGGCAGGGCGAGAGAGTCAGCTCGGGATGTGGCTTGCCGCGGGATGGTCGGCTCCGACGGTACCTAGGATCGTCTCGACGAGAAGGCTAGGGTCTCGCCGGGTCGGAGTGGCGTCGGGGCCGCGCTTCTCGAGCTCGATCGCCCGGGGGTCGGTCAACGGCCGCAACCGCCCCGATCTGATCAGCGCTTCGTCGACGCCGCCGAGGCGGCCGCCGTAGGTCGTGTAGACGGGGACGCCCAGCGCCGCCGCCTCGCGATTCATCGTGCCTCCCGCCGAGACGACCAGGTCGGCGAGGGCGACGAGGCTCTGCGCCTCGACCGCGCCCGGAGGAACGATCAGCGAGGGCAGCGCCAGGCTCTCGACCAGCTCGCGCTGGGCCTGGGTGCGCGGCAGGACGATCGCGTGCACGCCCTCGTCGCTGCCGAGCCGCTGCAGGACCTTGGGGAAGAGCGGGTTCGACTTGCGGTGGTAGAGCGAGACGTCGGGCGGCGGGCGGACGATCACGACGACGCGCTCGGTGTCGACCGAGAGGCGCCTCAGCGCCTCGGGGTCGGGCTCGAAGTCGTAGAGGTAGTACTCCTCCTTCAGGCCGGGGTAGGGGAAGAGCTTCTCCGGGCCGACGCCGAAGCGGCGCAGGCGCTCGGCCGGCACCGAGTCCGGGAACATCACCCGCCTGGCCAGCCGGCAGCCGATCCGGTGCTGGGTGACGGCGTACTCGTAATCGTGCATGTTGGCCTCGGGAATGCCGAGCAGCTTGGCCGCGATCGCCAGGTCGTTGGAGCCGTGGGCGAGCGCGAGGTCGAAGGAGCGGCCGCGGCCGAAGCGGACCATCCCCGCCGTGCGCGCCCCCAGCCGCGCCGCCTTGCGCACCCGCGAGGCGCCGCCGTGGCGGCCGATCGGCGTGTGCTCCATGCCATGCAGCTCGAGCAGCGCCTGCGTCTGCGCGTAGTCGCGCGAGGTCACCTCGACCGTGTGCCCCTGCGCCCGCAGCCGCTCGATGATCGGCCTCAGGACCAGGACGTGCGCGGGCGCGCTCATGTCCACCCAGATCCTCATGACTCGCGGCCGATCCCGGCAGGGGTTCCACTTAACTTTTTCGAGCCGCGGTTTGCGGCTGCCGCCCGGTGCTTAGCCGCGAAAAAGTACAAGACGTTTCACCCCTGCCGGGATCGGCCTCAGGCGGTGGCGGGGACGAGGTCGGGATAGAGCGGGTAGCGATCCATCAGGGCCTTGGTCCGCTCCGCCAGAGCTTGCTTCTCCACCTCGAAGTCAGGGCCGAGGGCGGTGGCGATCACGGTGGCGATCTCGGTGAGGTCCTCCTCGACCAGGCCGCGGGTGGTCAGCGCCGGGGTGCCGATACGCAGGCCGGAGGGGTTCATCGGGGGGCGCTCGTCGAAGGGGATCGCGTTGCGGTTGACGGTGATCCCGACCGCCTCGAGCCGCTCCTCGGCGGTCTTGCCGTCGAGGCCGCTCGGCGTCAGGTCGACCAGCACGAGGTGGACGTCGGTGCCGCCGGTCAGCACCGGCACGCCGCCGGCTTCCAACCCGGCGGCGAGCGCTTGGGCGTTGGCGATCGTCTGCCGCTGGCGCTCGCGGAACGGCTCGCTTGCCGCGATCCGCATCGCCACGGCCTTGGCCGCGATCGTGTGCATCAGCGGCCCACCCTGCTGGCCGGGGAAGATCGCTTTGTCGATCGCTTTTGCGTGCTCCTCGCGGCTGAGGATCATGCCGCTGCGGGGGCCGCAGAGCGTCTTGTGGATCGTCGTCGTGACGACGTCGGCGTGCTCGACCGGGTTGGGATGCTCGCCGGCGGCGACCAGACCTGCGAAGTGGGCCATGTCGACCATCAGCCTGGCGCCGATCGAGTCGGCGATCGCGCGGAAGGCGGCGAAGTCGAGCCGGCGCGGGTAGGCGGACCAGCCGGCGACGATCAGCTTCGGCCTGTGCTCGTGGGCGAGCCGCTCGACCTCCTCCATGTCGACCCGCAGATCCTCGCGGCTGACGTGGTAGGCGACGACCTCGTACAGCTTGCCCGAGACGTTGAGCTTCATCCCATGGGTCAGGTGGCCGCCGTGGTCGAGAGCCAGGCCCATGATCGTGTCGCCCGGCTCGATCAGCGCCATGTAGGCGGCGTTGTTGGCCTGGGCGCCGGCGTGCGGCTGGACGTTGGCGTGCTCGGCGCCGAACAGCTCCCTGGCGCGGTCGATCGCCAGCTGCTCGGCGACGTCGACCTCCTCGCAACCGCCGTAGTAGCGCTTGCCGGGATAGCCCTCGGCGTACTTGTTGGTCAGCACCGAGCCGACCGCTTCCAGCACCGCCTGGGGCACGAAGTTCTCCGAGGCGATCATCTCCAGCGTCCCCTGCTGGCGCCGCAACTCGGCGTCGAGCACGGCGGAGATCTCCGGATCGACCTCGGAAAGGGGTGCCGCCTGGAGGTTTTCGGGTAGGTCCGTCACCGTGCAGCGACGATACCAACGGCTCGGGATAGCCTGCCACCGGTGAAGGTCCCCGCAACCCTCGCGATCGCCGCCCTGGCGCTGCTCTCGCTCGTGCCGGCGGCTGCGGCGAGGACTGCCAATCCCTGCGAAGGCCCCGAAGCGCGCCGCCTGCTCTGCCCCGACCTGCGGATCGGCAGGCCGTCGGAAATCTACGCGGACAGCTACGACGGCAAGCTCCTCCTGCGGGCGACGAGCGACGTCGAGAGCCGCGGCAAGGGGCCGATGGAGCTGCGCGGCCATCGCGACGGCTGGCACACGATGCGGGTCAACGAGCGCATCCACCGCAAGGGCGGCGGCCGGCTCGTCCTGCGCACCGGCGCGACCCTGCACTTCACCGACGTCGGCAGCTACTTCGGCGGCTCCTATTGGAAGGTGCACCAGCTCGCCCGCTTCGAGCTGCGCCGGGTCGGCCCCCAGGGCGACGTCGGGCCGGTGATCCGCACCGGCCCGAAGCTCAACTACTGCCTGCGCGACCTCGAGCGCACCCGCCCGGGCAAGCGCTCGCCGCACGTCCGCCACTACCCCGGCTGCGACCAGGACCCCTACACCAAGGCGGTGACGCTCGGCACCTCGGTCGGCTGGTCGGACATCTACCCCGCCGACTACGACAAGCAGTGGATAGACGTCACCGGCCTGCGCGGCTGCTTCCTCTTCACGATGACCGTCGACCCGAAGCAGCTGCTCTTCGAGTCGAACGAGAACGACAACAGCTCACACCGGCTCGTCCGGCTTCCCTACCACGGCCAGCCGGGCTGCTAGGTCGCCGCCGGAGAGGCCGCCCTCGCGCAGGACCGTCCACCCGCCGTCTGCGTCGAAGCCGGTCAGGTCGACCACGGTCGAGGGCAGGCCGGTCAGCTCGCCCCCGTCGATCGCCAGGTCGGCCGCGTCGACGATCGGCGCCGGGACGTCCTCGAACCGCGACGGCGCCGGCTCGCCGCTGACGTTGGCCGAGGTCTGGAAGAGCGGGCACATCGCGCCGGCCAGCGGGCCGCCGATCAGGCGGACGCCGAGCCGGGTGCGATCCTCGCGGCAGGCGAGCGGATAGCGGCCTTCGGGGTTGGCGACGACCAGCGTCACCGGCCCGGGCAGCAGCGCAGCGGCGGCAAGCCGGGTGCGCGGCCCGAGCCCCGCGACCAGCTCGCGCATCGCCAGCGGCGAGAAGTACATGACCGCCGAGGGCTTGCCGTCGTCGCGTCCCTTGATCCGATGGATCCGCCCGATCGCCGCGGCGTCGAGCGGGTCGCAGGCGAGGCCATAGAGCCCGTCGGCGGGGAAGACCGCGACCCCGCCCGAGGCGACCGTCCGCTCGAGGGCCGCCCGCGCAGCCTCTGCACCATCCCGCTCGATCGAGACGATCTCGCTCATCGCCGCCTTCTTGCAGCTTTCTCCCCCCCATGGTGGGGAAAAGCGAGCAACATCACCGGGATCCCCAGACGACGCGGGGGATGCCGGCGAGATCGGGGCGCGTCTCGACGCCGGCAAAGCCGGCCCGGAAGAGCAGCTCGCTCACCGCCGGGGCCTGGCCGGCGCCGACCTCGAGCGCCAGAGCCGGCGCCGCGGCCGCGGCAAGCGGGATCGCCGCGCGGATCGTGTCGAGCCCGTCGGGGCCGGCGAGCAGCGCCTCGCGCGGCTCCCACTCGGTCACCTCCGGCTGCAGGCTCGCCCACTCGCTCTCCGCCACGTAGGGCAGGTTGGCGACGATCAGGTCGAGCGGCGGTGGATCCACCGGCAGCATCGACTCGACGAACTCGACCCGACCGGTCAGGCCGAGCCGCGCGGCGTTGGCGCGGGCGACTTCCAGCGCCGCCGCCGAGGTGTCGGTGGCGACCAGCTCGCAACCGGGGAGCTCATCGGCGACCGCCAGGGCGATCGCGCCCGATCCCGTGCCCATGTCGAGCACCCGCTTGGGCGCCAGCTCCAGCGCAAGCTCGACCAGCAGCTCGGTCTCCGGCCGCGGCACCAGCACCCGCCGATCGACCTCGAGTTCGATCGAGCGGAACCCCTTGCGGCCGAGGATGTACGCCACCGGCTCCCGCCGCAACCGCCGCCGCACCGTCTCGCCAAACCTCCGAGCGGCAGCGGCCGGGATACCAGCCTCGGGTTCAGCCGCGAACCGCGCCCGATCCCACCCCGTCGCCTCAGCCAACAGCAATTCCGCATCCAAACGCGGGCTCTGGACTCCGACGGCAGACAGGGCGTCAGTGGCGGCCGCCAGGGCATCTCGACTGCTGCTCGTATCAGGTGCGATGGCCACGCTGAGAACCTATCCCGGTAGGGGTGAAACGTCTTGTACCTTTTTGTCGCCTGCCCGGGGCGACAGCTGAACCCAAACCTTCAAAAAGGTTAAGTGGAACCCCTACCGGGATAGGTTCAGACTGCGGCCGTCTCGAGGCGTTGCCGCTTCTCCTCGGCCGCCAGAGCATCCGTGAACTCGGATAAACCCCCGGCCAGGACGGCTTCGATGTTGTGCGAGGTCAGCTTGATCCGATGGTCGGTGACGCGGCCCTGCGGGAAGTTGTAGGTGCGGACCTTCTCCGAGCGCTCGCCGCTGCCGACCTGGGCCTTGCGCTCGGCCGCAACCTTCGCCTGCTGCTCGGCCAGCTCGCGCTCGTACAGGCGCGCCCGCAGCACCCGCATCGCCTTGTCGCGGTTCTGCAGCTGGGACTTCTCGTCCTGCATCGAGACGACGATGCCGCTCGGCTTGTGCGTGATCCGCACCGCGGAATCGGTCGTGTTGACCGACTGGCCACCCGGCCCGGAGGAGCGGTAGACGTCGATCTGCAGGTCGTTCTGGTCGACCTCGACCTCGACCTCCTCGGCCTCGGGCAGCACGGCGACGGTCGCGGTCGAGGTGTGGATACGGCCCTGGGACTCGGTCTCGGGCACCCGTTGCACGCGGTGCGTGCCTCCCTCGTACTTGAAGATCGAATAGGCGCCCTCCCCCTTGATCGCGAAGGTCACCTCCTTGAAGCCGCCGACCTCGGCCGCCGACTGGGAGAGCACCTCGGTCGCGAAGCCACGCTCCTCGGCGTAGCGGGTGAGCATCTTGTAGAGGTCGCCGGCGAACAGCGCCGCCTCGTCCCCCCCGGTCCCGGCGCGGATCTCGACGAGGACGTTCTTAGCGTCGTTGGGGTCGCGCTCGACCATCGCCAGCCGGATCTCCTCTTCGATCTCCTCCAGCCGCCCCGGCGCCTCCTCGACCAGCTTGCGCAACTCGGCGTCCTCGCCCTCCTCGAGCAGCTCCCGCGCCCCCTCGAGATCGTCCCTCAGCGTCCGGTACTCCCCGACCAGCCTGCGCGCGGGCTCGAGCTCCCGGTATTCCCGCCCGACCTCGGCATACCGCTGCCGGTCGCCGATTACGGAGGGGTCCGACATCAGCTCCTCCAGCTCGGAGAACCTGGCCTCGATCTGCTCGACGAGCGCCTCGATCATGCCGTCAGCTTACGGCGAAGCTAGGCGACGATCTCGATCGGCGACTCCCCGGCGGCGGCCGGGGTCTCCTCGGCCAGCACCTTCTCCAGCGAGGCGATCGCCACCGCGAGCTGATCTTCGTCAGGCTCGCGCGTGGTCAGGTTCTGCAGCATCAGGCCCGGCCACATCACCGCCCGCACCCAGCGTTTGCGCCGGTTTTTGCCCGCCCACTTGATCACCTCGTAGGAGAGGCCGGCGATCAACGGGATGCCGAGGATGCGCGAGGCGACGAGCCAGTACCAGGCCGGCAGCCCGATCGGGGCGAAGACGAAGATCCCCAGCACCATCACGATCAGCAGGAAGCTGGTGCCGCAGCGCGGGTGCAGGCGCGAGTAGAGCTTCGCCCGCGCGGGAACCAGCTCGTCTTCGGCCTCATAACAGGAGATCGTCTTGTGCTCGGCGCCGTGGTACTCGAAGACCCGGCGCAGGTCGGACAGGCGGCTGATCGCGGCGATGTAGGCGATGAAGATCCCGGTGCGCAGCAGGCCCTCGATCAACCAGAAGAGCAGGGGCGAGCCGAGCCGGCCCTTGATCAGGCTGGTCAGCCCGACGGGGACGACGAAGAAGAGCCCGATCGCCAGGGCCATCGAGAGGACGATCGTCAGGCCCCAGACGAAGCCGCCGATCTCCTCTTTCTCTCCCTCCTCGTCGGCCTCCATCTGAGCGTTGGCGGAGATCGCCAGGGCGCGGAAGCCGATCTTCAGCGACTCGCCGAGGGCGACGACGCCGCGGATCACCGGCACCCGCCAGAGGCGGTGCCGCCTGGCCCACGGCACCAGCGCTTCGGAGCTCAGCTCGATCTGTCCCTCCGGGTTGCGGACGGCGACGGCCCAGGTCGAGACGCCGCGCATCATCACTCCCTCGAGCACCGCCTGCCCGCCGACCGGCGCGTCGCGTTTGGCGACCAGCGCGCCATCGGGCATGCGCAGCGGATCGGCCCCGTTGGCGGAGGCGGACTCGGTCGACTGCGGAGAGACTGTCTCCGCGCCCATGGCCCTTAGCGGGTGGCCTTGGCGTGCTTGGCGGCGCGGCGTTGGAACCGCTCGACCCGTCCGCCGGTGTCGACGAGCTTCTGCTTGCCGGTGTAGAACGGGTGGCACTCCGAGCAGAGCTCGACGTGCAGATCCGCCTCCGTGGAGCGGGTGTAGAACTGGTTGCCGCACGAGCAATGCACGTTGGCGAGTTGGTAGTCGGGGTGAATTCCTGCCTTCATCGTCCCCCAAGTCTAGAGAAGTGCGCAAGCGCTGCCGATAGCTGGGTATGACCCGCGGTGAATCGACCGAGGGCGGGCTCGCCCGCGGCATTCGCATCGCCCTCTCCGTGCTGCTCTTCGGCGGCACGTTGCTCGTCGCTCTGCACTATTGGCTCGGGGTGGCCGACGGCCTCGACTTCGTCATCGGCAGCGTCATCTACGACGGCGTCGTGCTCGGTGCCGGGGTTGCCTGCCTCGCCCGTGCGCCGTCCTTCGGCCGCGAGCGGGGGGCCTGGACACTGGTCGGGCTGGCGATCCTCGTCTGGGGCGCCGCCGAGGTCTACTGGACGGCCTTCATCGAAGGCAATCCGGGGGCGCCCTACCCCTCGCCCGCCGATGCCGGCTACCTGCTCTTCTACCCGCTCGCCTACGCCGGCCTGGCGCTGTTGGTTCGGGCGCGCGCCGGAGAAATCAACTGGCGCCTGTGGATGGACGGCCTGATCGCGGCGCTCGGCACGGCGGCGCTCGGCGCCGCCTTCGTCTTCGACTTCGTCGCCGGCCGCACCGAAGGCACGCCCGTGGAAGTGGCGACGACGCTCGCATATCCGCTTGGCGACATCTTCATGGTGGCGCTCGTCGTCGGAGTGATCGCGCTGACCGGCTGGCGCCCCGGCCGCACCTGGTCGCTGCTGCTCGCCGGCCTCGCGGCGCTCGTCGTCGCCGACATCGCCTACACCCTGCAGTCGACCGGCGAAGCTCTTCCCGGCGGCACGTGGATCGACCCGATCTACCTGATCGGGGCGCTCTGCCTCGGCGCCGCGGTCTGGCAGCCCGCCGCCGCGGCGACGATCGCCTCGCCGCGCGAACGGCGGCGGGAGATGGTCGTGCCCGCCGTCTTCGCCGGGGTGATGATCGGCCTCTTCGCGATCCAGTACTTCAGCGCCGCCAGCGGCCTCTCGACCGTGCTCTGGGCGGCGACGATAGCCGCCGTCGTCATCCGCCTGGGGATGAGCGACCGGGAGAACCGCACGCTGCTCGAACAGGTGCGCACCGACTCGCTCACCGGCCTGGGCAACCGCGGACGCATGCAGGTGGATCTGCCGCCCCTCTTCGAGGCGGCCGACGAGGACGCCCCGGCGCGTCTGCTGCTCTTCGACCTCAACGGCTTCAAGCACTTCAACGACACCTTCGGCCACCCCGCCGGAGACGACCTGCTCGCTCGCCTCGGCCACGCCCTGCGCGAGGCGGTCGGGGAGCACGGGTCCGCCTACCGGATCGGCGGTGACGAGTTCTGCGTGTTGCTCGACTGCCCCTCTGCGGACTTCGAACGCCTCAGCCGTGCGGCTGCCCAGGCGCTGACGGCCGCCGGGCCCGGCTACGCGGTCAGCGCCTCCGGGGGGACAGTCGAGATCCCCGCCGAGGAGTCCGAGCCGCGTCCCGCGCTGCAGCTCGCCGACGCACGCATGTACGCGCAAAAGGAGTCGCGCCGCCTAGCGGCTACCGAGGCCGAGGAGGAGCAGATCGAGAGTGCGGCCGACCTCGGCGCGCATCAGGTCCGGGTCCTCGGCCCGAGCGACCAGCATCGCCGCCTCGTCTAGGGCCCCCATCAGCACGTGAGCGAGCGGCCGGACCGGCTGCTCGGCGATCGCCCCCGCCTCGAGCGCGGCCTGCAGCGTCGCCTCGATCAGCCCGAGCCCGTGCTCGGCGGCGATCTCCCGCCAGTGGTCCCAACCGAGCACCGCAGGGCCGTCGATCAGGACGATCCGCTGCACCTCCGGCTCGGTGCAGGCGCGCAGGAACATCTCGGCGCCGGCACGCATCGCTGCGAGCGGCTCGGCAGCTCCGCCGGCGAGCGCTCCGTCGGCGATTCGCTGCGCCAACTCCGCCTCGAGCCGTTCGTAGACGGCCTCGAAGAGGTCGCGCTTGCCGCCGAAGTGGTGATAGAGCGCGCCGCGCGTGAGGCCGGCGGCGCGGACGATCTCCTCCGCCCCCACTCCGGCATAGCCGCGCTCGGCGAAAAGCGGCCGCGCCACCTCGATCAGCGCGGATCGCGTCGCCTCGGAACGCTCGGCTTGGGTTCGTTTGACATTCATACTGTATGTATGTAGTTTACCCGTCATCGCCGACAGAAAGGAAATCGAGCTTCCCGCCGGCACGGTGCGCTACCGCGAGGCCGGCGAGGGCAAGCCGGTCGTCTTCGTCCATGGCTTCCTGGTCGACGGCCGCCTCTGGGACGGCGTCGTCGACGCGCTCTCGGGCCGCTGTCGCTGCCTCGCCCCCGACTGGCCGATCGGCGCCCAGCAGATCGCGATGAAGCCCGACGCCGACCTCTCCCCCTACGGGGTCGCGGCGATCGTCGCATCGTTCCTCGAGGCGCTCGATCTGCACGACGTGACGATCGTCGGCAACGACTCCGGCGGCGCGATGTCACAGGTGCTCGTCACCCGCCACCCCGAACGGATCGGCCGCCTCGTGCTGACCAACTGCGACACCCACGACAACTTCCCACCCGGGATCTTCAAGGCGATGCCGCTGATTGCCAAGCTCCCGGGCGGGATGACGCTGCTGTCGGCGCCCTTCCGGATCGGCGCCTTGGCGCGCGCCGCCTTCAAGCCCTTCTCGAAGAAGCCGATCCCGCCCGACCTCGTCGCCTCCTGGATGGCCCCCGGCCTGCACGACCCCGGCGTGAAGCGCGACGCCAGGAAGGTCACCGCCGGGATGAACAAGCGCTACACGCTGGAGGCAGCGGAGAAGCTGCAGCGCTCCGAGCTGCCCGTCCTGCTCACCTGGGCCCCCGGCGACAAATTCTTCCCCCTGAAGTACGCCCAGCGCCTGAAGGACGAAGTCCCCAACGCCCGCCTGGTCGAGATCCCCGACGCAGCCACCTTCGTCCCCCTGGACCAACCCCAGCTCCTAGCCAACGAAATCGCCGCATTCACCACCGAGTAGGGGCTCAGGTCCATCCCGGCAGGGGTGAAACGTCTTGTACTTTTTCGTCGACAGCGGTCGGGCGTTCAGCCGTAGCCCGATTCTCGAAAAAGTTAAGTGGAACCCCTGCCGGGATGGCCCCTCTCCACGCAAACTGCGGCGTTTTCCGCAACGAGCGGCTTTTTCGTCCGACCAACCCGCGAGGGTTATGTCAACGCCCCCTACAGGACGGAGAGGGATCCAATGCCCCGAGAGATCTTCGACCAGGATCGGCCCCCGAGGAGAAGCGCGATGGCACGTCGGCTCGACGAAGCCTTCGCCGGCTGCGAGCAGTGGACGCTCGCGCCGCCGTCTCAGCGCCGCAGCGAGGCGATCTTCAGCCCGCGGCTGCCGAGCTCCTCGAGCATGATCGGCAGGGCCGCCACGGTGCGCGCCCAGGAACCGGGGGCGCTGTAGTAGTCGGCGTCGTGTAGGAGGACGATGTCGCCGTCGCGGGCGGAGCCCGTCGCCAGCCGGGCGATCGAGCGTCCCGTCGCGCGGCCGCGCCAGTCCCTCCCCCAGCGCGACCAGAGCACGGGGCGCCAGCCGCGCTGGCGAACCTGGCGCAGCCCGGCAGCGCGGTAGATGCCGTAGGGCGGCCGGTGGTCGGCGATCTCCTGGCCGCTCGCCTCCTCGATCGCGGCGCGGCCCCGCTCGGCGTCCGCGGCGAACTGCCGGGCGCTGAGCCGCAGCGCGCTGCGATGGCGGTGGCAGTGCAACCCGATCCGGTGGCCGGCGGCGGCGATCTCCGCCGCGAGCGCCGGCCGGCGCTCGACCTGCTCGCCGGCGAGGAAGAAGGTCGCCGGCACGCCCGCCTCGCGCAGGATCTCGAGCACGAGCGGCGTGCCCTGCGGGTGCGGACCGTCATCGAAGGTGAGGGCGACGCCCTCGACTCCCTCCTGGCGGCGCATGATCTCCAGCCGCGCCGCGACCCAGGGCGAGACCGGCGCCAGGGGCGCCTCGATCAACGGGCTGCGGGGGCGCTGCTCGCGGCGGCCGGCCGCCCTTCCTGCACCGCCGGGGCCGCCACTTTGTCTTCGTCCTTGCCGAAGTGGATGCGGCCCTCGAGCGGTTTGGCGACCACCTTGTAGGGGGCTTCGCGGTCGATCACCGTGAACAGCAGGACGACCGCCAGCGCCGCGACGCTGACGGCGGCGACGGCGCGCTCGGCCCGCAGGCGCCAGACCGGCTGCGGCTTGACCCGCGGCCGCGCGGTCAGCAGGCGGGAGGAGATCGCGGGCAGCGAAGCGAAGCTGGAGTCGGGCGAGCGGCGCTCCTTGGTCAGGTGGCGCAGGACCGACTCGAGCTCGTGCTCGGAGCGCGCCACCTCGGCCAAGCCGAAGCGCTCGAAGGCCGCGTTGTTGGCCCGCAGATGGCCGGCTGAGAATCCGTAGGAGACGACCGGGCAGCCGCGGATGTGCGCCTCGAGCACGGTCAGCCCCGCGGTCGAGTGGACCATCGCGTCGGCGGCGGCCATCCAATCGCTCATCTGCTCGGTGAAGCCGAGCACCCGAACCCGCTCGTTGTTCGCGGAGCGCTGCTCGAGCTTCTCGCGCGCGGCGTCGTTGCGGCCGGCGATGCAGACGACGAGGGTGTCCTCCTCGGAGAGCGCAGCGTCGATCGCTCCTTCGAGGTCGCCGATCCCCCAGCCGCCGCCGGAGACGAGCACCAGGCGGCCGTGCGCCGGCACGTCGAGCGCCTCGCGGGCGGCAAGGCGGGTGCGCGGCATGAGGAAGTCGCGGGCGATCGGCGGGCGCATCCACTCGACGCTGCCGGGGCCGACCAGGCGCTCGACCTCCTCGATCGACTCCGGATGCGTGACGTAGTGCAGGTCGACCCCCGGGTGCGCCCAGTAGCGCAGCCCGGCGAGATCGGTGATCGCCGAATGCACGGGGACGAGCAGGCGGCGGTTCTCGCGCAGCATGCCGAGCACGGCGGTGACGCCGGGATAGGTCGAGACGACGACGTCCGGCTGGTGCTCTTCGACCACCCGCATCAGGCCGCGGGCGCCGAGCAGGTAGCTGAGGTGGTGCATCAGCCAGCGCGTCGGCGCGAACCTGGTGATCAGCCAGTACTGCAGGTCGAACAGCCAGGGCATCCAGCGGAAGGTGAAGCGGGAGCCGTCGCGCACGACCGAGGAGGAGATCTTCCCCATCGCTTGGAGGCCGTCGACGATCTCGACCTCGGCGCCGGGGATGTCGCGCTCGACGTCCTCCTTGATCATCCGGGCCGGCAGGTCGTGGCCCTCGCCGATGTCCGCGGTCAGCACCAGCACCCGGGGGGGACGCTCGCCCCTCTCCGTGCTGGCGCCCTCGAGCAGAGAGCCTGCGGGGCGGCCGTTGCCGTTGCCGTTGCCGTTCGCGGTCCCGCTGTGGCTGAGCACCGGCTTGAGGCTCGGCACCGGATCGGGCGGGCGGGTCGTGTTGCGCACCCACTCGACGTAGCGGCGCACGCCCTCGCGGAAGCTCGTCTCCGCCTTCCAGTCGATCTCCGCCAGCGCCCGCTCGTTGGAGATCTCCTTGCCGGGGAAGTCGCCGGGGCGCGGCGGCGTGTGGACGATCTCGCAGTTGTCGGTGTTTTCCTGCACCCGCTCGGCGATTTCGAGGATCGTCACGACCTCGTCTCCGGAGAGGTTGTAGGTGCGGCCCGCGGCCTGTGGGGCCAGCGAGGCGACGATCCCGTCGGCGAGATCCTCGACGTAGATGAAGCTGCGGGTGGTGCTGCCGTCGCCGGCGATCGTCAGGGCCTTGCCTTCGAAGGCGAGGTCGGTGAACTTGGCGACGACGCCCGCCGCGCGGGCGCGCGGGCCGTAGGGGATGCCGAAGCGCAGGACCGTGTACTCGAGGTCGTAGAGCTCGGCATAGCCGGCGCAGTAGGTCTCCCCCGCGAGCTTGGTCGCGGTGTAGAGGTGGCGCGGCGCCGGAATCGGCGTTTCCTCGTCGACCGCCTGCTCGGCGCAGTCGCTGTAGACCCAGGTGGTCGAGCCGTAGACGACGCGGCCCACCTTCGCCCGGCAGGCCGCCTCGAGCACGTTCAGCGTGCCGCGCGTGTTGACCTCCTCTGCCAGCACCGGGTCGGCGAGGACGTGGGCGACGTCGGCGACCGCGGCCAGGTGGATGACGGCGTCGCAGTCGCGCATCGCCAGGTCGAGGTTGGCCGGGTCGGTGATGCTGCCGGTGAAGGTCTCCACTTCGAGCGGCGAGTGGTAGGGCGAGGCGCTGAGGTCGAAGATTCGCGGTGTGTGGCCGTCGCGCATCAGGCGGTCGACCACGTGCGAGCCGATGAAGCCGCCGCCGCCGGTAACCAGGACTCTCATGCTGCCTCCTTGGAGAGAGCGTCCTCGCGGCTCTCGGGTCGGTAGTAGAGCGGCACGCACCAGTGGTTCTGGGCCACCCACTCGGTGTTCGGGAGGCGCTCGTCCCGACCCATGATCAGGTGGCACGGCTCCTCGTAGACGCGGCCTGTCGACTTCTCGATCTGCTCGAAGACGACGTACTTGTAGAGGCCGGAGGTCATCCCCTCGGGCAATTGCAGTCGTGCCGGGTGCAACGGGTCGAGGTGCTCGCGTGCATAGGCGTTCTTCCAGGCGACGATCTCCTCCACCCGGTCCGCCTGGACCAGGCCGAGCGCGGCGGTGAACTCGCTCATGCGGAAGTTGAGGCCGTCGACCTCATGCTCGAACTTGCCGTAGTTGCGGAACTTGCGGGCGAACTCGATCAGCTCGTCGTCGGCGGAGACGAGCACGCCGCCCTCGCCGGTGGAGACGGTCTTCGTCGCGTAGAGCGAGTAGACGCCGGCGTCGCCGAAGGCCCCCGGGCGGCGTTCGCCCCACTCGGCGCCGTGCGCGTGGGCGCAATCCTCGAGCAGGAAGATCCCCTGCTCGCGGCAGTAGGCGGCAATCTGCTCGGAGTCGAAGGCGATGTGGCCGCCGATGTGGACGAGGATCGCGGCCTTCGGCTTGTGGCGCTCGGCCTTGCGCTCGAAGTCCTCGAAGGACATGCAGAGGTCGCTGCGGTTGCAGTCGACGAACTCGACCTCCGCGCCCGCGCCGACTGCCGCCAGCGGGGTCGCCATGAAGGTGTTGGAGGGGCACAGCACGGTCTCGCCGCGGACGCCGGCGAACTCGAGCGCGGCGAGGGCGCCGCCCGCCCAACTGGAGAGCCCGAGGCTGGCCAGCCCGTTCCACCGCGCCCAGCGCTGCTCGAAGGCCTCCAGCATCCTGCCCTCTGACCACTGCTCGGAGTCGAGCACCTGCGTCCACAGCTCGAAAAGCCGGGCACGGTCACGGTGGTCGAACCCGATCGCGAAGCTGCTCGCGTCGAGCGATGAACTGGCTGGAGAGGGCACGGCAGCCGGGCACGCTACCAGCGAATGCGGATCAGTTGTCTAAATTTGCGCTCAATCCCGGTTCGCGCTCTCGATTACCGCGCCGACCGTCCTCGAGCCCGCCAGCAGCACGGTCCCGGCGATCGCCACGGCCACCGAGGCGAGCAGCGCGCCGCCGCCGAGCGGCGTCCCGCCCCACCTCTCGCCGAAGATCAGCGGCGCCAGCAGCACCGGGACGACGATCTGCACGGCGAACATCGCCGGCGCGACCCGCGTCGCCGGGCGACTCTGCAGGGCGCTCATCTCGCTCAGCAGGGCAATCCCCTCGGAGGCCGCGGCGCTGGCCAGCCAGGCGACCGCGACGAGCAGGGCGCCGGCGGCGAGCTCGTCGGTGAGCAGCTTGCTGGCGATCGCCGTCCAGGCGTAGCCACAGCCTGCGCTGAGCACCGCCAAGAAGCCGATCGCGCTTGCGCATCCGACATTCACCCCCCCAGGGTGTGGTGAATGTCGGATACGCGCACGCAGGGCGTAGGGGGCGACGATCGGGATGGCGAGCAGCGCGAGGGCGAGGGCGATCCCCGCCGTTCCGGCGTGGTCGGTCGTCCGCTCCGGTGCCGCCCAGGCCACTCCGGCCACCCCGACGACGATCGCCGCCACCGCCACCAGCTCACGCGCGCCCGGCGCCTCGTCCAGCCGCGTCACGCCGAGCCAGAGCAGCAGGATCAACCCGCTCGCCAGGCACGGCTGCACCACGGTCAGCGGTGCCAGCAGCAGCGCCACGATCTCCAGCGGCCAGCCGAGCAACCCCAGTGCGGTGGCGCCCAGCCACCGCCGGTTCCTGACCAGCTTCCCGATCAGCGACAACCGCAGCGAATGCTCGTCCGGAACCCGCCGCGCCTCCAACGCCTGCAGCGCAATCGAGGTGTTGTAGAGCACCGAAGCTCCCACAGCCGCGACGATCCCCAGGGCAAGCACGCGCTGAAGCTACAGCCGTCCTACGTCAGAACTCTCTCGCGCGGGTGGCGCCGGGTGGGGGTGTCCGGTTCGGCGCGGCGTTAATTTTTCGCTCGACCGTCAGCGAGAGACAGCAACTGAAGGGGCGAAAAATCCAGCGCCAGACCGGACACCCCCACCCGGCGACAGGACCCGCGCGCTGAGAGCCCGAGGTCCTACGTCTCCTGGTACAGCGGCCCGTCGCCGCCCTCGGGCAGCGTCAGGCGACCGCCCTTGGCGGTGATCGCGCCGCACTGGACGCAGTTGGAGGCGGTGACGTGGACGTCGACCTCGGCTGCGCCGTTCTCGAGCTGCTCGTCGGGGATCTCGTAGACCTGCGCCGGGCACATCGAGACCCAGGTCTGGGCGATCTCGCGCGGCACCCTGGTTTGGATGCGGATGTGGTTGGGGGCGTCGTCGCGGGTCGCGTTGCCGGAGAGGAAGACCGAGTCGAGCTTGTTGAAGGTGACCTCGTTGTCGGGCTTGGGGTAGCGCTTGGAGGCGTTGCCGATCGTCATCGCCGGCTCGGCGTTGTCCTCGACCACCATGTGGCCGGGCGGGAAGTTGCCTTTGCTCGCGACGAGCATGTTGGCGACGATGCCGCCCCGGATCAGCCCCTTGGTCAGCGGCTGCTTCATGTTGCGCGACTTGTAGAGGTCCTTCTCGATCACCGAGCCGCGGATCGCCTCGTCGTAGCTTTCGAAGTTGACCGAGCCGATGTCCTTCTTCAGCGACTCGACGATCGCTTCCGCCGCGTACATGCCGGCGTGCATCGCATAGTGGACCCCGGCGAGTTCGGCGATGTTGACCATCCCGGCGGCGTCGCCGGCGACCAGCATGCCGGGTACCGAGAAGCGCTTCGGCAGCGACCAGTAGCCGCCGGAGGGGATCGTCTTCGCCCCCCAGCCGATCCGCTTGCCGCCCTCGATGATCTTGGCGATGAAGGGATGCTGCTTGAAGCGCTGCAGCTCGTCGTGGACGGAGAATGTCGCGTCGGTGTAGTCGAGGCCGACGACGAGGCCGAAGCAGACCTTGTCCTCGCCCATCGGGTAGATGAAGCTGCCGCCGGCCTCCTTGTATTTGGCGCCCCAGCGCAGCGGCCAGCCGAGCGTGTGGATCACGCGGTCGAGCGGCTTGGGCACCTCCCAGACCTCCTTCACCCCGAGCTCCCAGGCCTGCGGGTCGCTGCCCTCGCACATGCCGAAGTAGTCGTAGGCGGAGTAGGTGAGGTGGCCGATCGTGCCCTCGGCCAACACCGTCGCCTTGGCGACGACGTCGGAGCCCGGCTCGAAGTTGCCGAGCTCTTCGCCCTCCTTGCCGCGGCCGCGGTCGCCCGAGCGCACGCCCTTGACGATCCGGTCCTCGACCAGCAGCTTGGTCGCGGCCGTCTCCGAGAGGATGTAGACGCCGGCCTCTTCCGCTTTGTCGGCGAGAAAGCGGCCGAGTTTCGCCACCGACATCGTGTAGGTGCCCTCTTTGCGGAAGTTGGGCGGCGGCGGCTTCAGCGGGATCGCCGCCTTCGAGGTGAGGAAGTAGGTGGCGTCCTTCGTCACCTCCTGGTAGACCGAGGGCCAATCGCCCGGATCCATGTCGGGGAACAGCCGCGTCATCGCCGACGGGTCGACGTTGGCGCCGGAGAGCAGGTGGGCGCCCGGGACTTTGCCCTTCTCGATCACGGCCACCGGCACTTCGCCGAGCTTCTCGGTCAGCTCGGGCTCGTCCTCGAGCAGCTGCATCAATTTGTTGGCACAGGCGAGGCCCGCCGGGCCGCCGCCGACGATCGCCACCCCGACCTCGATCCGCTCGTCGACCGGATCGGTCGGCGGGCCGATCACGTCGGCGGAGTCGAAGGGCGGCGGGAAGTCGATCGGCTTTACGGCGGGCATCTCTACGCTCCTTTGCTGCGGCTGAGCTCTGCGCTCAGCCGCCCTTCTTCGCCTTGATGGCCTCGGTCAGCTTGGGGACGATCTTGTGTAGGTCGCCGACCACGCCGAGGTCGGAGAACTCGAAGATCGGCGCGTTCTGGTCCTTGTTGATCGCGAGGATGTTCTCCGAGTTCTGCATCCCGACCTTGTGCTGGATCGCGCCGGAGATGCCGGCGGCCAGGTAGAGCTTCGGCGCGACCGTCTTGCCGGTCTGGCCGATCTGAGCCGCGTAGGGGTACCAGCCGGCGTCGACCACGGCGCGGGTGGCGGCAACCGCCCCGCCCATCGCCTCGGCCAGCTCCTCGCACTGCTTGAACCCGTCCGCAGCGCCCAGCCCGCGACCGCCGCCGACGAGGATGTCCGCATCCTCGATGTTGACGTCGGCGCCACGCTGCTCGCCGCGCTGCACCAGGGTCGCCTTGGTCGACCAGGGCGAGAGCTCGACCTCGACGTCGACGACCTCGGCCGTGCCGCCGCTCTCCTTGGCGTCGAAGGCGTTGAGGCGGCCGATGATGATGCCGGGCTCGGAGACGTAGCCGACGTCGGCGATCTGGGAGTCCTGCAGGATCGGGCGCTCGACGACGAGCTTGCCGTCCTGCACCTTGACCTGCGTCACCTCCATCGTCACCCCGGCGCCCAGGCGGGCGGTGAGGCCGGCGCCGATCTCGAAGCCGAGCAGGCCGCCGCCGAACAGGGCGTAGGAGAAGCCCTCGTCCTGGATCACCTTGGCCATCGCGTCGACGATCGGCTGAGCGAGCCCCTCGGGCACGCTCTTGGCCCGGTAGACCTTGGCCGCGCCCCAGTTGCCGAGCGAGGCGCAGGCGTCGTCGGCGACGTCGCCGACGACCAGCGCAGCGGCCTCGCCGCCGACTTCGCCGGCCAGCTTGGCCGCCTCGGAGATCGCCCCGAGCGAGTTCTTGTTGAAGTTGCCCTCGTCGTCGTGGAGGGCGTAAGTCAGGATGCCTGCCATCTAGATCAGCTTCCTCTCGTCGAGCCACGCGACGATCTTTTCGACCGTCTCGTTGGTGTCCTCGTCCTCGATGATTTCCCCGGCCTCCTTGGCGGGCGGCGGGTTCAGCGCCAGCACGCTCGTCTTCGAGCCGGCCTCGCCGACCATGCCGCCGTCGATGCCGACGTCGCCGGTCGCCTTGCCGTCGAGCGGTTTTTTCTTCGCCCCCATGATCGCTTTGAGGCTCGGGTAGCGCGGCTCGTTGATCGCGTCGCCGACGCTGATCACGGCCGGCAGCTCGACCTCGACCGTGTCGTAGCCGTACTCGGCCTGGCGCTCGCAGCGCAGCTTGCCGTCAGCGACGTCGATCTTGATCACCTGCGTCAGCGAGGGCATCTTCAGGTGGTCGGCGACGACGGCGCCGATCGTGTAGCACTCGCCGTCATCGGACTGCTGGCCCAGGAGGACCAGGTCCGGGCTCTCGGACTCGAGCACCTTGGCCAGCGAGTAGCCGGTGGCGCAGACGTCGGAGCCGGCCAGCGCGTCGTCGGAGAGGTGCACCGAGCGATCGGCGCCGAGCGCCACCGCCTTGTGCAGGGCGCGGACCGCGGAGTCGGGGCCCATCGTCACAGCGACGACCTCCTCGACCGGGATCGCGCCACCCTCCTTGATCTGCATGGCGGCCTCGATTGCGTGGGTGTCGAAGGGGTTGAGGTTTTTCTCGCCGCTGCGGTCCAGACGCATCGTTCCAGGGTCGATGCGCTTCTGGACGGCGGCGTCCGGAACCTCCTTGACCAGGACGCAGATCTTCAACTTTCAAGCCTCCTTGGCTGTTGCTTCAGGCTGTTGACTGACCAGTCAATCAGTCTATCTATACATCAGGACATGTGCTATTCGGCGTGATGGCTATCACGCTTGAAATCAAGCTTCTTCCCGCTCGTGGCGCTCCTCGGCGCCACTGCGGATGAAATCGACGATCTCGTCGGTGCCCGCGCCGGGCGTGAACACGGCGGCGACGCCGAGCTCCTTCAACTCGGGGATGTCCTCGGCGGGGATCGTCCCCCCCACCGTGACCAGGACGTCGTCGACGCCCTGCTCCTTCAGCAGCGCGACCACTTTCGGCACCAGCGTCATGTGGGCGCCGGAGAGGATCGAGAGCCCGACCGCGTCGGCGTCCTCCTGGATCACCGTCTCGGCGATCTGCTCCGGCGTCTGGTGCAGGCCGGTGTAGATCACCTCCATGCCAGCGTCGCGCAGCGCCCGGGCGATGATCTTGGCGCCGCGGTCGTGCCCGTCCAAGCCGGGCTTGGCGACTACGACGCGAATCTTGCGGGCGGTTGCTGCCTCCATTGCGGCCCGAGAGATTAGACGACCGGGGGAAGAAATCGCGCCGCTGAACCCTTTACCACCGTATGCGTGGGTCAAATGACCACTCGGCGGACGGACACGAACGGGATGCGGCGATCTGGGCCTTGGTGAGGCGGCAGCACGGTGCCATCGCCCGGCGACAGCTTCTCGAGCTCGGTCTCACCCCGCGCCGGATCGAGCGACGGATCGCCTCTGGGCGGCTTCACCCCGTGTGGCGCGGCGTCTACGCGGTGGGGCGGCCGCTGCTGGGCAGACGTGGGCGCTGGATGGCGGCCGTGCTCGCTTGCGGGCCGGATGCGATCCTCAGCCACGGCAGCGCGGCGGCGTTGTGGGGGTTCGGAGCTGAGCAGGGCAACGCGATCGAGGTCTCCGTGCCGGCCGGAAAGCGCCGTGGCCGACTGCGGGGGATCCGGGTTCATCGGCGCACGGAAGCGATCCTGAGCGATGTCGCGGTCCACGAGGAAATTCCGCTCACCTCGTCCGTGCGCACGCTGATCGACCTGGCATCGCGATTGAGGCCGATGCAACTCGAGCGTGCCGTCAACGAGGCCGACAAGCTCGACCGGGTGAGAGCGGACGTGCTGCATGCGTCGCTCGACCACCACCGCGGCCAACCTGGGGTGACGCCATTGCGAAAGCTGCTCGACCCCCTCACCTTTCGGCTCAGCGACTCCGAGCTGGAGCAGACCATGAGACCGTTGGCACGCGCCGTCGGTCTGTCGACGCCGGAGACGAAAACATGGGTGAACGGCTACGAAGTCGACTTCTTCTGGCCCGAGCTCGGGATCGTGATCGAGGCAGACGGGCTGAAATATCACCGCACGGCGTCACAGCAACGACGGGGCCTGGAGCGCGATCAGGCGCACCTCGCGGCCGGCATGTGGCCCTTGCGCTTCTCCCACTGGCAGATCAAGCACGACCCGACGCACGTGCGACGAATCCTCCGCAGCGCCGTCGCCCGCGCGGAAAAGGCGCTTGGCTGAACCTTTTGCCCCCGGATTCGGTGGCAAAGTGACCACTCGCGGAAAGGACTAGAAGACCGGCGACTCGGTGTAGGTGCCGAAGATCCCCTGCAGGGCCTCGACCATCTCACCCTCGGTCGCGCGGGCGCGGGCGGCCGCGACGATCGGCGGCATCAGGTTGGCCTCGGTGGCGGCGGCGCGCTTCAGCTCGGCCAGGGTGCGCTCGACCTCGGCGCCGTCGCGGCGGGCGCGGGTCGCCGCGAGGCGGTCGGCCTGCTTGCGTTCGAGCGCCGGGTCGATGCGCAGGATCGGCGTCTCGGCCTCGTCCTCCTGGACGAAGTCGTTGACGCCGACGACGATGCGGCTGCGGTCGTCGACTTCGCGCTGGTAGGTGAAGGCCGCGTCGGCGATCTCGCGCTGGGGAAAGTTGCGGCGGATCGCCTCGACCATTCCCCCCAGCTCGTCGATGCGGGCGAAGTAGTCGTAGGCGGCCGCCTCCGTCTCGTCGGTCAGCTTCTCGACGAACCAGGAGCCCCCCAACGGGTCGGGCGTGTTGGCGACGCCCGATTCGAAGGCAATCACCTGCTGGGTGCGCAGCGCCACCCGCACCGCCTCCTCGGTCGGCAGCGCCAGCGCCTCGTCGAAGGAGTTGGTGTGCAGCGACTGGGTGCCGCCGAGCACCGCCGCCAGCGCCTCCAGCGAGGTGCGCACGACGTTGTTGAGCGGCTGCTGCGCGGTCAGCGATACCCCCGCGGTCTGGGCGTGGAAGCGCAGCCGCATCGACTCCTCTCGCTTGGCGCCGTAGGTGTCGCGCAGCTCACGGGCCCAGATGCGGCGCGCGGCGCGGTACTTGGCGATCTCCTCGAAGAAGTCGACGTGGGCGTTGAAGAAGAAGGAGAGTCGCGGGGCGAAGTCGTCGACGTCGAGGCCGCGCTCGAGCGCCCGCTCGACGTAGGTGAAGCCGTCCTTGAGCGTGAAGGCGAGCTCCTGCTGGGCGGTCGACCCCGCCTCGCGGATGTGGTAGCCGGAGATCGAGACGGGGTGCCAGCGCGGCATCTCCTGCGAGCACCACTCGATCATGTCGGTGACCAGGCGCATCGCCGGCTCGATCGGGAAGCACCACTCTTTCTGCGCGATGTACTCCTTGAGGATGTCGGTCTGGATCGTGCCGCCGAGCTTGTCCGCCGGGACGCCCTGCTGCTCGCCGACGAGCACGTAGAAGGCGAGCAGGATCGCCGCCGGCGCGTTGATCGTCATCGACGTGGTGACCCCGCCGAGCGGAATGCCGTCGAAGAGCTGTTCCATGTCGTCGAGGCTGTCGACGGCGACGCCCTCGCGGCCGACCTCGCCGAGGCTGCGCTCGTGGTCGGAGTCGTAGCCCATCAGGGTCGGCATGTCGAAGGCGGTCGAGAGCCCCGTCTGGCCGTGGTCGAGCAGATAGTGGAAGCGCTCGTTGGTCTCCTCGACCGTGCCGAAGCCGGCGAACTGGCGCATCGTCCAGAGCTTGCCCCGGTACATCGACTCGTACGGCCCGCGGGTGAACGGATAGGCGCCGGGGCGGCCGACCGACTCATCCCCCGGGGCGGCCTCGGGCCCGTACAGCGGCTCGATCGGGTGGCCCGACATCGACTTGAACTCGGCCTCGCGCTCTTCCAGCGGCTTTTGCCGCGGCTCCGTCGCCATGCCCACAGTCTAGGCGTCGCATCGTCCACCGCGGACGCGCCGGCGGGAGGCCATATATGGGACCGCGGCACCTCGCAGGCCGAAATGTCGACGCGTGGCTGCGGGTTTTCCACCCTAAGACGGCGCCTCAGCACGGACGCCGTGACTTCATCGCGATGAGACCGTGCGCTTGATCCTGAAACCGATTACAGCGGAGGTGTCAAAGTGCGCAAAGGACTGGAGATAGGAGGAGTGGTCGCAGCGATCGTGTTGATCGCCTTCGGCATCGCAGCGATCGTGCTCGGAGCCAATGGCAAGGGCACTGTCTCGACCGAACTGAGCCGGCAGAACATCGTCGGAACGCCTGACATGACCCCGTCGGCGATCGCCGCCGAGGCGCAGGAAGCGGGACTGAAGAACGTCGCCCTGCCGAGCTGCAACGTCGCCGAAAAGGCAATCGACAGCGGCAGCCGTGCCCGCTGCTTCGCCGACTACATGCGAGTCCACGCACTGGAGGCGACTGGCGGCTACACCTACGCCGAAATGGGCCAGTTCGAAGCCAAGGCGAACACGCCGAAGGGCGAACTCTCTCCGGGGGGCGGCACGAGCAACGAAGAGTTTGCGGCGACCGATCCGAAAAGCGGGGAACCGGTCGAAAATGGCGCCCGCGAGGTCTGGGTCACCGAGACCGCCCTCTCGACCGCCCTCAACGCGAGCTACATGGCCGACCAGATGGGCCTTTTCGGGATCGTGGTGGGCATCGCCCTACTGCTGAGCGGAATCGGCTTCCTCGTCCTCGTCGCCGGCGGCTCGGTCCGCGATCCGGACTCGGTCCTCAAGTTCCTGCGTGCGCACAAACCGCACGTCGGGCACCAGGGCGAGGCCACCCCCCAGCACTGATCCACCGGCCGCGCGCGCTAGCGACGAACCGGAAAGCGGCGAGGCGGCGGTTTGCGCCTCGCCGCTGCCACGCGCGAGGCGCCGAAGCCGGCCACGGTCGCCAGCAGGGTGACCGTGAGGGCGACGAGGCGGCGGCCGAGGCGCTCGAAGCGCATCGTCTGCCAGCCTTCCTCGCGGGAGATCTCGGCCAGCGGAGGATCGGGATTGACCGCGACCGGGTGGCCGACCGCGCGCAGCATCGGCAGGTCCGAGAGCGAGTCCGAATACGCGTAGGACTCGGCCAGGTCGATCCCGTGCTCGGCGGCGAACGCCTCCATCGCCTCGACCTTGCCGCGGCCATAGACGAACGGCCCCTCGAAGCGGCCGGTAAAGGCGCCCTCTCCGTCCAGCTCGTAGCTGGTGCCGATCCCCGCCGTCCATGCCGAGCACGGCGGCGAGCAGCTCGACCACGCCGTTGCCGGCGGCGCTGACGATGAAGGTGGCGCGGCCGGCGTCCTGGTGGGCGTAGACCTCGTCGAGCATCTGCGGGTAGACGCGCGGCAGGATCGCCGCCATCACCTCCGGGTTCATCCGTTCGATCGAGCGCGCGGGGACGCCGGAGATCAGGTCCCGCGCCACGCGCAGCACATCGCTCGTGCGCTCGTCGGTCGTGCCGCGCAGGCGGTAGCGCAGGTGCTCCACCGCCCAGCTCGCCAGCTGACGGCGGCCGACGACCCCGTGCCGCGTCGCGACGCGGGCGAACTGCATCCCACTCGACCCCGCCATCAGGGTCTTGTCCAGATCGAAGAAGGCAGCAGCGCGCTGCAAACCGTCGTCTGGCTTTGTCCTCGGTCGGTCGGCTTGGTCACGCACAACTAGTGCGCTCCCGGCGCCGACCTCCCTGCGTCCGCGCCAGACTCGGTTTTCGCGCGCTGAGCCGTCACACCTCGATGACTATCGCGTCGCCCTGGCCGCCGCCGGAGCAGATCGCCGCCACGCCGAGGCCGCCGCCGCGGCGGCCGAGCTCGTGCACCAAAGAGCCGACGATGCGCGCTCCGGAGGCGCCGATCGGGTGACCGAGGGCGATCGCGCCGCCGTTGACGTTGACCTTGTCCTCCTCGACGCCCAGCATCCGCATCGAGTTGAGCGCGACCGAGGCGAAGGCCTCGTTGATCTCCCACAGGTCGACGTCCTCAGGGGCCTTGCCGATCTTCTCCAGCGCCTGCTTGGCGGCGTTGGCGGGGGTTTTCGCCAGATAGGCGAAGTCGTCGGCGACGGTCCCGTAGGAGAGCACGCGGCCGAGCACGGTACGGCCTTCCTTGTCCGCCCAATCGCTGGACGCGACGACGATCGCCCCGGCGCCGTCGTTGACGCCCGGCGCGTTGCCGGCGGTGTGGGTGGCGTCCTCGCCGCCGATCGCGCGCAGCCCGGCCAGCGTCTCGACCGTGGTCTCCGGGCGGATCGCCTCGTCGGCCTCGATCGTGTTTTCGCCCTTCCGCGACTTGACCGTGACGCCGACGATCTCGTCGGCGAGGCGTCCGGCGTCGGTCGCCTCGGCGGCGAGGCGGTGCGAGCGCTCAGCGAATTTGTCCATGTCCGCGCGGGTGATCTCCAGCTCGTTGGAGACCTCGCTCGCCTCGTTGATCATCTGCTTTTCGGTGAAGGGGTTGGTGAGGCCGTCGTGGGTCATCGCGTCGATCGCGCTGACGTCCCCCATGCGAAAGCCGAAGCGGGCGCCCGGCAGCAGGTACGGCGTCTTGCTCATCGACTCCATGCCGCCGGTGACGGCGACGTCGGTATCGCCGGCGCGGATCGCCATGTCGGCGATGCCGAGCGAGCGCATGCCCGAGGCGCAGACCTTGTTGATCGTCTCCGAGGGGACCTCCTTGGGGATGCCGCCCTTGATCTGGGCCTGCCGCGAGGGGATCTGGCCCTGGCCGGCCTGCAGCACCTGGCCGAAGACGACCTGCTGGACCTGCTCGGGATCGACCTGGGCGCGATCCAGCGCGGCGGAGATCACATGGCCGCCGAGGTCGGTGGCGTCGAGCGAGGAGAGGGTTCCGCCCATCTTGCCGAAGGGCGTGCGTGCGGTTCCGAGAATGACGGTGCTGGGCATTTTGACGGCCTTTCTGTCGTTTCTTGTGCCGGATCTCGGCTCGGACAGGGCCGTATGGCCCTCACCAGGGACGATAGCGAGCGCGAGGAGGAGGTAGCGTGAGCAACCGCATAGACTCGCCCGCTGTGAACGTAGGCGTCAGCCAGCAGAGCCCGACCGAGGTCGCCGCCGATCTCCTCCTCGCCGGCCTCTACGAGGGCGAGGAGCTGGCGCCCGAGCTGGCCGGCGCGCCGGGGGCTGCCGATGCCAAGAGCGCCTTCCAGAAGCTGGCGCTGCTGCGACCCGAGCGGCCGGCGCGGGTGCTCGTGGTCGGGCTTGGCAAGCGAGAGGACTCCGAACCTGAGCGGCTGAGGCTCGCCGCCGCGGTCGCGGCGAAGGAGGCGGGCAAGCTCGGCACCGCCTCGCTCGCCTGGCTGCTCCCCGAGTCCGACGACCCCTCGGCAACCGCCGCGGCGATCGTCACCGGCACGATCCTCGCCGACTATCGCTTCGACCGCTTCCGCAGCAGCGACCCGAGCGAGCCTCCCCCACCGCGGATCGAGTCGCTCGCCGTCGTCGGACCGGCCGAGATCGCCCCGGCGGCCGAGGCCGCCCGCATCTGCGCCGAGGCTCAGAACCGGGCTCGCGACCTGCAGAGCCTGCCCTCGAACGTCGCCACCCCGTCCTTCCTCGCCCGGCGGGCGGAGGAGCTCGCCGGCCAGCACGACGCGGTCGGCGCCGAGGTGCTCGGCCGCGAGGAGATCGCCGCCAAGGCGATGGGCGGCCTCGTCGCCGTCAGCCAGGGAACGGCGGAGGAGCCGAAGCTGATCGTGCTGCGCTACGAAGGCGGCGGCTCCGGTCCAACGCTCGGCTTCGTCGGCAAGGGGGTCACCTTCGACACGGGCGGGATCTCCCTGAAGCCGTCGGCCTCGATGCACGAGATGAAGATGGACATGTCGGGCGCCGCGGCGGTCCTCGAGGCGGTCGGCGCGATCGCCGAGCTGGGCCTGCCGCTGAACCTGATCGCCGTCGTTCCCTCGACCGAGAACATGCCGTCGGGCACCGCGATCAAGCCCGGCGACGTGATCACGCAATACAACGGCAAGACCGTCGAGGTCAACAACACCGACGCGGAGGGCCGCCTGATCCTCGCCGACGCGCTCGCCTACGCGGTCGAGCTCGGCGCCGAGCGGATCATCGACCTGGCGACCCTGACCGGCGCGGTGCTGGTCGCCCTCGGCTCGACCTACGCCGCGGTGATCTCCAACGACGACGACCTCGCCGGCGAGGTCGAGCGGGCGGGCAGGACGACCGGCGAGCTGGTCTGGCGCCTCCCCCTCCACGCGGAGTACAAGGACCTGACCCGGGGCACCGTCGCCGACCTCACCAACGCCTCGGCGAAACGCAAGGCGGGCACGATCTACGCCGGCTCCTTCCTCGAGGAGTTCGTCGGCGAGACCCCCTGGGCCCACCTCGACATCGCCGGGACCGCCTGGGACGTCGGCCGCGCCTATACCGGCAGCGACGCCAGCGGCTTCGGCGTCCGTCTCCTGGTCGAGCTCGCGCGCGAGCTCTCGGCCTGAGTCGCCGGGTAGTGCAGATCGGCGGCGATCTCCTCTTGGGAGATCGAGATCCGCGGCGCCCGGGGACGCTGGTGTCTTTGCCTGTGGATGAGCCTCATCGTGCGCCTCCAATCGGCGGTTCAACTCGGTTGCTTCAAGCAACCGTTGTCCCTCGACCCTAGCCCACTCGGTTGCTTGATGCAACCTTGTGTGCGAAGATCACTCTGATGCTGCGCAGCGACTACCCGGGCCAGGTCTGCTCGATCGCCAAGGCGCTCGAGGTGGTCGGGGAGCGCTGGAGCCTGCTGATCGTCCGCGACGTGATGAACGGCAACCGCCGCTTCGGCGAGCTGCAACGCAGCCTCGGCGTCGCCCGCAACGTCCTCTCTGCCCGCTTGCAGCGCCTGGTCGAGGAGGACATCCTCGAACGGCGTGCCTACCAGTCGAGCCCCGCGCGCTACGAGTACTTCCTCACCGACAAGGGCCTCGACCTCTGGCCGGCGCTGATCGCCCTGCTCGCCTGGGGCGACCGCCACTCCCCCGAGCCCGACGGCCCGCCGATGCTCGTCGTCCACAAGGAGTGCGGCGGCGAGATCAGCGACCGCGGCATCTGCCGGCGCTGTGGCGAGCTCCTCCACGCCCGCGACGCCCGCGCCCTGCCCGGTCCCGGCGCCACCGGCGAAGCGCTCACCGCCGTAGCCCACCGCCGATAGAGAACGATTTGGGGGTCTATAGACCCCCAAATGCTTCAATCAACCATGATGGATTCGGTCAGCGACCAGGAGGAGCGAGATGGCAACGGCGGCTGAGGTGCAAACGCGGGACAAGGTCTTCATCGGCGGCGAGTGGGTCGAGCCGCAGGGCGCCGAAACCCTCGAGGTGGTCAACTCGACCACCGAGGAGGTCATGGCGACGATCCCGGCCTGCACGCCAGCCGACGCCGACCTCGCGGTGCGCGCCGCCCGCGACGCCTTCGACTCCTGGTCGCAGACCCCGCGCGAGGAGCGGGCCGGCTACCTCTCGGCGATCGCCGCCGGGCTCGGCGAGCGGGCCGAGGAGATCGCGGCGACGATCGCCCAGGAGCTGGGCATGCCGATCAAGCTCAGCCAGATGATCCAGGTGGGCCTGCCGATCGGCCAGTTCGCGGCGATGCCGGGGCTGATGGAGGAAGTCGCCTGGGAAGAGGAGATCGGCAACTCGCGCGTGCTGCGCGAGCCGGTCGGAGTGCTCGGCGCGATCACGCCCTGGAACTACCCCTTGAATCAGATCGCCGCCAAGGTCGCCCCCGCCCTGGCGGCAGGCTGCACCGTCGTGCTCAAGCCGAGCGAGATCGTGCCGCTCAACGCCTTCATCCTCGCCGAGGTGATCGAGGCCGTCGGCCTGCCGGCCGGCGCCTTCAACCTCGTCACCGGCACCGGCCCGGTCGTCGGCGAGGCGATCGCCGGCCACCCCGGCGTCGACATGGTCTCCTTCACCGGCTCGACCCGCGCCGGCCGCCGCGTCTCCGAGCTCGCCTCGGCGACGGTGAAGCCGGTCGCGATGGAGCTCGGCGGCAAGTCGCCGAACGTGATCCTCGACGACGCCGACCTGAGCAAGGCCGTGCCCGACGGGGTCGGCAAGTGCTACCTGAACTCCGGCCAGACCTGCAGCGCGCTGACGCGCATGCTCGTCCCGCGAGAGCAGCTCGAGGTCGCCGAGCAGATCGCCAAGGCGACCGCCGAGGCGTGGCAGGTCGGCGACCCGTTCGCCGAGGGCTCGAACCTCGGGCCGCTGGTCTCCGACACGCAGCGCGAGCGCGTCCGCGGCTACATCGAGAAGGGCGAGGCCGAGGGGGCGAAGCTGCTCACCGGCGGCGCCGCGGCCCCCGAGGG
>DASSHI010000034.1:0-86428 GCA_035693025.1 Solirubrobacterales bacterium
AAATCCGGCCTCGAAGGCATCGGCCTGAGCAACTTCGGCAGCGGCTCCGAACGAGGCGTCTCGGCGAAATTCGAATCGATCTCCATCCCGTATACGAAGGTTTCGGGGACGCTAACGAGCTGCGGTTCTGCATCCGGTTCGACGACCCTCAAAGGGACGAGCGTCATGAGGGGCTTCTGAATCCCGGTGGTCCTGGCTGAGCTGGCGGGCCGTGCGCGCCGGCGACGCGCAAGGGGGTGCTTGGGTGAGCAGGCGCCTCGACTTCAGACGACGACACGGTGTTCTTGGTCGCCACACGCCGCCTCGAGCTCGGCTCCGAGCGCGAGCAGCGTCGCCTCGTCGTTTTCGCGGCCCAGTAGTTGGGCGCCGATCGGCAGGCCCGCGGCGCTGAATCCCGCTGGCACGCTCAGCCCCGGCCAGCCGGTCACGTTCCAGGCGAAGGCGAAGGGGCAGGCGGCGCTGATCGCGGTGCTGGTCGCCCAGTAGCCGCGGTCCTCGAGCTCGCCGATCCGGTGCGGTGGCTTTGCCGTGGTCGGCGTCAGCACCACGTCGTAGCGCTCGAAGATGCGGCCGATCCTACGCCGCAGGGCGGGCTCGCTCGCCCGCGCCAGGCGCAGCGGCGGTCCGCTCAGGGTCCGGCCGAAACGTCCGTGCACCCTGGTGCGCGGCTCCAGGGCACCGTGGTCGGAGACCCGGTCGCGCAGCCATTCGTGCACGCCGGACATCCCGCGCGCGACCAGGGCCCCGCCGACCAGGCCGTAGCGCGGATCCTCCTCGGCCACCTCGTGGCCGAGCGCCGCCAGTCGCTCCGCCGTTCGTTCGACCGCGGTGCGGATCTCGGGATCGACCGCGTCGGGGACGCCGAAGGGTGTGGCGAAGGAGAGCGCGACGCGCAGCCGCGGCGGCGGCTCGCTCGCGGCGGCGGAGAAGGTGGTCCGGGGAGCGGGCGGCTGGTGCAGGTCGCCGGGGAGGCTGCCCGCGACCGCGTCCAGGAGCAGCGCCGCGTCGGCGACGGACCTTGCCAGCGGCCCGAAGCAGGAGAGCCCGTTGAACGCCTCGGCATCGGGCCAGGTGGAGATCCGCCCGCGCTGGGGCTTCAGCCCGACCAGGTTGGTCCAGGCGGCGGGGATGCGCACCGAGCCGGCCCCGTCGGAGCCGATCGCCGCGGCGACGAGGCCCGCCGCGACGGCCGCCGCGGCGCCGCCGCTGGAGCCGCCGGGGGTGTGTTCTTCGCTATAGGGGTTGCGGGTTGCGCCGTAGACCGGCGACTCGGTGAAGGGCCACTGGCCGACCTCAGGCGCGTTGGTCTTGCCGATCACGATCGCCCCGGCGGCGCGCAGCCGCCGCACCAGCTCGGCGTCCTCGGCAGCCATCGGGTGCTCGCCGCCACAGCCGAAGGGGGTTGTGTGGCCGGCGAGGTCGACGTCGTCCTTGATCGCCACCGGCACCCCGAGGAGCGGCGCCGCCTCGCCGGCCCCAAGGCGCGCGTCCGCGGCGTCGGCTTCGCGCAGCGCCTCGTCTTCGCAGACCACGCGGAAGGCGTTCAGGTGCAGCTGCGTCTCGGCGATCCGCGCGAGCGAGCGCTCGACCAGCTCGCGCGAGGAGACCTCGCCCGCGGCGAGGTGGCGCGCCTGAGTCTCGAGCCCGGCGAACTCGTCGACTTGCTCTTGGTCGTTCGAACGAGCGATTCGGTAAGCTTATGACTATCACGGCACCCGTCGCAGTCAGGCAGGAGGAGAAGGCGGCGCCCCTCGGCTCCCGTGAGCGCATCCTGCGCGCGACCTTCGTGCTGATCGGCCGCGACGGCATCGGCGCGCTCAGCAATCGCCGCATCGCCGCCGAGGCCTGTGTCTCCCTCGGCACGCTCACCTACCATTTCCCCAGTCAGGCGGACCTGCTGCGCGAGAGCCTCGAGCTCTTCGTCGCCGAGGAGGTCGCGCGCCTGGAGGCGATCGCCGCCGACATCCGCGCCCGCTGCCCGACCCCCGAGCAGATCGCCCTCGAGGTGCAGGGGCTCGCGGCCGATTCGATCGCCGATCCCGAGCGCATCGCCGAGCTGGAGCTGCACATGCACGCCGCCCGCGACCCGGCTCTGCAGGAGGCCTCGCGGCGCTGCTTCGCCGCCTATGAAGGCGTCGCGGCCGCGGCGCTGGAGGGGCTCGGCGTGCCCGATCCCGAGCGCCACGCGCGCGCTGTCGTCGCCACGATCACCGGTCTCGGCGTGCAGCGCAAGGGCAGCGGCACCGAGGACGCCGCCGGCCTCGCCGACGCGCTGCTGACGATCGTCGCCGGCGCCAACGCCCGCGGTGGGAAGCCGCCCCAGACGAATACTTCGAAAGCGATGTCCGACACGGACAGCCAGGGAGAGTGATTGCGATGAAGAGGAAGATCCTGATAGCGACGGCACTGGGACTGCTGATCGCGGCCGGCAGCGCGAGCGCGCTGAGGGTCAGGGCGGGGGACCTGATCCTGAACGCCGACGGCGGCTTCACGCCGACGGCGCTGCCCAAGCACACCGACGCGCCGATCACGCTGCACGGCGGCGGCAAGCTCTCGACCGTCTCCGGCGCCGTACCGCCGATCGTCAAGACGATCGTGATCGAATTCGACCGCCACGGCCACCTCGAGACGACCGGCCTCCCAACCTGCACCTCGGGCAAGCTCGAGGCCACCACGGTGCCGATCGCCCGCCACAACTGCCCGGGCGCGATCGTCGGCGAGGGCTTCGGCCGCGGCGTGGTCGTCTTCCCGGAACAGAAGCCGATCAAGGTCTCCTCACCGATCACGATCTTCAACGGCCCCCGCAAGCACGGCAACCCCACCGTCTTCGCCCACTTCTACACCACGGTCCCGGTCCCGACCGCGTTCGTGATCCCGATCACGATCGAAAAAATCCACAAGGGCGTCTACGGCTACCGCACCGAAGCGAAGATCCCGCCGATCGCCGGCGGCGCCGGACACCCGCTTGCCGGCCATCTGAAGATCGGCCGCAAGTGGACCTTCAAGGGCCAAAAGCACAGCTACGTCAACGCCCGCTGCGAAACCGGCCACCTGCAGGCCCGCGCCGAAGTCACCTTCAAGAACGAAGGCTCGGGCGGGACCTTCCTCATCGGCACTTTCGTCAAACCGTGCACCGTGCGCCACTGAGCGCACGGGCCGGGTAGAGCGGGAAGGGGAAGGAGTTGAAGCGCCAGCGCGGCCGCCGGCCGCCGCTGCTCCTGCGCCGGCCCCGGCGCGTGCTCGCTGCGGCCGCGCTGCCGATCGTCATCCTCAGCCTGCTCGGCCTCGGGCTCGACGCCCGGCTCAGCCCCAGCTCGCTCGACATCCCCGGCACCGAAGCCTCGCGCGCCGAAGCGATGCTGAAGGCGCACTTCGGCCCGAGCGCTCCGTTCCCGATCCTGCTGCAGGGCCCGCCTGCCGCGATCGAACGCCAGGGCCCGGCGCTCGTCAGGGCCCTGCGCCGCAGCGATCCTCGCGTCACGACGCTCTCGCCCTGGGACCGTGGCGCCGTCGCGCGCCTGCGGCCGGGCCCGCGCCGGGCGCTGATCCTCGCCGACTTCCATACCGAAATCGCGGCGGCGGTCAGGCACACCGTGCCCGAGCTCAACCGGCTGCTCGAAGAGAACGTCCACCCGCCGCTGCGCGCCACCCAGACCGGCTACGCGACGATCTCGCGCGCGATCCAGCAGGAGTCGATCTCCTCCGCCGAGCGGGCCGAGCTGATCGCCCTGCCGATCCTGCTGTTGGTCCTGCTCGTCGTCTTCCGCTCCCCCGTGGCGGCGCTGATCCCGCTCGGCTTCGGCGCCGCCACCGTGCTCAGCTCGCGCGGGCTGCTCTGGATCCTCACCCACTGGTTCAGCGTCGATGCGCTGGCGCTGACCGTCTGCACGATGATGGGCCTGGCGCTCGGGGTCGACTACGCCCTCTTGATGGTCTCGCGCTTTCGCGAGGAGCTGGCGGGCGGGGCGAGCCCGCTGGAGGCGGCGAGCGCCACCCGGCGCACGGCCGGGCGCACCACCGCATTCGCCGGGGCCACGCTGGTGCTCTCGATGGTGGTCGCCTTCCTCGTCGTCCCCGGCGCTCTGCTCGCCTCCCTTGCGGCGACCCTGGCGCTGGTCGTCGTGCTCAGCGTCGCCGTCTCCACCGCGGCGGTGCCGGCCGTGCTCGTCCTGCTCGGCCCGAACCTCGACCGCTGGCGGATCGGGCCGCGACCCAACGGCGAGCGCTCGCGCCTGATGAACGCCGTCAACGCGGCGCTGCGCCGCCCGGCGCCGGTGGCGGCGGCGATCGGCGCGATCGTCCTGCTCCTCGCCGCGCCGGCGCTGGGACTGAAGACCGGCCCGCTGAGTCCCGGCCAGCTGCCGGGGAGCGACCCCGTCCGCCAGGACTACGAACTGATCACCCGCGCCGCCGGCTCGGGCTTCGAAGCGCCCTTCCAGATCGTCGTCGCCGCCAAGGAAGGGACGATGACCGAATCCGGCCGACTCGACGCGCTCGGACGCTGGCAGCGCAGGATCGCCGCACTGCCCGGGGTGGAGACGGTGGTCGGCCCGGGGCAGGTGCGCCGCGCGGTCGCCCCGCTTCACCGCATCGGCGACACGCTGCTCTCCGAAAAGGGCCCGCTGGCGAGCCTGGCGACGCTGGGGCGCAGCCTCGGGCGCGCGGCCGGCGGCGTCGCCAGGGTGCGTTCGGGCCTGGCCGAAGCGACCTACGGCGCCGGGGTGCTCGCCGAGGGCTCTGAACGCGGCGCGCAGGGAGCCGGGCTGATCGCCGACGGCCTGCAGCGAGCGCAAACCGGCGCCCAGCGCGCCCTCGCCTCGCTGGGCTCCTTCGCCCAGCGAGCCCCCACCCTGGTCAAGGCCACCTACAAGGCCGCCTACGGCGCCAAGCAGCTGCGGATCGGCATCGGCACGCTCACCCCCAACCTGCGCCGCAACGCGGTGCCGGAGGGCCGTCGCCTGCAGAAGTCGCTGAACGAAACCGCCGGCGACGCCGTGCCGGAGCTAGAAGCCTCCGCCAAGGGCGCCGAAGAACATCTCGCCGGGACCCTGGCGCGACTGGAAGCGATGACGGTCGGCAAGGGCGACGCCGAATACGGGGCGGCACTCGCCGAAGCGCGAGCGGCGAGCTCGGCGCTCGCCGGCAGCGAAGGCGCCGGCAGCGTCTCGACCCGACTGGCCGCTCTGCGCGAAACCGTGCTCGACGAGGTGCACGAATCCCAGCAGCTCACCTACTGGGTGACTTCGACGATCGAAGGTCTCGAAAGGCTTTCCAAGGGCGGCCTCAAGCTGCGCGAAGGCCTTTACCGGCTCGCCCGCGGATCGAAGAAGATCTCCGCCGTCCTGGCCCAGCAGTCCACCAAGGCGAAGGCGCTCAGCGCCGGCCTGCCGCGGCTGAGCGGCGGCGCGCGGCGGCTGGCGGCAGGCACCGAACGACTCGCCGCCGGGATCGAAACGCTGCGCACGGGTCTCGCCTCCGGCTACCGCCGCTCGCGGCCGCTGCAGTCGGGCCTGCGCCGCGGCACGGTGCGGGTGCTCTCCGCCAACCGGCGCCTGCGCCACGGACGCGAGCGCCTCGTGCGCTCCTCGCCGGGCCTCTTCGACTCCGGCTACTTCGTCCTCTCCGCGCTCGACGGCGCCCCGCCGCGCCGGCGCGAAGAGGTCGGCAGCGCGGTCGATCTCAAGCACGGCGGCCAGGCGGCGACGATGCTCGTCTTCTCGCGCTATGACCTCAACTCGCCCGGCTCGATCGCGCTGAACGGGACGCTCGACCGCGACGCCGCGGCGATCGGCCGCGCCACCCACGCCTCGGCCGCGGTCGCCGGCGGCCCCGCCACCCTCGACACCTACAGCCGCGTCGCCCGCGACGCCATCCCCGGCCTCATCGTCGCCATCGCCATCGCCACCTTCCTCGTCTTGGTGCTCGTCCTGCGCGCGATCCCGCTCGCCGCCCTCGCCGTCGGCCTCAACCTGGCGACCGTCGGCGTCGCCTTCGGCATCCTCACCGCGCTCACCTACGTGCCCGACGGCTGGCCTCTGGGCGGTCACGCCTACATCGACGCAGTCGGGGCGACGATGATCTTCGGCGTCGTCTTCGGGCTCTCGATCGACTACGCCGTCTTCCTCCTCGTGCGCATGCGCGAGCACTACGACGAGCGCGGCGAGCACGCCGAGGCGATCGCCTTCGGCCTCGAGAAGACCGCGCGGGTGATCACCGGCGCGGCGGCGATCATGATGGCCGTCTTCGTCGCCTTCGGCGGCTCTTCGATCGCCACCGTCAGCCAGCTCGGGGTCGGCCTCACCGTCGCCGTTCTGCTCGACGCGACGATCGTCCGCATCGTCCTGCTGCCGGCGCTGATGCTCTTGATCGGCGAGCGTGTCTGGTGGCTGCCGCAGTGGCTCGAGCGGGTGCTGCCGCGGTTGAACGTGTGAGCGGGCGGCCGAGCCCGGCGATCGCCTGAGAAACCCTCAACTCTTTTCGGGTACGAGATGTACCCTTTGGCGGTGGACGTAGCGAAGAAGCCGGCACGACGGCTGCCGCCGGGGTCGCACGGGATCCCGGCGGATCTCGTCGCCCGCAACCAGCGCGAACGGCTGATCGCGGCGATGGCGGAGGAGTGCGCCGAGGGGGGTTACGCGGAGGGGACGGTGTCGGGGGTCGCCAAGCGCGCCGGCGTCTCCTCGCTCACCTTCTACAAACAGTTCGCCGACAAGCGCGGCTGCATGCTCGCCTCGCATCGGCAGCTGCTGGGGCGACTGGTCGAGGAGATCGATCGCGTGGCCGAGGAGGAGGATCGCGCGGCGCGGGCGAGGGCTGCACTGCGAACCGCCCTCGCCCTCTTCGCCGCCGACCCGCCCTCGGCGCGGCTGCTCACGGTGGAGGTCCTCGCCGCCGGGCCGGAGGGTGTCGCCTCGCACGACGCGATGGTCGCTGCCTTCGCCGAGCGGCTCGGCTGCGATTGGGTCCCGGCCGCCGGCCTGCTTGCCCTGGTCGGCAAGCTCACCGTCGCCGGCGAAGCCGAACGCCTGCCTCAGCTCGAGGACGAGTTGGTCGCCGCGCTTTCGTCGCAAAGCTGAGTCAGAAGATTTCGTTTGCGCGCGACACTCGCGCAACGAGTTGTCTTAGCATCTGTCACCATGTACAAGATGAGAGACGGTTGGACGGACGAGCGGATGGATGATTTCCGGGACGAAGTCAACCGGCGCTTCGACAAGGTCGACGAGCGCTTCGACAAATTCGAAGAGCGGTTCGGCAAGCTCGAAGAACGCTTCCAAGCGACGCATCACCTTCTGCTTCAGGCAGCCATCGGAATCGCGGGGCTCGTACTGGCCGGCTATGCAGCGCTGGCCGCATTGATCGCCGTGCTGGCTTGAGGAGGGGACTCGCCGGGCGGAACTTTTCGTAGCTTGAAATCCGCCCGCGGTCATACGAACATACGTTCGTATGACCGCTCTCGTCTCCGATCTTCCCATCGCTGCCCTTCGAGGCCGGCTGGGGCTGCCTGAGCGCGAGGCGGGCAACTTCGTCGCGACGCTGGAGCGGTTGGGGATCGGCACCCTGGGGGAGCTGGCGCGGCTCTCCTCGGACCACGTCGCCGACCGCTTCGGTCCCCCCGGTCTGCGGGCGCTGCGGATCGCCCGCGCCGAAGAGGAGCTGCTCGTCCTCGGCGTCCACGGAGCCTGGGAGGAGCTGGTGGAGGAGATCGAGCTTCCCGAAGGGACGGCCGGCAGTCAGCTCGAGCGGGCGCTGGAGCTGCTGGTCGATCGACTGCTCGCCGCGCCGCGGCGCAAGGGGCGGACGTTGCTGGGGCTTCGCCTCGGCGCGCTGCTGGGCGACGGCGGCAGCTGGAGCGTCGCGCAGGGTCTCGGCCGGCCCACCTCATCGGCCCGGGCCCTGCGCGCCCTGCTCCTGCCCCGTCTGGAGGGGCTGCCGGCGCCCGCCGTCTCACTCTCCCTGCGCGCCGTCGGCCTCGGCCCGCCCGCCGCCGAGCAACTCGAGCTCACCCGACCGGGTGAGGAATCGCGCCGCCACCGCCTCGACGACGCCCTGCGCGAGGTCCGCACCGCCCAGGGGCCCGAGTCCCTGCTCAAGGTCCTGCCGGTCGACGCCGACTCCCGCGTCCCCGAGCGCCGCGATCTGCTGACTCCGTATCCGGTGCCGTCCCGATGAGGGGACTAGTCGTTCTTCGACGCCGGTTTGACGATCCGCAGCTTGCCGAGCGGGACGAAAACGATCCGCGCAGCAGCGTTGAGCTCGGGCTTGAGAATCTCGACCATGGCGACGTCAGGGGTATAGAGCTCCAAAACCCCCCCCCGCGCGCCAGCAGGAGCATCGTCAACACGCTCAGTCAGCTCGACGATGTCGAAGGGGGTGATCTTGTCGGCTATCGCCATAGCGTCTCCATCCTAGAAGCTGGGATAGGCGGTTACCAGCCTTGGTGCAGCATTTTCAAAGGCGTAATGCCAGGCGACCATCACTGGGGCCTCGCGCTGGTTGAGCACGAGGCCTACCTCGATCCCACAGGAAACGCCGAAGGGCGTTCGGTCGCGAACCACCTGGATCGTGGATCCAAGCGTCGCTTTCGCTATTGCCTTCCATGCAAGTTTTCGGTCGTCGGGATAGATGAGAAAAACACGATTCCATTCCGCTCCATGTCCCTCCATTCCGAAGATCCAATCCAACTTGGGGTACTCAAACCAGACATCCGCGGAACGCGGAAGCAGGTCCCCGACTTTGGGTGGCCACGGCACGACGCCGACGCTAGGGAGCGAAGCCGCGCGTGTGTGCAACGCAGGTCAATTCTTCGAGGCGGCAATTGCGCAGAAGTGGAGCGAGGGCAATGACGCCCGGGATCCGGCGGCTATACGCGCCGCGGGGGGTGGCGGTCGAAGTCGGCTCCGAGGGCGTGCCGCTGGCGGCCGGGGGAATCGAGGTCGTGGCGGTGCGGGAGGAGTGGGTGGTCGAGGACCGCTGGTGGACGCCGCGGCGGATGTGGCGCCACTACTTCGAGCTCGCCCTGATCGACGGGAGCGACGTTGTCGTCTTCCGCGACAGCCGCGGGCGCTGGTACCGCCAGCGCGCCTGAGGGCACGACATGAGTACCCCATACATAGAGCTGCACGCCCACTCGGCCTTCTCCTTCCTCGACGGCGCCTCGACGCCGATGGAGCTCGCGGCCACCGCGGCCCGGCACGGCTACCCCGCCTTCGCCCTCACCGACCACGACGGGGTCTGGGGGTCGATGGAGTTCGCCCAGGCATGCAAGGGGTTCGGGGTGCACGCGATCACCGGGGCGGAGCTGACGATCACCACCCAAGTGCCGTCGAGGTTTGAACCGGATAGCGGATCAAACCTCTACGGCGCTCCGGCGCCGAATCACCTGACCCTCTTGGTCGAAGACGCGACCGGCTATCGCAACCTCTGCCGGCTGCTGAGCGAAGCGCACTCGCACACGCGCGACAACACGGCTCGCAGTGCGGGACCACCCTCGCTGACCCTGGCGCAGGTCGAGGCGCGCGCCGAGGGCTTGGTCTGCCTCTCGGGCTGCGCGGGCGGCGGGCTCGTCGCGGGCGCCTGGGCGCGCGGTGACCCCATCGCCGCGGCTCGCCTCGCCCGCCGCCTGCTCGCCGCCTTCGGCCCCGATCGCTTCCGGGTCGAGCTGCAGCGGCCCTACTGGCGTCATGACCATGCTCGCAACCGCTGGCTCGCCGGCCTCGCCGAGCGGCTCGGCGTGCCCAGCGTTGCGACCGGCAACGTCCACTGCCACGACCGCGGCCGCACGCACCTCCAGGACGCTCTCGTCGCGGTGCGTCTGGGGACGACGCTGGAGGCCAGCGAGCCGTCGCGGCGCGGCAATGCCTCCTCCGCCCTGGCCACGCCGCAGGGAATGGCGGAGCGCTTCGCCGCCCATCCCGGCGCGGTCGCGGAGACCGTGCGCCTCGCCGACCGGCTGCGCTTCGACCTGAATGCCGAGCTCGGCTACAGCTACCCCGGCGCCGAGAACCCCGCGGCCGATCGCGAACTGGCCGAGGTCTGCCGAGCCCTGCTGCCGGGCCGCTACCCGGGCTCTTCTCCGAGGGCGCGAGGGGAAGCCGAGGCCCGGCTCGAGGAGGAGCTGCGGACGATCCGAGCGCGCGGCCTCTCCGGCTTCTTCCTCCTCCACCGCGACCTGCTCGAGTTGGCGCGGGAGGTGGCGGTGGAGGTGCGCGGCCCGGGCTCGGCGCGGACGATCATGCCGCCCGGCCGTGGCCGCGGCTCGAGTGTCAGCTCGATCGTCTGCTATCTGACCGGACTCTCCCACGTCGACCCGGTCGAGAAAAACCTCTTCTCCGGCCGCTTCCTCAACGAGGAGGTCGGCGAGGACACCGTCGCACCCGACATCGACCTCGACTTCCCCCGCGACATCCGCGAGAAGTTGATCCCGCGGGTCCACGACCGCTACGGCGCCGAGCGTTCGGCCCTCGTCGCCGCCTTCCCCACCTACCGCCCGCGCGGCGCCGTGCGCGACCTCGGCAAGGCGCTGGCGCTGCCGCCGGAGGAGATCGAGCGGGTGGCGAAGACGGTCGGCTTCCACGAGACGGGCGTCGAGATCGAGCGCGACGTCGCCGCCGCGATCGGGCCCGAGCGCGCCGCCGCGCACGGCTGGCGGGTCCTGGTCGAGCTGACCGACGAGGTGATGGGCCTGCCCCGCCACGCCTCCCAGCACTCGGGCGGCATGGTGATCTCGACCCAGCCGCTCGTCGACGTCTGCCCGGTCGTTCCGACGGCGATGGAGGGCCGGCAGATCGTCCAGTGGGACAAGGACTCCTGCGCCGACGCCGGCTTCCTCAAGATCGACCTGCTCGGGCTGGGGATGCTCTCGGCCGTCGAGCGCTGCGTGGAGGAAATCGATCGCACGCGGGGCGAGCGACTCGACCTCTCCCGCATCGATTTCGCCGACGCCGAGACCTACGAATCGATCCGCGCGGCGGAGACGACCGGGGTCTTCCAGATCGAGAGCCGCGCCCAGATGCAGATGCTGCCGCGCACCAGGCCGCGCAACCTCGACGACCTCACCGTGCAGGTGGCGCTGGTTCGCCCGGGGCCGATCCAGGGCGGCGCCGTCCACCCGTATATAGAGCGGCGCAAGCGCCTGCGCGAGGACCCGCAGTACGAGATCCCCTACGAGCACGAGCTGCTGAAGCCCGTGCTGGAGGAGACCTACGGCGCGATCGTCTACCAGGAGCAGGTGCTCGAGGTGGCGATCGCCCTGGCGGGGTTCACCCATACGCAGGCCGACGGGCTGCGGCGGGCGATGAGTCGCAAGCGCTCGCACGACGCGATCGAGAAGTACCACCGCGCCTTCGTCGCCGGCGCCGTGGCGCGCCGGGTGCCGGAGGAGACCGCCGAGCGGGTCTGGGAGCAGATCCAGGGCTTCTCCGGCTTCGGCTTCCCCAAGGCGCACTCGGCCGCCTTCGGCCTGCTCGCCTACCAGTCGGCCTGGCTGCGCATCCACTACGCGCCCGAGTTCCTCTGTGCGCTGCTGAACGAGCAGCCGATGGGCTTCTACCCCCCCGACGCGCTCGCCCACGAGGCTCAGCGCCGCGGCGTCCGCCTCGCCCCGCCGGACGTCAACCGCAGCCACGTCCTCTGCCACGTCGAGACACCCCGCCGTCCAGCGCCGTCGAGGTTTGAACCGGATAGCGAACCAAACCTCTACGGCGGTCCGGTTGCCGGGCTCGAACCGCGGGGTGGGCTGGTGGTGCGGGTCGGGTTGGGCTACGTGAAGGGTGTGCGCGAGGAGGAGATGGCGGCTCTGGTCGCCGAGCGCGGGCGGGGCGGGGCCTACCGGGGGATCGCCGACCTCGCCTCACGCTCGGGCGCCGGCCGCGACGGCCTCGAGCGCCTCGCCTGGGCCGGAGCCCTCGACGATCTCGCGGGAGACGCGCGACGCGAGGCGCTGTGGGATGCCGGCGTGGCTGCGATTGGCAGGCGGCACGAGAAGGGGACGCAGATGGCGCTGCCGCTGGAGGCGCCGCGCGCGCCCGAGTTGGAGCCGCTGGGGGAGTGGGGGGAGGCGATCGCCGATTACCGCTCGACCGGGATGACCCTGGGCGAGCATCCGATGGGCCTGATGCGCCCCGAGCTCGACGAGGGGCTGGCGCGCAGCAGCGACCTGGAGAAGATCGGAGACGGGACGGTCGTCGAGGTGGCCGGGATGGTCGTCGCCCGCCAGCGCCCCGAGACCGCCAATGGGATCGTCTTCATGTTGCTCGAGGACGAGCGCGGCACGGTCAACCTGATCGTGCCGCCGGCGGTCTACGATCGTCACCGCGCCGAGGTCCGCACCTCGCCCCTCCTCCGCGCCAAGGGCCGCCTCGAGCGTCGCGAAGGCACGATCAACGTGCTCGTCTCCGCGGTAACCGAGCTGCACCGCCCCCGACGGGCCGACAAGCCCAGTCCGAGTGGACTTATCGACCCGTCGGCGGCGAAGGCGCGGGAGCGGGCGGTGGAGCAGCTGCGCACCGTCGCTCCGGCCGGGCACAGCTTCGGCCGCCGGGGGCATTGAGCCGCCGACGCGCTCAGCCCACCGTCCGCGCCCTGCGCTCGCTCTCGATTCCCCAGGAGACGATGCGTTCGGGATGGATGCGGATCAGCGCTTCCGGCTCGCGGATCGCCTCGGCCCGTCCCCGCACCTCGATGCCCCGCGGCCGCCAGGGGTCGACGCTGGCGAGGTCGTCGATGACGATCGCCGCCCGGCCGTTGCGCTCCACGTCGCCGAACTTCTTGGTGGCGGCGAGCTCGCGGCCGCGAACGTCGATCGAGTCCTCCGCCTCGTTGTGGCTGAGGCCGACCGGCACGACGTGCGGCGTGCCGTCGCGGCCCACCGTCGCGATCCGCCCGAGGCGGCGCTCGCCGGCGAGGTAGGCGAGCTCCGCCGCGCTGAACTCGCTGGCCGACCCGGCATCTCGACTCACCGTCGCCTCGTAGTTGAGCCGCATCAGCGCGATCACGTCCTCGACGTCGGCCTCGCTCTCGATCCGCCGCGCCGCCGGCCCCTGCTTGCCGGGGAAGACCGGATGGTCGACGATCCGGCCCTGCTGCCGCAGCTCGGCCCAGGTCTGCTTGGGGAAGAAGAAGTGGGCGGCGTGGTCGCCGTGCAGGTGGCCGATCTCACGCCGGCCGACCTTGAACGCGTACTCGCCGCGCCGGCCGGGCCCGGCATTCACTCCCGGCCAGGAGGTGACCTCCTCGGTTATCCGCTCGCTAGTGGTCGCAGTTGTGGCCATCGTCGTCGCCTCCTCGTTCGTGGTGTGCACTGGACAAGATAGAAGTTCAAGTTAACTTGAAGTCAAGGCCGAATCGTGATTTGCTTTCCGCATGGCCCAGCTGCTGACCATCGGCGAGGTCGCGCGGCGCAGCGGGGTCGCGGCCTCGGCCCTGCGCTTCTATGAGGAGCGCGGCCTGATCGAGTCCGAGCGGGCGGGGTCCGGGCACCGCCGCTACCCACGCCCGGTGCTGCGGCGGATCGCCTTCGTCGTCTTCGCCCAGCGCGTCGGCCTCAGCCTCGAGCAGATCGGGGCGGAGCTGGAGAAGCTCCCGCCTCACCAGGTCCCGACCAGGCGCGACTGGTCGCGCCTCTCCACCACCTGGACCGCGAAGATCGACGGCCGCATCGCCGAGCTCGAGCGGCTCAAGGCCGGGCTCACCGAGTGCATCGGCTGCGGCTGCCTCTCGCTCGACCGCTGCAAGCTCTCAAACCCCGACGACCGCGCCGCCCAGCTCGGCCCCGGGCCGCGCTACTGGATCGGCGATCGCCCGATCGATCTGGACTGACTCAGCGACAGCTCAAGCGAGCTGGGGCTCGGGCATCGGGAAGAGGCGGAGGAAACGGCGGGCCTCCTTCTTGGTGCCCTCGATCTGCGCTGCGCCCGACCCAAGCGCGTCGTCGAGCGGGAGCTGGCCGGCGAGCAGCGCGGCCAGCGTGCAGGGATCGGTCTCGATTGCCGCCGCAGGGTTCGCGACCTCCCCGCGACGGACGTCGAGCTCCCCATCCGCCACGGCCACCGCGAAGCGTTCTCTGCCGATCCGCAGCTCGTAGCTCGCCTCCAGGTCGCCCGCCGCCTCGCGGTCGAACAGCGAGCGCAGCGCCAGCACGATCGAGTCGGGGCCGATCTCCTGGCTCTCGGGCGGGACCGGGGAGCGCGCTCCCCAGGCGCCCAGCTTGGTCACGATCGGCTCCAGCTCCGCTCCCCACTCGGTCAGCTCGTAGACGTGGGTCGCCGCGGGCGGCGGCAGCTCGCGGCGACCCACGATGCCGTTGCGCTCGAGCTCACGCAGCCGCTCTGAGAGGATGTTGGGACCCGCGTGGGGAAGCCCCCCGCGCAGGTCGGTGAAGCGCTTCGGGCCGAGCAGCAGCTCGCGCACCACCAGCAGCGCCCAGCGCTCGCCGACGAGGTCGAGCGCGTAGGCGAAGCGGCACGCCTCACCGTATGAACGCTTCCGTCTTTCCACTCCGACCAGTCTACAGAGTTAATACAAATTTACAACTGTCCGGTCCTTTTTCTGAACCAAGTGCTAAGGTGGCCGACATGACTGCTGAAACCGCCCACACGAACGACGAGACCCACAACCGCTGGCTCGCCCTCTACGTCCTCTGCGCCGGGGTGCTGATGATCGTCCTCGACATCACGATCGTGAACGTCGCGCTGCCCTCGATCCAGGACGACCTCGGCTTCTCGCAGAGCAACCTGGCCTGGGTCGTCAACGCCTACCTGGTTCCCTTCGGCGGCCTGCTCCTGCTCGCCGGCCGGCTCGGCGACCTGCTCGGCCAGCGCCGCGTCTTCCTCGCCGGCCTGGTCGTCTTCACCACGGCCTCGCTGCTCTGCGGCGTCTCCCAGAGCCAGGAGATGCTGGTCGCAGCGCGCTTCGTCCAGGGCGTCGGCGGCGCGCTCACCTCGGCGGTGGTCCTGGGGATGATCGTGACCATGTTCCCGGAGCCGCGCGAGCAGGCGAAAGCGATCGGCGTCTACGGCTTCGTCGCCTCGGCAGGCGGCACGATCGGCCTCCTGCTCGGCGGCGTGCTGACCGAGGCGATCGCCTGGCACTGGATCTTCTTCATCAACCTGCCGATCGGGATCGGGACCTTCATCTTCACCCGCCGCCTGGTCGCCGACCGGCCCGGGCTGGGCTTCGGCAAGGGCGCCGACGTCCTCGGCGCGGTGCTGATCACCAGCGGCTTGATGCTCGGCGTCTACACGATCCTCCAGGTCTCCGAAAAGGGCTGGGGATCGACGCAGACGCTGATCCTCGGCGCGATCTCGCTGGCCCTGGAGACGGCTTTCGTCCTGCGTCAGGCGCGGATCGCCAACCCGTTGATGCCGCTGCGGCTGTTTCGCTCGCGCAACGTCTCCGGCGCCAACGGGCTGCAGATGCTGCTCGTCGCCGGGATGTTCTCGACCTTCTTCCTCGGCGCGCTCTACCTGCAGGAGATCCTCGGCTACGACCCGCTCGAAGTCGGCCTCGCCTTCCTGCCGACGACGCTGGTGATGGGCACGCTCTCGCTCGGCTACTCGGAAAAGCTGATCATGCGCTTCGGCCCACGCAACATGCTGATCCCGGGGATGATCCTGGTCGGCATCGCGCTGCTGCTCTTCGCCCGCACGCCGGTCGACGGCAGCTACCTGCCCGACCTGCTGCCGCCGCTGCTCCTCTTCGGGGTCGGCGTCGGGATCTCGTTCCCGTCGCTGATGACGCTGGCGATGTCCGGGGCAACGCCGGAGGACGCCGGGCTCGCCTCGGGCGTGGTCAACACCAGCGCCCAGGTCGGCGGCGCGATCGGCCTCGCGCTGCTCGCCACGCTCGCCGCCGAACGCACCGGCAACAAGCTGGCCGAAGGCGCCTCCCATGCCGCCGCGCTCAACTCCGGCTTCCACCTCGCCTACGTGGTCGCGGCGGGACTGGTCGCGGCCGCCCTGGCGATCGCGGTCTTCATCCTGCGCTCCGAGCCGATGCCGGACATGGCGGCGATGCACGGCGAGCAGTCGGCCGGCGAGAGCGAGCCCGCAGCCGCGCCCGCCTACTCGGAGGGATAGGTCTGCGCGTTCACCCCCGGCGCTCCCACCGCCCAGATCGCCACCGGGGGCGGGATCAGCAGGAAGGCGAGCGAGGCGCTCTGGCCGATCGCGTCGCCGGTGCCGAAGCCCTCGAGGTGGGTGATGTGGAAAATCAGGTGGAGCGTCGCGGTGAGCAGCCAGGCGCAGCAGACGGCGCGGACCAGGGTCGGCTGCAGGGTCCACGCCGCCCAGGCGAAGAGCACCGCGAAGCCGAGGTAGAGGCCGCCGACGTCGGTCACCAGGTGCTCGTTGTAGGGGGGAAGCAGCTCGACCCAGTGGCGCAGGAAGGGGAAGTCCTCGTAGAAGGCATGCGGGGCGAACGCCGCGACGAGTCCGACCGAGGCGGCGGAGAAGAGCAGGATCGCCAACGCGACACGGGCGGCGTTCGGCGACCTCATTCGCCGGCCAGCCACTGCTCGAAGGTCGGCCCGCCGCTTGCGGCTGCCGGGTTGCAGAGCGCCGCTTCGCGCAGCGGTCGGCCGGTCCTGCCGACCATCGGGATCGGCAGGGGCACCAGCGTGCGGCGCTTCGCCGCGCTCCAGGTCCGGGCCAGCTCGCTCAGGGTCAGCACCTCCGGTCCGGCGACGTCGGGTATGCGCCCTCCGGGCGCGGCGTGGACCGCCTCGGCCAGGCGCTCGGCGACGACCGTCGGATCGACGGGCTGCAGGCGCGCGCTTCCCCTCGGCGAGAGCCGCCAGCGCGCGGCGCTCTCGAAGGCCCAGGCGAGCAGGCTGTGGAACTGGGTTGCGCGCAGCAGGCTCCAGGGGACATCTCCCGCGGCCACCGCTTTCTCCTGTGCGACCTTGACCCCGTAGTAGCGCGTCGGCACCCGGTCGCAGCCGACGATCGAGACGTCGACGTGGTGGCGCACCCCGGCCGCGGCCTCGGCGCGCAGGAGGCGCTGCGTGCCCTCGACCAGCACCGGGGCGGCATTGCGGGGGCCGGCGTTGGCAGCGTTGACGACGGCCTCGACCCCGGCGAGCGCATCCGCGATCCCCTCTCCGGTCGTCAGATTGATCCGCCGGTGCGAGGCTGCTTCGGCGAGCCCGGGCTGCGGCTCTCGGCTGAGCGCCAGCACCTCGTCTCCGCGCGCCGCCAGCGCCTTCGCCACGGGAGCCCCGAGGACGCCCGTCCCTCCCACAACGGCAACCTTCATCTCACCACCACCTCCATCTCGGTACGCGCTCCAGTCTCCACCAAGGAGACGAGCGACACCCTACGGATGTGACATCGAGGCGAAGAGCTCGGCCGAGGGGATGCCGATCATCTCGCCGCGGAAGCGCTTCTGCGTGCCGTAGACGACCCAGGTGGTGTCGATTTCGCCGATGTCGAGATCGACCCGCAGCTCGTCCGCGTGCTCCTCGACGTGCTCCATGTGGGTCAGGCCCGAGTCGTAGCGGCCGGCGAGCAGCTCTTCGGCGACGACCGGCTTCGAGACGACGTCGATCACCTCTTCCCAGCGGGAGAGGTCGACGTAGCCCTTGGTCGCGGGGACGATCCCGATCGAGCGGGGCGCCTCGACCTCCTTGCGCGTCAGCAGCACGAGGTGCTTGGTCGGATAGATGAACGTGTCGACCACCCAGACCTCGGTCCAGTGCTTCTCGGTGATCTCGTGCACCTTCGGGTGGGCGCTGCACTGGACGAGGAAGGCGCCCGGCGTCTCGCGCAGCATCTCCAGCCCGTCGAAGAAGTCGACGATCAGCTCGATCTCGTAGTCCTCGACGCCCTGGAACTCCGCGTAGCGCCTCACCGCGCGCTCGTGGCAGGTGCCGGTAGGGCCGAGGGTGATGAAGGTCGTCGACGCCATCCGACGCTAAAGGATACTCGACTATATGAGAGCCACAAGAGTCGGTTCAGGCCAGTGGCGGCGGCTCGCCCTCGGCGCTGGCGGCGAGCGTCCCGTCCCAGCCGCAGACCAGGCAGGCGTGGCGGAAGGCCGAGCGGGCGAACTCGAGCGCGTAGCCATGCGGGTCGGCGGCGGCGCGCACGTCGTCCCAGTCGAGCACGTACTCGCCGAGCGCCTCCTCCCAACGCGCCTCGTCCGGCCCGACCGCGCCGTCGCCGAACCCGTCCGGCGCCGGGTGGGCGTAGGCGTAGAAGGCGGCCTTGCCGTAGCGGCCGTCGCCGGGCCACCAGCCGAGCGCGACCTCCTGCGAGTCCATCGCGTTGCGCATGATGAAGTCGTCGGACGGCGGCTCGGCCGGGGCGCCGGAGAAGAGGTTGACCGCGAGGTCGAAGGAGCCCCACCAGGCGTTGACGGGCGTGGAGCGGCCACGGTAGGGAGCGCGGAAGGCGGCGAGCACGAGGGCGGCCCGGGTCGCGGCGGCGAAGTAGGCGGCGACCTGCTCGGGCTCGTAGGTCGCGTGCTCGGCGTCGGCGTCGAGCGGCACGCTCCAGGACACCTCCTGCGGCGCGGGGTCGATCTCGACCGGCCCGGCCAGCTCGCCGACCGCGGCGAGGAGCTCGCGCGTGACCTCGCCGACGGCGCGGTGCGGGGTCAGCGGCACCCGCCGCGTCCGTCCATCGCTGTGCTCGGCAATCGCCTCGTGCGCGTGCAGGTCGAGCGCCACGACCAGCGCCCCGGAGCCGTCGCTCGCCGGCAGCGCCGCCGTCTCCCAGCCGCGCGCGGTCAGTCGCAGCGCGGCGTGCTGGAGCTGCGGCTCGGGCGGCGCAAGCTCCGCCGCGAGCTTGCCCAGCACCTGCGTGTGGGCGTGCAGCGTGTCGCAGGTCTCCGCCCAGTCTTCGTAGGAGGCGGCGGGCCAGGGTGGAGCCATCGGCTGACCATAGCGCTGCGCCGTAGAGGTTTGAACCGCTATGCGAACCAAACCTCTACGGCGCTCGTTTTGTTCGGCGCTATGGCGTGGGGACTTGCGAGGCCATCTGCGCGTAGCCGGCGGCGCTGGGGTGGATGCCGGTGTCGCCGCCGATCACCCACGGCGGGCCTTCGGCCGGGCCCGGGCAGAAGGAGAGCGGGTGGTCGACCAGCAGCTCGTCCTGAGTCGGTTCGGACTGCACGCTGGGCCCGTCGACTTCGTAGCCGAGGCTGGAGCAGGAGTACCCGGACGGGTAGACCGGTTCGATGTCGATGCCCACGGCGAAGTGAGGCGGCGTCACGACGTGCAGCTGCGGCGAGCCGACTTCGGCCGCGACAGAGGCGATTTCGCCGTTCAGCAGTTCGCCCATCTCGGCGATCTGGGTGGCGCTGTAGGCGAGGGCCGCCGACGGGATCGAGAGGTGGTACTGCATCACGTAGATCGTCGCTTCGGTGCCGTCGACCAGCTCTTCGTAGAGGCGCTTCAGGTCGGCGTGCAGGTGCGCTGCGGCGAAGGCTTCTTCGATGCACTCGCGGTAGCGGCCGAAGAGATCCGACCAGACCGCGCAGCCCATCTCGTCGACGCCGAAGAGCATTTTGGAGAGCAGTGGGTTGGCGCCGATCGTCATCAGGACGTAGTCGGGTTCTTCGGACTCGAGCTTTTGGAGCGTCGAGTAGAGCTGGCCGCCCGGCAGCCAGTCGCTCGGTTCGGAGCCGCTGACGGCGAGGTTCTCGTAGTTGGTGACGCCGTTCCCGTTTGCCCACTGGGCCGCCCAGGAGACGTTGTTGGAGAGGCCGTAGTCGGGGGCGTAGTGGACTTCGGATTCTTCGTTGCCGCGGCTGGTCGAGTTCGACGAGCAGGCGTCGTCGAAGAACTTTTCGCCCGGCTCGCAGGAAAGCAGGCTGGTGAACGGCATCAGCGTGCCGTCGTCGTAGTAGCCGAAGCCGGCCGTGACGGAATCGCCGATCGCCCGCACGACGAGGCTGCCGCGGCGCAGGACCCTGATCTCGACCGGCGCCGAGCGGCCGGCGCCGCGGGAGGAACGGGTCGCGCCGTTGCCCCGGCGCTGCCGCAGCCTGAGCGAGTCCGCGCCGTTGAACCGTGCGGACGAGCGGTAGACGAGTCGATCGCCGCGGATCCTGGCCGAGCCGTGCGCGGGCGGGCGGGCGATCCGCCAGCGCGTCTGCGCGCCGCAGCCGGGCAACGGCACGGTGAGACGCTTGCCCGGCTTGGTCCGCAGCAGCGGTACGGTGCTGCAGAGGCGCCGGCCGGCGTGGCTGCGGGGGAGGGTCTGCAGCTCACGGTCGGTCGAATCGAGCTCCGGCACGCCGTCGCGATTGAGGTCGAGCACCGCCGCCGTGTCCACCTGCACGACGGGTCGCGCCCGGCCGGCGTGGCGGCCGGTGCCGACGCCGAGCTCGAGCTGTCGGGTCAGCTGCGGCCCGAGGGCGATCCGGTGCACGAAGGTGAAGCGCCGCCGCCGCTCGGGACGGCGCAGGTCGCCGCCGTTGGCGCGGGCATGCAGGCGCCAGCCGCGGATCGCCCCGCCGCGCCCCGGACGGCGCAGGGTCAGTCGCAGTTCGAGCGGCTGGCCGAGCAGCTGGATCGGGTAGCGGACCGGAACCAGCAGGGAGCTGCGGCCATCGACGGGCGCCGTCAACCGCACCCTGCCGACCTCCACCTTGGCCGCAGCGCCTTCTTCCGGCGCAGCCGCCGCGGCCGGAGCCTGGGCGAGGCCGGTCAGACAGGCAAGCGCGAGGCAGGTCGAGGCGATGCGCCCACAACCTGCCCCGCGTCCGCGTCCGGCCTCGAGCATGAGGCCGGCACGTTACTAATCGCCCGCCTCCTCGCCGCTGGGTTCGAGCGCATACCACTGGGCGCCGAAGGCGCTGACGTCGTTGCCCTTCGCCTCGCCGGGCTTGGCGTCCTCGACGAAGGTGTAGAGCGGGTGCCCGGCGTAGGTCACCTGCACGGTGCCGTCGCTGCGCTTGGTCGTGCCGAGCTTGCTCGCTTCGGCGCCTTTCATCGCCTTTGCCGCGCCGCTCGTGGTCAGCGGCGGCCAGGCGTTGGCGCACGCTCCGTAACAGGCCGACTTGGTGCCCTTGTCCTTATGGAAGTCATAGAGGGTGAAGCCTTCGGAGTCGACGACGATCTTCTTGTTCAGTTCGGGGCTGCTCGCGACCGTGACGACGGCGGCGCTGCCGCTCGGTTCGCTGGTGGCGCCGGCGGTCTTGGCGTTCGCGGTTTCTTCACCGGAGCCGTAAGCGCCGCCTCCGGCCGAGCTGGAGCTGGAGCCGCTGCCTCCACCGCAGCCGCTGACTGCCAACAGCGCGCCGAGCGCGAGGACGGCGATGGCTGGAAGGGTTCTGTTCACTGGACTGCCTCCTGGTTCGGGCTACGGCCTTGCGCCGCGCGTCGCCCGATGTACGGAGGAGCACCCCGGCGGGTTCAGGCGGGGATCGCGCGGGGGCTGCGCGAGGGCAGCAGCAACGCCGAGCCGCAGACCATCGCGAAGGCGCTCGCCTGCAGGGCGAGGCCGAGTGGATCGGCGGAAAGCGGGTCGCCGAAGACGAGCACGCCGGCGGCGATCTGCGTCGCGTTGGCGACCAGCCCGATCAGGCCGATCGTCTCGATCGCCTGCCCTCCCTGCAGGGCGGCGACGGTTGCGTACTGCGCGAGGGCGCCACAGAGGACGGTGAGCGCGATCCAGGGGGCGATCAGCGCGATCGAGACTCCGTCGGCGCCGAACAGGCCCTTGATCGCGATCCCGGCGAAGGCGATCAGGGTGCCGGCCAGCACGGCGAGCAGAACTCCGCGGCGCGCCGCGAGGCGCGGCGAGCGGTGGCCGAGGGCAAGGCCGCTGGCGAGCAGCGCCAGGCCGCCCTCGAAGCCCAGCATCGGGCCGACCGCGAATTGGGAGTCGCTGCCGCTCAGCTGCGGCAGCGTGACGGCGAGCAGGGCGAGCCCGGTGCCGCCCAGCGCGAGCGCCAGCCACTGCTGGCGCTCGACCGGGTCGCCGAAGACCCGCTGCGAGATCACCGCCAGCATCACCGCCCCGCCGGCGAGCACCGCCTGGACGAGTGAGATCGGCGCCATCGAGAGGGCGGTCAGGTGGACCAGCCAGCCGACCGCGGCCAGGCCCCAGCCGGCGGCGAACCAGCGCGAGCCGGCGAGCGCCCGGGCGCTGCGCAGCGGCTGCTGGATGCGAATCGGCTCGGCCCGGTGGCAGCCCCGATGCTTGAGCAGCGAGGCCAGGTTGGTCATGACGGCTGCGACGAGGGCGAGTGCGATGCCGAACTCCATGGTCGTCCCTATCGACAGCTCACGGCCCGACGGGCAGCGGCGACCGCCGAAGCGGACGTATGGCAGGCCTTGGCGATCGCGTTGTCGGCCTGATCGGGTGCGCGCCGTACCTCGAACTCGAGCAGCCCGGACCGGCGTGCCTTGGCGCGGGCGTCGTTGCCGCAGCCGGCCGGCGCCGCCTCCAGAGCCGCCTCGCCGGCCCGCTCGCGTCGGCAGCCGAGGCAGAAGCTGCCCTCGGTTTCCGTGGTCCAGCTCTCGGGCATCGGCGCCTGCTTGCCGTCGATGCGGCTGGCGGTGACGCCGCAGCGCAAGCAGGTCCACTTGCGGGCGTTGTCCATGGCCGCGGTCATCGCGTCGCCGCGGGCCGGCGACGGCGTCGCCGCGGGCGGCCTGAGCCGGACGGTCGCTGTTGCTGCGGCTGCGACTCGGACCGTGGCCGCTCGCCGCGGCCGTGGTCGAACTCGCGCACGAGGCCCAGCGCGACAGCCATCTTGCGCACCTCGGCCGCCTGGTCGGCGAGGACGAAGCTGACTCCGGTGCCGCGCTTTCCGGCCCGGCCGGTGCGTCCGACCCGGTGGACGTAGGAGTCCTGATCTCCCGGAGCATCGAAGTTGACCACCTGTGTGATCCCCTCGACGTCGATCCCGCGGGCGGCGACGTCGGTTGCGATCAGGGCGTCGACGTCGCCCCTCTCGAAGCGGGCGAGAGCGCGTTCGCGCTGGCCCTGGCTTTTGTCGCCATGCATTGCCGCCGCCTCGACGCGATGTTTGCGCAGGCGTTTGACCAGGCGATCGGCGCCGCGCTTGGTGCGGACGAAGACCAGCGTGCGGCCGCCCTCTTCGCCGCGCAGCTGCTCGACCAGGTGGTCGAGCTTGGCGCTCTGCGAGTCGAGATGGAGGAAGCGGTGCTCGATGTCGGCCGCCTCCGCCTTGCTCGCCTCGCGGGTGTGGCGGCGCGGCTCGCGCGTATAGGCGGCAGCGACCTTGCCGATCGCGCCCTCCAGGGTGGCCGAGAAGAAGAGCGTCTGCCGCTCCCGGGGGGTCTGGGAGACGATCCGGTCGACGGCCGGCTTGAACCCCATGTCGAGCATGCGGTCGGCCTCGTCGAGGACTAGGATGCGGACGCGGTCGAGTGAGATCGTGTTGCGCGCGATCAGGTCCTCGAGCCGGCCCGGGGTGGCGACGACGATGTCGGCGCGCTTGGCGGCAGCGCTCTGCGGGCCGAAGCCGACGCCGCCGTAGACGGCGGCGATGCGCAGCCGGCGCGCTTCGGCGATCGATTCGAGCTCGTCGACGATCTGGCTCGCCAGCTCGCGCGTCGGGGCGAGGACGAGAGCGGAGAGATGCTTGGCGCCCGGTTGGACCCGGTCGACGAGCGGCACGCCGAAGGCGAGCGTCTTGCCGGAGCCGGTGGGCGACTGGACGAGCAGGTCGTGGCCGGCGAGCGCATCGCTGACGACCATCTGCTGAACGGGGAAGGGCTGGTCGATGCCGCGCTGTGAGAGCGCGCGCACGACAGGCTGGGATACGCCGAGATCGGCGAAAGACATGAGTGTGTGCTCCTTTTTGAGCGAATAGGGGAGATCCAGCGACCCCTAGACGCAAAGCAAGCGCACGGAGGAAACGGAACCTCTCGGGCGCCCTTAGGCCAAACCCGACCCGGTCACCGTAGCAGTCCCTCGCCGATCGATCGTCCGCATGTCGATTTTGCCATCGGCCGTTCGTCGAGTAAGTAGAAGCCAATCAACAAGCGAAGGAGAAGACCATGGGCAAGATCGTCGTGACCGAGTTCATCTCGCTGGACGGGGTGATCGAGGCGCCGGGTGGAGGCGAGGACTACGAGAACGCCGGCTGGACCTTCGAGATCGACCGCGGCCCCGAGGGGGACAAGTTCAAGCTCGACGAGCTGGAGGAGGCCGAGGCCCAGTTGCTCGGGCGGGTCACCTACGAGGGCTTCGCTGCGGCCTGGCCGACGATCGAAGACGAGGCCGGGTTCGCCGAGAAGATGAACTCGATGCCGAAGTACGTCGTCTCTTCGACGCTGGCGGAGGCGAGTTGGAGCAACTCGACCGTGCTGCGCGGGGACGTCGTCGAGGAGGTCACGAGGCTCAAGCAGGACGTCGACGGCGTGATTCTCGTCGCCGGCAGCGCCCGGGTCGTCCAGGCGCTGATCGAGCACGATCTCGTCGACGAGCTGCGGTTGATGGTCTTCCCGGTGCTGCTCGGCTCCGGCAAGCGCCTCTTCGGCGACGCGCCCATGGAAAAGAAGAAGCTGCGCCTGGTGGGCTCGCAGACGCTGGGCGACGGAATCGCCCTGCTCACCTACGAGGCCACCGGCTGAGCTAGGGGGCGGCCGGGACGACCGCGACCGGGCCGCCGCCGACCGGCAGTTCGGCGGTCTCGAAGCGGGGCTCTTCGATGCGCTCGATCCGGTCGCTCAGACCGAGGAACTCCTCCTCGGTCTCGAGGAAGTCGACGCGCGGCGTGCGGTAGTGCATCGGCACGACCCAGCGCGGCTTCAGCTCGGCGACGATCGCAGCCGCGCCCTCGGCGCCGATCGTCGGCCCGCCGCCGACCGGCAGGAAGGCCAGGTCGACTTCGCCCAGCGCAGCGGCCTGCTCCGGTCGCAGCGCGCTCTGGCCGAAGTCGCCGAAATGGGCGACGCGGACGCCGTCGAGCTCGAAGGCGAAGATCGTGTTCGGGCCGCGTTCGGTGCCCGCCGCGGAGTCGTGCTCGGAGGCGACGCCGACGACCTCGCCCAGCGGCGAGGAGTGGCGCCCGGCGGTCGCGCGCAGCGTCGCCGGTTCTCCCGCGATGACCTCGACCGCGTTGTGGTCGAGATGCTCGTGGGTGACCAGCAGCAGGTCGATCTCACCGGCCTCGATCGGCGGGTACTCGAAGGCGATGCCGCGTGCCGAGAGCGCCGCGACGTCGCCGAAGGGATCGATGAAGACGCTCGCGTCGGGCGTGCGCAGGGCGAAGGCCGACTGTCCATACCACTCAACTTGCATGCTGCTCCTCCAGGCTCGGGATCTGGCCCGAGTCGCTCGGCGCGGTGGCCGGCTCCTCGGCGTGGTGATAGCGCCCGCCGCGCAGCAACGAGGCCGCAGCGGCGACGAGGCAGGCGACGATGGCGAAGATGAAGGCGACGTCGAGCCCGTCGCGGAAGGGCCCGGAGATCAGGTGGGGGAAGAATTCCGCCCCGGTGAGCGTCGCGTGCGCGTGGACGGGCAGGGCCGCGAGCGTTTCCGCACCGACCAGGTGCTGGATCGGGTTGTAGCCGAGGAAGGCGGCGAAGAGGACCGAGATCGGCGGCGCCTGGCCGGCGTGGTGCGCGGCGGCGGCGGGGACGCCGTGCGCCTGCAGGCCGCTGCTGAGGGTGGCGGGCAGGCTGGCGGCGAGGCCGACGATCAGCAGGGTGAAGAAGATCCCGATCGAGAGCACCTGGGCGGAGTTCTGGAAGGTCTGGTTCATGCCGCCGCCGGCGCCGCGGTCGGCGGCGGGCAGGCTGTTCATCACCGCCGCCCGGTTGGGCGAGGAGAACATCCCCATCGAGATCCCGTTGAACAGCAGCACCGCGGCGAAGACCGGATAGGAGAAGTCGGTCGGCAGCAGCATCAGCAGGCCGAAGCTGAGCGCCGCGCCGATCATCCCGCCGGTGGCGAAGGGGCGGGCGCCGTAGCGATCGGAGAGCACCCCCGAGATCGGCCCCGCGATCAGGATGCCCACGGTCAGCGGCAGCATGTAGATCCCGGCCCAGAGCGGCGTTTCGGTGAAGTCGTAGCCGTGCTGGGGGAGCCAGATCCCCTGCAGCCAGATGATCAGCATGAACATCAGCCCGCCGCGGGCGACGGCCGCGAGGAAGGTCGAGAGGGTGCCGAAGGTGAAGGCGCGGATGCGGAAGAGCGTCAGCCGGAACATCGGCTCGGCGACGCGCAGCTCGATCGCGGCGAAGGCGGCGAGCGAGAGCGCCGAGCCGGCCAGCAGCGCCAGCACCCGCGGGCTGCCCCAGCCCGTCGGCGAGGCCCCGTAGGGGCGGATGCCGTAGGTCACCGCGACCATGATGAGGACCAGGCCGAGGGCGAAGGTGACGTTGCCCCACCAGTCGATCTTGGCCCGCCGCGGGGTGCTGATCTCCTTCAGTTTGAGATAGGCCCAGACGGTGCCGAAGAGACCGACCGGCACCGAGATCAGGAAGACGAGCCGCCAGTCGATCGGCGCCAGCAGGCCTCCGAGGACGAGGCCGACGAACATGCCGCTGACGCCGACGATGTTGTTGATACCAAGCGCCATGCCGCGCTGGTTGAGGGGGAAGGCGTCGGTGAGGATCGCCGCGGCGTTGGCCAGCAGGCAGGCGCCGCCGACGCCCTGGACGATGCGGAAGACGACCAGGTAGGTGGCGCCCGCCGTCCCGGTCAGCCAGTCGATCGTCAGGAGCAGCGAGGCGGCGGTGTAGATGACGAAGCCGAGGTTGTAGATGCGCACGCGGCCGAACATGTCGCCGAGCCGGCCGAGGCTGACGATCAGCACGCTGGTCACGACCAGGTAGCCGAGGATCATCCAGAGCAGGTAGAAGCTGTTGGCGGGGATGAGCGGATCGAGGTGGATGCCGCGGAAGATGTCGGGCATCGCGATCAGCGTGATCGAGCCGTCGAGCGTCGCCAGCAGGACCGCCAGCGTCGTGTTCGAGAGGGCGATCCACTTGTAGCGGTCGTCGGTTGCCGCCACGGCGCTGCTCATGAGGCGAGCTCCGCGCGCATCATCAGCACCGGGATCGTCGCCGAGTGCAGCAGCTGCTCGGAGACCGAGCCGAGCAGCGCCCGCCGCACCCGGCTGTGGCCGTGCGAGCCCATCACCAGTAGGTCGTGGTCGTCTTCGCCGGCGATGCGCAGGATCGACTCGGCGATCGGCCCGTGCTCGAGTCGGCTGGTGACGCCGACGTCGTCGGGCACGCTCTCGACCGCCTCGCGGACGATCTTGACGTAGAGGTCGGTGAGGTCCTGCGGCGGCGCGACGCCTGCCCCGACCGGCTTGGGCGGCGGCGGGACGACGGTCAGCAGGGTCAGCGTCGCGTTCTGGTCGCGGGCGAGGGCGATCGCGTGCCCGAGCGCCGCTTCGGCGTCGGGCGAGCCGTCGACGGCGACGAGGATCTTGCGGTAGCAGCTCATCGCGGCCCGCGACTCCCTGCGGTGTTATTGTCACCAAGTGATGACATCGGTTGGTGACAAGGCTAACACGGCGCCTCGGCCACGCGACTCCCAGGCCAGCCGCCGGGCACTGCTCGACGCCGGGCGGGACCTCTTCGACGAGGTCGGCTACGACCGCGCGACGACGCGTGAGATCGGCGAGCGGGCCGGCGTCGACCCGGCCCTGATCGCGCGCTACTTCGGCGGCAAGGAGGGGCTGTTCCTGGCGACCATCGCCGAGGGCCCGGTGGGCGACACGGAAGGGCCCGCTGACTTCGAGCCCAAGACGGTGCTCTCCTATCTGCTCGAGCGCTGGGACGAGCGCGGCCACGGACCGGTCAGCCGCGCCCTCGCCAGCCCGACCCTGAGCGACGAGGTCCGCACCCAGGTTCGTAGCGTCGTCGGCGGGCGGCTGGTCGATCCTCTGGTGGACGAGCTGCGCAAGGCCGGCTGCGAGCAGCCCGAGCTGCGTGGCGAGCTGCTCGTCGCCCTGGCCCTCGGCGTCGCCGTCACCCGTGCCAACGGCACCCTCGCCGACCTCGCCGACGCGTCGCTCGACGACGTGATCGCCGCCCTGGGGCCGCTCGCCGACGCACTTTAGGCGCGAAGCGTGCTCAAAAGATTTTGCTTCCGCGCGACACCCGCGCGCATCTCTCTGTCTACAGTAGAATCATGCAGACGATGAGAGAGCGCTGGACCGACGATCGGCTGGACGACGCCTTCGACCGGGTCGACGGCGAGCTGCGCGCGATCCGCACAGACATGGGCTCGTTCCGGGTCGAAATGAAGGAAAGCCTCGATCGGATCGAGGATAGGTTCGACCGGATCGACGACAAGTTCGATCGGATGGAGGACAAGTTCGCCCGGATGGACGACAAATTCGATCGCTGGCAGAGACTGATGTTCTCGACGCTCGCGGGGCTGGCGATCGCCCTGCTCGTGGCGGTCTTCAACCACATGTAGTCAGGGCGAGAGCAGGGTGACGGCCCAGCCGTCGCCGTCGCGCTCGAAGAGGCGCCGCTCGTGGATCCGGTCGGGCGCTTCGCTCCACAGCTCGATCGCTTCGGGCCGCACGCGCAGGGCGCCCCAGTCCGGGGGACACGGCGGCGCCGTCTCCTGGACCTCGGCGAGATGGGCCAGCCGGTCGCGCAGCGGGCCGAGCTCGTCGATCGGCTCGCCCTGGCGGGAAACCACGGTCTGCAGCCGGTGCAGCGGGTCGCGCCGGTCGAACAGCTCCTCTGCCAGCGCCCGCTCGGTGAGCGTCGCCTCGCCCACGACGTGCACCTGCCGCCCCAGCGAGGGCCAGTGGAAGAGCAGCGCGACGTGCGGGTTGGCCTCGATCTCCCGCGCCTTGCGCGTCCACAGCGCCGACGTGAAGACGAGCGCGTCGTCCTCCAGCAGCTTCAACGTCACCGTCCGCGCCGAGGGCCGCCCGTCCGCCCCGACCGTGACGAATGCCACCGAGCCCGGCTGCGCCAGCCCCGCGGCCCGCGCCTCCTCGATCCATCGCCCCAGCTCGGCCAGCGGCTGGTGTGCCGGATCGCAGTTCTTACGGGCTATGGGCCGCACGATGTTGCGATCAAAGCAGCTGGCCGCCCGACGGGTAGGCTCACGCGGCACCGATGGAGGCCCACAAATCGTATGAGCGCTTCGAGCAGGGGCACCAGATAGCCGGCGACGGAGGCGGCCGGCTCGAGTCGCATGACGGTCGCAACGCGGCGATGGTCGTCGGGTTGATGGCGGCCCTTCTCGCCGTCGCGGTCTTCCTCTCCAACGAGGCGGTGAAGGAGGTCATCACCGCCGAGACCCACCGCGCCGACGCCTCGGCCCGGTTGGAGAGCGACCGGGTCAAGGTCGACGTCGCCAACGGCGATTCGGTGCTGCTGCGGACGCTCGCCGCCGGGGATTCCCAGCAACGCCTCGCCGCGATCCAGGCGAATAGGCACGAGGCGCGCGTGGCACACGAGCTGGCGCCGGAGGACGCCCGCCTCAACGCCGAGATCGAGGACCATCAGCACGAGGCCGACCACGCCAACGCCCAGCATGTCGACTACGAGCTGGCTGCCGTCAGCCTGCAGGTCGGCATCGTCCTCGCATCGGTCTCGATCATCGCCCGGCGCCGCTGGCTCCTCGCCGCCGGGGGCGCGGTCGCGACCGCAGGGGTGCTGCTCATCCTCGCCGGCCTGCTCGTCTAGGCAAGCTTCAGGGCTGCGCCGTCGAGGACGCCCCCGCGGGCTGGCCCACGAAGATCGCCCAGCGCTGCGTGAAGTGGAGCGCGCCGTCGCGGCGCTGTGCCCGCATCCCCGTCGGCTCGCCACCGCCGAGCTCCGCCTCGAGCTCGGCGTGCAGCCGGTCGGCAACCTCCGGTGGCGGGTTGCTCTGCGCGAGCCAGCGCTCCAGCGGCATCGGCTGGTCGCGTTCGGCTTCGCCGACGAGCTTCAACCCGGCGGCCTCCATCGCCGCGCCCAGCTCTGCTTTGGCCAGGGCCCTGGTGTGGGACGGATCGCGCAGGCGCTCGCGATGGTTGTAGGCCTCGGCGCGCTCCGGTTCGGCGACGACGATGTCCATGATCCCGACGCGGCCGCCGGGGCGGCAGACGCGAGCCATCTCGGCCAGGACCGTGGCGGGATCGTCGAAATGGTGCACGGCGAAGCGGCTGACGACGAGGTCGAAGGAGTCGTCGAGGAAGGGCATGTCGTCGGCCTTGCCCTGCTGGAAGATCACGTTGGCGACGCTGCTTCGGTCCGCCTCGCGCTTGCCGACGGCAAGCATCTCCTCGGTCAGGTCGAGCACGGTCGCGCAGCGCACGTGCTCGGCGTAGGCGCGGGCCACGTGCCCCGTCCCTCCGGCCACGTCGAGGACCAGCTCGGCGTCCTGCGGCGGGACGTTGCCGACCAGCCAGCCGAGCACGCGCGGATCGCCGAACGAGTAGAGATGATCCTCGAAGCTCGCCGCCTGGCGCGTGAACTCCTCCCTGATCATCTCGTCGTGGCGGTCGGGCATGAGGGGCGACATGCTCACGCTCCGAGCGGGTGCCGAGCGACGAAGTTTCGCGGGCTGACCCGTTCGGCGTGCCAGCGCGGGCCGCTCACGCCGGGCGGGTCGTCGCGGGTGTCGAAGCGCAGCCCGGCGACCACCATGTAGACGTGCTCGTCGTTGGCGTAGACGGTGATCCAGCGCCCCGGCCCGCCTTCGCCCCAGTAGGCGAGCTGCCCCGAGACCATCGTCGTTTCGAGCATGCCGCCGCCGTGCAGGGCGAAGCCGACCGCGCCCGAGCAGTCATAGCCGTGCGTCCACCAGCTCAGATGGCCGCCGCCCCAGACGTAGGGCCGGTGGACGATGCGGTTGGCCGCCGCGATCGTGGCCTTGACCCGGGGCGGCGCATTCGCGGGTGGGATCGCCTTCCCATCGAGCAGCGTCGCGCCGCACGTCTCGCTCGTCCGCGGCGCTTCGGCCGAGGCTGGGATGCAGCTGTAGCCCCACGGCACCGCCGCGGCGCCCGCCCCCGCCGCGCAGAGCGCCGCGATCGCGGCGAGCGTCGCCAGCGCGAGCGCCGTTCCTCTTGCGATCCGGCCCAAGATGGCGATAAAGGCTACGCGGTGGTCGACGCGATCTACAAGTCCTGCGCCGGAGCGCCGCAGGCGCGGCGGCCTGCCAGCTCGTCGGTGGCGTCGGCTACCGCTCCAGCGCTCAGCCAGCGGGATTGCGCTGGAGCTCGTTGCGCAGGCGGCGGCGCTCCGCTGCGGCAGAGCGAGATGCCTCATTCGAGCGACGGTGGAGCTGCACGACCACGAACAGGGAGCTGACGCTCAGTAGGACCAGCGCCGCGACCATTACCCAGAAGCCCCAGTGCCTTCCCTGGCCCGGCACCCACGTATTGGCCCCGTAGAAGCCGACAATCAGGGTCGGGACCAGGAAGACGACCGCTGCAAGCTCAAGACGCTGTTGCATGCGCTCGCTGTGACGTCGCTGCTCCTCGGTCTGCTCCAGATGGAGAAGACCGAAGGACTGTCGCAGGGTCTCGCTCAACCTCCCCAATCCCGCGAGGGCTTTATCGACGCGGTTGTCGACGTCTATCACTGTGTTGTGATCAGTCGCCGGTAGCCACGCCTTGTCGATGCTCGCCCGAAGGCCAGGCCTGTTGAGCGGGCCGAGCCAATTGCGCAGCACGGCCATCAGACCCCACAGCTCCGGCAGCTCGTTCTGATTGTCGAGTTCGTCCTCTATGTAGAGGCTCAGCTCCCAATCCTCCAGCCAGGTCGAAAGCTCACGCTGGGCGGGAACGTAAGTGAGCGCCAGCTCGTGCATGACCGACACCCCGAGGTCACCCGGGCTCCCCCGCTTGCCCCGTTCCCAGTGTCCTGCCACGGCGAGATAGAGCGCAGTCGCGTCTTCCGCCGGGCCCTCGGCAACTTTGCGTGGACCTCGGAAGGCGCGGGTCGGGTGCCAGCAGGTGATGATCCACTCCTCCCCGACGAGTAACTCCACGGGTTGGAAGATGAGAATCCCCGCCCGCTGTGGAGTTCCGCGTTCTGCTTTCTCTTCAGGCCGCTCAGGCGACACGCTGAACGAGGAAGCGAGGCGGATCCGGCTATTCGAATATGCCCTACCGGCAGGTTCGTCGTCTGGGGTGAGAAGGTCTTCGAGCATCTCTGCGGTCAACCCTGGACAGCGATCGCCCACCGCCTCGAGTACGGTCGCCACCTCGCTTGCCCCACAGGAGAGCTCGAACCACGGAAAGCCCTCCGCATCGTGGAGTTCGTCGATCTCGACCTGTCGGGGGCCTCCCTCAGGGGGCCAGACGCTCACGCGGCGCAGCCAGCTCGACGTGTCCTCGACCGTGATGTTCACTTACGTGATCGACAGCTTCTTCACGATTAGGGACCCTATTGGCACCGATCTAACACTGTCAAGGTACTCAGGGTGTTGGAACCGGCGGCGTCCTGACTCACCCTGTTGAGACATCGCTCTGGGCCAAGCGGACGACGGCGACATGGATTGGACCCCGGATCTGCCGTCCTGATAGACACTCTCCGATGAGCGAGGAGCAGTGGAGCGCCGTCGATGACTTCGTAAGCGGGTTGCTGGCACCGCACGACGAGGCGCTGGACGCCGCGCTCGAGGCGGGTGCGAAGGCCGGGTTGCCGCAGATCCAGGTCTCGCCTCCGCAGGCGAAGCTGCTGTACCTGTTGGCGAAGACGATCGGCGCCGCTCGGATCCTCGAGTTCGGCACGCTCGCCGGCTACAGCACGATCTGGCTGGGACGGGCGCTCGGCGAGGGCGGCCGGCTGATCACCCTGGAGGCCAGCCCCGACTACGCCGAGGTGGCCCGCGCTAACGTCGAGCGAGCGGGCCTCGGCGACGTCGTAGACCTGCGCGTCGGCCCCGCCCTCGACACGCTGCCGGTGCTCGCGGCCGAGGGCGCGGGGCGCTTCGACCTGGTCTTCATCGACGCCGACAAGATCCACAGCCCCGACTACTTCGCGTGGTCGGTGGAGCGCACCCGCCCGGGGGGCCTGATCGTCATCGACAACGTGGTCCGCGGCGGCACCCTGGCCGAAGCCGGCAGCGGCGACGGGACGATCGAAGCGCAGCGCCGCCTTCACGAGACGATCGCCGCCGACGCACGGGTCACGGCGACGACCCTGCAGACGGTCGGCAGCAAGGGGTACGACGGCTTCACGATCGCCCTCGTCAATCGATGAAGGGCCCGCCACCGCGCCTGTCCTGCCAAGATTGGGTCCGTGGGTGTCGACCAGTACCACGAGCCGCCGGAGCAGCTGCCTGAGGCAACGCGCACCTTCGCCCGGCTCTGCGCCTCGCTGACCGAGGAGGCGGAGGCGATCGGTTGGTACGAGCAGCGCATGGCCGTCGAGGCCGACGAGGAGGCACGGGCGATCATGCACGACGCCCAGGGCGAGGAGTTCAAGCACTTCTGCATGGACCTGGAGTTCCTCCTGCGCCGCACGCCCCTGTGGCGGGAGATCGCCGTGGGGGTCCTCTTCCAGGACGGCGACATCGTCGAGCACGGCGAGGATGCCGAGGAGGAAGCGACCGAGGGCGCCGCCGAGCGCGGCGCGCCCCTGGCGGGCGGGGAGTCGCTCGGCATCGGCAGCCTCAGGGAGGTCGCGTCGTGAGTCACCTGCTGCGCGAGCACGCGCCGATCACCGAGCGCGGCTGGGAGCTGCTCGACTCCGAGGCGCGCGAGCGCCTCGCCCCGGCGCTCGCCGCGCGCCGCCTGGTCGACTTCTCCGGGCCGTTCGGTTGGGAGCACTCGGCGACCAACCTCGGCCGGGTCGAGGACGTCGCCGGCGCCCCGGGCGAGGGAGTCGAGGCGGCGCAACGCCGAGTGCTCGCCCTGGTCGAGCTGCGCGCCCCCTTCTCGATTGCCCGCGCCGAGCTGGAAGCCGCCGACCGCGGGGCCGAGGACGCCGACCTCGATTCGCTCGACGAGGCGGCGCGGCAGATCGCGATCGCCGAGAACGCCGCCGTCTTCCACGGCTGGAAAGCGGCCGGCATCGACGGCATCCTCGAGTCCTCCTCGCATCAGCCGATCGAGCTGGGCGAGGACTGCGAGCGCTACCCGCGCCACGTCGCCAAAGCGGTCGAGGCGCTGCTCGCCGCCGGCGTCGCCGGTCCCTACGGCCTCGCGCTCGGGCCCGAGGCGTACACCCGCGTGCTGGAGACCAGCGAGCACGGCGGCTACCCGCTGCTCGAGCACCTGCGCGAGATCCTCTCCGGTCCGATCGTCTGGGCCCCGGGCGTCAGCGGCGCCGGTGTGCTCAGCATGCGCGGCGGCGACTTCCTCTTCGAGTCCGGCGAGGACCTCTCGATCGGCTACGCGGCCCACGACGCCGGCGCAGTGCAGCTCTACCTGCAGGAGAGCTTCAGCTTCCGCGTGGCGACTCCCGAGGCCGCGGTCACGCTCCCTTAGCCAGTGGCAAGGTTGATCTACGCGACGATCGCCTCGCTCGACGGATACGTCGCCGACGCCGACGGCAACTTCGGCTGGGCGATGCCGAGCGAGGAGGTCCACGCCTTCGTCAACGAGCTCGAGCGAACCGCCGGCACCTATCTGTACGGGCGGAGGATGTACGAGACGATGGTCGCCTGGGAGACAATGGATCTCGCCGGGGAGCCGCCGGTGGTGCGCGACTACGCGGCGATCTGGCGGGCGACCGAGAAGGTCGTCTACTCGACCACGCTGACGGAGGTGAGCAGCGCCCGGACCCGAATCGAGCGCGAGTTCGACCCCGCGGCGGTGCAGCGGCTGAAGGAGTCGGCCGAGCGCGACATCACGGTCGGCGGTCCCGGCCTCGCGGGGGCGGCGCTCGCTGCCGGCCTCGTCGACGAGCTACACCTCTTCGTCGTGCCCGCCGTGGTCGGCGCCGGCACCCGCTCCCTTCCCGACGGCGTCCGGCTGGAGCTGCAGCTGCTCGACGAGCGCCGCTTCGACAACGGCTTCGTCCACCTGCATTACCGCGTCGGTTGAGACAGGCTCTCAGGCCGTCGCACGGCGGCGATCGGCGTCGAGCCGCGCTCGCCGCGGCAGGTGCGTCTTGTAGTAGCAGGGGCAGGGGTTGTCCTCGCAGGCGACGCCGTCGTTGTCGCCGTCGAGGCGATCCGGGTCATAGCGCGGCCCGCCGTGCCTGATGTAGAAGAACTGGGCCGCCCGCTGGGAGCCGAAGTCGGCGCAGTCCTTGTCGCGAGCGGATGCGCCGGAAGGCAGCGCGGCGATGAAGACGGCGCACAAGGCCAAAGTGGCGATAATCGCGGCGAAGGCGCGGGTCGGGGGGCTCGTCCAGGTCCCTGGGTCAGCTGCTCTCTTCACCATGAGACTGAAACCGTACCGTAGAAAGAAGCTGACGGTACCAACGAGTGGGAGCGCCCCCGCCCCCGCCGCACCGCGCCGTAGCCGGTCCTATTACCTGGTTGCGGGGGTGCCGCTCGACCGGGAGCTCGATCGTCTGCGAGGGCTGCCCGTCTTCGCCGCCGGCCCGCTGGCCGAGCGTCCCCCGGCGCTCAAGGTGCGCCGCGCTCGCAAACGTCCCAACCGCCTCGGCTTCGCCATTCCCGCCGAGTTCCGTCTCTCCGTCACCGCTTATCCCGGGATTCGCCCCGGCGACGTCCTCGAGACGCTGCTCCACGAGCTGACCCATCTGCACGTGGGGCGCTCGTCCGATCCCCACGCCTGGCACGGCCCGACCTTCAAGCGGGTGCTGGCGACGGCGATGGAGCAGGCCTACGGGGTCGCCATCCGCGCCCCCCGCAGCACCCTTCACGGCGCTTACGCCGAGGCGATCGAGCGGGACGGGCTCTTTGCGGTGCCTGACTAGAGTCCCTCGCCCATGTGGCTCTCGCGCGTCGCGGTAGACGTCACCCCGCTGCGCGAATCGCGCGACTTCCGCCTGATCACCGCGGGCTCGCTGATCACCGGGCTCGGCACGCAGGCGACCCTGGTCGCGCTGCCCTACCAGGTCTACGTCACCACCGGCTCGGCCTTCCTCACCGGGCTGCTCGGCGCGGCCGAGCTGGTCCCGCTGGTCGTCGCCTCGCTCTTCGGCGGCGCGCTCGCCGACCGCTTCGACCGGCGCACGATGCTGCTCCTCTGCCAGCTGGCCCTGGTCGCGCTCGCGGCGGCGCTGGCGCTTGCCGCCTACGAGGGCAGCCCCGCGGTCTGGTTGCTCTTCCTGCTCGCCGGCCTGACTGCCGGCGCCTCCTCGGTCGAGCGGGTCGTGCGCGCGGCGATCGTCCCCAACGTCGTGCGGCCCGAGCAGCTGCGAGCTGCCCTCTCGGCCACCTACGGCCTCTACCAGCTGACCCAGGTCGTCGGGCCGGCCGTCGGCGGCCTGTTGATCGCCGGCTTCGGGATCGGCACCCCCTATGCGGTCGACGCGGTCAGCTGCCTCGGCATGGCCGGGGCGGCGGCGGCGATGTCGGCGCAGCCGCCGGCCGGCGTCGAGGAGCACGAACCGGTGCTGCACTCGATCCGCAGCGGCCTCTCCTTCGTCTTCGGCCTCAAGGCGCTGCTCGGCTCCTTTGCGATCGACCTTTCGGCGATGACCTTCGGCATGCCGCGGGCGCTCTTCCCGGTGCTCTCGGTCAGCGTCTTCGGCGCCGGCGCGGCCGGCACCGGCCTGCTCACCGCCGCCGTCGCCGCGGGCTCTACCGTCGCCGCGCTGACCACCGGGTGGTTGATCGGCGCGCGCTTCCTCGGGCGGATCGTGCTCGCCGCGGTCGCCGCCTGGGGCGCCTTCGTCGCCCTCGCCGGCATCGCCGGCTCGCTCTGGGTCGCCGCCGCGCTGTTCGCCCTGGCCGGGGCCGCCGACAGCGTCAGCGCGGTCTGCCGCAGCACGATCTCCCAGACCCTCACCCCTGACCGGATGCGCGGCCGGATGAGCTCGGTCTTCAGCCTCGTCGTCGCCAGCGGGCCGCGGCTCGGCGACATCGAGTCGGGCAGCGTCGCGGCGCTCACGTCGGCCCAGTTCTCAGTCGTCTCCGGGGGCCTCGCCTGCCTCGCCTCGGTAGGCCTGATCGCCCTCGCCTTCCCGCAGCTCGCCGCTTACGACGGCGACCGGATCGGGGCCGGCGCCGTGGGGGCCGAGGAGGCCGCTGCAGAGATGCCTGCGGGCTAGCGCTTCTACTCTGCTTATCCTTTTCATGGTGATTGGGGAGAAGCCACCGTCGAGTCCCGCGCCGCCCGAAGCGGAACCGCGCCGCAGGCGCCCCGGCTTCGCCCTGCTCGCAGTGGCCGCCGCGGTCGGCCTGATCGTGGTCGCCTACGCGGTCGCCGCCTTCGCTCTCTCGGGCGCCAGCGTCGGCGCCGACTCCTCCGCACTCGCCCGGGTGGACGTGGAGGCGTTCGGCGGGACGGTCGAGCGGGTCAAGGCAACCGGACCGAACGGGCGGCCGATTCCGATCTCCTTCCACGACGGTCGGCTGACGCCGCGCCGTGATCTCGAGCCCGGCGAGCGGGTCGCGGTCGAAGTCGTCGTACGCCGTCCCGGCTGGATCGGCTGGATCGCCGGCTCCGAAGAGCGCGAGCGGATCGTCCTGCGGGCGCCGCGCGCCCAGGTCGGGGCGCGCTGGCTGACGGTCGCCAAGGACGGCGTGCCGCGCATCGCCTTCGATCGCGCCGTGCACAGCGTCGCCTACGGCACGCCCGGCGAGCTGACCCACCGCACCTTCGACCATCCCCAGCGCTCGATCGTCGTCGGCTCGGGGCACCCCGCGGGCTCGGTCGTGGTCGCCGCGGCGGCCCGCCCATGGGAGCGCCTCGGGTCCTTCCAGAGCGTCACCTGGTTCCCGGCTGCCAGCTCGCCTGTGGTCGCGGCGGGGCCGGAGCCCGGCGCCGAAGTCTCGCCGGCGACGCCGCTGCGCCTCACCTTTTCCAAGCCGGTCGCCACCGTGCTCGGTTCCCAGCGGCCGCAGCTGAGCCCCGAAGTGCAGGGAAGCTGGCGGCGCACCGACAGCCACACCCTGGTCTTCGAGCCGCACGGCTACGGGGCAGGGTTCGGCGCGACGCTGAAGGCGGAGCTGCCGAAGCCGCTCGAGCTCGTCCAGCCCGACGGGTCGATGCGCAAGGCGAGCGAGGTGGACTGGACGGTGGCGCCCGGCTCGACGCTGCGGCTGCAGCAGCTGCTGGCCCAGGCCGGCTATCTGCCGGTCGAGTGGAAGCAGCACGGCACGCCGGTCGCCGGCACGCCGGAAGCGCAGGTGCGCGCCGCGGTCGATCCGCCGCGCGGCAGCTTCGACTGGCGTTACCCGAACACGCCCGCTTCGCTGCGCGAACTCTGGTCGCCGGGAGAAGAAAACACGATCACCCAGGGGGCGGTGATGGCCTTCGAGGACGAACGCGAAATGGAAACCGACGGCGTCGCCGGGCCGGAAGTGTGGAAGCTGCTGATGGAAGACGAGATCGCCGGCAAGCGCAAGCCCGAAGGCGGCTACAGCTACGTCTACGTCAGCGAGGGCTCGCCGGAGACGGTGACGGTGTGGCACAACGGCAAGCAGGTGCTGAACGGGCCCGCGAACACCGGCATCCCCGGGGCCGAAACCGAACTCGGCACCTTCCCGGTGTTCGAGCACCTCGAAGAAACGACGATGAGCGGCGAAAACCCCGACGGCTCCCACTATGAAGACCCGGGGATCATGTGGGTCAGCTACTTCAACGGCGGCGACGCCCTGCACGCCTTCGACCGGCCCTCCTACGGCTCGCCGCAGAGCCTCGGTTGCGTCGAGATGCCGCTCGAAGAGGCCGAACAGGTCTACCCGTACACGCCGATCGGCACGTTGGTCACGGTCGCCGGATAGACGTCCGCTCGAACACACGCCGCGATCCTCTTGGAGACGATCGGCGAGAATCCCTAGCCATGGCGGCCTCGACGATCTCCCTCACGGCCTCGTCGTTCACGATCTCACGTTTCGACCGCCGCGCTCGTTTACCTATGCAGATGACGATGCGCTGGACCGTTCACGAGAGCCCGCTGGGGCCGCTGTCGGTCCTCGCCGGCCCGGCGGGGATCAGGAGCGTCTGGTTTCCCGGCGAGGCGCCGACGCTGGATGCGGCCGCGGCGCGACCGATGCCGGAGGTGGCGGCGCAGCTCGACGCCTACTTCGCCGGTGAGCTGCGCGGGTTCGATCTGCAGCTCGAGCTGCGCGGCGATCCGTTTCAGAAGCTCGTCTGGGAGCGGCTGCTGGAGATCCCTTTCGGCGAGACGACGAGCTACGGCGCGATCGCGCAGAGCATCGAGGAGAGCGCATACCCGGCGGGGATCGAGCCCTACCGGCGACCTCGCCTGGTCGGGGCGACGATCGGCCGCAACCCGCTCCCGATCGTCGTCCCCTGCCACCGCGTCATCGGCGCCGACGGCTCGCTGACCGGGTTCAGCGGTGGGCTGGAGCGCAAGCGGACGCTGCTCGAGCTGGAGGGCGTGCTGCAGGCGACCCTCTGCTAGCGCGCGCGTTCGCTCCAGGCTCGCTCGAACTGACGCATCATCGCCGGGTAGACGATCAGGTAGCGGAAGGGCTTGATCGACGCCATGTAGGCCCGGCCGAAGAGGCCGCGCGGCTTGACGTAGATCGCCATCTGCCCCTGGTAGCGACCATCGCCGCGGTCGGCCCAGGCGAGGTGGAGGACGCCGTGGACGGTGCGGTTCGAGATCTCGGCGGCGGCCTCGTCGTCGGTCCGGTAGAGGGGGACGAAGGGCAGCGAGCCGAAGTCCAGATCTTCCGCGCCGCGACGTAGGTCCTCCGGCAGCCGGCCGGCCAGCGAGGCTTCGTCCGTGTCGGGGATCGACAGCCCCTCGGCCGGAGCGTCAGAGCTCCCGTCCGTGGGGGCCCTTATCCGGCCGAGGTCGAGCCAGGCGCCGAGGCGATCGCGCAGCTGCCAGAGCAGGCGGCTGGGGCGGGAGTCGGCGCGGGTCGGGTCGATGGAGGCGATCAGCGCCAGCAGCGACGGAAAGTCGTCCTCGTTCCCCTGCGCGGGCAACGCCCAGACGTCCTCGAGGGTGAAGTCCGGCACGATCTCGTGGATCCGCCACGGCCGGAATTGGTGCGTCGAGTTCGGCACGCGGCCGCTCTCTTTCAGTCCATACGACACCGTATGGATGGTAGGCAGCCAGCTTGCCTTTGTCAATACGGTGCCGTATAGATAGGCCGATGGCCAAGCTCCGGACTCCGCGCAGCGCCTGGGTCGACGCGGCGGCGCGGGCTCTGGCCGCCGGCGGGCCGGACGCCGTGCGGGTCGAGGCCCTGGCCAAGGACCTGGGGGTATCGAAGGGCGGCTTCTACTGGCATTTCGAGGACCGGGGAGCGCTGCTCGCCGAGACCCTCGACGCCTGGGAGAAGAGCGGGACCGAGGACGTCATCGCCGACGTCGACAGCGGCCCCGACGACCCGCGGGCCAAGCTGCGCCGCCTCTTCGAGCTCGCCCCTTCGGCGAAGAGCATGTTCGCCGTGGAGCTTGCGCTGCGCGACTGGTCGCGCCGCGACCGCGCGATCGCCGCGCGGCTGCGCCGGGTCGACGAGCGGCGCCTGTCCTATCTCCGCGACCTGTTTGGCCGGTTCTGCCCCGACGAGAAGGACGCCGAAGCGCGCGCGATGCTCGCCTACTCGCTGTTCGTCGGCAGCTACTTCGTCGTAGCGCAGCCCGGTGAGCGGACGCGGGCGCAGGTGCTGCAGCTCGCCGTCGACCGACTGCTCGGCGAGTGGGGCTGAGATGCCGCGCCCGGTGCTCGTCTTCGACGGCGATTGCGCTTTCTGCACGAGCTGCGTGCGCTGGCTCGAAAGGTGGGTCAGGCCGGACGCCGACGTCGTCGCCTGGCAGCTCGCCGACCTGGACGCGCTGGGAGTCGGCGAGGAGCAGGCGGCCGCCGCCGTCCAGTGGGTCGGGCCGGACGGCGCCGTCCTCTCCGGTCACGAGGCGATCGCGGCGATGTTGGGCAGCGCCGGAGCCCCCTGGCGGCTCGCCGGCCGTGTCCTCGTCCTGCCCGGCGTCGCCTGGCTCGCGGCGCGCGCCTACCGCGCGGTCGCCGCCAACCGGCACCGCCTGCCGGGCGGTACGCCCGCCTGCCGGCTCTGATCGGCGCGGGCGCCTACTCGCCCGCGTTGAACTCCCAGATCGCGATCGCCAGCATCGTCATCCCGAGCGCGAAGACGGTGAAGATCTCCAGCGCGACGGGCACGGTCCAGCCGAACCAGGTGATCCCCGGGTTGAGCGTCCGTTCCGCCGCCGCGCTCAGGTCGAGGTGGCTGAAGACGAGACTGCGCATCGGCGAGACCGCGTAGGTGAGCGGGTCGATGCGGTTGAGGAAGGCGAGCCAGCCGGGCAGGTCGCCGACCGGGAAGAGCGCGCCGGAGATGAAGAACATCGGCATCACGACCATCTGCATCAGGCCCATGAAGGACTGCATCTGGGTCACCCGGGCGGCGACCATCACGCCGAAGGCGGTGATGCTGAAGGCGAGCAGCAGCTGCAGGCCGAAGACGCCGAGGATCAGGCCCGGCGCGTAGGGGACCCCGACGGCGCCCGCCAGGCAGAGCAGGATCACCCCCTGCAGCGAGGCGACGGTCGCGCCGCCCAGGCACTTGCCGACGACGATCGAGCTGCGCCGCACCGGCGCCACCATCATCTCGCGCAGGAAGCCGAACTCGCGGTCCCAGACGATCGAGGCGGCGGAGAACATCGCCGTGAACATCACCGAGATGCAGAGCACCCCGGGATAGATGAAGGTCTTCAGGTCGACGCCGTGGGTGCTCGCGGCGGAGAGCTGCTGCAGGCCCGAGCCGAGCACGAAGAGGAAGAGCAGCGGCTGGACCAGCGAGGTGACGATCCGCATGCGGTCGCTGCGGAAGCGGATCAGCTCCCGTCGCCAGACGATCTTCACGGCGCGCAGCTCGCTGCGCCAGCTGCGCGCCGGCACCCTGACGTCGACGACCGGCGGCCGCGCCGCGACGGCGCCGGTGCTCTCGGTGGCCGTGCTCACCGGCGTCCCGCCATCATCTGCATCGCGATCCGGTTTTTCGCTTTGTCGCCCGACTCTTCGGCGTCGCGGATCGTCGTCCCGGTGTGGGACATGAAGACGTCGTCGAGGGTGGGGCGGGAGAGGCTGACCGAGCGGATCGGCACCCCGAGCTCGGCGAAGAGGCGCGGCACGAACTCCTCGCCGTCGACGACGCCGAAGGTCACCGCCCCCTCGGAGACCTGCGCCTCGAGGCCGAAGCGCTCGCCGATCGCCTCGATCGCGGCGTCGTCGTCGTCGGTCTCGATCCGGATCCGGTCGGCGCCGACCTGTTCCTTGAGCGCCTCGGGCGTGTCGAGGGCGACGATCTCGCCGTGGTCCATGATCGCGATCCGCCCGCAGAACTCGGCCTCGTCCATGTAGTGGGTGGTCATGAAGATCGTGATCTCCTCGCTCTCCTGCAGCTCGCGGATGTAGCCCCAGATCGAGTTGCGGGTCTGCGGGTCGAGCCCGATCGTCGGCTCGTCGAGGAACAGCACGCGCGGCGAGTGCATCAGGCCGCGGGCGATCTCCAGCCGCCGGCGCATCCCGCCGGAGAAGGTCAGCACCTGCGAATCGCGGCGCTCCCAGAGCCCGACCATCTCCAGCACCTGCCGCATGCGCGGCGCCACGAGGCCGCGCTCGACCCCGTACAGCTCGGCGTGCAGGCGCAGGTTCTGCTCGGCGGTGAGGTAGCCGTCGAGGGTCGGGTCCTGGAAGACGAGGCCGATGTGGCGGCGCACGTCGTCGCGCTCCGCGACTACGTCGTGGCCGGCGACCGTGGCGCTGCCGGCGCTGGGCTTGGTCAGCGTGCAGAGCATGTTGATCGTCGTCGTCTTGCCAGCGCCGTTGGGGCCGAGGAAGCCAAAGACCTCGCCGGTCGCCACCTCGAAGTCGACCCCGCGCACCGCCTCGACCTCGCCGAAGCTCTTGCGCAGGCCGTTGACTGAGATCGCGCTGGTGCTCACGGTGCGCTACATCGTATGGAGGGGCCGGTCTCGGCCCTGCCTGCGGCTATGACCCGCGCGTGAGGCTCGCCCCGCTGTCGGGGTCGAAGAGGTGCAGCCGGGAGGTATCCACCCAGAGCTCGGCCTTCTCGCCCCGCCGGATCCCGCTCGAGGCTTCGAGCCGGGCGACGACCTGCTCTTGGCCCTCGCGCAGGTGCGCGGCGCCGGTCTCCTCGAGGCTGTTGCCGACGAGGTCGGCGAGCTGGTCGGATTCGATCCCCCCTGACTCGACGTGAAAGTAGGCATACAGGTCGGAGCCCAGCGACTCGACCAGGTCGACCTCGGCCTCGAAGACGAGGCCCCGCTCCCGCTTGAGCTCGTCGCTGACCATCGCGGCGTCCTCGAAGTCCTCCGGGCGCAGCCCGGCGACGACCGGCCCGTCGCCCGTCTTCAGCTCCCCGACCTCCACCTCCCCGATCGGCAGCTTCACCCGCCCACCGCTCAGTTCAGCCGGCATGAAGTTCATCGCCGGCGAGCCGATGAAGCCGGCGACGAAGAGATTCTTCGGGTCGCCGTAGAGCTCCGCCGGTGCGCCCACCTGCTGAAGTTGCCCGGCCCGCATCACCGCTACCCGATCGCCGAGGGTCATCGCCTCCGTCTGGTCGTGGGTGACGTAGACCGTGGTCGTGCCGAGGCGGGATTGCAGCCGGGCGAGCTCGGTGCGCATCTGCACGCGGAGCTTCGCGTCCAGGTTGGAGAGTGGCTCGTCGAGTAGGAAGGCTTTCGGGTTGCGCACGATCGCCCGCCCCATCGCGACCCGCTGGCGCTGGCCGCCGGAGAGGTTCGCCGGCCTTCGGTCCAGGTGCTGCTCCAGGTCGAGGACGGCCGCCGCCTCCTCCACCTTGCGCTCGATCTCAGCTCTCTCCACTCCGGCGATCTTCAGCGCGAAGCCCATGTTCTCGCGCACGGTCATGTGCGGGTAGAGCGCGTAGTTCTGGAAGACCATCGCGATGTCGCGATCCTTCGGAGCCCGTTCGTTGACCGTCTCGCCGGCGATCCTCACCTCCCCCTCGGAGATGTCCTCGAGGCCGGCGATCATGCGCAGCGCGGTCGACTTCCCGCAACCCGACGGGCCGACGAGGATCATGAACTCCCCGTCGTGGACCTCGAGGCTCATCTCCTTGACGGCTTCATGGCCGTCCGGGAAGACCTTCGTCACCCCGTCGAGGGTTATCTCCGCCATTCTCGGCCTCCTCTCCGCTGGCCGGCTCCGACCCGGGAGGCTCGGAGGCGCCCTATGAGGATGCCCCGCCAAGCCGCCGCTTAAACCGGCCGGGATCGCCGCGGGGTTTGGCGACGCCCGCAGCGGGTAATCCCGGAGCGAATCGGGATTCCCGACCCTGGGGAGGATCCGAACATGGCATCCCAAGACGGTTCGACGACGAGGTACCTGATCGCTCTGGGATTGTGCGCGGCGACCTTCGGGCTTGCCTCGTGCGGGGGCGGTAGTAGTGGTGGGTCCTCCAGTGGAAAGACGCTCGAACCGTCCGACGCCAAGGGCGCCAGCGGCGAAGTGACCTGGTGCATCGGCAAAGACACGAGCGGCGCCTTCAAGACCGCGGTCGAAAAATTCAACCAGCAGAACCCGAAGCTGGAAGCGAAGCTGCTCGAACTGCCCGAAAACGCGGACATCCAGCGCGAACAGCAGATCCAGCGGCTGCGCGCCGAATCGAACGAGTGCGATGTGCTCGGCATGGACGTGATCTGGACCGCGGAGTACGCCGCCGCGGGCTGGCTCTACGACCTCACCCCGGCGGTCGAAGCGCATGAAAGCGAACTCATCCCGTCGACCGTGGAAACCGCCGAATACGAAGGCAAGAAGTGGGCCCTGCCCTTCAACACCAACGCCGGCTTCCTCTACTACCGGACCAACGAAGTCTCGAAGCCGCCCACCACCTGGGAACAGGTCTACAAGGAAGCCCAGGAAAAGAACGGCCTCGTCTACCAGGGCGAACGCTACGAGGGCTTGACCGTCAACTTCCTCGAGTTGCTCTACAGCGCCGGCGGCAAGGTTCTCTCGGAAGACGGCGAAACGGTCGAAATCGACTCGCCCCAGACGCGCGAAGTGCTCGAATTCATGCGCAAAGGGGTCGAAGACGGAGCCGTGTCGAAGGCGGTGACCACCTACGAAGAGGAGAGCTCGCGCCGTGCTTTCGAGGCGGGGCACGCGACCTTCATGCGCAACTGGCCATACGCCTACGCGCTCGGCAAAGAATCGGGCATCGCGAATGAATTCGCGGTCGCCAAATTCCCCGGCTACGCGGGCAACGAAGGCGCCGGCGTGGTCGGCGGCTACAACCTCGGCATCTCCGCGTACACCGACAACCCGGACGGGTCGCTGGCCTTCGCCGAATTCCTCACCACCGAGCCGATCCAGAAGGAAATGTTCCTGAAAGCGACGCTGCCGGCGGTGGCGACCGCGGTCTACGAAGACCCCGAGGTGAAGAAAGAAATCCCCTTCACCGAAGAACTGCTGAAGGCGGTCGAACAGGCGCAGGCCCGGCCTGTCTCCCCGGTGTACACCGAAATCTCCGAAGCGATCTTCGACAACACGTTCGAAGTGTTGAACGGCCGCGCGTCCGCTGACTCGGCGACCTCGAAGATGAGCTCGGAAATCGAAGGAGCCCTGCAGAGGTTCTAGTGGAGGCCAAGGCCGCGCGGCTTCCGTCCAGCAGGGCGCGACGCTCGGTCTTCCGGGGGGAGCGACGGTTAGGCGCCGCGATGCTGACGCCCTCGCTGGCGCTGATCGCGCTGGTTGCCGCCTATCCGATCGGCTACGCCGTCTGGCTCTCGCTCAACGAATACAGCGTCATCACTCCGGGCCTCTCCCGGTTCGTAGGGTTCGACAACTACAGCGCGGCGCTCGGCTCCTCGGCGTTCTGGGAGGCGATGAAAACCACGCTGCTCTTCACGGTCATATCGGTCGGCCTGGAGCTGGCGATCGGACTCGGCATGGCCCTGGTCATGCACCGGGCATTTCGGGGGCGGGCGCTGCTGCGAGCGGTCGTGCTCGTCCCCTGGGCGATCCTCACGGTGGTCACCGCGATCACCTGGCGGACGATCTTCGAACCCGAACTGGGCTTCGTCAACACGGCGCTGAGCGCCCTGGGGCTGCCTGGGGGGGACGTCGTCTGGCTCGGTGAAGAAGGCTATGCGCTCGGGGTGATGATCTTCGCCGACGTCTGGAAGACGGCGCCGTTCATGGCGCTGCTCCTGCTCGCCGGCCTGCAGGGGATACCCGACGAGCTCTACGACGCGGCGAAGGTCGACGGCGCGGGCGCCTGGCAGCGCTTCCGCGGCGTCACCCTGCCGCTGCTCGTGCCGGCGATCACGGTGGCACTGATCTTCCGCACGCTGGACGCGCTGCGCGTCTTCGACCTGCCCTACGTGCTGACGAAGGGCGCCAACGGAACCGAAACGCTGTCGCTGATCGCGCAGAAGGAACTGGTGACCAACCGCAACACGGGGCTCGGCTCGGCGCTCGCGGTGCTCACGTTTCTCACGGTGATGACCGTCTCCTACCTCTACATCCGCTTCGTCGGCGGCAACATCCGGGCGCTGACCGAGGAAGAGCAATGACCGTCGAGGGCCGCGAGAGGCTCGGGCAGGCGCTGCTCTGGCTGGCGGTCGCGGCGATCGTCGTCTTCTGCCTCTTCCCGTTCTACTGGCTGATCAACACCTCGCTGAAGACCGGCGCCGACCTCTCGAGCGCCAATCTGGTGCCGCCGCACCCGACCCTCGACAACTACACCTCGATCTTCAAGGACAGCGCCTTCACGATGGCCCTGCGCAACAGCGCGATCGTCGCCGGCAGCGTCACGGTGCTGTCGCTGGTGATCGGCTCGTTCGCCGGCTACGCGCTCGCCCGCCTGCACCTCCCGTTCAAGTTCCTGATCCTGGCGATCCTGCTCTCGATCTCGACCTTCCCCCCGATCGCGATCGCCGCGCCGGTGTTCGAAATCTGGACCGATATCGGCCTCTACAACACCTACCTCGGCCTGATCCTGCCCTCGCTCGCCTTCGGCCTGCCGCTCACCGTCTACATCCTCGCCTCCTTCTTCCGCGACATCCCGCGCGAGCTCGAGGAGGCGGCCCTGATCGACGGCGCGACGCGCTTCCAGGCCTTCCGCAAGATCGTCGTGCCGCTCGGCGCTCCGGGCGTTGTCACCGCCGGGCTGCTCGTCTTCATCTTCGCCTGGAACGAGTTCCTCTTCGCGATCACGCTGACCAGCACCCCGGAGCGGCGCACCGTCCCGGCGGCGATCGCCTTCTTCACCGGCAGCACCCAGTTCGAAATCCCGCTGGGCACGATCAGCGCCGCCTCCGTCGTCGTCACGGTCCCGCTGATCGTCCTCGTGCTGATCTTCCAGCGGCGCATCGTCGCCGGGCTGACCGCCGGCGCCGTCAAGGGCTGATGGGCGAAATTCCAGGCTTGGACTCTCTCCTGTCGCCGGAGGGTTGGCCCTACGCGAGCGCCGCGCCGGTCGGGGAGGGGGACCCGGGGCGCTTCCACGCCCTCTTCGGGCGCGACGCGGCGATCGTCTCGCTGCAGGTGCTGCCGGCCCGCCCCGACGTCGCCCGCGCGACGCTGCGAGCGCTCGCCGCCCTGCAGGGCTCGCGCGAGGATCCCGCGACCGACGAGGAGCCGGGGAAGATCGTGCACGAGTGGTGGCCGCGGGCGCCCGAGCGCCTGCGCCGCGCCGGCTGGCCGCTGCGCGACGGCGAGCTCCGCTACTACGGCTCGGCGGACTCGACCGCATGGTTCCTCGTCCTGCTCGCCTCGCTCGGCGACCGGGCGCTGGCCGCGGAGCTGGATGGGATATGGCGGGCGGCCGGTGGCTGGCTGGAGCGCGCGCTTCTCCACGGCGGGGGCCTGATCCGCCACGGGCCCCGCCGGGCCCCGGGCGGCCTCGCACAGCAGGGCTGGCGCGACGCCGAGGACCCCGCGGACCCGGCTTTCCATGGCGCCGGCATCCTCACCGCCACCGGCGAGGTCCCCGAGCCGCCGCTCGCCGACGCTGACACGCAGGCAGTCGCCGTGGTCGCGCTCCGCGCTCTGGCGGCCCTCTCGGCCGAGCGGCGCTGGACCGAGGAGGCGGCGAGGCTCAGCGTGGCGATCGACGAGGCGTTCGACCCCGAGACGCTGGCCGTTGCAGGCGACGGCGAGCGGGTGGCCGGGGCCGGCTCGCAGCTCGGCTGGCTGCTCTGGGCAGACGCGCTGTCACCGGCCGCCCGCGAGCGGGCGGCCGAGCGCCTCTGCCTCCCCGACGTGCTCACGCCCTGGGGCCTGCGCACGCTCTCTTCGGAGCACCCCCTGTTCGGCCCCGACGCCTACCATCGCGGCGCGGTCTGGCCGTTCGACTCCTGGCTTGGATGGGGCGGCTTGCGGGCGGCGGGCCGGCCGGCGGAGGCGCAAGGCCTCCGCCGTGGAGTCCTGGAGGCGATCGAGGCGATCGGCCAGGCTCCGGAGCTGTTCGCGGTCGGTTCCGAGGGCCCGGAGCCGATCCCGATCGCCAACCGGGTGCAGGCCTGGAGCGTGGGCGCGCGCTGGGCCCTCGAGCATGAGTGGGACGGCCGCCGCTCGATGTCCCATTAGGACAAGGTCAATACCACCTGCCCCGCGCGAAGCCGCCGAAGGCGATCAAGCCGATCAAGGCCACGATCAGGCCTATCCAGAAGCTCCATACGAACATCAAGACGATTCCGATGATGACGAGAATTCCGCCCAGTGAGATTCCCATGATTCCTCCTCCTTCGGCGCCGGCTCGCAGGGTCTACCTCGCCGACCTACCCGAGCACAGGAGGCGACAAACGGTCGGATTACCAGCACTAACGTGACGCTTTTGCCGATCGAGGCTCTGACGACGTCGAGCGCAGCGCCCGCCAGCAGATCCCGGGTTCGGTTTTCTTTTTCACATTGGGGGGCGGTGAACGACCAGTACCGAGATGCAGGTGTGCGAGACCGTGGACGCGGCAACGCTGCCGACGAGGTGGCCGATCAGCCCTGAGCGTTGATGGGAGCCGAGGACGATGAGACTCGCCTCCCGTTCGTCGGCGACTTCGACGATGCCCTTCCAGCTCGGCGCCCCCTCGACCGCCAGGCTCTGGGCTCGGAAGCCGGCCTTCTCCGCCAACGTCGCGCCATGGGCGGCGGTTTCTTCGGCCGCCTCGCGGACCTCGTTGGCGGCCATGGCGTGAAGCTTGCGGCCACCCACCGGCATGAAGCCGACGTCCGAGGGCTGCCAGACGCAGAGAACCAGGCAATCTCGGTCAGGTGCGAGCTGCTCGCCGGCCTGGGCGATCGCGTAGTCGGCGAGGTCGGAGCCGTCGTAGGCGAAGACCACCGGGCCCTCGAGGCCGCCCACCGTCCTTGGGTGTGAAGGATCGGGAGGCACGTCAGTCCGCTCCCTCGGTCGCGACGCGGTCGGCGCCGATGGACGATCGAACGCGTGCCAGCAGGGGCGGGGAGTACCAGGCCGCGTTTCGGCCATCGAGGAAGCCATCGAGATCGGGCGTCTGCGGGCGGGCCCCGCCCAGCCCGTAGAGCCCGACGCCGATCGCGGCGCCTACGATCGCCAGGCCGAAGCCGATCCACAGGGCGATCCCCGTGCCGGCCTCCGGGCTGCCGCCGACCGTCGAGGCGAAGTGCACGAAGATCGGCGCGATCATGAACGCCGCCACCGCGCGGAGGAGCTCGACGATCGCGAATACCCGTTGAAGGTTGGCGGCTTGCAGCGAGAAGCCTGCGACGAACAGCGCCGGCGCGACCGTCGCCCCCAGGCCGATCCCGGTGAGGAACGAACCGACCAGGGTCAGCGCTTCGCTCGAGGGCACCTCGATCCGGAAGACCCCGATCCCCGCGGCGAGGAATCCCATCCCGATCAACGGCAGGTAGTGGATGGAGCGTTTGGTTATCACCTGCCCGAGAACCACGGCGGTGATGATCGCACCCGCCAGCTCCGGCAGGTACAGCAGGCCGAGATGAAGTGGGCCGTACTGGTCTGCCAGCAGATCGGCGCTCAGCGTGGTCGCCGAGACCGCCGCCGCCGCCGCGAACAACGCGACCAGGATTCCGGCGACGGGGATCGTGCTGCGAAGCATGTCGCGGATCGTCAGCAGCGGGTTCTTGGCGCTGTACTGGTAGACGAGCAGAGCGACGATCGCCAACAGACCGCCGGCCAGCGGAAAGATGGTCAGCGGAGCCAGGAATGAGTGGGTGAGCAGCTCCGAGGAGCCGAAGAAGGCGGCCAGGCAGCCGACCGCCGCGAGGCCGACCGCCCGTAGATCGCGCGGCGAGTCGGGATCGGCGGGGGGCGCGTCCTCGAACGTCAGCAGCGCAAACACGAGGGCCGCGACGGAGATTGCCGCGACGACCCAGAAGAGCGGCCGCCATGCGTTCGCCTCGGCCTGCAGGCCACCGATCGTCGGGCCCAGTGCGACGGCGCCGAAGATGCACATGTTCATGATCACCGCCGTCGTGCGGAGTTTGCTCGTCGGATAGCCCAGCGCCAGCGGCGGCACGGCGGCGATGAGGAGCAGGCTCGTGCAGAGACCCTGGATGACGTGCCCGGCGATGAACATCCCAGCGTTCTGGGCGCTCGCCGCGAGCAGTGACCCGATGACGAGCAGCACGGTGTAGCCGACCATCACCCGACGCTGAGGAAGGTGCTGGGCGAACATGACCGCCAGCACGGTGCCGACCGCGTAGGCGGCGTTGCTCAGGCCCGAGCCGAGACTCAGCGTCTGCAGGCTCGTGTGCAGTTGTTCGGCGATTATCGGCGTCACCGGGCCGAGAGCAGCAGACAGGGCGAGGTACGGAATCAGCGCCAGCATGACCATTGCGGCGACGACGAAGTAACGACCGGCGAGCGGGCCCTGGCGCATCAGCGACCTCCGCCGGTTCGTGACATAGCGACGGTAAGCTAGCGGAATGGGTATTCCGAGTGCTGCCTTCGCGACACCCGGCTCGGACGGCTGGTCCCAGCTCGACGCCGACGCCAAACGCGACCGGCTGCTCGCGGCGAGCCGAGAGGTTTTCGCGCGCGAAGGCATCGACGCACCGATGCCGGCGATCGCCGTCGCCGCAGGGGTCGGCGTCGGCAGCATCTATCGCCAGTTTCCCTCCAAGCTCGATCTGCTCTCGGCCCTGGTCATCGAGAGGCTCGAGGAGGTCGAGGCGGCAGCCACGGCGGCACTGGGCGCGCCGGACGACGCCTGGTCGTCGCTGGTCGAGCTGATCTGGGAGTTCGGCACCCGCCAGTCCGAGGACGATGTGGTGGCCGAGGCGATGAGCTGCGTTCTGGTCGAGCCGCACCTCGAGGCGGCTCGGGCGCAGACGAACAAAGCCCTCGCCCAGCTGCTCGCCGCAGCCCGCGCCGAGGGTCGCCTTCGCGAGGACGCCACCGTCCTCGACATCCGCATGATCTTCGCCGCAGCCCGCGCCGCCGAGAAGATCGAGCCCGGCGGCTGGCGGCGAATGATCGAGCTCGGAATCGACTCCCTCAGGCCGGTCCGCTGAGATCCTGACGTAGTCCCACGGTTCCCCAGAAGGTGCCGATCAGATCCAAGCTGCTCTTTGCTTCCAACTTATCCGCCACCCCCAGCGGCTTGAGATCGACTTCTTCTTCCCGGCTTCCTCGTCATCCATCTTCTCCAGAGTAAGGTGCCGCGCCCTTCACTGAGTTTCACATCTTCAGCTGCGTGAGGGCAATGAGTGACTCCGGCTGGTCCAAGGAAAGCTGGGTGCTCCAAATATCAGGGCAACGCTTGAACCTGGGCTAGCGGCTGCAAGATCTGTTGATCCACGTGCGGCCTGTTGTGGGTGGCAGCGTGGCCTACTCCGGGACTTTCAGATATAAAAGGGTTGCCCAGTCAAATTCTGATCATAAGGGAACACGTGGAGCTAAACGACTACCAACGCCAGGCAAACCGCACCGATCAGCGTCCCCTTGGGGAGGTCGATGACAAGATTAGTCGGGAGATGACGCTTGTCTTCCCGCTAATGGGGATGTCATCTGAGGTTGGTTCTCTTCTGAATCAGTACAAGAAGCACGTTCGTGATGGCGATGCGCATCCACTCTTTAGTCAGCGCGTCAAGGAGGAGCTAGGAGACATCCTCTGGTACGTCGCAAATCTTGCAGCCAAGCTGGACTTCTCCCTCGACGACGTAGCTCAGCTCAATCTCTCGCGTATTGCCGAGCGCTGGCCCGAGCCCGGCACCGAGCAGCCGGCCAAGCTCCTCGACGACGACTATCCGCTCTCGGAGCAGCTTCCTCGTCAGATAACGATCAGCTTCGAAGAACGTCAGATCGAGGGCCGCGCCAAAATGGTCATGGTCTATGAGGGTGAAGCGCTCGGCGACCCCCTCGTCGACATGAATCGCGACCCAGATGGCTACCGATTTCACGATGTCTTCCATCTCACCTATGCGGCCCTCCTCGGCTGGTCGCCGCTTCTCCGGGCACTCCTCGAACGAAAGCGCGATAGTGAGCCCGACTTTCGCGAGGTTGAGGATTCAGCTCGCGCGATCTTCCTCGAGGAGGGGCTCGCGGCCTATCTTTTCAGCGTCGCCACCGACAACAACTTCTATGACCGAGTACCGCAAGTAGAGTCAGAGGTCCTCCGCTCGGTCAAGAGCATCGTTTCTCATCTTGAGGTCCGCACTCGCACGATCGCCGAATGGCAGCGAGCAATCCTCCGTTCCTTTGAGATCTGGCGACCGCTGCTCGCCAACAACGGCGGCACCGTGCACCTCGACTTAGTTGCGCGAACGATTGATTACGAGCCACCTGTCATAACTAGGACACGTTGACGAACACCCCGGTCCCCCGCAATTGCAAGAGACCTGAATCACCCAGCGCCTCGACTCCGGCCATTCGCTCGCCGATGGTGTAGGCGTAATCGCTGGTGGTGAAGTAATGATCGAAAACGATCGCCCCACCCGGGACTAGGTTGTCGCGAATCGGCTCTAAAGCGGCGCGAGTAGCGCTGTAGTTGTCAGTGTCAATGAATGCAAGCAAGATTGACTCCGAAACGAGCCGCTTAGGTGCGGTTTCGGCAATGTCGCCAACGACCAGCTCAATCCCGTGAGGCTCGGTGTAGGCGCGTACGGCCTCAAGGTCGCGGAAGACGCAGCGAGGATGCTCGTATAAATCGAGGATGGAGCGCCGGGGGGGAAACCCCTCCCAAGCATCGAAGGCGATCACCCTCGAGTCCTTGAGACCAAGGGCCGCCGCTGCCCGCGCCAGCCAGACGCTAGTGCCGCCCTTGAAGGCACCGAGCTCCACTACCGCCCCCTCGCGGCCATTGGCCGCCGCCGCCCGCAGGCAGTCATATAGATGGGCGCGAGTATGGGGGTTACCGGTGGCATAGGAGGGGACCATTGCCGGTGCCTCCAAGTCCTCAAAGATCGGGTCGGAACGCTCCTGTTGACCTACGCCACTGAGGATCACCTGAGGAAGGGGATCGTTGGCGTCCAGCACGTCAGCCGCCGCCCGCAACAGCTCCTCCTTCTCGGTGTCGCGAGCGATCACCACCAGTTGCGGCTTAGCCGCGCCGAGCTGCGACCAAGGCGCCAGCCGCTGGTCGGCCGCCACCGACTCGCGGGGGTCATAGATTTCCACCTCGCCGCCAAGGGCGCTGAGCGCAGCTCTTACCTGCAGCGCCTCGGGCCCGAGCCCAATTACTGCAACCTTAGTGTGGCCTGTACCAAATGCCGCCGCCGCCTCGGTGATCAGCGCCTCGACGACCCCACTCATCCCATCGCCTCAATTTTCGCCTGCCACTCCCTTACTTCTTGTGGGTCTTCGGCACCGAAGGCCAACAGAAGCTCCGCCGACGAGCCCACAAGCTCCCAAGCTAACTCGGTCTTGCGCTGCCAACTCAAGGCTTCCTCCTCCACCTCACTCTGCGCGATCAGGCCCGTTTCCAGCGGCTCGAAAGCTGCTTTCACGTTGGCCCATGATTCGTCTACGTCCCCACTTGGCACCTCGAGCGCATGCAGAACGACATTGGCCGCTTCCGTGCCACCGTGATCCGCACAATTCTCAGCCCTCGAGATTGAAACTGCATCGAAGTCTTCGGGCGAGCGTTCGGCTAGCCAGGTCAGGTACTTGGCGGCGTAGACGCAGAGATCGCCGGCGGTCTCGAGATTCCGCTTATCGGTTGCGTCAATGCCTTCGTCGAGCGCGACTACCAGCCGGTCGTACTTGCGCGCCAGGTTGGTGAAGATCGACAGCAGCTCGCCACGTTTTCGCCAAACGTTGCCGTAGCCCGCGTTCTTGTGGGCATGAAGTCGCGCCAGAAGATCGAGCGCGGTGGTGCTGTTGAGGGTCGTCATCACCTAGCGGTGGCTTGGCGTAGCGGCCCGACGAACGGCAGCTCCATCCCGCCTGACTCGCCCTCACCCGCGCCGGCGGCTATCCGAAGCATTGAATCCTCGAGCGTCATCTGCACCGCCTGGTACTCGGAATTGCTCAAGCCCGAGCCAGACTTCGCGGGAATCTCGCCGCGCGTCGCTTCGGCAGCGGCCACCTTCTCGTTGATCTCCCACTTCGGCGGGAAGAAGAGCTCCAGTGGGGAGGAGGAAGGCCTGAACTCCTGCTTGATCCGAACGCGGTTGCTTTTCAGCTGGGGAAACGCGGCGCGCGAGTACTTGTCGGTCTCGCAAAAGAGCCCCTGGCAGTCGATCGCCTTCAATGGCCGCTCGAAGAGGCCCTCAAATTTGAGACCGAGACGTGCGAATTCCTCCTCTTGGCGCTCGACCATTCCCATGATCAGCTCCTGCGGACTACGCCCAGCGGTGTCGATGAAGACCTTCTCTATCCCGCGCAGCGCTCCGGGCCCCGGCATCGTGAATTCATTTTCGTCGAAGTCGAGCTCAGCGGAGTAGTTCAGGTCAATTGCAATCTGGTAGCCGAGAAAAGGTCCGATCATCGGGTAGGCAGTCAGCGCCTCGAAGACATCTTCCAACGACCCTGCGCGGCCGAGGTTCGCCCCGAGGCCACCCTGGCGGAACATGTCGGCGACTAGGGCCAGGTGGTTTCGGTGCTTGGCTTTATGGCCGTAGCTGCTCGGCGCCGCGAGGATGAAGGCTGCGGTGTAGATCGGCCCCCGCGTGCGCAGATCTTCGAGCAAATCGCCCAGCGCCTCGACATTTAGGGTCTTGCGCCGCACTCCACCGGTTGCTTCCTCCAGGGCATCCCAGGTCGCCTCCTTAGAGAAGAGCCGAAAGAGGACGATCCGTAAGAACACGTCCTCCGGGGCTAGATCCTCGACGCCCTCGCCATAGATCACCTCGCGGATCATGTATTGCGAGACGCGGTCAGCGGCGCGGTAGGTATTGCAGAACTTATAGCGGCGCAGAATCGCATCTTCGCCCCAGGGCTCCGGATCTTTTTCGAACCGCTTGAGGAAGATTTCGTGCCGGCGCGCCGCAAAACGCCAATAGGTGTCGTGAACTTCGGGACGCACGACGGGATCCATCCGCCTAGTTTTCCATTTGACGGAGACATTGGCCTCAAGGGCCGGTCGCCTACTCGCTCTTGTCGCTCAGGATCACGCCGAGCACCTCAATCTTTTTCCAGAGCGGCCCCAGGATCTTGTCCCCAAGCGTCTTCGTCCCGTCGAACTCGCCATGGCCAATCGTCACAAATAGCTCCCCGACATGAAGTCCCGCGGACTTGGCGATGAACGACTGCAGTTCGGCGACACCGAGGAAGTTGCCGTAGCCGCGCTGGACGATGAACTCGTTGCGATAGATCGCCTGCATATGCAGGGTCCCTTCGTGCATGTGGACCGAGAGGTGGGCGAGACAGGGGAATCCCATTGGCCGCCTTCCGTCGTGGCGCTCGCTATAGACATTGATCTCGAAGCGCGAACTTTTGTTGGTCCCGTTGACTTGCTCCTCGATCAGCTTCTGCACGGTCTCGTTTAGCTGATCCGCGAGATCAGTTTCATCGCTGTCACGGGGGTAGGCGACGATTCGCCCAAAGTAGGTTCCGTGCTGATTTTGGGCGAAGCCGCGAAGCTCGGCATAGTTCTCGCGGTAATGAAGAGCGAGGTCTTCTGGAGCAGTGTGCCGTTCGGCCCACCGCGTTGGGAAGATCGTCGTCCGTACCGTCTCAATTGGCGCCTTGCCCCTCGCCTGGATCAGCGCTCCCGCCGCCGCGCGAATTTCGTCGACCTCCGTGCTGGGGTCTGCGATCCGCACCATCAAATGCACGGCCTTCATGCCCGGAGCCTTTCGAAGTAGCGCCGCCGCCCCTAGCCAACCCTCGCTGAGGGTCGAGGCCTCGACGTAGCGCTCGCCAACCGCGATTGCCATCAGCCGACCTCGATGGCGTGCGCGCACACGCCGTAGGTCTCAACGTAGCTGCGGCTGAGCAGCGCGTAGCCGCCATTTCCCCAGTTCGGCCCCCATGAGTTTCTGACCTTTAGTGCCTCCACGCGCTCCCCCTCCTCGCTCGAGCCGACCACTAGGACGGCGTGATTTCCGGGCACCTTCTGCCCGGGCGGCGAATCGATCATTGCGCCCGGTTCCTGCCAGGCCTTGCGCACCATCCCGACCGTTAGTACCACCGCATTCCCGCCGGCAAGCTCTTCACGGATCAACTTCAAGCTCGGTCCCGTCAGGCGCCTCCACTGTGGCAGTGCCCTTCGGTTCGCGCTCTCCAAGGCAGCCGTTGGACGCCCTGAGCTCCAGTGCGGAATCCCATACGGCCAAGCCGGCTCGGAGGCGTGCTCGTTGATTCCAAGGCCTTCGAGTGCCGCTTGCACGGAGACCCCATCGCTATAGCCAGCAAGCGTCTGGCGTGCCGCCCAAATTACGTCCTCGGCGGATCGCAGCTTTTCCTCGCCACCCATCCAATCGTGGCTAGCGGCGACGGCAAAGCCGGTGCAGGTTCCCCGGTCACCTTGATTGGCGACCGGGCTCTGAGCTTCCTCGAGGTCGATCACACCGCGCCCCCACCGCCGGCTGGCATCGTCAACTGCCCCTCGGATAGCTGGATTCCCTTCAGCGGGGGATTGATCGAAATCAACAGCTCGAACTCCTCTTGCCCCTCCTCTCTTGCCCAGCTCTGCTCCTTGACTAAAGTCAGGTGCTCGACACCTCGCTCGGCCTCTGCACTCACCTCTAACGCGAAGGAGCGGTCTGGGCCGTTTCCTGCGCTCTCCGGGTCGGGATCCTGTGGCGCCTCCTTGGCGTCAATCATGAAATTGGGCTCCCAGTGGTCGCTATACGAGTCGGAGAGCAGGCGCATCTGCTCAGGTGTAGATGTGAAACGCCAAGAAAAGCCACTTGACGGTATCTCTGGAAGGGTCACCACTAGCCGGTCCCCGGGTCGGGCGTCGACCGGTTGCAGGTGGTGGCGGGAGTCAAGCCACCAGACGTCATTGCGCAGGTCGTTGGGCACCATCTCGCCAGCCAGCGCCTTCTTGAGGTTGGCCGGTGGGATCGATGACCATTCATCTGCTCGCCGCGGGTCAACGAGGCGAGTGATCGCTAGTTGGCGGGCGGTTGCCGTGTAGCTGGTGCCCAGCCAAAGTGACAACGCGTAGACGTCGTAAGGGTCTCTGGGATCACCGATGCCGAGATGCTCAAGTCCGCTGCGAAGCAGCCGTCTCGGCATTAGAAACCAAGCGGCGAAAGCCTCGGCCTCCTTCTCGTGAGAGGGCCACCGCTCGTCCACGGCCCGTTGCAGCCCTTCATCGGGCTCCAAATCGATCTCAGCCGCGTGCCCGAAGGCATGGTGGCCGAGCTCATGCCCGGCGCTGTAACGCTGCCGCGTACGCGGGTGCCCCTCGTGCAGGAGGATTCCCGATGACGGGTTGCCGGGCACATACACACCTGAAACCTTTCCTAGGGGGCGGAAGGCGAGAACAATGCCCAAGTTCTGGATTGCCCCAAAGACGTCAACGGGCCGGTCAAGAGCTATTTCAAGATCAGCGTGGATCTCGGATGCCATCGCTACTGCACTACGATTTGCCTGGGCCCAGCTCGTCACTTCGTGGCCTCGCCTGGCCCGCCGAAATTCTGAAGAAATAGGGCAAAGCGCAACACCTCATCCTTCGAGCTCTCCTCAAGTCCTTCGGCTGCCCGGGTCAGCGCCGCCACTGTCGGATCCTCTACCGCACCTGCCGCCTCGGGGTCAGGATCGGGGCCTAGAAAGAAATCAATCGGCATCCGATAGAGTTCGGCCAAGCGTTTCAGCTCAAGGCTCTCGACCCGACGCGTACCTCGCTCGATATCGGAGATTGCTGAGCGGGGGATACCCGTCTGCGCGGCGACGAACTGCTGAGAAAGATTGACGTACTCCCGCGCCTCCCGCAGCTTGTGGGCCAGCTGGACTGCGTCACCCTTATCTCTTTTGCCGCTGTTCATTTCGCGGTCCCCTTTCCGACTTTGGCCTTGTCGGCTGCGAACTTGGCGAGGGCCGCCACCGAGCGCATCGTTTCTTGGCGTAGCTCGCGCTTGGGCAGGGTGAGGCCAGTCAGGGTGCGAAACTCCGCCAAGATGTCGAAGATGTCGAGCGAGTCAACTGGCATGCCGTTGCCCTTCGCTTCCAGCTTCTCGCGTAGCTCAGCGGGATCTTCGTTCAGCAGCTTTCCGAGAAGGCCAAAGATGGTCTCCTCAAGCTCCGTCGCGGTCCATTTCTTTGGCGGTGCCTTTACTGCCATTGAGTGCTCCTTCGTCGGGATAGCCGACAGTGTAACAGGAATATCCGACAAAGCTAAGTGTTCTTGTCGGATAGTCCGTCAAGGAGGGGGCGAATGAAGGCGCCGCTAGTTGGCATAGACCTGGTTGAGCCCGGGCGTCTTCGCGAGCGTCTCCAACGCAACCCCGCCTTGCGCGAGGAGCTCTTTCTGGCGGGCGAGCTCGCTTATGCCGATGTCCAACACGATCCGTACAAGCATCTCGCAGCACGCCTCTCCGCGAAGGAGGCTGTGGTCAAGGCGTTGGGCATTGATGGCTGGGATCCCCTCGACATTGAGGTGACTGGCGGAGGCGAGACGGCTGAGCTGCTTCTCCACGGCGTCGTTCTCGCTCGTGCCGCGGAGCTGGGCGTCGAGGTGACGATTTCTATGAGTCATCTCGACTCGATGGCCGCAGCGGTAGCGATGGCTCGCCCCCGCAAGCCGGAATAACCAGGAATCGCAAGTAATCTCTTCGCGTCGTCGTAATGGAGCGCAAATTCAGCGCCGGTGTTGGAAGGGCTTTAGAAACCGCGAAGATGCCCACGTGCAGGGACATCGAGCGATGGAGCTAGGCGGATTCGAACCGCCGACCTCCTGGGTGCGATCCAGGCGCTCTGCCAGCTGAGCTATAGCCCCGAGGGTGCCGATTTGCAGATACTTCCGTTCGCAATCGGCGGCAACTGCGGCACCAGTTTATCGGCGATGTGCCGCGATATGCGGCGATCTACATGGTTTTCTGCCACTCCTGCAATCCGAGTGGGCAGAGAGGGGTAAGACCCTGGCTCGCGAGTATCGACGATCGGCGGTCGGCGCCGCGCAGGCGAGGAAGAGCGCCGAGCCTCGCTGACTGCACCCGACGGCTCGGTCCAGGGCGCCTCCTCCACCTGGATAGCCACCGCCGCCACTCCACGCACGTAGCCGTTCGTCACCCCGGATCCGGGGTGCGCAGGAAGGCGAGCACGGCGGCGACGCGGCGGTGGACGTGCGTCTCGGCGCCGAGGCCGAGCTTGCCGAAGATTGAGGTGATGTGCTTCTCGACCGCCGACTCGGACAGCACGAGCCGCTCGGCGATGCCGGCGTTGCTGCGCCCCTCGGCCATCGCCCGGAGCACGTCGAGCTCGCGCGGGGTCAGCTCGCCGAGGCCGGAGGAATGGAGCCGGGAGCGGCGCGCGACCAGCGCCTCGACGATCAGCGGGTCGATCGCAGAGCGGCCGGCGATCGTCTCGCGCAGCGCGTGCAGGAGCTGCCCGAGGTCTCCGACGCGCTCCTTGAGCAGGTAGGCACGCCCCTCGGCCCCGTCGCGGAGCAGCTCGAAAGCGTAGGTCTCGTCGGCGTGCTGGGAGAGCACGACGACGCCGACGTCCGGGTGCTCGGCGCGGATGCGATGCGCCGCCTCGATCCCCTCCATGCGGTTGCCGGGTGGCATGCGGATGTCGGTGAGCACGGCTTCGGGGCGAAGCCGTGCGACGGCGTCGAGCAGCTCCGGGGCGGTGCCCACCGCCTGCACCACCTCCACCTCGCCCGAGTCGGCGAGCAGGCGGCAGACGCCCTCGCGCACCAAGTAGTGGTCCTCGGCGACGACGACCCGCATCGACCCTCAGACCGCCACCCGCTCGCCGACCGGAAAGTCGGCGCGCAGTCGGGTTCCCTCGCCTGGCGCCGAGTCGACCGCGAAGCTGCCTCCGAGCGCGTCGACGCGATCGGCGAGCCCGGCCAGGCCGGAGCCATTGGCCAGGCCGGGGTCGAATCCGCAGCCGTCGTCGGAGACCTCGAGCGCGAGCGTCCCGGCTTCGCACCGCAGCCTTACCGTGATCCGCTCGGCGCCGGAGTGCTTGAGCGCATTGGCGAAGCCCTCGCAGCTGAGGAAGTAGGCGGCGCTCTCCACGCGTTCGGAGAACCGGGTCTCGCGCAGCCCGGGCTCGCATTCGATCGTGACGCCCAGCGGCAACCTCGCGGCGCGCGACTCGAGCGCCTCGACGAGGCCGAGATCATCGAGCACCGACGGGTGGATGCCGCTCGCCAGCTCACGTACGTTGGCGAGAGCCTGCTGGGCCTCGGCCTGCAGATCGGCAAAGGTCGCCTCGAGCGTCGCCGGCTCGCGCCCGAGCTGGTTGCGGGCGAGCCCGATGCGGGCGATCAGCGCGACGAGATCCTGCTGGACGCCATCGTGGATGTCGCGCTCCAGCCGCCGCCGTGCGTTCTCCTCGGCCTCGACCAGGCGGGTGCGCGACGCGGTCAGCTCCTCGACCTGGCGCAGCAGCTCGCGGCCGCTAGCCTCCTCGCCATATACCCAGCGGCCGGCCCGGCGGGCGAGCGCCCGGCGCGCCGGGGCGGCGAGCAGCGTCACCGCGATCGCCACCGCGACGGCGACGCGCAGGCCCTCGCCGGCGGCGGCGATCCCGGCTGCGGCGGCGATCCCGACGTAGGCGGCGGCGAACACCGTCCAGAGGGCAATGTAGGCGAGCGAGCGCCGCAGGAAGCCGCCGAGGTCGAAGAGATCGGGGTCGAGGAGGCCGACTGCCAGTGCCACCCCGAGCGCCGTGAGGGCGCCCACCACGGGCACGTCCACAGCAGCCTTCGGCAGAACGCCGGCGGCGACAAGGCCGTCTCCGAGCGGCTGCAGGGCGATCAGCGAAAGCGCGGCCAGGGGCCAGCGCGTGCGCAGTCGCCGGGACGGGTCGAAGCGTCGGTAGCGGAGGGCGAGGAGAGCTACCGCGAGCACGGTGAGCAGGCCGATCGCCGCCTTGGCGTAGAAGGAGAGCGGGCCCGCGAGGAAGCCGAGCGCTTCGATGTGCAGGGGGCTGGAGACGACCGGCCCCGGACCGGCGTACGGTTCGAGCCAGCCGAAGCTCAGCGCCGGCTGCAGGGTCGGCCGGGCGAGCAGGAGCGCCACGGGCACCAACACAGCGAGCCCGAACGCGGTGCGGACGAGGACCGGTTCGTACCTGCGGTGGTAGTGGCCGTCGGGGTAGACGGCAAAGAGCGCGAGGATCGCGGCCGGCAGCGCCAGGTCGAGCGCCACCTCGAGCGTGTCTGGGAGGACGAGCCAGCCGCCCGGCCCGAACTGGCGCCTGAGGATCGCAAGCGCGAAGCCGGCGGCGATCCAGGCGATCGCGATCGCGCCGAGCAGCAGCAGCCGCCGGGCGGCGAGGGAGTCGGGGCGACGGCGGGCGGCGAGCGCGCCGGCGCCGAACAGGGTGGCCATCGGCAGGACCCAGTAGGCGCCGTTCGGCAACGACAGGGCGATGACCGTGGTGGCGGCAAAGGCGAGAGGCACGGCGACGGCGCCCACCGTGGTCAGCGTCCGGATCGACCCCTGCCCAGGCATGCGTGCATCGTGACGTACTTGGGCGCGACGGTCCACGGGGATCTCCCCCGAGCGCGCCCTGGGGCTTGCCCCACCCCCCTGGGGCAAGCCGCCGCGAAGTCGGAGGCCTGCCCCGTTCCGCTCGGCGGCCCTGAGCCGTAGTTTCGGCGGCGCAAGCGAATGTCGCCTCAGGGGAGGCGGCCCGACCACAGGAGGAACCAATGAACGGCAGAGCGGTACCCCGGCTGGCGGCTCTCAGCGGCGCCGGCTTCTTCGTCCTTGCGACGGCCGGCCACTTCGCCTACCCGAGCGCGCCGGACTTCATGGCGAAGGCGCCCGCCGTGCAGGCCTTCTACGTGGCCCACCACGGCGCCGTGCTGGCCTCCAACACCCTTTACCTACTGAGCGGCATGCTGCTGCTCGTCTTCGCCGCGGCGCTGCGGGCGGCGCTGCGCGGCGATGAGCGGGGCGAGCTGACGGCGACCGCCGTGTTCGGAGCGCTGATCGCGGGCGCGAGCATGATGATCGCCAGCTCCGCGGTCGACATGGCCGGCGCGCTGCACGTCCAAGAACAGGGAACGATCGCGCCCCAGTCGGCGAGCGTCTTCTGGGACCTGAACCACGTCCTCTTCGGGCTCGCCGCGCCGATGGCCCTCGCCGTCGCCCTCCTCGGCTGTGCTCTCGCCTCGCTGCGCGACCACGCCCTGCCGAGTTGGCTCGGCGCCGTCAGCCTTGTTCTCGGGATCGCCCTGGCAATTCCCCCGATCAACTACGTCGCTATCGTCGTCTTCATCTTCTGGTCGCTGGCCGCGAGCATCGTGCTGGCGCTGCCGGGCGAGGTGGACGTCAGCCGACTGGCCGGCGCCGCTGAGACCGGGTAGCGCCGACGCGCCTCGACCTTGTAAGACCCGGGGAGCGGCAACCCCCGCGACCTCAAATCGGCCGGGCGACCGTCGCCCGGCCCGAGCGAAAGGACCAAGCAGAGATGAAAACCACAGCAGAGCGCCGGCTCAAGCCGGTGGCCGTCGTCCTCGGCACCGCCTGCGCCGCCGCTGCCCTGTGGGCCGCCGGACCGGCACAGGCCGCGGCGCTGCCCAAGCTGACGCTGAAGATCGACGCCAACTCGATCGCGGTCGGCGGGGCGACGCAGTCGGGCGGCGTCAACGTCGTCACGACCACCAGCTCCAAGAAGGGCGCCGAAGCGATCCTCTTCCGGCTCGACCCGGGGAAGACCGCGGCCGAACTCCAGGCCTTCCTCAAGTCGAAGAAGTCCCAGGATCCCAACGAAGCGAATCGCTACGGCGCGATCGTCTTCGACGCGGAAGCCATCCCGGGCCACCCGAGCGAAGCGCAGACGGTGCTGGCGCCGGGCGAATATCTCGCGCTGGCGGCGCCGGGACACGGGCCGCCGAAGATCGCCACGCCGTTCACGGTCAGCGCCGCAGCCGCTCCGGCCGCGCTGCCGAAGCCGCAGGCGACGATCCGCTCGATCGACTTCGACTTCCGCGGCCCGAGCACGCTGCACGAGGGCGAGCTCGTCCGCTTCAAGAACGAAGGCTTCCTCGTCCACATGGACCTCGCCTTCCCGGTCAAGAGCAAGGCGGCCGCAAAGCAGGTAGCGCACGGCATGCTGACCGGCAGGCAGAAGGGGCTGGGCAAGCTGTTCGCCGGCCCACCGGTCGGCTTCCAGGGGGCTGTCTCCCACGGCGCCTTCCAGCAGGAGAGGATCGACGCCAGGCCCGGCTGGTACGTGCAGGTCTGCTTCATGGAAGACCAGGAGGGAGTGCCGCACACGCAGCTCGGGATGGAGCGCCTGCTCAGGATCGTGAAGTGAGCGGCGGCAAGGCCGGCGCGTAGCAACGGGACTCGGGGTGTCGGTCAGCAAGCCCGAGTCGATCGAGAGAGCACGCCCCGGCGTCACCCGCCGGGGCGTGCAGATCGCGCTCGGCCTGCTCTGGCTGCTCGACGGCGCGCTGCAGTTCCAGCCGTATATGTACTCGCGCGACTTCCTGGGCGAGATCGAAAGCCTCGCGCAGATGCAGCCCGCCTTGATCGGTCACCCAATCCTCTGGGCCACCCACTTCGTCGCGCCGCAGCTCGCCGTGTGGAACACCGGCTTCGCCCTCGTTCAGTGCCTCATCGGCCTCGGGCTGCTCTACCGACCGACCGTGAAGCCGGCGCTGGTCGTCTCCTTCGCCTGGGTCCTCGTCGTCTGGTGGTTCGGCGAGGGGCTCGGGACGGTCTTCATGGACATGGGCGCCCCGCTCTCGGGGATGGGCACGCCGCTCTCGGGCGACCCGGGCGCGGTGCTGCTCTACGGCCTGATCGGCGCGCTCGCCTGGCCGGCCGCCCGTCCGCCGGGGCGCTCAGCGATCGCCTCGGGCCCGTTCGGGGATCGCGGCGGATTGGTTGTCTGGTCGGCGCTCTGGACGGTCGGGGCGCTGATCTGGCTGCAGGCGCTGACCCGGCCCGTGTACTCGATCCACGGCTCGCTGGTAGAAGCGGCCGGCGATTCGATGTCCTGGCTCGCCGGAGTCCAACTTTGGCTCGCCGGGGCGCTGCAGGGGGACGGCAGGGCGATTGCCCTCGCCCTCGCCCTCGTCTCGCTGGCGATCGCGGCGCCCGTCTGGACCCGCTGGCGCCGGCAGGCGCTGCTCGCGGGGGCGGCGCTCTCGGTCCTCTACTGGATCGTCGGCCAGAGCCTCGGCGGGCTGACGACCGGCGAAGCGACCGATCCGAACATCGGCCCCCTGTTCATCCTGCTCGCCGCCGCCCTGTGGCCGGCGGCTGACGAACGCCGGTCGGCGGACGCTCGTCAGGTCCCCGCGGCACCCGCTCGGGCTTAGGGCGCCACCGCTCCGTGGCCAGGTCAGGCGCTGTGGAGGATGAGGTAGGGACCGAGCAAGACCAGGGCCGCCGCCAGGCCGTAACGGAGGCGATGGGTCGGCAGGCTGTGGGCGAGTCGCCAGCCGAGCAGCACGCCGACGAGCTCGGGGACCCCGACCACCGCGGCAAGCGGCCAGGAGATCGCGCCCTGGAGGAGATAGCCGATGCTGCCGGTGCCGGCGATCACGATCGATTGTGCTTGGGCGGCACCGAGCGCCGTCAGCATCGGCACCCCGGTCGTCAGCATCAGCGGGACGCTGAGCAGCGGTCCGCCCAGCCCGAAGAGGCCGCTGACCGCAGCGACGCCGAGGCCGATCGCCGCGACCACGGCCTGCGATGGCGGATGAGCCACCTCCTCCCGGCGGGGATCGAGGCGACGCTCGCGCAGGTATATGAGCAGGCCGATCGCGATCACGCAGACTCCGAGCAGGGCTCCGAATACGGCCTTGGAGACGTGGGCGTTGGCGAGCACGCCCAGAGGAGTGCCGAGCACGGCCATCGAGATCAGGACGAGCGCGAGCCGCCGGGTGGCGGGCTCGCGCAGCTGGCCCGAGCGCAGGTAGGCGCCGGTCCCTAGGCTGCCGCTGCCGAGGTGGGTGACGATCGCCGTTCCCGCCACCGCCTCCGGGGAGAGGCCGGAGAGCGCGAACAAGCCCAGCGTCACCAAGACGCCGCCCGGCCCCAGCGCCGTGATGCCGATCCCGCCGATCAGGCCACATAGCGCCAACAGGACAAGCTCGACGATGCCGAGGTCCGCGAAGCCGTGGACGGCGCTCATCAGACCGCGATCGTAACGCCGCTCCCGATGGCTGAGCTAGGCCGCTCGGGCGTGGCTGGGAGGATCGTCCCAAAGACCTCGCAGGCGCGAGGATAACCGCATAGTCTTTAGGTTTCCGAGGGATTCGACATGGGCATTCTCGACGACGCGATCAAAGAGCACCTGGAGCTGAAGCGCCAGCACGGCGCCGCCGAAGACGAGCTGAAGCAGCTCGAGGACGAGGCGTTCGGCGCCGCGGAGCGGCCTGGCGGCGAGGAATCGCAGCCCGATCCGCTTGCCGAGGCGCCGACCGAATTCATGACCCAGCCCGATCTGGAGCAGGAGGAGGACAGCCCCCGGTCCCGCCGCCCAGACGTGGCCGACCTGCAGGAGGCGCCCCCGCGGCCGCAGTCCGAGCCGCCCGAAGTCGAGCCGGAGATCTCCAGCGGACCGACCACCGAGGAGCGCGAGGCGATCGCCGAGCAGCCGACCGAGATGTTCGACGTCGAGGAGGAGCTCGCAGCCTCGCGGCCCGCGCCCACCGAGGAGGAGCTGGTCGAAGAGGAGATCGACGAGCCGCGCCTCGCGCCGGTCGATCCGCTCGCCGGCCTCGACGCCGACGAGAAGGACGAGGCCGAGGGCGAGTACGAGGAGGACGACGACTTCTGGGACGAGAAGCGCCTCTCCGACGAGCTCGACCAGGCGCTGGAGGCGCCGAGCGACGTCGACGAGGAGGACGTCGAGGTCGAGGAGATCACCTACGAGGACGCCTCCACCGAGGCCGAGGAAGACGACGAGCCACGGCCCGAGCAGCCCGAGCAAAGCGCCCCAACCGGCAAGGACGAGGAGGACGTGCTCGAGGAGACCCCCGACTTCCTCGAGGAGGCCCCGGAGGACGACCAGCTCTGGTTCGAGCAGAAGCCCCCGAAGGACTTCGACTTCGACGACTGACCTGTTGCATCTGATTGTCTGAGTAGCATCTTCGGCTGAGATGGCTCTGCTGAAGAAGAAAGGGGATCTGGCCGAGCTCAAGGTCGCCTTCGACCTGGCCGATCGCGGCTGCTCGATCTCATTCCCTTTTGGCGAGGACTGTGACTACGACCTGATCGCCGACTTCGAGGGCGTCCTCCATCGAGTGCAGGTCAAGTACACGGAGTCAGATGGCGAAGTCGTCAGCGTCCGCTGTCGCTCGCATTCGCTGACCAACGGCAAGATCAGACGGACCAAGTGCTACACAGCCGAGACGGTCGACTGGATTGCGGTCTACGACCGAACATCTAATCGCTGCTACTACATCCCTGCGCACGAGCTGGGTGCCGGGCGGAGTCAGCTCCATCTCCGCCTCCTTCCGGCACGCAACGGACAGCGCGTTGGCGTCAGGGACGCCGGCGACTACACCGACCCCGAGCTTGGGCCCAGCGAGAGGACGATGGAGCCAGCGGGATTCGAACCCGCGACCTTTCGGATGCAAACCGAACGCTCTGCCAGCTGAGCTATGGCCCCTCTGGGCGAATTGTAGGGCGGTGCTAGCTGGCGCCGGCGGCCCGCTGCGGCAGGTTCTGATCCGCGTGGTAGCTGCTGCGGACCAGCGGGCCCGAGGCCACCGACTCGAAGCCCAGCGCGTAGGCCTCGCGCTCCAGGGCCGCGAACTCGTCGGGGTGCCAGTAGCGCTCGACCGGCAGGTGGTTCTCGGTCGGACGCAGGTACTGGCCGACGGTCAGCACCTGGACCCTGTGCTCGCGCAGCAGGCCGAAGGTCTCGACCATCTCATCGAAGGACTCGCCGAGGCCGACCATCAGCCCTGACTTGGTGATCACCTCGGCGCCGCCCATCTCCTTCGCCATCTTCAGCACCCGCGCCGAGCGCAGGAACTTGGAGCCGCGGCGTGCCTTGGGGTAGAGGCGCGGCACCGTCTCGACGTTGTGGTTGAAGACGTCGGGGCGCTCGTGGATCACCTTCGCAAGCGGCATCTCCTGGCCGCGGAAGTCCGGCGTCAGCACCTCGACCTTGCAGCCCGGTGCCTGCATGCGGATCGAGCGGATCGTGCCGACGAAGGCGCTCGCCCCGTAGTCGGGCAGGTCGTCGCGGTCGACCGAGGTGACGACGGCGTGGCGCAGCCCCATCCGCTTCACCTGATTGGCGACGCGCAGCGGCTCCAACGGGTCGTGCCAGGTCGGCACGCCCGTCTGCACATTGCAGAAGCCGCAGCGCCGCGTGCAGACGTCGCCGAGGATCATGAAGGTCGCCGTGCCGCGCTCCCAGCACTCGCCGACGTTGGGGCAGTTGGCCTCCTCGCAGACGGTGTTCAGCCCCTCGCTGCCGATCTCGGCCTTCAGCCGCCGGTAGGTCGGCCCGCCCGGCGCGGGCACCTTCAGCCACGGCGGCTTGCGCGCGCGGCGGAAGGGGACTGCGCCCTCGCCGTCGGCCGCCGTGCCGCCGGGCTTGGCGCGTGAGCGGGTGACGTGGATGCGCTCGGTCGTCTCGGTCATGCGATCCCGAGCCTAGCGAGGTCGAGTCCTAGAGCCGTCGGCTCCGTTTCCGCCGGCTCCCGCTCGAAGGCCTCGGCGTAGCGCTCGACGAGCGTGGCGGCGAAGGCGTCGAGGTCCTGCTCGGCGCCCAGCTCGCGCCCCAGCGAGGTCACCCGGCAGTTGTCGATCCCGCAGGGGACGACCCACTCGAACGGCTGCAGGTCGTTGTTGACGTTGACCGCCAGCCCGTGCGTCGTCACCCCCCTACTCACGTGCACCCCGATCGAGCCGATCTTGCGCGCCGCTCCCGCCGAGGCCTCCGGGCCGGGCGCCTCGCCCTCGGTCCAGACCCCGGTCAGGCCCTCGATCGTCTGCGCCGCGACGCCGTGCGCCGCCAGCGCCCCGATCGCCACCCGCTCCAGCCTCCGCACGTACTCGTGGACGTCGTCGCCGTAGGGCTTCAGCGAGACGATCGGGTAGGCGACGAGCTGGCCGGGCCCGTGGTAGGTGACGCGGCCGCCGCGGTCGGTGTCGTGGACTTCGATCCCCTGCATCTCGTACCACTCGCGCTGCATCGGCAGCTCGTCGTCGGTGGCGCGACGGCCGCGCGTGTAGACGGGCGGGTGCTCGAGCAGCAGCAGCACGTCGGGCACCTCGCCCTCCTGACGGGCGCCCTCGAGCCAGCGCTGGGCGACCAGCGCCTCCTCGTAGGGGACGAGTCCGCAACTGACCACCAGGATTTCCTTGCTCACCCTTGAAATCCTCGCATGCCGCCGCCCTATCCTTTGCGGCGCTCGCCCATGGCCCCCTTCCAGTCCAAGTACCTCCGACCCGACTGGCTTCCGGCCGTGGCGCTCAGCGCCGCCCTCGCCGCCGCGATGCTCGCCTGGGACCCACCGGTCGGCGACCTCGCGGCGCAGGTCTTCCGCACCGAGCTCTTCCAGCGCGGCGGCCTGGCGATCTGGAACGGCAGCTGGTACGGCGGCCACTACACCCTCACCTACAGCGTCCTCTTCCCGCCCCTGGCGGCGCTGCTCGGGCCGCGCCTGGTCGGCACCCTCGCCGTCGTCGCCTCCTCCTACCTCTTCGACCGCCTCGTCCGCGACCGCTGGGGCGAGGCCGCGCGCTGGGCGACGCTCTGGTTCGCCGCCGGCGTGGTGACGCTGCTCGCCGACGGCCAGCTCACCTTCGCCCTCGGCGTAGCCTTCGCCCTCGCCTCGCTGCGGGCCTTGCAGACGAATCGCACCCCTTGGGCCCTGCTCGCATCCGCCGCCTGCGCCCTCTCCAGCCCGGTCGCAGCGGTCTCGTTGGCCGGCGTCCTCCTCGCTGCCGCCCTGGACCCAGCCGTCTATCTACAACGCATCTCCCGCGGGTGGCGGGGAGAGGGTGCCCAGCGCGGCGCGGCGTCCTCTTTTTCGCCCCGCCGACTCAGCGAGGGACAAGACGTAACCTGGCGAAAAACCCAGCCCCGGGACGGGCACCCCCTCCCCGACAGGACCCGCGGGCCACAGCGGTCTGCGTCGCAGGCGGCCTGGACCGCATCGGTTGCCCTCGCCCTGGTCATCGTCCCCAACCTCGCCTTCCCAGAAGCCGGCCAGTTCCCCTTTGCCTTCTCCTCCTACGTCGCGATCCCCCTCTGGTGCGGCGGCGCGCTCTTCGTCACCCGCGGCCTGGGAGAGGAGGAGCGCCAGCTGCGCCGCGTCCTGCTCGCCTACCTGCTGGCGGCGACGGTGCTCTGGTTGGCGCCCAACCCGCTCGGCGGCAACGCCGTTCGCCTCGGCGCCCTCTTCGGCGGGCCGGTGCTGGCGGCGGTCGTCCTCTCCTACCGCCCGCGCCTCTCCGCCTTTCCCACCGTCGTCCTCGCGCTCGCGCTCGCCGCCGGCCTCTACTGGCAGCTGACCGCCAGCGTCAACCAGATCGCCCGCTCGGTCGGGGACCCCTCGACCACGGCCGCCTACTTCACCCCCGTCGCCGGCTGGTTGCGCACCCACGACGGCCGCGCCGCGCGGATCGAGGTGCCGCCGACCGCCAACCACTGGGAGGCGGCCTACCTCGCCCCCGGATTCGAACTGGCGCGCGGCTGGCTGCGCCAGCTCGACACGACCCGCGACGACATCTTCTACGACGACGGCCCGCTCACCGGCAACGCCTACCGCGCCTGGCTGCACAACAACGCGATCCGCTACGTCGCCCTGCCCGACGCGCCGCTCGACTACTCCTCGGTCGCCGAGAGCCGCCTGATCCTCAGCGGCCCGCCTTACCTGAAGCCACGCTGGAGCGACGCCCACTGGCGCGTCTACGAAGTGCGCGACCCCGCGCCCCTGGTGCAGCCGCTCGACGGCGGCGCCGCCAGCGTGCGGCGAGTCACCCACAGCGGCTTTGCGCTCGACGTCACCCACCCCGGCGAGTTCCTCGTCCGCGTCGCCTTCACCCCCTACTGGTCGATAGCCCACGGCCACGGCTGCCTGCTCCGCCACGGCGAGTGGACGCTGGCGAGGGCCAGCTCAGCTGGTCTCTTCCGCGTTGCGGCGGACTTTTCGCTGGGAAGAGCTTGGAACGCCGTCACGGGCGCCAGAAAGACCTGCTGACCCAAGCCCCCCCAAGCGCCGTAGAGGTTTGGTTCGCATAGCGGTTCAAACCTCTACGGCGCTTGGTTCAGAGGGCCAGTGAGAGCGGCTCTTCCAGCAATGCCCTGATCCGAGCAAGAAACTCGGCGGCGGGAGCGCCGTAGAGGATGCGGTGATCGCAGGCGAGGTCGACCTGCATCAGGTGGGCCGGGGCGATCTCGCCGTCGCGAACGACCGGCCGCTCCTCGATCGCGCCGACGGCGAGGATCGCCGCCTGCGGCGGGTTGATCACGGCCGAGAAGCCGTCGATCCCGTACATCCCCAGGTTGGAGACGGTGAAGGTCGCGCCGGAGAGCTCGGGCGGGGTGATCTGGCCGTCGCGCACCTTGCCCGCCAGCGCCCGCGACTCGGAGGCGATCTGCCGCAGGCCCTTGCGGTCGGCGTCGAAGACAGTGGGGACGACGAGCGCGTCCTTCGCCGCCACGGCGACCCCGACGTTGACCCGCGAGTAGAGCTCGAAGCGCCCGTCGCGGTAGGCCCCGTTGGCCCGCGGGTGCTCGCGCAGCGCCAGCGCGCATGCCTTGACCACCATGTCGTTGAACGAGGGCACGATCGAGTCCTCGCTCGCCAGCGCCTTCAATTTCCCCCGCCCGGCGACCGCCTCGCTCATGTCGATCGAGGCCCGCAGATAGAAGTGCGGCGCCGTCGCCTTCGACTCCGCCATGCGGCGGGCGATTACCTGCTGGGTCTTGGACGGGTCTTCGTAAGTCGTCTGGCCCTTGGCCGTTTCGACCGCGGGACCGGGCTTATCGACCGCGGGTCCTGCCGCGGCAGGGGACCCACCGCCCCCTGCGGTCGCTAAAGCGTCCTCAGGGGCGGTTCCCCCTACCGCGTCACCCGCGGAAGAAACGTTTTCCACATCCGCCTTGATGATCCGGCCACCAGGCCCGGACCCGTGCAGCTTGCCCAGATCGAGACCCTGCTCTTTCGCCAGTCGGCGCGCCAGCGGAGAAGCTTTCAGCCGGCGCCCGTCGCCGTCGGTTGGAGCTTCCGCTCCTTCGGCCGGGGCGCCAGCTTCAGCCGCCGGGGCCGCGCCAGCCTCAATCGTCTCAGCCGCGGGTGGCGGCGTAGGGGGGACCGGCCCTGAGGACGCTTTAGCGACCGCAGGGGCCGGTGGGTCCCCTGCGCCGACAGGACCCGCGGCCCGAGACGCCTCGATCCCTTGCCCGTCCTGCGCCTCCCCGACCCGAGCAATCGGCGTCCCGATCGCCACCGTCTCGCCCTCCTGCACCAGGATCTCCGCCAGCGTCCCGGCCACGTCGCTTTCGTAAGCCATGTTCGCCTTGTCCGTCTCGATTTCGACCAGCTCGTCGCCGACGGCGATCTCGTCGCCGACGGCTTGCAGCCACTGCAGGATCGTCCCCTCCTCCATCGAGTCCGACAGCCGGGGCATCACGACCTCAGCCATCAGATCGTCCCCTCCAGCGCGGCCAAGGCCGCGTGCACCACGTGCTCCTCGTGCGGAATCGCGGCCTGCTCCAGCCGCTTGGAGTAGGGCATGTGCACGTCGGCGCCGGTGACCCGCTGCACGGGCGCGTCGAGGTGGTCGAAGGCCTGCTCGGTGATCAGCGTGGCGAGGTTGGCGCCGACGCCGCCGTGCGGCCAGCCCTCCTCGACGATCACCGCGCGGTTGGTCTTGCGCACCGACTCGAGGATCGTGTCGAGGTCGAGCGGGCGCAGGGTGCGCGGGTCGATCACCTCGGCCTCGACCCCGTGCTCGTGGGAGAGCGCCCGCGCCGCGTCCTCGGCGACGTGCGCCATCTTGAGGATGCCGACGATCGTCACGTCGCTGCCATCGCGCCGCACCGCCGCTTCGCCGAAGCGCAGCGGCTCCGCCTCCCCGTCCTCGGCCACCTCGCCGCGTGCCCCGTAGAGGCCCTCGTGCTCGATGAAGACCACCGGGTTGTCGTCGCGGATCGCCGCCTTCAAGAGCGCCTTGCCGTCGGCGGGAGTCGAGGGGCAGGCGACGAGCAGCCCCGGCACCTGCAGGAAGAGCGCCTCGAAGCTGTGCGAGTGCGTCGGTCCGAGCTGATGCCCGCCGCCGCCCGGCATGCGGATCACCAGCGGCACCCGCGCCTGGCCGTTGAACATGTAGGGGATCGCGGCGGCGTGGTTGACGATCTGGTCGAGCGCCAGCAGGGCGAAGTTGACCGTCATCAGCTCGACCACCGGCCGCAGGCCGCCGACCGCCGCGCCGACGCCCATCCCGACGATCGTGTTCTCCGAGATCGGCGTGTCGCGCACGCGCCGCTCGCCGAACTCCTCCAGCAGCCCCTCGGTCACCTTGAAGGCGCCCTGGAAGACGCCGACGTCCTCGCCCATCACGAAGACCGCCTCGTCGCGCCGCATCTCCTCGGCCATCGCGTCGCGCAGCGCCTCGCGCATCCGCAGCGTCGTCACCGCTCTTCGACCTCCCCGGCGACCTCGGAATCCTCGGCCTCGTCCGCCACTTCGGGCTCGACGCCCTCCTGGGCATCGCCGTCCTCTGCCGGGTTCGGCCGCGGCCCGTCCGCCGCGCCCGCGTACGCCGCCCCCGCTTCGGCCAGCTCGCGCGCCGCCGCCGGCATCTCCTCTTCCTCGCGCTCGCCGCGGTGCGGCTCGGGGCTGCGCTCGTCGACCGCGTACCAGCCGCCGGGCTCGTCGAGCACGTAGAGGTTTTCGTAGAGGCTGTCGAGCGCCGGTTCGGGCGAGGCGTCCGCTGCCTCGACTGCCGCGGTCACGGTCCGGTCGGCCTTCTCGCGCACCTCCTGCACCTCGCGCTCGCCCAGCACCCCCGCCTCGACGCAGCGCCGCGCGAAGGCCTCGATCGGGTCTTTCCGTCGCCACTCCTCGACCTCCTCGCGCTCGCGGTAGACCTCGGGGTCGGCGGCGGAGTGGCCGCGGTAGCGGTAGGTGAAGGCCTCGAGCAGGGTCGGCCGACGCTCCTCGCGCGCCTCGCGAATCCCCTCCTCGACCGCCTCGCGCACCGCGATCACGTCCATCCCGTCGATCCGCTCGCCGGGGATCCCGTAGCCCTCGGCCTTCTTCGAGAGGTCGGTCTGAGCGGAGTGGCGCTCGACCGAGGTCCCCATCCCGTAGAGATTGTTCTCGACCAGGAAGAAGACCGGCAGCTGCCAGAGCGCCGCCAGGTTCATCGTCTCGCCGAAGTTGCCGGTGTTGGAGGCGCCGTCGCCGAACATGCAGACCGTGACCGCGTCTTCGCCCTTGTACTCGGAGGAGAGCGCGAGGCCCGCCGCGATCGGCAGGTTGCCGCCGACGATCCCGTAGCCGCCCATGAAGCGCTTCTCGCGGTCGAAGATGTGCATCGAGCCGCCGCGCCCGCCGCTCGTCCCGCCGACCCGGCCGAACAGCTCCGCCATCACCCGCTTCGGGTCGGTGCCGCGGGCGATCGCGTGGCCATGCGTGCGGTAGGTGCCGATCAGGTAGTCCTCGTCGCGCATCACCGAGGTGGTGCCGACGATCGTCGCCTCCTCGCCGATCCCCAGGTGGAGGAAGCCGCCGGCTTTGGCCCGCTGGTACTGCCGCCCGGCCTCCTCCTCGAAACGCCGGATCAGCGCCATCCGCGCGAGCAGCTCGTAACAGGTGGCGGCGTCAGGCAGATCGGCCATTGACGCTCACCTTAGCTCGCCGCCTCGACCGCCTCCTCCAGCCTGTCGTCGCCCCAGAAGACCTCCTCGCCGACGACGAGCGAGGGGACGCCGATCACGCCGCGCTCGGCTGCGGTGTCGGTCGCCTTGCGCAGCGCGTCCTTGACACTCTGCGTCCCCGCCGCCTTGGCGACCGCGTTGGGGTGCAGCTCGCAGGCCGCGGCGGCGATCAGCACGTTGTCGTGCTCGCTCAGGTCGCGACCGGCCGCGAACTGCTGGCGGAAGGCGGCGAGGGCGAAGGAGACGGTGCGGCCGGTCTGCTTGGCGAAGGTCGCCACCCGCATCGCGAAGAGCATGTTGCCCGGCCACGGCTCCGGCCAGGCGAGCCGCGGCAGCCCGTACTCGGCGGCGCGCCGCTCAACCTCGGCGATCCCGTCCTCGCGCTCCGGCCCGTTGCCCCACGAGTCGCGCCCGAAGTGCTGGAAGAGCCCGCCGAGCAGGATCGGCTGCCACTCCGGCTGCTCCAGCTCGGCATCGGTGAAGGCCCCGCTGATCCGCTCCGCGGTCAGGTAGGCGTAGGGCGAGCCCAGGTCGAAGTAGAAGGTCGCCCTAGGCGTGGGTGGCCCAGCCATCGACCGCCCGCGCCGCTTCGAAGATCGCCTCGGAGATCGTCGGATGGGGATGGACGATCCGCGCCAGCTCCTGGTAACCGCCCTCGAGCGCCATCGTCGCGACCAGCTCGGCGATCATGTCGCAGGCGCGGTTGCCGACGACGTGGGCGCCAAGGATCTCGCCGTACTTGGAGTCGACGACGAGCTTGACCAGCCCTTCTTTGTCGTCGTAGACGGTCGCGGCGCCGACTCCGCCAAGTTTCAGCTTGCCGACCTTGACGTCGTGCCCCGCCTCCTTCGCCGCCGCCTCGGTGAGGCCGACGCTGGCGACTTGCGGGTGGCAGAAGGTGGCCCCGGCGACCAGGTTCTGGTCGACCGGATGGGTCGGCGCCCCGGCGGCGTGCTCGACCGCGACGACGGCCTCCTCGGAGGCCTTGTGGGCGAGCGCCTTGGCGTTGACCAGGTCGCCGATCGCGTAGACCTTGGGATTGGCGGTACGGCCGTACTCGTCGACCTCGACCTTTCCCCGGTCGGTCAGCTTCACGCCCGCCGCCTCGAGCCCGAGCCCCTCGACGTCGGTGGCGCGGCCGCCGGCGACGCAGAGGTAGTCGACCTCGGTCGTCGTATCGCCGTAGGAGAGCTTGACCGAGCTGTCGCCCGCCTCGACGTTCTCGACCGGGGCCCCGGTGGAGATCGTGATGTTCTGCTTCTTGAAGGCCCGCTCGACGACCCGTGCCATGTCCTTGTCCTCGGCGGGAAGGATCTGGTCGAGCATCTCGATCAAGAGCACCTCGGTGCCGAAGCGGCCGTAGGCGGAGGCGATCTCGCAGCCCGAGGCGCCGGCGCCGACGACGGCGATCTTCTGCGGCCGCGCGGGCAGGGACCAGGCGCCCCAGGTGTCGAGCACCCGCTCGCCGAACTCGACTCCGGGGATCGGCAGCGCCGTCGAGCCGGTGGCGAGCACCACGGTGCCCGCCTCGTGGACGTCGTCGCCCACCTGGACGTTGCCCTCGGCGGTCAACGAGCCGGCGCCCTGGATCCAGGTCACCTTGTTTTTGTCCCAGAGCATCTTGACCCCGCCGGAGAGCGATTCGGAGACCGCGGCGCGGCGCTTGCCGAGAGCGTCCCAGTCGAGCTCGACGTCCTTGGCGACGACGCCCAGCTCGGCGCCGTTGCGGGCGTGGTCGTAGAGCTCTGCGGTGTGGAGCATCGTCTTCGCCGGGATGCAGGCGTAGTTGAGGCAGCGCCCGCCCGGCTTGTCGCGCTCGACCACGGCGGTCTTCTTGCCCAGCTGGGCTGAGCGGATGGCGGCGACGTAGCCGCCCGGGCCCCCGCCGATGACGATCGTGTCGAAGGATTCAGCCAAGAGATCTCAGCCTATAGAACCGCCTCAGTCGCGGCTGGGCATCTGGATGCGGGCCATCGCCTTGACCATGAAGAAGAAGAAGGTGCCGGCGACGGCGAGCAGGCCGAAGGTGGCGGCGAACTCGCCGACGGTCGATGCCTGTACGGCGAGGCCGAAGACGGCGCTGAAGATGAGGAAGACGAGCATCAGCTGGAAGCCGAGCACGGCCCAGTAGCGGGCGCGCCACATGCCCCACGACATCAGGCCCATCAGCAGAGCGGGGGCGAGGACCTGGGCGAAGTGGGGTTTGCTGCCTTCGACCTTCACTCCGGCCAGGTAGCCGCCGAGGATCGAGATCGCGATCAGGCCGGCGACCACGGCGCCGATCGTCACCACGGGCGGCCGCTCGCCCTCGGCCAGCGGCTCGAGGCCCTCTCGAACCGCTTGGTTGCGTTCCTCGGCGCGGGCGTAGCCGCGCTTCATGCGCTCGCGCGGGTCGGATGAGGCGCCGCGCTGCTTGCGCTTGCGCGGCGTGGGATCGGCCGGCGGCTCAGGCACCGGGGGCCGCCCCTCCGACTGCGGCGAGCGCGCCGCGCAGCGCCTCTGCGATGGCTGCCGGGTCCGCGGCGTCGCGGATCGCGCGCACGACGCCGAGCCGGCGCGCCCCCGCGGTGACCACTTCGGCGGCGTTGCCGGGGTCGATGCCGCCGATCGCGAAGAAGGGGTGGGGCGCGTTCGCCGCCGCGTGCTCGACCAGGCCGAGCCCGACGGCGGGGCGCCCCTCTTTCGTCGGCGTCTCCCAGATCGGCCCGACGCTGACGTAATCGACAGCCGCGCCGGCGCTCGCCGCAAGCTGCTCCTCTGAGTGGGTCGAGAGGCCGACGATCGCATCCGGCCCCAGCGCCTCACGCGCCTCGGCCGGGGGCGTGTCGTCCTGTCCCACGTGCACCCCGTCGGCGTCGCACGCCCGCGCCAGCCAGGGGTCGTCGTTGACGATGAAGAGAGCGCTGTAGGTGTCGCAGACGCGGCGGAAGGTCTGCGCCGCCCGTTCGATCCCCTCCCTCCCCAGCTCCTTCTCGCGCAGCTGGACGATGTCGACGCCGCCGCGCAGCGCGGCGTGGAGCAGCTCCTCGGCGTCCCGGCCGCCCGGCATCGCCTCGCAGACGAAGTAGAGCCGCGCCGTGCGCAGCCGCTCGCGCCGCAGCGGGCCGTGATCCTCGGGCATCGCCAAGCTCATCGACCGATCTTAGGGTTCACCGCCGCTTGGGAACCGCGTCGGAGGGGTAGCATCGGAGGGGTAACGGGAGCCGTTGGCGTCCATTTGGGCGCCGAGGCTGAGAGGGCGGCATCGAGGCCGCCGACCGTCTGGACCTGATCCGGGTAATGCCGGCGGAGGCAAGGATGACCAACAGCACCTGCGAGCATCGGAGCTACGACGTGGCGATCGTCGGAGGCGGGATCATCGGCCTCTCCTGCGCCTGGCGTTTGGCACATAGCGGGGCCCGAGTGGCGCTGGTCGACCGCGCTGAGCCCCCGGCCGGGGCGACGCGGGTCGCCGCCGGGATGCTGGCGCCGGTCGGCGAGCTCGCCTTCGGCGAGCCGGAGCTGCTGAAGCTGACCCTCGCCGCGGCCGAGCTCTACCCCGATTTCGTCGCCGAGCTCGAGGCGGCGAGCGGCGTCCCCACGGGCTACCGCCGCGACGGCGCCCTGCACGTCGCCCTCGACCGCGACGAGGCGGCGGAGATGCGCCGCGTGCACGAGCTGCAGCGTTCGCTCGGGCTCGGCGCCGAGTGGCTGGCGCCGCGCCGCTGCCGCGAGCTCGAGCCCGGCCTGACGCCATCCTTCAACGGCGGCGTCCACGCGCCCGGCGAGGGCTCGGTCGACCCGCGGGCCCTGGCCGCGGCCCTGCTTGCGGCGCTGGCCGCGGAGGATGGGGTCGACCTGTTCCTCGGGACCGCCGTCGAGGCGGCGCTCGTCGATGGCGAGCGGATCGCCGGCGTGCGCACCGGGCGCGGCGAGGAGCTGCGGGCCGGCGCCACCGTCCTCGCCGCCGGGGCGTGGTCGGGGCAGGCCGCCTGGCTGCCCGAGCCCGCCCGCCCGCCGGTGCGCCCGGTCAAGGGCCAGATCCTCGAGCTGCGCGCCCGCGATGGCGCCGCGCCGTGCAACCAAATCGTCTCCTGCGAGCGCGTCTACCTCGTGCCCCGCCCCGACGGGCGCCTGATCGTCGGGGCGACGGTCGAGGAGCAGGGCTTCGACACCGCGGTGACCGCGGGCGGGGTCCACGAGCTCCTCCGCGAGGCCTATCGCCTGCTGCCCGAGGTCGCCGAGATGGAGCTGGTCGAGGCGGCGGCGGGCCTGCGCCCCGGCACGCCCGACAACCTCCCGCTGGTCGGCGCGTCCCCGCTCGCCGGCCTGCTCTGGGCGACCGGCCATTACCGCAACGGCATCCTGCTGGCGCCGCTGGCCGCGAACATGCTGGTCGAGGAGCTGGAGGGGGCGCCGGTATGAGGATCGAGCTGAACGGCGAGCCGTGCGAGCTGTCGGCCGGAGCGATGCTCGCCGACGCGGTGCGAGAGAGCGGCGCCGCGGAGGGTCGCGGCGTCGCCGTCGCCCTCGACGGCGAAGTCGTTCCGCGCGCCGAGTGGGACTCGACCGCGCTCGCCGAGGGCGCGGCCGTCGAGGTGCTCGCCGCGATCCAGGGCGGCGCCGAGACCTGGGAGCTGGGCGGCCGCCGATGGTCATCGCGCCTGATCGCCGGCACGGGCGGCTTCCGCTCGCTCGAGCAGATGGAGGAGGCTCTGGCCGCCGCCGGGACGGAGATCGTCACCGTCGCCCTGCGCAGGGTCGACCCGGTGGCGAAGGGCTCGGTGCTCGACGTGATCGAGCGGCTCGGCCTCTTCGTCCTGCCCAACACGGCCGGCTGCTTCACCGCCCGCGACGCGGTCCGCACCGCTCAGCTCGCCCGCGAGGCCTTCGAGACCGAGTGGATCAAGCTCGAGGTGATCGGCGACGATCGCACCCTCTATCCCGATGCGGTCGAGCTGCTCGACGCCGCCGAGACCCTGGTCGGCGAGGGCTTCACCGTCCTCCCCTACACCAACGACGACCCGATCCTCGCCCGCCGCCTGGAGGAGGCCGGCTGCGCCGCGGTGATGCCGCTCGGCTCGCCGATCGGCTCCGGTGCCGGCATCCGCAATCCCTACAACGTCGCGATCATCGCCGAACGGGCGCAGGTGCCGGTCATCCTCGACGCCGGCATCGGCACCGCGTCGGACGCCGCTCTGGCGATGGAGCTCGGCTGCGACGCCGTGCTCGCCGCCAGCGCGATCTTCGGCGCCGCCGAGCCGACCGCGATGGCGCGCGCCCTGCGCGGCGCGGTCGAGGCCGGCCACGCCGCCCGCCACGCCGGCCGCATCCCCCGCCGCACCCACGCCGAGGCTTCGACCAGCTACGAAGGCACCCCCGACCTCTCCTGACGAGCGCCGTAGAGCTTTGAACCGCTATCCGGTTCAAACCTCTACGGCGCTTTGCGGCCGGCTCCCGTCTACCATGGGCGCGCGCCCCTGTAGCTCAGTTGGTTAGAGCGGCGGCCTTTTAAGCCGCGCGGCGCGGGTTCGAATCCCGCCGGGGGCATGACCCAATGGCCACGGTCAGCGTTCGCTACATAGTCAACGACGTCGACGAGGCGATCGCCTTCTACTGCGGGCAGCTCGGGTTCAGCGAAATAATGCACCCCGCGCCGACGTTCGCGATGCTCTCGCGCGGCGATCTCCGCTTCATCCTCAGCGCGCCCGGCGGCGGACCGGGGGGCGGCCAGTCGATGCCGGACGGCTCGCAGCCGGAGCCCGGCGGCTGGAACCGGATTCAGCTCGAGGTCGAGGACCTCGCCGCCAAGGTCGAAGCGCTGCGCGCGGCCGGCGCGTCCTTCCGCAACGAGATCGTCGAGGGCGTCGGCGGCAGGCAGATCCTGGTCGAGGACCCCTCCGGCAACCCGATCGAGCTGTTCGAGCCGACGATCGACGAGGCGAGGCTCTCGTAGCGACCGGGTTCAACCGCGACCGCGAGCTGCTGCGCCAGCCCTGCGACGTCGAGGAGCGGGACGAGCTGCGGCTGCAGCGGATCCACGACGAGGTCGAGCGCGGCTTCGACGCCCTGCGCGACATCGGGGAGGGCGTCTCGATCTTCGGCTCCGCGCGGGTGCCGGAGGACCATCGTTGGTACGAGCTATGCCGCCAGACGGCGGCCTGCCTCGCCGCCGAGGGGTTCACGGTGATCACCGGCGGCGGGCCGGGCCTGATGGAGGCGGCGAACCGCGGCGCGGCTGAGGCCGGCGGCGACTCGGTCGGCCTCAACATCGAGCTACCCCACGAGCAGCACGTCAATCCCTATGTCAACCGCTCGCTGGACTTCCACTACTTCTTCGCCCGCAAGCTGATGTTCGTCCGCTACGCGCGCGCCTTCGTCATCTTCCCCGGCGGCTTCGGCACGATGGACGAGCTGTTCGAGAGCATCACGCTGATCCAGACCGATCGGATCGAGCACTTCCCGACGATCCTCGTCGACCGCGACCACTGGGCGCCGCTGCTGCGCTGGATCGACCAGGACCTCGACGACAACGGCTTGATCGACCGCGCCGACATGCACCTCCTCGTCACCGCCGACACCGTCGAGGAGGTCTGCAACCACGTCCGCCGCGCCAGCGAGGCGCAGCGCCGGGCGACCTAGTGCCTGAAATGCCGGTGCTTGGTGAAGACCATCGGCAGGCCGGCCGCGTCGCAGGCCTCGATCACCTCGGCGTCGCGTTTGGAGCCGCCGGGCTGGATCACGCAATTGGAGCCGGCCTCGATCGCCAGCTCGGGGCCGTCGGCGAAGGGGAAGAAGGCGTCTGAGGCGACGGCCGAGCCGGCCAGCAGCACCTCGGCCTCCTCGCCACGCGCGGCACGGCACTTCTCGACTGCCAGCCTGACCGAGTCGACGCGGCTCATCTGGCCGGCGCCGATCCCCAGCGTCGCCCCGCCCTTGGCGATCACGATCGCGTTGGAGCGGACGTGGCGCACCACCGTCCAGGCGAAGAGCAGGTCCTCCCACTGCTGCTCGCTCGGCTCGGCCTTGGTCACCGTTTCCATGATCTGGCGGGGCTCGGGGTCGCCGTCGCGGTCTTGGATCAGGAGGCCGCCGCGGACCCGTTTGACGTCACGTTCGGCCGGGTCCTGCTGGCGGCGCTCCTCGTCGCAGAGGATGCGGATCGCCTCCTTTTGCTGCAGGACCTCGAGCGCGCCGTCCTCGAAGCCCGGCGCCAGCAGGACCTCGACGAAGTTCTCGTGCAGCGCCTCCGCCAGCGCCACGCTCACCGGCCGGTTGATCGCGATCACGCTGCCATAGGCGGAGACCGGATCGCAGGCGAGCGCCTTGCCGTAGGCCTCGAGCGCATCGGCGCCGATCGCCACCCCGCAGGGATTGTTGTGCTTGACGATCGTGCAGGCCGGCGGCTCGAAGTCTTCGTTCAGCCGCCGCGCCGAGTCGAGGTCGAGCACGTTGTTGAAGGACAGCGCCTTGCCGTGCAGCTTCGCCACGCCGGAGAGGATGTGGCTGCGCACGCCGACCTCCGAGTAGAGCGCCGCCCGCTGGTGCGGGTTCTCGCCATAGGAGAGGTCAAGCTCCTTCTCGTAGGAGACCGTCAGATGTTCGGGGAAGTCCTCGTAGGAGGCCGAGAACCAGCGGCTGATCGCCGCGTCGTAGCGAGCCACGTGGGTGAAGGCCTCGTTGGCGAGCCAGTGACTGGTCGCGGCGGAGACCTCGCCGCCCGACTCCTCCAGCTCGGCGCAGACCGCGTCGTAGGACTCGGGCTTGACGATCACCGCGACGCCCTCGTGGTTCTTCGCGGCGGCGCGGATCATCGTCGGCCCGCCGATGTCTATGTTCTCGATCGCCACCGCGGGGTCGACCTCGTGCGCGGAGACGGCCTGCTCGAAGGGGTAGAGGTTGACGCAGGCCAGGTCGATCGGCTCGATCCCCTCGCGCTCCAGCGTCGCCATGTGCTCGGGGTCGGCGCGCCGCGCCAGCAGCGCGGCATGCAGGCGCGGGTGCAGGGTCTTGACGCGGCCGTCGAGGATCTCCTCCTGGCCGGTGAACTCGGACACGTCGGTCACCTCGATGCCGGCCTCGCGCAGGGCGCTCGCCGTCCCGCCGGTGGAGAGGATCTCGACCCCGTGCGCGGCGAGCGTCTTGGCGAACTCGGCGACCCCGGTCTTGTCGGAGACCGAGATCAGCGCGCGGCGCACCCGGATCGCGCCGTCTGCGGCGGTCTCGGGTCGGATGTCTGCGGGAGCCTCACTCATCGCTGAGGACGACCGTGCGGGGATCGTCGGAGTCGATGCTAACCCGCCCCGCCGCGATCATGCGGATCGCCTCCGGGTAGAGCTCGTGCTCGACCGCGTGGATCGCCTCTTCGAGCGCGGCGCGGTCGCATCCGGCGGGCACCGCGACCTCGCGCTGGAGGATCGGCGGGCCGGTGTCGACGCCCTCGTCGACGAAGTGGACGGTCACCCCGGTCCTCTCCACCCCCGCGTCGAGCGCCTGGCCGATCGCCTCGAGCCCGGGGAAGGCCGGCAGGAGGGCCGGGTGGATGTTGACGACGCGCTCGCGGAAGCGGGCGACGAAGGCGGGGGAGAGCAGCTGCATGTAGCCGGCGAGGACGACGAGGTCGGCGCCGCACCCCTCGATCCACGCGGCCATCGCCGCATCTCGCGCCCCGCGATCGGCGAACTCCTCGCGCGGGAAGACACCGGTCTCCACGCCCTCCCGCCGCGCCCGCTCCAGCGCCCCCGCGGCGGGCTTGTCGGACGCGACTCCGACAACCTCCACGCCATCCTTCCCGTGCAACTTGTCGAGGATGGCCTGAAGGTTCGTTCCGGAACCCGAGGCCAGAACCACCAGCCTGAAGCTCAACTAATGGTCTCCAAGGCGAATTTTCCGTTCGCCTCCTCAGGGTCGCCGAGCGGGTAGCGGCCGCTGAAGCAGGCGTCGCAGTGGTCCTCGGGCCGCGTGCCGATCGCCTCGTAGACGCCCTCCATCGAGAGGTAGGCGAGCGAGTCGGCGCCGAGCTCGTCGGCGATCTCCTCGATCGTCCGTTCGTGGGCGATCATCTCCTCGCGTGTCGACATGTCGACCCCGTAGTGGCAGGGGTGGCGGATCGGCGGCGCCGAAATCCGCAGGTGGATCTCGCTGGCCCCGGCGTCGCGCAGCATGCCGACGATCTGCCGCGTCGTGTTGCCGCGCACGATCGAGTCGTCGACGACGACGATCCGCTGCCCGGCGACAATCTCCGGCAGCGGGTTGAACTTGAGCCGCAGGCCGTGCTTGCGCAGCTCCTGGCCGGGCTGGATGAAGGTGCGGGCGACGTAGCGGTTCTTGATCAGCCCGTCGTCGCGCGGCAGCCCCGAGGCGCGCGCGAGCCCGGCCGCCGCCGGGTTCCCCGAGTCGGGCACCGAGATCACCAGGTCGGCCTCGACCGGCGCCTCGCGCCAGAGGATCTCACCCATCCGCCCGCGCACCTGCTGCAGCACCTTCCCCTCGAGGCGGCTGTCGGGGCGGGAGAAGTAGATGTGCTCGAAGACGCAGTGGGCGGGGCGGGCCGCCTTGACCACCTGGCGCGTGTCGAGGCCGCGCTCGGTCAGCGAGACCATCTCGCCCGGGCGCACCTCGCGCAGCAGCTCGGCGCCGACGATGTCGAAGGCGCAGCTCTCCGAGGCGACGACGAAGCGCTGGCCGAGCCGCCCCAGCGAGAGCGGCCGCACCCCATGCGGGTCGCGGAAGGCGACGATCGCATGCTTGGTCATCGCCACGGTCGAGTAGGCGCCCTGCAGGCGCGGCATCACGTCGGCGACCGCGTCCTCGACGAAGCGCCCTTTGTTGGAGGAGATCAGCGCCGCGATGATCTCCGAGTCCGAGCTGCCGCGGAAGGCGATCCCGGCCTCCTTCAGCTCGGCCCAGAGCTCGACCGCGTTGGTCAGGTTGCCGTTGTGGGCGAGCGCCAGCTCGCGCCCGTCGTCGCGCCAGACCGGCTGCGCGTTCTCCCAGGAGCCGCCGCCGGTGGTCGAGTAGCGCACGTGGCCGATCGCCATGTCGCCCTCCAGCGCCCGCAGCTTCTCCTCGTCGAAGACCTGGGAGACGAGGCCGGAGTCGCGCATCGTGGTGATGTGGCCGCCCTCGCAGGTGGCGATCCCGGCCGACTCCTGGCCGCGGTGCTGCAACGCGTAGAGGCCGAAGTAGGCGAGTCGGGCGACGTCGTGGCCGGGCGCGTATACGCCGAACACCCCGCATTCCTCGCGCGGGCCATCGCGGTCTATCGGCTGCCCCTGGGGCGGAGTCAAAGCGCGTGTTCCTAGCGTTGGAAAAGGACGTGACGCGCAGGCAGACTGCCTACCCCGGCAGGGTAGCAGTGGCTCAGGACCGGTCGGCCGCCGGCCGAATGCGTTTGTTTCGCGGCCAGCGGGTACCCCAGGGCACCGTTAACCCCCAATGGAGGTGCGCGACCAATGATCATCCTCGGAATCATCTGCCTCATCCTCGGAGCGATCTTCAACGTCGGGTTGCTGTGGGTCATAGGCGGGATCCTGGTGGTGCTCGGCGCGATCTTCTGGGTGCTCGGCGCGGCCGGTCGGGCCGTCGGCGGTCGCCGCCACTACTACTGACGCCTACCACGCCCGCCGTGGGGCCGACAAGAGCCACGAGACCGGCCGCGGGGCACGCGCGAAGCTGCCCTTCTAGCCCACGCCGCAGGTCAGCCGTCGAGCCGCTCGCCCAGCGAACGCCAGGCGGACTCGGCGTCGGCGAGGGGGAGGGAGAGGCTGCGGTCGCCGGCGGCGATCTCGATCGTGTCGCCACCGACCTTGCCCAGATAGAGGACGGCGACGTCGTCGCTCGCCAGCGCCTCGAGCTTCTCGCGTTCGCCGCTGATCACGAAGCCGCCGGAGCCCTCGCCGAAGAGGGCCTCCTCCGGCGTGCAGCCGCGCTCGCGCAGGTGCTGGAGATCGGCCTGGCAGCCGAGGCCGGAGCCGATCGCACACTCGGCAAGCGCGCAGGCGAGGCCGCCGTCGCTGACGTCGTGGACGGAGGCGAGCTTTCCCGCACGGACCGCGTCGCGCACCGCCGCGCAGGCGGCGGCGACCGCAGCGACGTCGGGCTGGGGGAGGCCGCCGTCGAGCTCCCCCCGCTGCTTGGCCAACTCGGTTCCTTCCATGGTCGGTTCGAAGGGGCCGAGCAGGGCGATCGCATCGCCCGCGGCGGCGAAGGCGCTGGGCGCCGCGACGCTCGGGTCGGGCAGCTCGCCGACCATGCCGACCACCGGCGTCGGGTAGATCGGGCCTTCGGGGCCCTCGTTGTAGAGGGAGACGTTGCCGCCGACGACCGGCACGCCGAGCGCGATGCAGACGTCGGCCAGCCCCTGTACCGAGCGGTCGAGCTGCCATGCCGGCGCCGGCTTCTCCGGGTTGCCGAAGTTGAGGCAGTTGGTCAGGCCGAGCGGCTCAGCGCCCACACAGGCGAGGTTCTGGGCGCACTCGAGGACCGCCTCGACCGTCCCGGCATAGGGATCGCAGGCGACCCGCCTGCCGCTGCCGTCGATCGAGACCGCGATCGCGGTGCCCGTCTCGGCGAGCCGGAGGACCGCGGCGTCGGCCTGCTCGGGCCGCCGCACGGTGCGCGACTGGACGATCGAGTCGTACTGCTCGAAGGCCCAGCGCTTCGATGCGATCGTCGGCGTGCCCAGCAACTCGAGCAGGACGGCGCTCGCGTCTCCGGCGCCGCCGCCGGCCGCGTTGCCGTAGGCCCACCGATCCGGCTCGGCCGGCTCGAGGTCGTAGAGCGGGCAGTCGTCGACGAGCAGGGTCACCGGCATGTCGCCGACGACGACGTCGCCGTCGAGGATCCGGATCCGGTCACCGGCGGTCACCTCGCCGATCGCGGTGCCGCCGGTCTCCCACTTGCGGCAGATCGCCAGCACCTCGTCGACCTTGCCGGGCTCGACGACGGCCAGCATCCGCTCCTGCGACTCCGAGACCATCACCTCGAACGGCTCGAGGTCGGGGTTGCGGAGCGGTACCCGGGCGACGTCGATGTCGATCCCGACGCCGCCGGCCGACGCCATCTCGCCGGCCGAGGAGGTCAGGCCCGCGGCGCCGAGGTCCTGGAGCGAGACGAGCAGGTCGGCGGCGAGCAGCTCCAGACAGCACTCCATGACC
>DASSHI010000035.1:0-122148 GCA_035693025.1 Solirubrobacterales bacterium
CCCCGACAAGGTCCCGATCCTCTCGGACCTTCGCGAAAGCGGAAGCATAGAACAGGATGCAGATATCGTGTCTTTCATTTACCGCGACGAGTACTACAACAAGGAGAGCGAGCGGCCGGGGGAGGCGGACCTGGTCATCGCCAAGCACAGGAACGGGCCGATCGGCACCGTGCCGCTGGCCTTCCAGGATCAGTTCCCGAAGTTCGTCAACCTGGCGAGCCCGCAGTACGGAGGCGTCGAGGACGCACACGGTGAGGCCGCGTGAGCGACGATCAAGCTCCGAAGCGGGGACCGCTCGGCGGGCTGCGAGCCGCATTGCCGGAGGACCCCCCGGCCGACCGTGATCCGCTCGGCGCCGTGCTGCCGGGCGCGGGCGGGATCGGGGTGCCGCAGCAGGGCGCCGAGATCGAGGTCCGGGCGAGCTGTTCGGTGGGCGTCTGCGACGGATCGGGGTGGATCGTCGGCCCCGATGACGATGCGCGGCCCTGCGAATGCCGCAAGCGCCGGATCGAGAAGGCCCGATCGAGCGGCCTCAAGGGCTCGCTGCCGAAGCGCTACCGCGGCGTCTCGTTCGAGCGGCCGCCGGTCTCGGACATGGCCCGCCAGCCGGGGCTGAGCGCGACCGTCGGGGCGGTGCGGCGCTACTGCGAGGGGATCGACGAGCAGCTCGACGCCGGTCACGGCCTGTGGCTGATGGGCGGCCCCGGCACCGGCAAGACGACGCTTGCGATGCTCGCCTCCAAGGCCGCGATCGATGCCGGCCGGTCGGTGGCGATCTATTCGACTCCGGCGCTGCTGGCACGGATCCGCCAGACGTTCGACGCCGAGGCCGGGCAGGACGGCTACCTCGCCTTCTTCGACCGGCTCGTTTCAGTCGACCTGCTTCACCTCGACGATCTCGGCGCCGAGCGGAGCACCGATTGGGTGCTCGAGCAGCTCTATGCGATCGTCGATCGCCGCTACAACGACCAGCGCTCGATCGTCTTCACCACGAACCTCGAGGAGCCGGAGCTGACCGAACAGGTCGGGGCCCGGACCGTCTCCCGCCTGGTCGAGATGTGCGACGGAAACCCGCTGCCACTGTTCGGGCAGGATCGGCGCGTCGAGATGGCGCCCGGTGCGGCCCCTCCGCAACCTTCATAATCGGCCGTCATGCCGGGACTGGTGATCGTAGGCGCCCAATGGGGCGACGAGGGCAAGGGCAAGGTGACCGACCTGCTCGCGGAGCGGGCCGACGTCGTCGTGCGCTTCCAGGGCGGCAACAACGCCGGCCACACGATCGTCCGCGACGGCGAGGAGTTCAAGCTGCACCTGATTCCCTCCGGGATCCTGCACCCGGGGACCCTGTGCGCGATCGGTAACGGCGTCGTCATTGATCCGAAGGTGCTCACCGACGAGATCGAGAGCCTGAAGCGGCGCGGCGTGCCCGCCGCCAACCTGCGGATCTCCTCCAACGCACACATGATCATGCCCTACCACGTGCTTCTCGATACGGCCGGGGAGGCGCAGCTCGGCAGCCGTAAGATCGGCACGACCAAGCGTGGCATCGGGCCCTGCTACGCCGACAAGTCGGCCCGGCTCGGGATCCGGGTGCAGGACCTGCTCGACGAGAAGATCCTGCGCAAGAAGATCATGGCCGCGCTGGAGCCCAAGCAGCAGGCGCTGCGCGAACTGTCGGTACAGCGACGCAAGCTGCGCAAGGAGGCCGGCGAGGGGGCGCGAGAGGGTGCCGACCACTCCGTCGCCGAGGCCCCGGATCCGCGCTTGGACCTGCACGCCATGACCGAGGAGTTCACGGGCTACGGGCACCGGCTCGAGCCCCACATCGCCGATACCGCGCGGCTCTGCTGGGACGAGCTCGACAACGGCCGAACGGTCCTCTTCGAGGGGGCCCAGGCGACCCTGCTGGATCTCGACCACGGCACCTATCCATTCGTCACCTCCTCCAACCCGATCGCCGGCGCCGCCACCGTCGGCGCCGGCATCGGCCCGACCGACATCAGCGAGGTCTGGGGCGTGGCCAAGGCCTACGCGACCCGGGTCGGCGCCGGGCCCTTCCCGACCGAGCTGGAAGACGAGGTCGGCCGCCACCTGCTCGAGCGCGGCCACGAGTACGGCACGACGACCGGCCGCGAGCGGCGCTGCGGCTGGATGGACCTGGTCGCTCTGCGCTATGCCGTGCGCCTCAACCGGATGAGCGCGCTGACGATCACCAAGCTCGACGTGCTGGGCGGCCTCGACCCGTTGTGCGTCGCCGTGCGCTACCGGTCGCGAGAGGGGGCGGTGCTCGACACCTTCCCCTACCACCAGTCGATCCTGCACTCGGCCACACCGGAGTACGAGGAGCTGCCCGGCTTCGAGGCCGACCTGACCGAGTGTCGCAGCGAGGCCGACCTGCCGGTCCAAGCGCGCGCCTACCTGGACTTCATCGCCGACTTCGTCGGCGTGCCGATCCGCCTCGTCGGCGTCGGCCCAGGGCGCGAGCAGGTCGTATGGATTGGCGGAAACCCCGGCGTGCTCTAAAGTCCATGCGTGGCTTCCGGTAGACGCACCGCCAACGAGCGGCTGCCCCGGGGCCGTCACGGGCTACCGCGGGAGGCGGTGACGGAGTCCCAGCGGCGGCGAATCCTGCAAGCGATGATCGAAGTCGTCGCCGAGCGGGGATATCCAGAGACGCGCGTGGTCGACGTCATCGGCGTCGCCGGGGTCTCGAGGAAGACCTTCTACGAGCTCTTCGCCAGCAAGGAGGACTGCTTCCTCGCCGCCTACGACGTATTGCTGGGCAACCTGCTCGGCGACACCGCACGAGGCTTCGAGTCCAAGCCGGGAGCGCCCTGGGCAGAGCGCGTGGCGGGCGGCATGGGGGAGCTGTTGAAACACCTTGCCGAGCACCCGGACGAGGGCCGCTTCGCGATCGTCGAGGTGCTCGCCGCCGGCCCTAAGGCGCTTGCGCGACGCGACGCGGCCCTCCGGCAGTTCACCGGGTTTCTAGATGCGGGCCGGGCGGAGACGTCGGTGGAGCTGCCGGGAATCACCTCGCTCTCGCTCGCCGGCGGGATCAACGAGCTGCTCTACAGCGAGATCCTCCACGGCGCGTCGGCCCGCCTGCCGAGCAGGCTGCCGGACCTGATGTTCTGGATAACGCTGCCGTTCCTGGGCCCGGAGGGCGCCGCCGAGGAGCGGGAGCGGACGCGCCTCTCGATGCTCGAGAGCTGAACTTCGCCGGCCTCCGCTCCTTTGACCCGCGGCCCGGGTTGTTACGAACACCGGGGCGGGTAACCGACCACCGGTGGGCTATCAAGCTTTCTATCGGAGCCGGCGTGCTTTGCCGACTCCACAAAGGAGAGAGAAATCGACATGCGTAGAAACCTCGTCCTCGTGCTCGCTCTCAGCGCGGCGCTGGCCGTCGGAGCGGCGACCGTCGCCGGCGCGACGCAGATAACGCTGCGCGCGGGCAACCTGATCCTGACCTTCGGCGGCAACGTGATGCCGAAGAAGCTGCCGCGCCACCACTTCGCGCCGGCGAGCGCCCAGGTCTTCGGCAAGGTCAAGACCTCGGACGGAACCCATCCTTCGGCCTTCCGCGAAGCGACCTTCGACATCGACCGCAACGTCCTGGTCAACTCGACGGGTCTGCCGATCTGCCGTCCCGGCCAGCTCGAGGCGCGCGACACCAAGGCCGCGAAGCGGGTCTGCGGCAAGACGATCGTCGGCAGCGGCCACGCCGACGCTGAGATCGCCTTTCCCGAACAGGCGCCGATCAAGGTGCCGAGCCCGCTGCTTGTCTTCAACGGCGGCACCCACGACGGCACGACGAAGCTGCTGATCCACACGTTCATCACGGTCCCGGTCCCGGCTGCGATCGTCACGCAGGTGACGCTCAAGCGGGAGCACAAGGGCCGCTTCGGCCTGCACGGCATCGCCAAGGTCCCGGTGATCGCCGGCGGCAGCGGCTCCGCGCTCGACTTCAGCTTTAAGCTCAAGCGCTCCTACCGCTTCAAGGGCCACAAGCGGAGCTTCCTGATGGCCCGCTGCCCGGACGGCAAGTTCAGGGTGCGGACGACGAAGACTCTCTTCCGCAACGAAGCCCAGACGCCGGGAGTGGCCGCGCAGACCGTGCTCGCGGGTGCCCTGGCGACTCCCTGCAAGCCTGGGAGAGGCTGACCCTTCTTCGTGGCTTCATTCCCGCGAAACCCTGCACTGCTAGCTTTGCAGCGGGATTTAACATGGCGTTTCAACGGCCGCGGCTCGAACCGGGCAGGGCCAAAAGGAGAGAAGAATGCGAAGAAAACTCATGCTGGCGCTCGTCGGAGCGGCGATCGCCTCTCTGGCGGTCGCGGCCGTCGCGAGCGCGGTGAGCACGACGCTGCGGGCGGGCGACCTCGTCGTCACCTTCGGCGGCACCACCTCGCCGAAGGCGCTGCCGAAGAACAAGTACGTGCCCGTGACCACGCACATCTTCGGCAAGATCAAAACCACCGACGGCACCCATCCCTCGGCGTTCAGGGAAGCCGCGGTGAACATCGACAAGGACGTGAAAATCAACGTCAAGGGCTACCCGGTTTGCAAAGCCGGCCAGCTCGAGGCGCGCGACACCAAGGCCGCGAAAAAGGTCTGCGGCAAGACGATCCTCGGCGAAGGCAAGGCCGACGCTGAGATCGCCTTCCCGGAACAGAGGCCGATCGAGGTGCCAAGCCCGCTGCTCGTCTTCAACGGCGGCGAAAAGGGCGGCAAAGTCACGCTGCTGATCCACACGTTCATCACCGTTCCCGTTCCGGCGGCGATCGTCACCACGGTCACGATCAAGCGCTCCGGCAGCGGCCTCAAGTCGATCGCCAAAATCCCCGTGATCGCCGGCGGCAGCGGCTCCGCGCTTGACTTCGATTTCAAGCTCGGCAAGACCTACACCTACAAGGGCAAGAAGGTCGGCTACTTCGAAGCCAAATGCCCGGACGGCGTGTTCAAGGTCAGCGCTCCGAAGGTCATATTCAAAAACGAAGCCCATGAAGCCGGCGCGCAGCCCGTGACGGTTCTCAAGGGTGGGCTCGCGGTTCCCTGCACGCCCAAGGGCTGACAGGCAAAACAGCGGTCCGACCCACCACACGGCGGGTCACGAAAGGGGCGGCCTTCGGGCCGCCCCTTTTACGTGCATTGCAGCTTGTGGCGAAAGAAGCCTTGACCGTCAGGTGCTTCGTCGAACGCGGTCACCTGGCCGCGGCCTTGAGTCGATAGGGCACATCGAAGGCTTCCCGCCGCGATGTGGCTTGGCCGGCCTCGGCCGGAACGGGTTCCACCACGTCGAACGCTTCCAGAACCCGCAGATGGTGGACAGCTTCCCACATTGTGATGTGCCGACCGTCGAGCACATCGACTAGGCCGATGGCCGAGAGCGGCTCGCCGATCCAGCGGAACACTTCAAGGATCGGCACCCGGGATGGATGATCTGCCTTCTTGGGAACGGACGCCCAAAATTTCTCGAAGTCGGCGTTCACGCGGGCTCCGCGGAGCGGACCGCATGCCGTAGGCATCCGCTCGATTCGTTGACGAGAACGGGGCGGGGAACAACGGCCCCGCCGCCCGAGAACTCGATTAGGGTGCTGCCACCCTTTGGCATAAAGCAAACGCTAAGCGGGCAACTTGACCTGATCAATTCACGCAGTGAAGGCCAGAGCTCACGCAATTCGGAGGTTCGAGGTAATGGGTTGCGCTATAGCCCGGGCGAGCGAAGTTTGCTCGGACCCCAGGCCATAGCGCTTGAGGCCAGGCGGCTAGCCGGCCTTGTTGATCGATACGACCGGCAAGGCCGCGTCACACGCTGCGAGCTTCATTGTCTCACCTCCCGCTGGATATACATATAGATCTCCTTAGTAAAACTATCGAGAGAGGCGATTGAGAACTACTACGGTTTCGTCTCGATATGCAGCTAGACTTGCGCGCTCGACGAGATGTGATCGCTAGGGGGTCCCGTGTGGCTGCACGACTTGCGATGGGGGTAAATGCCCGAGAGCGGCTACGCCGACTCTCGGTCGTCTTCGCGGTCGAACTACGCATGAGGATCGTCATCGAGCTGTACATGCGCGAGATGAGCGCCCTGCAGTTCTACGAGCAGTTCGGCGGGGGTTCGTCCACCCGTGTAAGCCAGAACTTCACTCGGTTGGCCAGGGAAGGCTGGCTTCGCTACCTCTACAGCAAAGGGCCGGGAGGTGCCCGACGTGGAGGCAAGGAGGACTTCTATCGTGCGACCGAACTGCCGTTCATCGACGCCGAGAGCTGGGCGCTTGTTCCGTTCTCGGTGCGGGCGATCTGTACCTGGAACTTTCTCAAGCAGGTCATGCCGAGACTGCAGGGCGATCTCGAAGCGACAGCCAAGGGCGCGACCTACAGCCACGAGTTGAGCTGCACTACGTTCCTGCTTGACGAAGAAGGCTGGTATCGATCTGCGGCGGCCGTTAGCGACCAGTTCGCACACCTGTTTGAGGAGCAGGAGGATTCCCGTCGCCGCGCTCTCCATAGCGGCGAGGAGTTGATCAGGACCGACGTATTCCTGATCGCCTTCGAGTCCCTCAGTAGCGGCGCAGAGTCGCCAGTAGTCGATCGACTCGTGGAGTGCCAGCGAGAACCGATTGCACCTTTTCCACAGCGACTCGCACCGATCCTCCAAGACGACAAGCGCCTAGAGATAATTGCGGAGTCCAACCGACAGGAAATAAGCGTGCCGAAGTTTCACCGCGAGGTTGGAGGGGTGAGCCGGGCGGCGCTCGGACGCCGGTTCAAAGGTCTTGAAGGCGGCGGCTGGCTGGCGAAGGCACGGCTTGAGAGCGGCGGGAGGCGGCGCGCTGGCGTCGAGCAGTTCTACCGAGCGACCAAACCGATGATTCGCAACTTCGACCCCAACACCGATTCCCTCAGCCAACTCATCGGAACAGGGGCTTGGCGGGCCTTTGAGGATCTCTGCGAGCTTGCCAAGGAGGCACTGGTCGCAGGCACTTTCGACAAACGCACGGAGCGTTGCCTGAGTTGGTCGTTGATCAGGCTGGATAGACAGGGCTGGGAAAGCGTCATCGTGGGCATTGAATCTCTTCGTGAATTCATTGCCGACGAACAGGAGCAAGCGAAGCTGCGGATCGCTAAATCCAGCGAGAAGCCGATTCCGCTGACGGTTGGCTTGGCAGCATTCGAGGCCCCGAAGGAATCCGTCAAAGCGCCCTAATCTGGATGCCGACCTCTGCGACCAAGTAGTCGACCTTGCGGTTTTGGGCGCACGTTTCGCCTCAACCGAATCGGATCCGAGACGTAAAGGCGCTTTATTCGCCTTGCTGTTCGAAGGTGTGCTGGTAGATGGTCCCGGAGCCGCTCTGACCGATCGGCGCCAGCGGAGCCTGGGGGCTGCAGCCGGGGGCGGGGATCGAGGAGGAGTCTTCCTGGCCGGCGAAGGCGTAGCGCTTGAGGCGTTCGAAGAAGTTGCTTGCCTGTTTGGCGTCCCCGCCGGTCCTCTGGATGAAGGCTTCCTCGTTCGGCGTGTCGGGGTTGAGGTGGGCGGTTATGCCCGAGCTGCACTGGGAGGTGTGGAAGTTGAGCAGGCCCTCGGCGAGGCGTTCGGCGTAACGCGGCCGGCTGTAGGCGCTGTTGCGGTTGGTGGTCGTGCGGGTGTCGTAGGTGGCCAGCGATTCGGGGCCGAGCGGACCGAGCAGGCGCAGGACGTGGATCTGTTCTCCCGAGGCGCTGAGGTGGACCGCGTTGGTCGCCGAGGCCACGTTGCCGAGCAGCGAGGTGAACTCGTTCTTGTAGAGGCTGAGCCCCGTGACGAGCGGGTTGAGGTTGCGCAGGAAGGGGTCGACCGCCCGCAGTAGGACGGGGAAGTCGCTGCGCAGGAACTTGCGCAGGGAGCCGAACCCGCTGGGGGCCCGGTCGATCACCGGTTCGAGCCCTTCGAAGAGGCCCTTTGCCTGCGGCGCGAGGCGCGAGAAGGCGATCAGGGTCGGCGAGAGCTGTTCGGCCGCCGGGACGAGCTGGCGGAACAGCGGGTCGGAGTTGAGCGCGAAGGCCTTCAGGCGGTTGAAGGTGAGTCGCTGCTGGTCCTCGAAGGTGGGGAAGGCGCGGAACAGGGCTTCGATGTCGCGGTTGCGGGCCGCGGTGGTGCTGAAGACGGCGTTTGAGTTGCGGATCAGCCCGGCGAGCTGGCCTTCGCGGCCCCGCAGGGCGCGGAAGGTGGTCGTGCCGTTGCGGAACAGCTGCTGCACGGCGCGGCGCTGCGTGTCGAGCAGGCGGAAGAGGCGATCGAATTCGCTGAAGAACGGGTTGAACTCGGCAAAGGCGGTCGAGAGCGACTGGCCCTGGCCGGCGATCGCGGTGGCGCCTTCCTGCATCCATTCCTGGAAGGCGGCGCGGGTGGGCTTGTCGAAGGTGCGGAAGATCTCGTCGAGCTGAACCGATTCGGCGACGTTGGCCCTGGGCAGGGCGGCTCCGTCGTGCAGCGTCGGGCCCTGGGAGTCGCCGGGCGTCAATTCGACGTAGGTCTCGCCGAGCAACGTCTTGGTGCGCAGGATCGCCCGCGTGCCCTTCGGCAGCGGCGCGTACTTGTCTTCGATCGCGATCGTCGCCTGGGCCTGCTTGCCGTCGGGCGACTCTTCGATGTTCTGGACCTTGCCGACCGAGACGCCGGAGATGCGGACGTCGGACTGCTGGGCCAGCTGGGTCGCCTCCTGGAAGGGGACCTTGACCTCGTACGGCTTCGCCTTGAAGGGGGTGGGGCCGCCGAAGGTGATCCAGAGGAAGAGCAGGATGCCGAAACAGGACAGGGCGAAGCCTGCGATGACGAGGAGCTGCGCGGTGCTGGGGGCTTTCTTGCTCATTCTCTGGCTTCAGGGCCGCAGAAGATGGTCTTCAGCGTCGGGTCCGGGTCGGGGGGGGTGTACGGGATTTCCTTCGGGCTCGGGATGCGGACGCCCTGCAGCAGCGTCCTCAGGTACGGCTTCAGCGATTCGATGCTGCCGTCGGGGCGGGTGAAGGGCAGGGTGAAGTTGTAGGCGAGGTTGGACCCGTTGCAGGTCAGCATCGCCACGCCGCGGGTTATCGGCCCGCCGGCATCGGTCAGGTTGAAGGTCGCATTGACGTCGTGGTTCACCCAGGGCAGGTAGAAGAGGTAGCTCTGCCGCTTGCCCTTCGGCTTGTAGGCGAGCTCGTTGAGGAAGCTGTTGAAGGCGCCCAGCGAGGTGCCGAATTCACGCACCGAGGTGTTGAATCCAGCCGCGCCTTCGTTGAGGTGGGTCAGCACCGGGCGGATCTGGCGCGTGAAGGGCCGGACCTGGTCACGGATTGGCGCGGTCGTCTGCCTGAAGAACTGCTCGTTGGCCTTGAAGGCAGGAACCGATGCCTGCGCCTGCGGGATCAGGCCGAGCAGAGCCGGCCGGGACGCCTTGGAGAAGCTGTTGGAGGCGCTGAGGGCGGAGCGCAGCGCGGTCAGCGTCGAGGGGAACTCGATCAGCGATTCCTGGATCGCCTGCTGCTGGTTGGCGAAGTTGCCGAGCGCGTCCTTTGAGGAGGTGACGAAGCGTTCGAGCTCGGAATCGTGGTGGCCGAGTTCGGTCGTCAGCAGGCCGAAGTCGTGGATCACGTGGGCGAGGGCGACCCGGCGCTGGGCAACCGCGCGGTTGAGTTTGGCGATGTAGTGGGAGAACGGCTGCAGGCGCCGGAAGGCGCCTGAGAGCTGCCGTCCGCGGCCGCCGATTCCCTGGGCGCCGCCGGCGACGAGCAGCTGCAGGTACTGCTGGGTGTCGGTGTCCAGGGTCGAGAGGAAGGCTTCGAACTGGATGCTCGGTTCGGTGCGCGAAAGCGGGAAGCGATAGCCGGCTTCGACGTGCTTGGGGCCGCTGCCGGGCGAGATCTCGACGGTCATGTCGTTGAGGCCCGTTTTCGGCCGCAGCAACAGCGTTGCGTCGGGGTGGATCAGCCTCAGGTACTTCGGCTCGATCTCCATGCCGACGACGGCATGGCCGTCTTCGAGGTCGACCGAGTCGATCTTGCCCACCTGGATGCCGGCGATGACCACTGCCTGGCCCTGGCCGGGCGTGACCGCCTGGGCATCGCTGAAGTCCGCCGTGAGGTGGACGAAGTCTTCGCCGACGAAGGGCGCCCAGGAGGGCAGCGACGCCTTCTGCTGGGTGAAGATCCAGAGCGTCATCACGATTGCCAGCACGGTCAGGATCGCGATCGCGATCGAATCTTTGCCGCGGCCGCGCGCCTGCCGAGCCAGGCTGGCGCGGAAGTGCTGCCAGCGGCTCACTCCCGGCTCGCTCCCCGTCATGGGCTCACCGCCGTCAACTGGGGCGGCCCGACCTGGCCGAGCGGGCCGTTCACGTCGGGCACCGGCTGGGTCGAGCAGCGCACGTTCGGCTTCTTCGGCGGGCGGCCGCCGAGCTGCGGCTGCAGGCCCGTGGGCGCTTCGACCACGTGCGCATAGGCCTGTTTGTCGGTGGTCAGGTTGCCGCCGGGGTTTTCGAGCTTGGCCAGCGTGTCGCCGCCACCGGCCTGAACCTTGATGTAGGGGCCGTTGCCGTCGAAGTTCTGCTGCGCCCCGGCGAAATCGGCCAGGTAGTAGAAGAACTCCCGGTAGTTGGGGCCGGTTTCGAAGCTGTCGTGAATCGTCTCGTTGCCGGTCGGCACGAAGACCTTGCTGGTGCAGAGGCTGATCCGGTTGATCTGCGGGATCGTGCTCGCCTTGCCGGCCTGGGCGGCGGCGGCGAGCGGCGGCGTCGATTCCTTCAAAAGCTTTGCCACCCCACCGGCCTCCTTGCCCGAGAGCAACGGCCGCGCCTGGGCGAGCCACGGTTCTGCGGCCGAGATCAGCGCCGGCAGCTCGGCGACCGCGGGGCGGAACTCGATCGCCCAGGCGCGCAGCGGGGGAAGCGTGCGGTTGAGGTTGACCAGCGACCTGCGGCCGACCTGCAGCGTCGGCGCGAGTCGCTGCACCGTGGTCGAGAGGTTCTTCGACTGCGCCGCCAGCGCTCCGGTGAACGTGTTGAAGTTGACGATCAGCCCCTGAAGGTCCGCCTCGCGGCGCGCCAGGGCGCCGAACGCACGCCCGGCGCCGGCGACGAGGCGCGAGAGGTCGCCGGGGCTCGTACCGAGGAAGGCGTTGGTGACCTGGGCGCTATAGCGGCCCGCTTCGCCGCCGTATTTGAATGCGCCGTTCAGGCCTTCGGCGCCGGTCTCGCCTTTCACCTCAGGTAGTTGGGTCGCGTCTTCGGCCGCCGTCGGCTTGTGGGTCAGCGCTTCTCCGTAGCTCTCCAGCAGGCGGCTGAGGTCTGCCCTCACCGGCGACTGCAGGGCGGTCAGGATCTGGTCGAGCTGGATCGCGGTCGAGGTGTGGCTGACGGGGATCGTGCCGCCGCTGTCGAATTCCGCCGCGCTCGGGCTGCCCGGCTTCAGGTCGACGAAGAAGTTGCCCTCGAGGAAGATCCGCGGCTTGATCTCGGCGAAGGCGTCGTCGTGGATCGGGCGGCCCTTGTCGTCGACGGTGAAGGTGACCTTGGTGTTATCGCCGTCGCGGCTGACTTCGATCACTTTGCCGACGTCTACCCCGGCGATCCGCACCGGCGAGTTGGTCGAGATGTTGGCCCCGTTGGAGAAGGTCGCGTTGAGGGTGTAGCCATAGCCGGTGAACGGGACGTGTTTGGTGAAGGCCAGGTAGGGGCCGACCGTGAAGATGAGGATGAAGATCACCGCGATCATCGCATTGCTCGGCCGCCACTTGATGCGGCTGTCGGTGGCCCCGACCCTGGTGTCGCGCTCGGGCAGGCGACTCATTCGCCTTCCCCCCTCGTCGTCGTTCCCCACAGCTGCTTTGCGTGGCCGAGCACGGTCTTGCCCGGTTCGTAGCGCTCGTTGCCCGCTTCGCAGACGCCTTCCTGCCCGGTCCGCGGGTAGGGGTTGAAGTGGAGATGGTTCTTGGTGCCGGGGCCGTCGGCGGGCGCCGAGGCGGGCTGCGACTCGGCGTTGGGGCCGTCGGGCGCCTCAAATATGATTCCGCTCAACCAGTTGGCTTTGCCGTTCGATTCGCTGAAGGCGTTGGCGAGGTTGGTCGCGGCGATGCTGAGGTACTGGCAGGTCACCTGCGCCGGGGCGATGTGCTTGATCGCCGGCGCCAATGCTTCGTTGGTGTCCATCAGCAGGTCGAGGCCGTTGAAGACGCCGGGATCGCCCTGGAAGTCGAGCAGCGCTTCCGCCGTCGGCGTCAACTGCGCGTAGAGCCGCGGCGAGCGATTGAGTGCCGGAATCCCGGCCCGCAGCGCGGCGTTGATCGTCGGCGAGGTTTCGCCGAGCGCCTTGGCGCCGGGCTTGAAGGCGGTGAAGAAGCGGCCGGCGTCGTGGAAGAACGGACGCAGGGCCGGCAGGTCGGCGGTGACCGCATCGATGGTCGGCGGCCCTTTGACGATCGTTTCCTGGATGTAGGGCCGCGAGACCCTGGCGAAGGCTCCGAAGGTGCGGTCGAGGGCGACGAACATGCTCGCCTGCTGCTCGGCGACCGGGGCGACCGTCGCCGAGAGGTCCTCGAGCGCTTCCCAGAAGGCGCCGAAGCGGGTGCCGGGTTCGACCAGGGTGCGCAGGACCGGTTGGCCGTGTTCGGCCAGGTTGCGCAGGGAGCCGAGCGCCGCGTTGATCTGCGGGCCGCGGCCGGCGAAGGCGTCGCCGAAGCCTGCGTCGTTGCGCTGGATCGCCTTGCGGGTGTGTTCGTCGAACATGTCGAAGAACTGGTCGATGTCGACCGGTTCCGGGCGCGCCGCGGAAAGCGGGATCGTTTCGCCGGCCTTCAGGCCCCGCGACGAGCTGCCCGGGACGATCTGCAGGTACTTGAGCCCGAGCGGCGATTTGGGCCGGATGATCATCGTCGAGTCGGCCGGGATCGGTTCCGCGCTCTTGTCGAGCTTGAGGCTGAGTTCGGCGGCGATCCGGCCGTTGCCCAGCTGGACCGGCTGGACTTCCTTGATCACCCCGACCCGCGAGCCGCCGATCCGCACCTCGTTGCCTTTTACCAGCGCGGTCGCGTTCGGCACGCGCGCCTTGAGGTCGTAGGTCGAGACGAAGGGCAGGCCGTTGTTGGCGTTGTAGGCGAGGAAGACGGCGACGACCACGACCAGCACCGTCACCGTTCCGACGATCACCGGGCTGCTCGCCACTCCCTGTATGCCGCCGCGGTTTCTCATGGTCCCAGGAGGTAGTTGAGGAGGGCACGCTGGGGGGCGGCGGGCTTCGTGCTGGCGCCGAGCTGTTCGCTTTCGCCCAGTTCGGTCGATTCGGGCGAAGGGGCCGGCTTCGCCTGACTGGGCGCGACCGCACGCGGCTCGACCGGAGCGATTTCGGTGGAGGTGCCGCCGCTCTTGGCGCTGAATTTTTCCTGCAGGCGCTCGTAGAGCCGCAGCGCGTCGGAGGCCGACGAGACTTCGCTGGAACCCGGGCCGGTGAAGTTGGCCGAGCAGCCCGAGGTCGGCGCGGTCACGTAGTCGATGCAGTTGGTCAGCGCCGTGAGGTTGCGGGTGAAGTGGCCGTACTTGTCGAATTCGTTGGTCGCGCCGGCGCTGTTGTAGATCAGGTCGACGAGGCCGTCGAAGCCCTTGTCCTTGCGCGTGCTGACGAGGAATTCGGCCAGTTCGGACGTCGGCGTCACGCCGCTGTTGCCGAGGTCGCGGATCTTCCGCACAAGCGGATCGGCGGCGGCGATCTTCGGCCCGGCCGTTTCGCCGCTGGCGCCAAGCGACTTCAACGACACCGTCGAGGCGGCCGAGAAGGGCGTCAGCGCCCTGGTCGCCTTGGTCAGCGCCGGCGCGGCTTTGTCCAGCGATTCGGAGACAGGCGTGCCGGCCTTGGAGAAAGATTCGAAGCTCGCCATCGTCTGCCGCAGTTCGCGCAGGAGGGCGGGCAGCTTCTGCAGAGACGCTTCCACCGAGGCGCCCTTTTCCGCGCTCGCCTGGCCGGCGGCGCCGGCATTGGCGAAGAAGCCGGCGACGCTGCGCCGCTCGCGCGCGAGCGGCGCGAGGATCTGCGCGGAGTCGGCGGAGAGCTGCGCCAGCCGGTCGCGTTGGGCATTTAGGACGGCGAACACGCGATCGGCGTCGCGCAGCACCGGGTTGGCTCGCTTGACCACTTCTTCGACGTCTTTGCCACGCCCGGCGAGACCCGCGCCGAGTTCGTTGAGGATCAGGCGGAAGCGCTGCGCATAGGTCAGCTGGTTGATGTTGTTGATCAGGTCCGGATCGACGCTGGTGCTGTTGTTCTCGAACGGCAGCAGGTACTGCCCGGCGCCCGGTTCGCCGTCCGGGACCTTTTTCAGCTCGGGCGGCGGCTTGGAGCCGGGCGCGCGCGGCAGCGTCGGCGTGCAGTCGACGAACTTCTCGCCGATCAGCGACTGTGGCCTGATCAGGCAGCTGGCGTCCTTGCGAAAGTCCTGGAAGCCGGGGTCTTCGATCTTCATCGCGATCACGGCTTTGCCCGGCACCGCTATCGGCTTGCCGTTCTTGTAGCCGTCGACCTCGCCCGGCATGGTCACCCCGACGGATTCGATTTCGCCCACGTTGGCGCCCGCGATCCGCACCTGCTCGCCCGAGACCATGAAGCCGCCGCTGTCGAAGATGCCGCGGACGACGTAGCCGTTGCCGTTGCCGCCGCTCGAGGCGAGCACGACGACGACCACGATCGCGGCGACCAGCGCGGCTGGGAGTAGCCATTTCCTCATGGGCCACCTGGCGGCGCGTCCGCCGGGTTGCACTCCGAAGAGCTCGCGCCCGAACCGGCGTACGGCGGGTCGACGAAGGGATTGGAGCCGTCGGGGGCCGACTGGGTGCCGCCTCCCGGGCACGGCCTGCGCACGCCGGCCGAGCTGCCGAAGGCGCCGTACTGTTCGCTCGGCGCGATCGGTTCGAGTTCGCCGCTGCTGCCGTTGCGCCGGAAGATGTTGAGCGCCAGCTGGGCACGGGCGTAGTGGCCGTTGCCGTCGTAGTAGCCGGTGACCTGGCCGAGCTTGCCGAAGCCGTTGAAGATGTCCGGCGTGTAGCTGCGGGCGAAGTCGAGCGTCGGCTGGAAGGCTTCGATTCCCTGCTGCGCATGGGGGAAGGCGGTGGAGGCGCGTTCCTCGACGACCGGCAGGAAGGCGAGCGTTTCGGCCGTATCGTTGGCAAAGCCCTGGCGGCTGGCGCTGAGGCGGAGGTTCTTGAACACCGGCACCGCTTTGGAGAGCACCGGCCGCAGTTCGCTGAGGAAGGAGGCGAGGTTCTTCGTCGCCGGCTTTGCCGTTTCCACCAGCGGGTCGACGTCGTCCAGCGCGGCCCGCAGGTTGACGAAGGTCGTGTTCGTCTGGCGCATGAAGGGAGGCAGCTCGCGCAGCGTCTGATCGAGCGCTTCGTTTTGGCTGGCGATCGCGCCGAAGGCTTCGCTGGCGTGGGAAATCGCGCCGGAGAGCTCGTTCCCGCGCGCCGCCACCGCGGTCGAGAGCTTGCTCGAGCTGACCACGAAGCGTTCGAGCAGGTGCTGGTCGGAGTTGAGCTCGCCGACGAAGGCGCTGGTCCGGTTGAGCGCCGGGCCGAAGTACTTGAACGTTTCGTTGGCCTGCTTGCCCCGTCCGGAGAACTGTTCGGCGTTGCCGCGGATGAACTGGCTCAGTGCTCGCCGCACCGGGTTAGGAAAGGTGTTGAGGAACTGGTCGAGGTCGACCTCGGTCGTGGTCGAGCCCAGGCCCAGGGTCGCTCCTTCTTCCAATGGGGGGTTGCTGTTCGGGCCGGGGCTGATCGAGACGTAGTGATTGGCGACGCCGGAAAGCGAGGTCGCCCGGATCACGGCGGTCGAGCCCTCGTGCAGTTCCTGTTCGGAGCTGATTTCGATTTCCGCCAGGTTGTCGTCGGTGAGCTCGATGCTTTCCACCGAGCCGACCGGCTGGCCGCCGATCAGCACCTGATTGTCGGGCACCAGCTGGGCGGCGTTCTGGAAGACGAGCCTGTACTTATGCCCCCCGCCGCCGCCGAAGACGATCACGCCGAGGGCGATGACGACGATCGCGAGTGCCACCAGCGCCGCGATGCGGGCGGGGGCCATCCCCCGGCTTTTTGCCGGGCTTTTCTCCTCGCCTAAGGAATTAGCAGCCACGGATCGTCGCTTGCGGTTCCCCCGCCTCCATACAGAGGAACTAGCCGCCGAATCGTATCCGAGCGATCAGCCGCCACGCGGGTGGCCCTGCCTGGCTTAACTCGAAGTCAACGCGCTGCAAATCGCGCCCCAGCCGATTCAGACGTTCAGTCGCGGCAAGACGCGGTCGAGCGGGCGCGGTAACCACCAGACCCGATCGCCGAGGAGCAGCATCAGCGCCGGCAGGAGGATGATCCGCACGACCGTCGCATCGAGCAGGACGGCGACCGTGAGACCGACCCCAAGCTGGCTGATCGTCGCGATCGAGGCGCCGGCGAAAGCAACGAAGACGGCCATCATGATCGCCGCGGCGCCGGTGATCACCCGCGCCGTGCGCTGCAATCCGAACTCGATCGCGGCGGCATTGTCGCCGTGGCGCTCGTGGTGCTCGCGCATGCGCACCAACAGGAAGACGGCGTAGTCGATCGAGAGCCCGAAGACGACGCCGAAGATCGCCGTCGCCCCGACCGCGTCGACATAGGTATGGCCCCCCAACGGCCAGTCTTCGGGCAGGTTGAAGAGCAGCGTGAGGATGCCGAAGGCGACGCCGACGGTTGCCAGGTTGAGGCCGACCGCGATCGCGGCAAGCGGCAACGCGCGCAGGACGAGGAGGAGGACGAGGAAGGTGGCGACGGTGATCGCGGCGACCACGAACGGGATCCGCTCGCGGGTTATCTGGCTGTAGTCGTCGAGCTGGGCCGGGCCGCCCGCGACGCCGGTTTCGAGCCCCGCTTCGCGGCCCAGCGCCGCCGCCTCGGCGTCGAGTCGCTTGTTGAGCGCGATCGAGCCCGGCGAGTTGAAGGTGTAGCGGGAGATGACCAGGATCGCCGCCGCCTGGCCGCCGCCGTTCAGGTCGACCACTTCCGCCGCCCGCTCGCGCGAGCGCGGCCGGGCGCCGTCCAGCGCCGAGAGCACGAAGTAGCCCGAGTCGAAGATCCCCGGCGTGGCACGCTGGACCCGACGTGCCTTGTGCCTCAGCGAGGTCGAGCTGGAGAGCACCTGCACCGTCGCGCTGCGCAGTCCCGACTGCAGCGGATAGGACCGGCTGTAGCCGCGCGCGAGGTTCTCTTCCAGCGCGGTCGCGCCTTCGCGCAGCCGGGCGATGCCGCTTGCCAGCGCGGTCGCGCCCGCGCCGAGCCTGGCGACGCCGCTTTCCAGCCCGCTCGCGGCGCGGGCGAGGCGAGCAGAGCCATGGGCGAGCTTTTTGCCCGCCCCCTCGAGCTTCTGCAGGCCGTCGGAGAGCCGCGTCGTGCCGTTGTCGAGCTTCTCGATCAGGGCGAGCCCGGAGACAAGCCAGTCGGTCACCTGCTTGGCTTCTTCCGCGTCTTCGAGCAGGGAGGCCTGCAGCGCCGAGAGCCCGCCCGGCAGGACGCTCGCCGCCGAGAGCCCCTGCTGCACCGCGGCGAGCGCCGCGGCGTAGTTGGGGTCGGCCTTGCCGGTCGTCATTCCTTCCAACTGCGCCAGCGCCAGCTTCAGCTGCGCTTCGGCTTCTTCGGCCGATGGCTGCAAGCCGGGCAGCGTGCGTTTGGAGGTCTCGTTGAGCGATTTCTCCAGGCGGCGGGAGCGCGTCAGCGCGTTGCGGTTCAGGTTGGGGCGCAGGCTCTGCACGGCGAACTTGACGTTGAGCCCGGCGATCGCCGCCTTGTGTTGAGCGCCCGCGAGGCGCCGGGTGCCGTCGGCAAAGGTGTGAAGAGCGCCCACGGCGCGGCCGCTGCCGACTTCCGCCTGGGCCAGCCCCGCCGCCAGTGCGGCGGCACCGGTCGAGGCCCGACCGGAGCCCTCGGCCAGCAACCCCGCGCCATAGCTCGCCTTGGCGATCCCTTCGCGCAGCTGGGCCACTCCCGAGGCGGCGCGGCCGAGGTTGTGGCCGAGCCGCGCAAATTGGGCGATCGGTCCCGATTCCCCCCCGGTGGCGAACAGGCCGGCTGCCTGTCGCAGCGGCGCCACCGCGCTTGACACCTGCGCCGGGCCGACGACGGTCTGGACTCCAGGCTGGCGGGCGATCTTGTGCTGCCGTCGGCTCAGCGCCGCGAGGCGGCGCGGTTCGGTGACCGTCCCCCGTTCGGCGCTGGCGACGATCACGAAGGGCGCGTCGTAGCCGGGGCCGATCGAGCTCTCGATCAGTTCGAAGTCCTTCCTGACCGGGTCGTCGTGGGCAAGCTGCGTCTGGCTCGGCGGCCCCGTCTTGAGGCCGATCGCCGGCGCGGCCAGGACGAGGACGACAGCGCCGATCGCGATCGCCACCGGGGCGGGACGGCGCAGCGCCGCCGTGACGAAGCCCATCAGCCGCGAACGGCCGGCGCCGGGCGCCGGGCCGATCCGCCAGCGATCGAGATTGGGGCCGACAAGGGTGAGGACGGCCGGACCGACGAGGACGGCGACGAGGACGCTGAGGGCGACGACCAGCACCAGGGTCGCCGCCAGCGAGCCGAGCAGGGAACCCGGCACGATGAAGAAGGCGACCAGCATCGAGAGCATCAGCGTGCTGCCGGCGAAGACCGTGGTGCGGCCGGCGGTCCGGCGGGTCGCCCGCGCGGCAGCGCGCGAGCTTGCGCCGCCGGCGAGCTCTTCGCGAAAGCGCGAGACCATCAGCAACGCGTAATCGACTCCCAGCGCGAGGCCCATCATCGTGCAGACCGTCAGCGCGAAGGCGTCGACGCTGAACCAGTTGGCCAAGATCGAGAGCAGGCCGCGCGAGCTGATCACCGTGACCGCCCCGAAGGCGAGCGGGATCCCCGCCGCAACCGGCGAGCGAAAGACGAGCAGCAGCACGATCAGGAGAATCGGCAGAGCGATCAGCTCGCCCCGCTCGGTCGCGTCGATCGAGTCTTCCTGGATCGCCCGCGAGAGCGTCGCGTAGCCGGTCTGCGTCCAGCGCACCGGCGGATGGACGTTCGCCGCCAGCATTTCGTTCAGTTCCGGGACGACGTCGTCGACCGCCTGCTCGACGCCGACATGGAAATCGACGATCACGATCGCCCGCCGCGGCCCCGGCCGAAGCCGCTGCACCGCGCCACGATCCCAGGGCGAGAGCGTCGTCACCGCGGGGCTGCTGCGCCGCAGGGCGCGGATCAACCTCGGCCCCTGGCGATCGAGCTGGGGTCGCGGACCGCGCAGGAGGATCACGAAGGGGGCGCTGTCGCCGAAGTGGCGGCGCAGCAGGGCGGTGGCGCGGGCCGAGGAGGATCCGGGGATTTCGAGGCTGGTCGGACTCAGCTTGCCCTCGACCCCGGCGCCGAGGATGCCGAGGACGACGAGCAGCACGAGCGCGAGCGCGAGCACCCGCTTCGGGTGCCTCAGCAGCCCGCTGTCCCTGCTCCCCCTCGAAGCCACCGTGCTAGTTTGGCGGTCAGGGGCTACGGAGGGGAACGACGATGCGGAAGACTCTGTTAAGGACGCTGGTCGTGCTGTTGGCGATCGGCCTCGTGGGGGCGGGATCGGCGACGGCGATCCGGCTGCGGATCGGCAACATCATCATCGTCGGCGACGGTGGCTTCTCGCCGACCAAGCTGCCTAAGCACAAGAACGCGCCGATCAAGCTCTTCGGCCACGCGACCTTCAAGACTGTCGACGGCACGCGGCCCTCGCCGCTGCGCACGCTGACGCTCGAATTCGACAAGCACGGCGCGGTCGAGACGCGCGGGTTGCCGAAATGCAGCAAAGGCCGGCTCGTCGCGACGACGACCCCGCAGGCGCGCAAGCTGTGTCCCGGGGCGATCGTCGGCACCGGCTTCGGCACCGGCGTCGTCGAGCTGCCCGAACAGCGGCCGATCGAGGTGTCCTCGCCGCTGACTCTCTTCAACGGGCCGGTGAAACACGGCAACCCGACCGTGATCGGCCACGCGCACATCGACTACCCGGGTCCGACGACCTATCTCGTCGAAGTCGAGATCCAGAAAGTGCACCACGGTCGCTACGGCTTCAAGACGGTCGCCAACTTCCCGAAAATCGTCAACGGCTACGGCTCGCCGACCTCGGGCCACCTGACGATCGGACGCGAATGGAACTACCACGGCAAGAAGCTCAGCTATGCCAACGCGCACTGCGCCGACGGACGGCTGCAGGCCAAGGCGCAGTTCACCTTCGAAGACGGCAGCTTCGTGGAGGGGACCATCTTCAAGCCCTGCACCGTGCGCGAATAGGGCGACCTGTCCACGGCGCTACCCTGGAGATACCGGGGTGTTTAGGAGGCGATGACTCGGAGACCGCTTTTGGTTGTGGGTGCGCTGCTCGTGGCGCTCGTGGCGCTGCTCGGCGGCTCCGCCGGCGCCGCGACCGTCCGCGTGGGCACCCTCGTCCTGCACGCCGATGGCGGCTTCGAGCCACGCGTCTTGCCCAAGCACTCCTACGCCCCGATCCACTTCGAAGGGTACGGCCAGATCAAGACCACCAACGGCTCGATCCCGCCGCCGCTCCAGCACGTAAAACTGGAATTCGACCATGACGGACACCTGACCACGACCGGCCTCCCCGTCTGCCCTATCTCCAAGCTGGAAGGCTCCACGACCCAGGAGGCTCGGCGGCGCTGCCGGGACGCGATCGTCGGCAATGGGCACGTCGCGGCGGTGGTCAGCCTCCTCGGCCTGGCGCAGATCAAGCTGCGTGTCCCGCTGACGCTTTTCAACGGCCCCCGGCACAAGGGCAACCCGACCGTCCTCGGCCAGGCTCGGGCCCCGTTCCCGATCTCCGAAACCTACGTCATCGTCGCCCCGGTCGAACGGATCCACGGCGGCATCTACGGCTACCGCAGCGAATTCGACATCCCTCCGATCGCGGGTGGGTTCGGCTCCCTGACCCGCATCGACGCGAACATCGGCCGCGAGTACCGCTATCGCGGCCGCGAACTCAGCTTCGTCTCGGCGCGCTGCTCCGATTACATCCTCCAGACCCGCGGCCTCTTCTCTTTCGCCGACGGCACCATCATCTACGGCAGCGTCTTCAAGACCTGCACTCCCCGGCCCTGACCGCCGGGCCGCCGGCTTCCTATACTTGCCCGTCCCGGGCCGTTAGCTCAGTTGGTAGAGCAGGAGACTCTTAATCTCAAGGTCGAAGGTTCGAGCCCTTCACGGCCCATCGGGCGCAGCGGGCCTGCGTCCTATCCGCCCAGGGAGGTGCCGCCGCCGAAGCCGCCGAAGGGGCTTTTCAGCGATTCCTTGTTGGCTTCGCTTTCCAGTTTCGCGGTTTCCTTCTTCTGCTTGGCGAAGGCCTCGCCGCGCTTGCGGAATTCGGCCAGCTGTTTTTCGATGTTCTTGGCTTCCGTCTTGGAGCCGGCTTCCGCCGCCGCCCGCTTCGTCGCCTTGTCCCCCGCGGCGAAGTTGCCGGCGAAGTACTCGTAGATCGCCAGCGTGCTCAGCGAGCCCAGGTTGGGGCGCTGTTCGGCGGCGATGCGCTGCGCCTTGGCGGCCTGCGAGACGTTTTCCTGGGCCTCGCTGACCGTGGTGCTGCCTTCAGCCTGGCGGAAGTAGGTGGACGCCACCAACTGCGCACCGGTCGGGCTTGGTTCGTCGGCCACCTTCAGATAGCGAACCCAGGATTCGGAGGCGGCCGCGAAGTCTTTCTTGGCTTCGGCGGTGATCGTCGGCGTTTCGGAGGCGAATTCCTGTTCGATCTGGGCGTTCCCGGCATTGATCCGCGCCCGCGTCAGCGCCAAGAGGAGCTGTTCGTCGTCCGGTTTTTTCGCCAGGCGCCCTTCGATCCGTTCGGCCTGTTCGTGCAGGACGGTCGCGGCGCTGGTCGTCGAGCTCGAGCCGCCCAGGATGTTGGCCAGGTTGAACGGGCCGACGACGAGGAAGAGGCTGGCCCCCATCAGCAGCGCGAGGATCGCGTAGACGACGCGGATAACGTGCTTGCGTTTACCGCGGGTGTCGAAGAGCATTCGTCGCTCGCCGCTCGATGCCATGCTGCCTATCTCTCCTGCGTAGAGGGTTCGGCGCTGCCGCCAGTTGCCTTCGGCCTGCCGAAGGCGCGCGCTAGCAAGATACTCAACTCGTACAAAGCGAGCAGGGGAACCATCTCGATCAGCATCGAGATGGGGTCGACACCGGGAAGCGCGGCGGCGACGATCGCGATCACGAGGTAGGCATAGCGGCGATTGGAGCTGAGCTGCCGAACGCTGACGATGCCGAGCCTGGTGACGGCGAGGATCGCCAGCGGAAGCTGGAAGATGATGCCGCCGGCGAGCATGGTGGTGGAGAAGAAGCTGTAGTAATCGCGGGCGCGCACCTGAACGTTGAACTGACTGTCGTTGAAGTTGAGCAGGAACTTGACCGCCGCGGGCATGACCGCGAAGTAGGCGAAGGCGACTCCGGCGGCGAAGAGCAGCGGCGCCATCAGCATGATCGGCAACGCGATGCGGCGCTCCGCGTCGCTGAAGGCGGGCAGGACGTAGGCGTACGCCTGATAGAGCAGGACGGGCAGCGAAAGGATGATCGCGGCGTAGGCGGCGACGGTCAGGGTGGTCGTGAAGGGCTCGGTGACGCTGAACGTGATCAGTTGCTTGTGACCGCTCGGCAACGGCCCGGAGGCGATTTCGAGCAGCAGGTGGTTCTGCCAGAAGCAGAGCGCGAGCGCGACGCCGAACGCGGCCCCGCAGACGATCAGGCGATGACGCAGCTCGTCGAGATGCTCGACGAGGCTGAGCCGGTCCTCATGGGAGACCGGCCGGACGCGGCGAGGCATCCCTGGCAGGCCTCAGGTTCGCTTGTGGGCGACCGGCTCGGCCTTCTCGTCCGCGACGGGGCCCGGGTCGCCGGGCGGGATCTCGCGCTGCCTCGGTGGCTCGACCTCGTCGTCTTCACCAGTGACGGAGCCTTTGAACTCGCGGATGCCCTTGCCGAGGGAGCGGCCGAGCTCCGGCAGGCGTTTGGGGCCGAAGACCACCAGGGCGATGATCAAGACGACCATGATCTCGAGAGGACCGATGTTTCCAAGCATCGGCCTATGGTAACGGGCGGCGGTTGCGGTCGGATCGAGTGGAATTGCGCCCGTCGTCTACCCGATTCTGGGTTTTTCTGCGGTCTTCGCCGAAAAGTGCGGATAGAAACGCGGTCTCGCGTGTTCGATAGTCAACGCATGAATCACGCGAGCCGCACAACGACGAGGACTGGGGCTGGTCTTCACGTCTGTCCGGAGTGCGGCTCCAAGCTCGTCCAGCCGACGCGCTGGGAGCAGACCCCCAAGCGCGGCCACTGGCATCTGTGGCGTCGCTGCCCCGAGTGCGAGTGGCGCAGCGACGGCATCCACGGCGAGAGCGAGATCGACGCCTTCGACGAGGCGCTGGACGATGGCGCAGAGGCTCTGGCCGGCGAGCTCGAGGAGCTCGAACGGGAGCGCATGCGCGAGATCGCCGAGGTCTTCGCCGCGGCCCTCGCGGCGGACCTGATCAGCGCCGACGACTTCTCCTAGACCTCCAGGAGGTCTAGGAGTAGCGCTGCACGACCCCGTCGGCGACGAGGTCGAAGAGCTTGCGCCGTTCGGCGTCGAAGCCTGCCTGGCCGAGGCTGCGCTTGCCTTCGGCGACCATCTCGAGGGCGCGCGAGCGGACCTGCCGCAATGCGCCCGTGGCCTCGATCCGGTCGCAGAGCGCCGCGGCTTCGGCGCTGTCCAGGGACCGCAGATCGCCGGCGCGGATCTGCGGATCCCGCTCGGCAGCGAGGATCAGCGGCAGCGTCACGGTCCCGTCGAGCAGGTCCGTCCCGCGCGCCTTGCCGGTCCGCTCCGGCGGTCCGGAGACGTCGAGCACGTCGTCGAGCAGCTGAAAGGCGAGGCCGATGGCGGCGCCGAAAGCGCCCAGCTCCTTCCGGTCGCAGCCGAGCCGGCAGGCGCATTCGAACAGGGCGCCGGTCTTGAGCCGGCAGCGCTCCAGGTAGCGCTGCTCGCCGATCGTCGTGTCGTAGGCGTCGTGGCGCTGGGCGAGCTCTCCCCGCGCCAGGGAGACGGATGCCGAGGCGAGCAACTCGATCGCTCGCTGCTCGCCGGCGACGGCCAGCAGGGCAAAGGCCCGCGAGAAGAGCAGGTCGCCCGTTGCCGTTGCCCGCCCGCGGCCCGATGTCGCCCCCACCGTCGGGCGGCCGCGACGCAGCGGAGCGTCATCCAACACGTCGTCGTGGACGAGCGTCGCCATGTGGATCAGCTCGATCGCGGTCGCTGCGCGGACAGTGCTCTCGCCGGCGTCCGCGCCGGCGCTGAGCAGGACGAGCATCGGCCGCAGGCGCTTCCCGCCGGCCTCCAGCGTCATCGCCGCGTCGGCGGCCAGCGTCTCCCCGTGACCGGCGACCTGCTCACGCAGCATCTGCTCGACCTCGCCGAGCCGCGCCGGCAGCCAGCGGCTCGAGGCGTCGAGGACCGCCGTTACCGGGGGCGGTACGGCGGAATGACGGGTCACCCTCCGGCTACGCCGCTGTGGATTGCCAGGATCCCCCCGGCCGTGAGCAGCCAACGGATTCGCTCGAAGCCGACCGCGTCCATCTTCGTGGCCAAGCCCGGCGGATCGGGAAAGCTGTGGACCGACTCGGAGAGATAGGAGTAGGCCTCCGGGTTGGGCGTGAGGCGCCCGAGGACCGGCACGATCCGGTCGAACCAGAGGGAGTAGAAGGTCGAGAAGGGCGGGCGCTGGGGCTCGGTGAACTCGAGGATTACCAGCCTTCCCCCCGGCTTGAGCACGCGCGCCATCTCGCGCAGGCCCCTGTCGCGGTCGGCGAAGTTGCGAACCCCGAAGCCGACGGTCACCGCGTCGAAGCGGCCCTCGTCATAGGGAAGCTGCAGGGCGTCCGCCCACTCGAAGCGCACCGGGGCGCCTCGCTCAGCTGCCTTCTCACGCGCCAGATCGAGCATCGGCTCGGAGAAATCGCAACCGACCACATGGCCGCCCGGTGAGACCCGAGCGGCCAGCTCGAAGCTCAGGTCGCCGGTGCCACAGCAGACGTCGAGAACGGCGTCTCCCGGCGAGACCTCCGCCCGGTCGACCGCCCGCTGCCTCCAGGAGTGATGAAGGCCGGCGGTCATCAGCGAGTTCAACAGGTCGTAACGGCCGGCGATCCGGTCGAACATGCCCTGGACCTGCTCGGAGAATTGAGCGGATTCCCGCGAAGGCTTGGTGGTGTCCGTCATCGGACCCAGTGTGGCAACTCAGTCGAGCGAGGAGAGGAAGTCGGCCAGCTCGTTGAGCTTCTTCGGCGGCAGGTCGCGGAAGGAGGGCATGATGCTCGGGCCGATCTCAACCGAGCGGATGATCGCGGCGCGCGGGATGCGCTGGGCGATGTGGGTCAGCTCGGGGCCGGGCCCGTTGTTGCCGTTGTCGCCCAGCTTGTGGCAGGCCAAGCAGCCGGATCCGGCGACCACCTCCTTGCCGGCTTCGTATTGAGGGGCGACCTTCATGTCGATTTCAGTCGGCGAGCCGGCGACGGCGCCTGAGTAGGTCAGGTAGGCCATCGAGATGATGGTCAGTATCCCGGCGGTCGTCGCGATCGGCCGCCGCGCCGGGTTGCGCTCCGGGCCGCGATCGTAGAACGGCAGGAGGAGGAGCAGGACCATGCAGATGGTCGGGATGCCGATCGTCGCGACCGGGACCAGCTCCGGCGGTTTGAGCACGCGCAGGACCTCGAAGAGGAAGAAGAAGTACCACTCGGGCCGCGGCACGTAGGTGGTCGTCGTCGGGTCGGCCTTCGGCCCCTGCTCGGCGCCCAGGATGATCGACATCGCGATGATCACCCCGACGACCAGCAGGGCCATCGCCGAGTCCTTGAGCACCGCGTAGGGGAAGAAGGGCTTGCCCTTCTTCTTGAGCAGCTCGTACTCCTCCAGATACGCCTGCTTGTCAACAGCCTTCATCCGACTCTCCCGTTCCCGTTCGCGCCCGCGTCGAGCGGAGCCGTCGGCGCGGCCGCTTTCGGCTTCTCGGCCCGCAGCCAGGGCGGCGCCGTGGTGCCGAGCTTGACCACCAGATACATGTGAGCGCCGATCAGGGCGATGATCGCCCCGGGGACGAGCAGCATGTGGATCGCGTAGAAGCGCGAGAGCGTCGTCGCCCCGAGCTCGGGGCCGGCGCGCAGGAAGTCGCTCAGGTACGGGCCGACGACCGGGCCCGTGCCGTTGATGTTGATGCCGACGACCGAGGCCCAGAAGGAACGCTGGTCGAAGGGCAGCAGATACCCGGTGAAGGCCATCGTCATCGTCAGGATCAGCAGCACCACGCCGATCACCCAGTTGAGCTCACGCGGGTACTTGTAGGCGCCGAAGAAGAAGGTGCGCCCCATGTGCAGGAAGACCAGGATCACCATCACGCTCGAGCCCCACTTGTGCATCCCGTGCACGAACTGGCCGAGGAAGACGTCGTTGTTGATGTGCGAGATCGAGGCGTAGGCCTGGGTGGTCGAGGGCGTGTAGAACATCGCCAGGAAGACGCCGGTCGTCGCCTGCACGATGAAGGCGAAGAGGGTTGCCGAGCCGAGCGTGTAGAACCAGTTGGTCCCCTTCGGGACCTTGCGGAAGAGCATGCCCGTGAGGAAGCCGGTGGCCGCCGTGCGCTGGTCGACCCAGGCAAGGACGTCGGAGGGCGCTTCTTTGGCTTTGTCGGCGAGCTTGGCCGCCTCGGTCGGCCGCTCGGGCGGGGCCGTCTTCAGGTCGGCCGGGGCCGGCCCGGACGCGCCGTTGCCCATGCCGGGCTTGGCCGGTTTGCGCAGCGGAGCCGGTATCAGGGAGTCGAGTTTCATCTAATCGATCACCCGCTCGGCGGTGGGAAGGTCGACGGGCGGGGCGGATACAGATATTCCCAGACGCCGCCGGTGAACTCGCCGGGGTCGCGCGCGCGGACCGGCTCGAGCTGCGAGGTGACGCTGTAGCGCGGGCCGAGCTCGACCTGGCCATTGCGGACGCGCGCCTGGAAGTGGTCGAGCGGCCGCACGGGGGGGCCGCCGATACGTCTGCCTTGGAAGTCGTAGACGCCGCCGTGGCAGGGGCAGATGAAGTTTCCCGCCGCCTCGACGAAGCGCACCGGGCAGCCGAGGTGAGCACAGCGGTTGGAGACGGCGACGATCTGGTTCGGCTTTTCGCCGAGCTGCTTGGAGCTCTTGCGCACGTAGGCGGTGGTCTTGCCGGCGTCGCCGATGCCCTCGGTTTCGGTGAAGACGACCTGGCGATAGGTGTCCTCGACGAAATCGCCGACCGGGCCGACCCCCTCCCAACGCTCCTTGCCGCGGTGGAAGATCGGCGCGACGGCGAAGCCGACCGCGGGCAGGACGATCGCCGCGCCGGCAAGCCCGCCGAGGCCCTGGGCGGCGACAGTGAAGGCGCGGCGGCGCGTCATCGACTCGCCCTCGAAGTAGCCGGGCGGGTTGGGCTGCACGCGCTCGGCCGGCGCGTCGCCCTCGGTCCCGTTTCGCTTGTCTGCCTCGTCAGCCATGTCTGCCTCGTGCAACGGCCGGGGAGTTTATTGGCTCGGCGGAAAGACCGAAGTCGAGCCCTTCGAACCACACCCGGGCCCCTGGAGGTTTGTGTACAGAAGATTAACGAGGCGACCGGGTCGGCCAAGTGGACTGGTATAAGCGCTTGGCGTGTTTACTCGCCGACGGGAGGAGAGGCGGCTGCCGCTCTCGTTGCGGCGGCCAAAGGCCGTGCTCGCGGCCGCTTTCGTCGCGATCGTCGTCCTCGGCATCGTCGGACAGGGCGTCGAGGGCGAGCTGCGGCCGACCTCGCTCAGCGTTCCCGGCACGGACTCGGGGCGGGCCGGCGAGCTGGTGCATCGATATTTCGGCGATACCGCGCCGTTCGCGATCCTCCTGCAGGGCCCCGCCGGCGAACTGGACCGCCAGGGCCCGACGCTGATCCGCAAGCTGCGCACCGATCCGAACGTCTCGACCATCTCGCCGTGGGACAAGGGCAGCGTCGGCAACTTGCGGCCGAGCCCGCGCAAGGCCCTGATCCTGATCGACTTCCACGTCAGCGCCGACGAAGCGGTGAAAACCACCGTCCCTTATCTCGACCGCACCCTGAAGGAACAGATCAGGCCGCCGGTCAGCGCAGCGGAGACCGGCTACGCCAGCCTCTCACGGGCGCTGATCGACGAGGCCGTCCATTCGACCGACATGGCCGAGCTGATCGCGATCCCCTTCCTGCTGCTCGTCCTGCTGCTCGTCTTCCGCTCGCCGGTCGCCGCCGCGATCCCGCTCGCCTTCGGCGGGATCGCGGTAATCACCTCACGCGGGGTGCTGGCGATCCTCGCCCACTGGATCGCAATCGACGGCTTCGCGCTGACCGTCTGTTCGATGATGGGGCTCGCGCTCGGGGTGGACTACGCCCTCCTGATGGTCTCGCGCTTCCGCGAGGAGCTCGACGCGGGGACCGAGCCGCTGGCGGCGGCGCGGATGACGCGGCGCACTGCCGGGCGCACGACCGCCTTCGCCGGCTCGACCCTGTTCCTGGCAATGCTGGTGACGCTCTTCGTCATGCCCGGCAACCTGCTCGTCTCCCTCGCCGGGACCGCGATCGTCGTCACCGCGATCAGCGTCCTCGTGGCCGCCCTCGTCGGTCCGGCGCTGCTTGTCCTCACCGGCCACAACGTCAACCGCTGGCGGATCGGCGGCAACGGCGGCGGCGAAGGGGTGATGACCCTGGTGCGCGGCGCGCTCAGCCGCCCCCTGCTCGCAGCGATCCTGATCGGCGTGTTGGTGCTCGTCCTCGCCGCCCCGGTGCTGGCGCTGAAGACCGGACCGCCGAGCGCCCAGCAGCTGCCGTCCTCCAACCAGGCGCGCAAGGAAGCCGAGCTGATCGCCGCCGCGATCGGCCCCGGCTGGGAAGCCCCCTTCGTCGTCGTCGCGGTCTCCAACCAGGGCCCGATCACCGAACGCCACACCCTGGCGGCGCTGACGCGTTGGCAGCACCGGATCGCCTCCGACCCCGGCGTGCAGGCCGTGATCGGCCCGGCGCAGATTCGCAAGCAGGTAAAGCCGCTGCAGAAGACCGGCAACGACCTGCTCGCCGGGCGGGGCGAAGCCGACCCCGAACAGCTGACCACGCTGGGCGAAAAACTCGGCGTGGCGGCGAATGGAGTGAAGCACCTGCGCTCGGGCATCTCCAAGGCGAGCCAGGGAGCCGGCCTGCTCGCCAACGGCACCGGCCGGGCGGGGGACGGCGCCGAACAACTCGAAGGCGGCATCTCGAAGCTCGCCTCCGGGGCGGCCAAGGCCGCCGGGGCGATCGGCAAGCTGGCGGAAGGCTCGGGCAAGCTGGCGGAAGGCCAACGCACGGCCGAGGTCGGCGCCTATTCCGTGCAGAGCGGCTCCGAACAGGTGCTGAACGTGATCGAGGGCAACGGACTCGAACGGGCGCGGGGGCTGCGGGCCGAACTGGAAAAGAAGGCCGCCGCCGACCCCAGCCTCGAGCCGCAGCTGCGCGAAGCCGAGCACCTGGTCGAAGCGATGGCGATCGCGCGCAACGAAGCGCAGCGGCTGAACGGCCAGGCGACTCGCCTGCACGGCGGCCAGGAAAAGCTGGTCGACGGCACGACCAAGCTGCATAAAGGGGCCGAGAAGCTGGCCGGCGCGACCGGCCGGCTTCCCGGCGCCCTGGGCAAGCTCGAAGGCGGTGCCTCACAGCTCGTCGACGGCCTCGGCCAGCTGCGCGGGGGCGCCGACACGCTCGAAGAAAAGCTCGCCGAAGGGTTCCACCGCTCGAACCCGCTGCAGACCGAACTGCACAAGGGGCACGCGGAAGTCTCGGTCAGCGCCAAGAAGGTCAACCGCAAGGTCGACCGGCTGCGCCGCAACTCGCCCGGAATCTTCAACTCCGGCTACTTCGTCCTCTCCAGCCTCGATGGCGCGCAGGCCAAGGAACGCAAGCGGGTGACCGGGATCGTCGACCTGGAAGACGGCCAGGCGGCGCAGATGATCGTGATACCGCGCTACACCTTCAACACCCCCGGGTCCACTGCGCTCAACGGCCGGCTGAAGAAGGACGCGGCCGAGCTCGCCACGGCGACGGGCGCCACCACCGGCGTGACCGGCGCAGCGGCGGAACTGATCGATTACACGAACGTGATCTCCGAACGGATTCCGGTGATGATCGCCGTGATCACGCTTGCCACTTTCCTGATCCTGGTCGTGATCCTGCGGGCGCTGCTGCTGGCGGCGATCGCGGTGATGCTGAACCTGGTCACCGTGGCCGTGGCGTTCGGAGTGCTGACGCTGCTCTTCAACGTCCCGGAGGGCTGGCCGCTGGGCGGCCACACCTACGTGGATGCGATCGGGGCGGCGGGGATCTTCGGCATCATCTTCGGCCTCTCGATCGACTACGCGGTGTTCCTCTTGATGCGGATGCGCGAGCACTACGAGAACAACACGTCGAACAAAGAGGCGATCGTCTTCGGGCTGGAGAAGACCGCCCGGGTGATCACCGGCGCCGCCGCGATCATGATGGCCGTCTTCGTCGCCTTCGCCGGGGCCGACATCGCCACGGTCAGTCAATTGGGCACGGGCCTGGCCGTCGCCGTGCTGCTCGACGCGACCGTCGTGCGGATCGTCCTCCTGCCCGCGCTGATGCTGCTGCTCGGCGATCGGGTCTGGTGGCTTCCGCGGCCGCTGGAGAGAATCCTTCCCGAAATCGATCTTCATGGTTCCCGCGCGGGTTAGCAGTAGTGCGTGCCATAGGAACTCGTGTATTTTTGGAGAACAGGGGGATCGGCTGGGGCCTTTGCGTCATCGCCGGACCGGCCAGAGCGAAGGAGGATTGATCTAGTGGGAAGCTCAAGGGGGAAGTCGTCGCTGTCGGTGTTTTGCCTGGCAGTGGCCGTGGCGCTGCTCGCGGCGGTTCCGGTCGCGCTGGCCGTCGAAGGCGAAGGCGAACCGATCACCCGGTCCGAATACATCCAAAGGGTCGAACCGATCTGCGCCGGTAGCAGCAAGTCGAACTCGACCATCCTCAAGGGCGTCAAAACCCAGGTCAAGCAGGGCAAGCTGGTGCCTGCCGGCAAGCGCTTCATCCGCGCTTCCGGCGTGCTCGACAAGTCGACCACCAGGATTGCCCAGGTTCCTCAGCCCCAGGCCGATTCGGCCAAGCTGACCAAATGGATCGGCTACCTGAAGAGCGAGGGGAGCTTCCTGCAGCGGATCGGCAAGTCGCTCAAGTCGGGCAACAAGTACAAGGCACAGAAGCTCGCGGTGAAGCTCAACACCAACAACAACAAAGCCAACAACACGGTGATCAGCTTCGGCTTCAAGGAATGCCGCATCGACTCGTCGAGGTTCATCTAAATTGAGGCGCGCGGCGCTCGTCGTCGCGGCATCGCTCGTCGCGCTGGGCATCGCTGCCGTGGCACAGGCGGAGGTCAGCCGGCAAGGGGACGTGATCGTCCATTTCGACGGCGGCATCGCACCGAAGGCGTTGCCGCGCGAAGGCGTGGCGCCGGTCGCGGTCTCCGTCGACGGCACCTTCGGTTCAGCCGAAGGTGCCGACCCGCCCCCGCAGCTGCAGACGATCGCGATCGGCATCAATCGTGCCGGCAAGATCTTCGACCGGGGCCTGCCGACCTGCCGGGTGCGCAAGATCCAGCCGGCGACGATCCGGGCGGCGAGGAGGATCTGTGGACAGGCGATCGTCGGCAGCGGCCATGTCCAGGTGCGCGTCGACCTCGCCAACCAGCCTCCCTTCACCTTCGACGGCCCGATGCTCGTCTTCCATGCGAAGCCCTCCGGCGGGAACAGGCGCCTGCTTGCCCAGGTGTACGGGCGCAAGCCGCCGTCGGCTTTCGTGCTCAATTTCAAGATCCTCGAAGACGGGGGCGAATTCGGCACCGTGATCAAGACCTCGCTGCCGGCGTCGGCGCACAACTGGGCCTATGTCACCCGCTTCACCATGAAGCTGCGCCGCACGTACAACTACCAGGGCGAAAGGCGCAGCTTCATCAGCGCCGGCTGCGCTGCCCCGGCCGGGTTCCCCGGCACGGTCTACCCGTTCGCCCGGGCGAACTTCGGCTTCGCCGCCGGCAAGCACGTCACGGCCACCCTGGTCCGCCACTGCGCGGTCAGGTAGCTCTCAAATCCGGGCGACGATGGCGTGGACAGCCGCCCGCCATCGGGTCGGTGCCTCGTTCTCGCGACCCTCGGCGTGGAGCTGGGCCGAAGCGCTGATCAGCTCCGCTAAGACCAGAATTGCGTCGGTGTCGCCGATCGCGGCGAGGCGCTCGATGCCGAGGGCATAGAGGTAGTCGCCGGCCAGCAGGCCGAGATCGGAGTCGTGGCCGCGGAGCAGACGCGACTCGCCGTAGTGGAGCAGGTAGCCCTCGCGCACCGTCTCGACCACGACGGCGTGCTCGGAAGAGAGGCCCTCGTCGGGGGCCGCCTCGAGCGAATCCGCCACGCGAGGCGAGATCGGAGTGTCCTCGGCGCGCAGCCGGTCCGCCAGCAGCTTCAGGGGGTCGCTCATCGCAAAGCCTCCCGCAGCGACTCCCCCGCCGCCTCGAGCGTACGCTCGATCGCATCGCCGTCATGGGCGAGGGAGACGAACCAGGCCTCGAACTGCGAGGGCGGCGGGTAGACGCCGCGGTCGAGCATCGCCCGGCAGAAACGAGCGTGGGCCTCGAGGTCGCAGGCAGCAGCCCCGGCAAAGTCGGACACCGGCTCGGCGTTGAAGAAGAGCGTCACAAGGCCAGGTGCAGCGGCGACCTGCAGCGGACGGTCGGCGGTCAGCTCGCGCAGTCCCGCGGCGAGGAGGTCGGTGAGGGCACCGAGCCGCGCGTAGGCCTCTGCATCGAGGCTCCGCAACGTCGCCAGCCCCGCCGCCATCGCAAGGGGGTTGCCCGAGAGCGTGCCCGCCTGGTAGACGTCGCCGGCCGGTGCGATCCGCTCCATCGTCCCCGCCGGACCGCCGAAGGCCGCCGCCGGCAGGCCGCCGCCGAGCACCTTGCCCATCACGGTCAGGTCGGGATCGACGCCGTAGAGCTCCTGCGCCCCGCCGGGCGAGACGCGGAAGCCGCTGATCACCTCGTCGAAGACGAGCAGGGCGCCGGCCTCCCGCGTCGCGTCGCGGAGGAACTCGAGGAAGCCCTCTTCGGCGGGCACCAGCCCCATGTTCGCCGGCAGCGGCTCCGCCAGCACGGCGGCGACCGGATGGCCCGCCAGGGCACGCTCGACGGCCTGGCGGTCGTTCCAGGGCACGACGACCGTGCCGGCCGTCTGCGCCGCCGTGACCCCTGGACTGGCCGGAATCGCAAGCGTGGCAAGGCCCGAGCCTGCGTCGGCAAGAAGCCCGTCGGCGTGGCCGTGGTAGGCCCCGGCGAACTTGACGACGACCTCGCGATCGGTCACCGCGCGCGCGAGGCGCACGGCGCTCATCGCGGCCTCGGTGCCGGAGCTGGTCATCCTCACCATCTCCACCGAGGGCACCCTGGCGGCGAGCTCTTCGGCGAGCTCGACCTCCGCCTCGGTGGCGGCGCCATAGGTCGTCCCGCGGGCGGCGGCATCGACGACCGCGGCCACGACCCGCGGGTTGGCGTGGCCGAGGATCAGCGGCCCCCAGGAGCAGACCCAGTCGACGTAGCGGTTGCCGTCGGCGTCGATCAGCTCGCAGCCCTCGCCGCGGGCGACGAAGACCGGCTCGCGACCGATCTGTCGCATCGCCCGCACCGGAGAATTAACCCCGCCGGGCATCACCCGCACCGCGCGTCCGTACAACTCTGAGGAGCGGGTCAAATCGCCAAGCCGACCGGAGGGAGCATCACGATCTGATTCTTTGCGACCGGAGGTCGGCGCTGGCAATTTTCATCCGTGTTCAGCTTCCCACCGCGAGTAGTCGTCGGTGAAGTAGTGCAGGCGGACCTTCTTGTACTCGGTCGACGAGTACAAGGTGGCGCGGTCGTCTGGGCCCATACCGCACTCGGCGGCGATCGAGTCGAGGATCGCGTCGCACTCTTCCTTCGAGCGGCCATGAGCCATGGTGAAGACGCTGTAGGGCCAGTCCTCGTAGGTCGGCCGCTGGTAGCAGTGGGAGATGCCGCGGAAGGAAGCCATCCTGCGCCCGGTCTCGAAGATCTCGGCCTCGGGCACCTTCCAGACCCCCATGCCGTTGGCCGAGAAGCCGGCGCGGCGGTGGAAGAGGATCGCCGCGACACGGCGCAGCAGCTTGCGGTCGACCATCGAGCGCAAGCGCGCCAGCAGCTCGTCGGTCGAGATTCCCAGCTGATCGGCGGCAGCGTCGTAGGGCCGCTCCACCGCCTCCATCGGCCCCTGCAGGGCGCGGATCGTCGCGACGTCGTCAGCGTCGTAGGGCTGGCGCTCCAGCTCCCGAGGCGGCGCCGCCTCGACCGCGGCGGCGAGCGCGTCGGTGCCCTTCTCCATCTCCAGGTTCATGTTGATCTTGAACAAGGTCAGGGTGGGCAGCTCGCGCATCGACTCGGCCCCGGTCTCGCGCATCAGCGCCTCCAGCGTCCCCGCCATCCCCAGCTCGGAATCCGGCGGCACCGCGATCGTGAACCAGAGGTTGAAGTCATGCGTGCGCAGGTAGTTGTGGGAGACGCCGGGGTGGGCGTTGACGGCGGCGGCGGCGCGCTGCGGGTGCTCGGCGTCGACTTTGGCGGCGACCAGCATCGACTCGTAGCCGAGCGCCCGGGTATCGAAGATCGGCGTGATCTCGCGGATGATCCGGCCGTCGAGCAGTCGCTGCGTACGCGCGAGCACGTCGTCCAGCTCGAGCTCCGCCTCGGATGCGATCAGGGCGAATGGCTCGCTGTCGAGCGGGAAGCTCGACTGCAGCAAATTCATCAGCCGCTTGTCGATCTCGTCGAGCGGGATCGCGCTGCCGTCCTTGCGACTGCGCACCTTCGATTGAGGAACTTTCACCGAATCCAAGCCGCGGCCTCCTTCGCGTAGTAGGTGACGATCGCGTCGGCGCCGGCGCGGCGGATCGAGGTCAGGGTCTCGAGCACCGCGGGGCGCTCGTCGATCCAGCCGTTGGCCGCTGCGGCCTTCAGCATCGAGTACTCGCCGGAGACATGGTAGGCGGCCAGGGGCGCTCCGGTCTCCTCCTTCACCCGCCTCACGACGTCCAGATAGGGGACCGCGGGCTTGACCATGAGCATGTCGGCGCCCTCGTCGAGGTCGAGCTGGGCCTCGCGCACGGCTTCGGCGGCGTTGGCGGGATCCATCTGGTAGCCGCCCCGATCGCCGAATTCGGGGGTGGACTCGGCAGCGTCGCGGAAAGGCCCGTAGAAGGCGGAGGCGTACTTGGCGCTGTAGGAGAGGATCGGGGTGCCGGCATGGCCCTCCTCGTCGAGCTGATGGCGGATCGTGCCGATCCGCCCGTCCATCATGTCGCTCGGCGCGACGGCGTCGGCGCCGGCCTCGGCGTGCGAGATCGCCGTTTTCGCCAGCAGCTCGACCGTCAGGTCGTTGTCGACTTCCCCGTCGCGCAGGAAGCCGCAATGGCCGTGCGAGGTGTACTCGCAGAGGCAGACGTCGGTGATCACGGTCAGCTCCGGATGGGCCTCCTTCAGCGCCCGCACCGCCATCTGCACCACTCCCTCGTCGTCGTAGGCGCCGGAGCCGGTGTCGTCCTTGCTCGCGGGGACGCCGAAGAGCAGGATCGCGCCGATTCCAGCGCCGGCGATCTCCGCCGCCTCGCCGACCAGCTCGGAGATCGAGAAGCGCTCGATGCCGGGCATCGAGGGAACGTCCTCACGTATCCCCTCGCCGGCGACGACGAAGGCAGGTTGGATCAGGTGCGCCGGCGAGAGCTCGGTCTCGCGGACCAGGCCGCGCAGCGTCTCGGTGCGGCGCAGGCGGCGCATGCGCGTGCTTGGAAACTGCATCGAGACGATTCTAGGGGAGGCGATGGGGTGCCCCCTCGCCTCCCAAGTACGGTTCCCGGGGTGCGGGCCAAGGGGATTTCCAAGCGCTACGGGGAGCGCGAAGCTTTGAAGGGCGTCGACTTCGATGCCGAGCCCGGGGAGCTTGTGGCTGTGATCGGGCCCAATGGGGCCGGGAAGACGACGTTGCTGTCGATCCTGGCCGGGACGCTGGAGCCGGATGCCGGTGAGATCGAATCGCCCAACGGGAAGGTGGGCTGGGTGCCTCAGCAGGCGGCGCTCTACCGGCGGCTCACCGTCGAGGAGAACCTGCTGCTGTTCGCGCGGCTGGAGAAGCGCGACGACCCCCGGGCCGCGGTTGAGAAGATGCTCGAGCTGACCGGGTTGACCGACCGCCGCGGCGAGCTCGTCGCCAGGCTCTCCGGCGGCAACCAGCAGCGGATCAACATCGCGATCGGCCTGATGGCGATGCCGGCGGTTCTGCTCCTCGACGAGCCCAGCGTCGGGCTCGATCCACGACAACGGGCGAGGCTGTGGGAGTTCATCGGCGCTCTTGCCGGAGGCGGGACCACGGTGGTCTTCTCCACTCACGACATCCAGGAGGCCGAACGCTACGGAGAGAGGCTGCTCGTCCTCGCCGACGGCGAGAGCCTCTTCGACGGCTCGCCGCCGGAGCTGCTGGAGGCCGTTCGCGGCGAGACGCCAGAGGCCGCCGGCAGCGACTTCGAGACCGCCTTCGTCGCCTTCCTCGAGCACCGCGGCCACTGATGCGCTGGCTGCTGCTCAAGGACCTGCGGATCCTGCGGCGCTCGCCGCTGCAGGCCGTCCTCCTGATCGCCTATCCGATCTTGATCGCACTGCTGATCGGCTTTGCGATCTCGCGCGAACCGGGCACGCCGCGCGTCGCCTTCCTCAACGAAGTGCCGCCCGGGGCGAGGATCGCCGGCGGTGGCGGGAAGCTGCCGGCGGTCGGCGTCAACCAGCGGATCTGCCGGCAGGTCGAATGCGTCGACGTGGGCGACCGCGCCGAAGCGGAAGCGAAGGTCCGCGACGGCGACGTGCTGGCGGCGCTGATCCTGCCCGCCGACCTGATCGACCGGCTCAACTCGCTCTCCACGCTGAACCCGGAAACCCCGGAAGTCGACGTGATCGTCAACGAGGAGAACCCGCTCAAGGCGCAGGCCGTCGACGATCGCATCACCGCGCTGCTCGCCCAGGCCAACCTCTTCATCGCCCGGCAGATCGCCAAGGAAGGGGGGCGCTACCTCGACCTGATCGTCGAAGGCGGCAATTTCGAAGTGCTCGGCCAGCCCGTCGAAATCCTCGGCCTGCGCGCGGTCGCCTCGATCCTGCAATCGCTGCGCCCCGCGGTTCCGGAGGCGATGCGAGCCGAGCTCGATCGGGTGATCCGCTTCGCCACCCTGGCCCGCGACAACCTCGGGGTGGCTTCGCCGTTGATCGATCGGCTGGCCCAGCCGATCGCCGTCGACAAGCAGTCGGTCAGCGCCCCCACCCCGCCGCTCGAAGTGTTTGCGATTGCCGTCGCGGCGGCGCTGACGCTGACCTTCGTCACGCTGCTGTTGGTCGCCGGGTCGCTTGCCCTGGAGCGTGAGGAGAACACCTTCCCGAGGCTGACGGGCGGGCTCGTCTCGCCTTCGGCGCTGCTGGCGGAGAAGGTCGGCCTCGGCATCGTCGTCGGACTCGCGGTGACCCTCTTGATGCTGGGCGGCGTGCAGATCTTCGTCAGCCTCGACTGGAGCCGCTTCGGCCTCTGGCTGGCGGCGATCGTGATGGCGGGCGCCGGGCTCGCTGCGGCGGGCGCGGCCCTTGGCGCTGCGGCGCGGGACGTGCGAGCCGTCTCGCTGCTGGCGTTCATGGTCTCCCTGCCCGTAGCCCTGCTTTCGCTCGTCCCCTCGGGGGCGGTCGGAGCGACGCTCTACGACGCAATCCGGATCGTCACCGCCCTCTTCCCCTTCAAGCCCGCGCTGGAAGCGATGACCGCGGCTCTCGACTCCGCCGGCCCCGGCATCGGGGGGCCGCTCCTGCACCTGGCGGTCCTGGCCGTCGTCTACGCCGCCGTCGGACGTTTCGCCCTGCGTCGCTTCGCTGCGGTTTGAGCCAGCCCGTGCAGAGCGCCGTAGAGGTTTGGGCCGCATAGCGAACCAAACCTCTACGGCGCTCCGGCGGGATAGGGTCGTCGCATGCGGGTTCTCTTCATCGGCGACGTGGTGGGCGGGCCGGGTCGTCGCGGGCTCGCGGCGGCGATGCCGCAGCTGCGCGAGGCGCACCGGCCGGATCTGGTCGTCGTCAACGGCGAGAACTCGGCGGGCGGGATGGGGATCACCGAGAAGACCGCCGGCGCCCTCTTCGACGCCGGCTGCGACGTGATCACCACCGGCAACCACGCCTACCGCCACCGCGAGGCCTACGAGTTCCTCGATCGAGCCGAGCGAGTCCTGCGCCCGGCCAACTACCCCCACGCCAATCCCGGCAAGGGCTTCGTCGTCGTCGAGGTGGATGGGACGCGCGTCGGCGTGATCAACCTCAGCGGCGCGATCCGCCTGCAGGTCGCGCGGCTGCCCTTCCAGGAAGCCGACGCGATCCTCGAGCGGATCGAGGCCGACTGCGTCGTGGTCGACTTCCACGCTGAAGTCAGCAGCGAGAAGGTCGCGATCGGCTGGCACCTCGACGGCCGCGTGGCCGCCGTCTTCGGCACCCATACCCACGTGCCGACCGCAGACGCCCGCGTGCTCCCCGGTGGCACGGCCTTCATCTCCGACGTCGGCATGACCGGGTCGCGGACGAGCGTGCTCGGAGTCAAGCCGGAGCAGGTGGTGGAGGGGATGAAGACCCAGATGCCGGTCAAGTTCGAGACTGCGAGCGAGGACGTCTGGGTGATGGGGGCGGTGGTCGAGGTGAACGAGCGGGGGCTGGCAAACTCGATCGAGCAGGTGATGGTGCCCGCTCCTTCCGGGTCGTAGACGGCGGCGGGGTCAGGTCCGTGAGTGCCTGGATTCGCTCGCTGCGCTCGCTCATGATGATGGTGCCGCTTCGCGGCTGGAATCTCTCGCCGGTGCGCCGCTTCGCGAGGCACTCCCAGACCTGACCCCGCCGCCGCTTGGCACGTCCCCGAAGGACGCAAGGGCTACGACGAGCAGGGGGTAGAACCAGACTATGTAGAGGTAGAACCAGTGCTGGGCCGTCAGCTGGAGGGCGATGAGTAGGGCCGCGCCCAGCGCTGCTACCTGCGTGAGCGTCTTGCGCTTGGGCCAGAACGCCAGCGCGATCGCCAGCGCCCCTACTCCAACAAGGATCGCTATACGTAGGGGCTCCAGCCCACCTACCTGTCCCCACAAGCTGAACGGAGAGCTGCGGTCCGCCTGGTAAGCGATCGTCCTCTCGTAGACCGTGTGCAAACCGGGGGAAACCGCTGGCCAGGCCAGCAGCACCGCGATGGTGCCCAGAAAGGCCGCCGCAAACCTCCCTGCCGCGGGTGGCGCTGCAGGGGGGACCGCCCCTGAGGAAGCTTTAGCTACCGGAAGGGGCGGTGGGTCCCCTGCGGCGACAGGACCCGCGGCCCGGTAGGTGAGGAGCATCGGCGCAAGGATGATCGGGGCGAACTTCGTGAGAGTGGCCAGCGCCGACATGACTCCCCTTGCGGCCGGGCGGGCAAGGACGAGCAGGATGGCGATCAGGAGGACCGCCACGAGCGTGTCGTTGGAGTTCGACTCCAGCGCGTAAGCCGTGTAGGGATACGCCGCCCAGGCGAAGCCGAGGGTGGCGGCGAGCTTGCGACCGGCCGGTCCGGGGCGGATGCGGATGCCCAGCCAGAGCAACAGCGCGAAGGCCAGGAGATCGAAGGCCACCGCGGCGCCGTGGGCAGCCGGCAGGTCGTCCCAGCTGCCGCTCCACGGCCAGATCCGCTCGAAGGGGACGTAGGCGAGGTAGTTGACCGGGCCGTAGGTGTCGCCCTGCGAGACGTCGGAGGGGAAGTTGTCGTAGATCGGCGCGCCGTGGGCGATCCGGTCGGCGCCGACGACCCCCGCATAGCCGACGTCGATCGCTCCGGAGTCGGCCATGTTCAGCCCGACCCGGAAGCCCATCAGGAAGAGCGCCCCGACCAGCAGCCAAGCGGCCGGCCAGACCGGACGGATCCCCTCGCCACGCCCGCGCAGGCCGATCCACAGCGCGCGGGCGAGCAGGTACAGCAGCACCGGGTACTGCAGAGGGACCGAGACGCCGACGTCGGCGCGGTTGAAGAAGTAGTTGGAGACCCCGAAGCCGAGCAGGACGAGCAGATCGAGCGTCGCGACCCGCCACGGCCTGCGCCAGTCGACCAGGCCGACCAGGAAGAGCGCGCAGAGCGGCAGGAAGACGTATGGGGCGTTGAGCTTGTGCCCGAAGGACCCGGAGTAGCCACGCGCCATCTTCCACAGCACCTGGTACCCGGTCCACGACTCGGTGACCTCGCCGCTGTGCGGATCGACCAGGACCAGCGCCACCTCTTCGCCGGCGGCGAAGTAGGCGACCTGCCAATGGCCTTCAACCTTGGCGGCGCTGCTGCTCAGCCCGCCGTTCTCACGTCGCTCCCTGACCACGTTGGCGTCGTGGTCGGCGATCTCGGTCGCCCGTGCGGACGAGACCTCAGCCTGGTCCGCAGACGCCGCTGCCGGGAGCAGCGCCGCGGCCAGCAGCGCCACCAGGACGGCTCGCCTCATAAGCCGAAATGTTCCAGCACCACAGGGGCGACGTCGCGCAGCGACCAGCGCTCGCGCTCACCCGCCCGGTCGGGCCCGCAGCCGACGAACAGCAGCGGCCCCAACGAGTCGCCCGCGTGCAGCGAGCCGTGGCTGCCGCCGCCGGCGTGGCTCACCCCGCCCCAATCGACCGCCTCGTAGCCGGGCGCGAGCGAGACGATGAAGTCGCCCGCATGTGGCGCCGTCACGGCTGCGAAGACACGGGAAAACGGGTCGGGGTACTGCTCGCTGCCGACGCGTTCGCCGCGTTCGGTCACCGCCAGCACAGAGAGATCTCCCTCGACGTCCCAGCGCGCTCCGCGCAGATCGGCGAGCCGGCTGCCCGGCCGGAACCTGAGCTGTTCCTCGCCGCGCCTCACCACCGCGTCGGGACCCTCGCGGCTGCAGGTGAGGTCGACGCCCTCGGTCTCCGCCAGGCGCTGTTCCACCTCCCTCTGGTCCGCCCGCTCGCCCTCGCCCGGCAGCAGGTAGACGTGCGCGGCCCGCCCGGTCGGGCTCACGGCGAGCTGGGCGCTCTCCGGTTTGTCGTCGGAAGGAGCGAGGACAGCCCACTCGCGGGCGAGGACGTCGGCGAGCGGCAACCCCCGGTTGACCGGCGTCTGCGCGTGGTCGGCGAGCAGGATCACCGCGTGGTCGGCGAGAAACTCGTCCAGACCGCCGCCGGCCTCGATCAGCTTGGCGAAGCAGTGATCGGCCTTGGCGATCGATTCGACGCTCGCCTGCGGGCCGAAGCGATGGGAGTAGTTGTCGTTGTCGGGCAGCGAGAGGAGCAGGAAGTCGTAGGCGTCGGCCCGCTCCAGCTCAGCTGCACAGCAGGCCGAGTAACCGTCGCGGCTGCCGGGGATCGAGGTCGACTTGCAGGGCACCTCGCGGCTCGCGTAGAGATCGCCGTAGAAGAGCTCGGCCGGCCCCCAGGTGTGGTGGCGAAACTTCAGCCGAGTCGTCTCCACCGCCCGCCGCACCAGCCCGTCGAGCGAGACCTCGTGCCGGTGGCGGCCGCGGTAGATGAGAAAGGGCGTGCAAGCGGTGCGCAGGCCGGCGTCGTCGAGACGCTCGAACAGGGTCTCGACGCCGGGATTGAGGTGAGCGAGGTTCATGTTGTAGACGAGGTCGTAGAGCGCCCGAAACACCCCCACCGCGCGGGTCGCCTCCAGCGAGGAGCCGTACTCGACATAGCGCCGCTCGAGCCGGTGGTACCAGTTCATCCCGCTGATCCAGTGCTGGTCCGACGCCACGCCGGTGACCATCTCTGCGCAGGCGACGGGGGTCACCGAGGGGAAGCTGGAGACGCAGTCGGGGATCAGGACGCCGCGGTCGAGCAGCGCGCCGAAGGTCGGGGCGCGATCTTCGGCCACGGCGCGTTCGAGCATGTCGGTGCGCAGCGAGTCGACGTAGGTGAGGACCAGCTTGCGGGCGGGCATCCGAGACGAATGATGAAGGGAGGCGGCCGTCGCCTAGCGCAGGACGCGCAGGCCGGCGTGCTTGCGCTGAGCGCGGCGGTGGCGAGCGACGCCCAGCCAGACCAGGGCGATGATGACGAGCAGGGTCAGCACCGGCAGCAGCAGGGCGGCCGCCACGACGACCAGGGCGGCCAGCGAGACGATGAAGCCCAACGCCCCTCCCCTGCTCCCCTCGCGGCGGCCGGCGCCGCTGACGACGTCGCTGATCACGAGGCAGCCGAGAACGGCTCCGATCGCGCAGAAGACGGCGCCGATCAGGTTGCCGAGATCGGCGGCGCCGGCGAGTAGAAAGCCCACGATCAAGCCGATCACGACGGCCAGGATCGTCATCCGTCCGCGCGCGGAGCCGCGCGTGCCGGTGGTGCCGGCGAGCATGCCGATCGCGATGCCGATGCCGAGCTCGAGCCCGGTGCCTTCGAGGAAGCTCACGCCGAAAACCTACACTCCAGGGATGGAAGAGACGCCGCACCGGCGCCGGGCCCACACGCGCACTCGCGACGTGGAGCGCTATGCGGGGCTCTTCGCGGCGCGCACCGGGGTGATGCGCTCCTCGGCCATGCGCGACCTGATGGCGATCACGACCCGGCCCGAGGTGATCTCGCTGGCCGGGGGCCTTCCCGACACCTCGACCTTCCCGGCCGGCGCCTTCGCGGCGCAGATGACGCGGATCGCCCAGGAGTCGACCGCGGAGGCGCTGCAATACGGGCCGACCGAGGGATTCGCCGAGACGGTCGACTGCATCCTCGAGGTGATGGGCGCCGAGGGAATGCTCCCCGATCCCGACGACGTGATCGTCACCACCGGCGGCCAGCAGGCGATCGACCTGATCGCCAAGACCCTGGTCGACCCTGGGGACGTCGTGATCTGCGAGGCGCCCACGTACCCCGGGGCGGTGCCGGTCTTCTGCAGCTATCAGGCGGAGACGATCCAGATCGACTGCGACCAGGACGGGATGAAGATCGACGAGCTGGAAGCGGTGCTGACGCGCCTTGACGGCGAGGGCCGCGGGCCGAAATTCATCTACTCGGTGCCGAGCTTCCAGAACCCCGCCGGGGTGACGATGTCGCTCGAGCGACGTCGGCGGCTGGTCGAGCTCGCACGGCAACGCGAGCTGCTCGTCGTCGAGGACAACCCCTACGGCCTGCTGCGCTTCGGCGGCGAGCCGTTGCCGCCGCTCTACCAGCTCGACGGCGGCGACTTCGTGATCTACGTCGGCACCCTCTCCAAGATCCTCTCCCCGGGGATCCGCCTCGGCTGGGCGGTCGCGCCGCCCCCGGTGATGGAGAAGATCGTGCTCGGCAAGCAGGCGTCGGATCTCTGCACCTCGACGCTCACCCAGCACTTCGCCCGGGAGTACTTCGGCGAAGGCCGCTGGCGCGAGTACATCGCCGAGCTGGTCGAGATCTATCGCGGCCGTCGCGACACGATGCTCGAGGCGATGGCCGAGCACTTCCCCGCGCAGGCGACCTGGACCGAGCCCGAGGGAGGCCTCTTCATCTGGGCGACGCTGCCCGAGTACATCGACACCGAGGATCTGCTGGCGCGGGCGCTGCGCGAGGACGTCGCCTTCGTCCCGGGGCCTGCCGCCTACGTCGACGAAAGCAGGGGCCGCAGCTCGATGCGGCTCAACTTCTCCGGAGTGAGCGAGGGGGAGATACGCGAGGGGGTGCGCCGGATCGGCAAGGCGATCGCCGAGCAGGTCGAGCTCTACGGCGCCCTCACCGGCGAACACGAGGCGGTGCCTGAGCCCGAGCGCCCGGTGGCGACGGCCGAGGAGGAAGGCGCCGCCGACGTCCTTCCATTCCGAAAGGCGGGCGAAGGCTCGGCTTGAGGATCGCGGTTCTGAAGGGCGGGGATTCGCTGGAGCGCGGCGTCTCGCTCCGCTCCGCCGCGCGGGTCGAGCTCGCGCTGGCGGAGCTCGGGCATGAAACGGTGGCTGTCGAGCCGGGGCCGCGCCTGGTCGGTCGCCTGCGGCACGAGCGGCCCGATCTGGCCTTCGTCGCCCTGCGCGCAGGGGGCGAGGACGGCACCGTGCAGGAGCTGCTCGAGATCCTCGAGATTCCGATCACCGGCTCGCCGGCCGGTGCCTGCGCCCGTTGCGCGGACAGGATCTTCGCCAAGCACGAGCTGCGCGCTGCGGGGGTTCCCACACCCGACTGGTTCGCCCTGCGCGAGACCGCCTTCCGCGAGTTCGGCGCCGCCGATGCACTCGGCGAGCTCGAGCAGAAGCTCGGCTTCCCGCTCGTGATCAAGCCGAGCCACGGAGGATCGGCGCTGGGCGTCGAGGTCGTCGACAGCTGGTTCGAGGTCCCCGAGGCGCTGATCTCGGCCTTCGGCTATGACGAGCGAGTGCTGCTCGAGCGGTTCGCCGCGGGGGCGGAGCTGAAGCTGAGCCTGCTCGGCGGAGAGGTGCTCGGAGGCGCCGAGACCGCTGCGGGGGGCGTTGCGGGGGCCGCGTATAAGGCGCTGGGATGCGCGGGCTTCGCCCGGGTGACCCTGATCGACGCCGCAGACGGCCCACTGGCGATCGAGGTGGATCCAGCGCCCGATCTGAGCGAGGCCGGCGAGCTCTCCCGCGCCGCGGAGACAGCGGGCATCGGCTTCGTACGGCTGATCGAGCGGATCGTCGAGCTGGCGCTGAATCCGGCAGCCCGCTAGGAAGTCCCCTCGGCGAAATCGTCCGGAGTCACCTCGTCGAGGAACTCTTTGAATTTGTCGACGACCTCCTCGGTGTCCTCGACCTCATGCTCGAACTCGATCGCCGACTCCTCGATCACCTCCTCGGCCGCGAAGATCGGCGCCGAGACGCGTACGGCGAGGGCCAAGGCGTCGGATGGGCGCGAGTCGATCTCCAGCTCCGAGCCGTCGATCGAGACGGTGATCGAGGCGTAGAAGGTGTTGTCGCGCAGCTCCGTAACGGCAACCCGCTCGCATTTGGCGTCGAGCTGCTCGAGCATGTCGGAGAGCAGGTCGTGGGTCATCGGCCGCGGCGTCGAGGCGCCCTGCAGCTTCATCAGGATCGCGGCCGCCTCGGGATGGCCGATCCAGATCGGCAGGAACTGGTTGCCGTCAACCGTCTTCAGCAAGACGATCGGCTGCTTGCCGACCATGTCGAAGCTGACCCCGTAGATCTGCATCTGCTGCAAAATTGGCTCCGAGCCGAGGTGGACCGCTCATTATAGGTACGGCTTTGGGCCGCTCCCCAGGCGGCTGCCCGCGGCGACGCGACAGTGGGCGATCCTGGATTCGAACCAGGGACCTCGTCCTTATCAGAGACGCGCTCTAACCAACTGAGCTAATCGCCCTTCTTGGCTCTGCAGCGCGGATCTTTGCCGCGCTCAGCGTCTGGCGAAGTGCAGAAATGGCACTTCCATGGCACATCGGCCGCAGACAAGCTGATCGTGGTGATGGAAACGTGCTGCATCGCTAGGCAGGGATGGTAGCGGCGACGGGATCTGAGGGGCCGCATGGATTTTCGGCATTTGCAGCGCCGGCAGCAAAGCTGAGCCGGGCCATCTCCGTCGTCGTCAAGATCATCGGACATTGCCGGTGGAGGACGGCCGATCCAGGATTGCGACGCAGCCGTCGACGCGATCGGCAATCAGGTCGGCGAGGCGGTCCGGCAGCGGGCGTTGGAGGGAAGCGACCTCCGGAGCGGAGGCGGCGTCGGCGAACGCGTCAGGGGCGCGCGCAGCGAGTTGGCGCACACGAGCAAGTGCGCGCTCGGGGTCGACGCCGAGATCGTCGGCGGCTTTCCCCCAGGGGTTGCGACGGGCATACACGCGATAGTCGCCGCCGATCTCCATGGCAAACCGCAGCTTCCTCTCGTCGGTCCCGTACGGCAGAGCCGACGCTACGTCGTAAAGGGGGGCGAGACGGACGTCGCCGCCTGCGAGCAGGAGCGAGTAGTTCTTGGCGTGGGCGTCCGTGCCCGCGATCAGCCAGTTCCACGCGAGCGCGTCGAAGAATCTCCAGATTGCGTCATCGGCGACGCGTGGGGGCATCGCCGTGCGGAAAAGGCGTGCAACGTCTTGCGGGCCGGGGCCTCCTTCGTTCTGGTACTTACGCGCCGGAGGGATGCTCAGCGCCTGGCAGATGTCCTCCTGGTGGATGCGCGCGAGCTGCGCGTCGAGCGGACGCCGGTCGTAGCGATCGACGACGATGGCGCTCTCGCCGCCAAACTCCGCGACGCGAGTGCGGGCGGCAACAAGACCGGCGCGGCGGGCGGCGGCGAGGCAGAGATGCTCGTTGAGGTCGTGATCGTCGAGGCCTGCCACGGCGGGCTTGAGGATGTGGCTGGTTGCGACCGCGCCGGACGGAACCCCCCAGCGCCCGTCGTGATGCAGCAGCGCGGTCTTCGCCTGCGCGCCGGCCAGGCTGAACTGTCCAGTGAAGTCCCGGCCGAGCCAGGCCGTGGAGTCCTCCCGGAGGTCGCGCAGCCGCTGCGCGACCTGGTCCTCCGTCAGCCACGTGACCTGGCCGGTTCGATCCGTGACGTCGCCGACGGCATCGGGGGTGGCGAAACGAACGGCGCCGGGACAGTCATGGCCGATTGGCGTGGCGAGCATCGAAAAGGGCGAGGTCGCTGAGACATGGAATTCGCGAGCCCAGCGATCGAGAACGGCCTGGTTATCGGGAAGCAGTCCCCACAACCACGGAGCGATGGCCCCGTCGGGATGGGAGCGGACCAGTGGCGATATGGAGACCGACAGAGGGGTCGGGCTTGGGCGGCTCCTGTAGTCGTCGTCGTAGGCGAAGCGAAGCCGGCCACTGGGGAGCCGCGTGAGGGTTCCTGCGATCGCGTCGTCGAGAAGGACGACCAGGCTGTCGCTCATGGGCTTCCGTGCTCGTCGAGAAGGGCGTCGAGATCGACGGTGTCCGCGCGAGGCGCCTGGGTCTCTGGGCTTGCGTCAAGCTCTAGAGCGAGCCCGAGCGCATCGAGAACGCGCAGGATGAAGCTGAACTCAGCGCTCGGCTTACCGGCCTCAAACTCGTAGACCCACTTCCTCGAGACTCCGGCACGCGTCGCGAGCTCGTCCTGGCTCATGCCCAGGTCTTTGCGGCGTCCTCGTACGGCCGCGGCGAGGTTTCGGACGGAACGAATCGTCATCGACCCTATCTCCTTTGCCACTGAACGGTAGCAAGCCTATCATGCAACCGCTCGGTGGCAAGAGCGGAATGCAACCGCTCGGTGGCACCTCCCAAAGCGCAGCCTATTCGCCAACGGCATCGCGCCCCAGATCTTTTCTCGGTGCTACTGCCCCTTTGCGATGAGCGTGACGGCCCTGCTCTCCTTGACCGCCTTCCCGGAGGTGGTGCCGCTTATCGTGACGCGCGCCTTCAACTTCCCGTGTGCGGCGCGGAGGGCCTTCTTTCCGGCGGCGTTGAGGTGGATCGCCACGATGGCGGACTTCCCGGCCGCGATCGAGAAAGGACGCTTGCCTATGACCACCGACCTCGTGCGCGAATCTTTTCGCGCGGAGCGTGCCAACCGGGGTCTATGAAACCGGGATGCGACGGCGCTGAGGATCACCTTCCCCGTGCACGTTCCCGTACCGGCGCACTGGAGGCTGATGTGGACGGCGTTGTGTTTGACCGGCAGTGAGGCCGGTACGCGGACGGTCAGCGAGCCAGAAGCGGCGGCGGGTGGAACCGCCGCACCGGCGGTGGGGGCGGTCGCCTGGCCGGCGGTGTTCTGAGGCACGGTGTTCGACGGTGCTCCACCTCCCGACGCGGTGAATGTCGCCGTCACGGTTTGATCGGAGCTCGTCGTCACGTTGCAGGTTCCCGTCCCGCTGCAACCGCCGCCCGACCAGCCCGCGAAAGTCGAGCTGGCTTCGGCGGTTGCGGTGAGCGTCACCGATTCGCTGCTCGGATAGCTGTGCGAGCAGATGCTGGGACAGTTGATTCCCGTGCCCGCAACGTGGCCGGAACCCGTGCCTGCGACTGAAACGGAAAGAGTGTGCTGTGAGGACGCGCTGACCAGCGCATTCCCATGATCGTCCACCGCCGCACAGAAGGACAGCGACGCGCAGGAGACGGACCGCAGGCGCCTGAAGGCATCGATGCTCGTCCGTGAGCTCCAAGCGCTGCCGTCGTAGGTCACGGCGCCGCCGTTGCCGTCCACCCCGGTGCAAGACGACGCGGTCGGGCAGGAAACGGCCTGGCCGCTCAAGAGGCCGCTGTTCGCGGGCGTGCTCCACGTGCTGCCGTTGTAGGTCATCGCTTCGCCGACGTTGTCGAGCGCGACGCAAAACGAGGACGAGGTGCACGAGACCGAGATCGGCTGGTTCGGCGAGGTGTCGATGCTCGGCCCCGAACTCCATGAACTGCCGTTGTAGGTCGCCGTTTCGCGATTGATGCCGATGGCCGCGCAGAACGAGGGCGAGGCGCACGAGACCGAGAAGAGACCTGCGGAGGAGGGAATGCTCGTCCGGGAGCTCCAAGCGCTGCCGGTGTAGGTCAGGGCGCCGGAGAAGTCGATCGCGGCGCAGAACGAGGGTGAGGTGCACGAGACCGCAAGCTGGTGCCCAGCATCGATGCTCGTGGGCGCGCCCCAGGAGCCGCCGCTGTAGGTGAGCGCGTTTCCGCTCTGGTCCACGGCCATGCAGAACGAGGAAGATGGGCACGAGACGGAGACAAGCGAACTCGGGGCGTCGATCCCAACCCGCGGGCTCCACGACGTGCCGTCGTAGGTCAGTGCGCCACCGTTGCGGTCGACCGCCGCGCAAAAGGACGATGAGGCGCAGGAGACGGATTCGAACCCCCCGCCGCCGATAGAAGCCGAGGACCACGAGCTTCCGTTGTAGGTCAGCGCATTGCCCTGATTGTCCACGGCGGCACAGAAGGACGACGAGGCGCAGGAGACGGATCTGAACCCCCTGCCGAAGGAGATCACAGTCGTCCGTGAGCTCCACGAGCTGCCGTTGTAGGTGACCGTGCCGCCGTTGGCGTCCACCACGGTGCAGAACAAACTCGACGAGCAGGAGACCGAGGTCGGCCCGAGCGCGCCGCTGCTCGTCGGCGAACTCCAAGAGCTGCCGTTGTAGACCATCACTTCCCCAAGGTTTTCGAGCGAGACGCAGAATGAGGACGAGACGCACGAAATGGATAGGAGCTCCTTGCCCGAATCGATGCTGGCGGGGCCGCTCCAAGAGCTGCCGTTGTAGGTCAGCGCGTTCCCGTTGTTGTCGACCGCAGCGCAGAACGAGAACGTCGGACATGAGACGGAAGAGAGCCCATTCGTCCCGTCGATGCTGGTTCGCGAGCCCCATGAGGTGCCGTTGTAGGTGAGAGCGTTGCCGTCGCGGTCCACGGCGACGCAGAAGGACGATGAGGGGCAGGAGACGGACGACAGGCCGCCACTGCTGTCGATCGTGTCCGGGGCGCTCCATGAGCTGCCGTTGTAGGTCACGGCGCCGCCGTTGGAGTCCACGGCGGCGCAGAACGAGGACGAGGGGCAAGAGACCGACGACAGGGCCTTTTCAGGATCGACGTTAGCCGGCGCGCTCCAGACGCTGCCGTTGTAGGTCACCGCGTTCCCTTCATCGTCCACCGTCGCGCAGAACGATGACGACGGGCACGACACCGACTGGGCGAAGAAGGCGGGATCGACCAACGAAGGCGATGACCACGACCCTGCCGCTGCGGCAGCGCCCGGGAGTATGAGCGCCAGTGTCGCCGCAGCCATGCACACGACACCTAGGAGACAGGAAAAGCGGTAGACGGAATCGTTCGGCGCTGCTCGCGCGGCGACCCTCCCTGCGATATGTGGGGATTGGTTAGCTGGCATTCAGGGGGTTTCCTCTCAGCGCTTGCCCGCACTTCCGGCGAGGACCACGTCAGCGCCCATGGGCGACGAACCCGGTATGCGGATCGGCACCCAAGCTACGGCGGGGCGCTCAAAGACGGCTCATGACGTGCTCAAGAGGAGCCTGCGCGCTCCGCCAGGAGGTGGCAGGCCCGCGCCAGGAGGTGGCCAAACCGCTATAGAATGCCGGGTGTCCGGTGGAGCGAGGGGGCCGATTGCTGGAGTTCGAGATGCTCGGAGCTTTGCGGGTCCTCGCCGGCGGCGAGGCGCTTGCGCTGGGTGGACCCCGCCAGCGGGCCGTGCTGGCGCTGCTGCTGGTCGAAGCGCCAGCGGCGGTTTCCGGGGATCGTCTGATCGACGAGCTTTGGGCCGGGCAGCCGCCGGCCACGGCGGCGCACGCGGTGCAGGTCCACGTCTCAGCGCTGCGCAAGCTGCTGCGCACCGCCGGCGAGGAGATGGCCGTGCGCAGCACGCCCTCCGGCTACGCGCTCGATGTTGGCCCCGAGCGTGTCGACGCGCGGCGCTTCGAGCCCCTCGTCGAAGCGGGAGAGCGTGTGATCCGCGAGGACTCTGGGCGGGGGCGAACGCTGCTGGAGGAGGCGCTCGGGCTATGGCGCGGAGCGCCGCTGGCGGATCTCGATCGGTTCGATTTCGCGCGGCGCGAGAGCGAGAGGCTCACCGAGCTTCACACGCGGGCGGTTGAGGCCCTGGCGGAGGCGAGGCTGGCGTCCGGAGAGCACGGCGAGGCGATCTCGATGCTGATCGCCCTGGCGTCGGCCGATCCCCTGCGCGAGCGGCCCCGGCGGCTGTTGATGCTCGCGCTGTATCGCGGTGGCCGGCACGCCGAGGCGCTTGCGGTCTACCGGGACGCCTGCGCGGCGCTGGACGAGGTCGGGCTGCTGCCGGGGCCGGAGCTGAAAGCGCTGGAGCAGGCGGTCCTTCGCCACGACGAGTCGTTGCGCACGCCCGCCGACGACCCGCCGCCCGTGCGCAGACGCAAGATCGTCACGGTCCTGTGCTGCGAGGTCGCGGCTTCGACCCCGCGAGGAGAGGAGCTGGACCCCGAGGCGCTGCTGGAAACGACCCGGGGCTGGTCGGCGGAGCTGCGGGCGATCGTCGGGCGCCACGGCGGCACCGTGGCCGAATCGCTCGGAGATACGGTGACGGCCGTCTTCGGAATCCCCCGCACGCGAGAGGACGACGCGTTGCGGGCGCTGCGCGCCGCCAGTGAGTTCCTCGATCGCCTCCCGGTTGTGGCTGAGGCGGCGGACGTCGTCCTCGGCTTTCGCGCCGCGGTTGTCACCGGCCTTGTGCTGGCAGGTGCAGCGGAGGAGGTCCCGGTCGGCAGTGCGGTCAGCGTCGCCGCCCGGCTGAGGCAATCCGCAGGGCCGGGCGAGGTCCTGCTCGACCACGAGACCCTGACCCTCGCCCGCGATGCGGTCGCGGTCGAACCGGTCGGCGCGGTCCCAGTCACGGGAAAGTCGCAGGCGGTGCCCGCCTTCCGGCTATCGCGCGTGGATCCGCTCGCTCCGGCCATCGGGCGTCACCTCGACCTTCCGCTCATCGGCCGGGAGCGTGAGCTGAATCTTCTCTGCGACGCATTCGATCGTGCGGTGCACCGACGCAGCTGCCAGCTGTTCACGTTGCTGGGCCCCGCGGGGGTGGGGAAGACCCGCCTGGTCTCGGAGCTGCTTGCACGGCTCGCCGACACGACGAGTGTGTTGAGCGGCCGTTGCCTGCCCTACGGCGAGGGGATCACGTTCTGGCCGCTGATCGAAGCGCTGACGCCGATCGGCGAGCCCGCCCGTCAGGCGCTGGAGCGAATCGGCGCCGGCGGTGTGGCGGCGCCGGCCGAGCTGTTCTGGGAGGTTCGCCGCCCGCTCGAGGCGCTCGCCGGCGAGCGACCTCTGGTTTTACACGTCGACGATCTGCAGTGGGCGGAGCCGATGCTGCTCGACCTGCTCGACCACGTCGCGGAGTTCTCCCGCGCGGCGCCGATCCTCCTGCTCTGCACGAGCCGCCCTGAGCTGCTCGAGGACCAACCGGGCTGGGGGTCCGGGAAGCCAGACGCCACCACCTTTGCGATGGAGGCGCTCGACGCGGCCGCTTGCGAGCTGCTGCTCGCGCAACTGACGGACGACCTGCCGCAGGAGAACCGCAGGAAAATGATCGCCCTCAGCGGGGGCAACCCGCTGTTCCTGAAGGAGATGGCCGCCGTTGCGCGCGAACCCGGCGCGGCGCCGCTGCCATCGACGATCCAGGCGCTGCTCGGGGCGCGCCTGGAGCGGCTGGGGCACAAGGAACGGGATCTGCTGGAGTGCGCCGCGGTCGAGGGGGAGGTGTTCCACATCGACGCCGTCGCCGAGCTCTGGGGAGAGCGCGCAGACGCGGACGTCGATGCGGCGCTGGCGGGCCTGGTCCGCAAGGACCTGATCCGCCCCTACTCCTCCCAGATGAGCGACCGCCAGACGTTTGCGTTTCGCCACCTGCTAATCCGGGACGCCGCCTATCGAGCCGCGACCAAGGAGACGAGGGCGGGACTGCACGAGCGATTCGCGGGCTGGCTCGAGCATGACGTTCCCGAGCTTCCCGAGCTCGACGAGATCGCCGGCTGGCACCTCGAGCAAGCCGTGACCTACCGAGGCGACATCGGGAGCGACGCCGATCCGACGCTCACGAGACGTGCCGCCGAGCACCTCCACATGGCTGGTCGTCGGGCCGCGCGGCGTGGCGACACGGTCGCCGCGCGGAAGCTTCTCGACCGCGCCCATCGACTTGCGTCCGAGGACGGGGCGCTCGCGGCGGCGGTCGGGGTCGATCTCGCGGAGCAACTGATCGAGGGAGGAGACCTCGCGCGGGTCGACTCGCTGCTATCCGCCGCCGAGCGCAACGCGGACACCGCGGGCCACGGCGGGCTCGTCCGCTTGCACTGGCTCGCCCTGACGCAGCCCGGCGAGGCGCCGCGCACGATCGAGGCGCGGCTTCCGGACATGCTCCGGCAGCTCGCCGCGGCGGGCGACGAGAGCGGCCTCGCGAAGGCGTACCTCGCCGGGTTCTGGGCGAAATCCCAGCAAGCCGTCCGCACGGAGGCCGCAGCCGAGCAGGCGCACAACGCCGCCGACCACGCGCGCAAGGCCGGCGACCGGGGGTTGCGATCGCGCGCGCTCGCGCTCTACATCGCGGCGATCCTCCACGGGCCAAGAGATGCCGCCGCGCTCATAGAAGAGCTCGACGCGATCGAGGCCGAGGACGTAGGACCCTATGTCATGGCGCTGGTCACGATCGCGCGCGGCGAGGTCGAGCGACTGGAAGGCCGCCTGGATCGGGGCCGGCCGCTCATGCAAAAGGCGGTCGAGCAGTTCAGAGCGATGCGCATTCACACGATGATGGCCTCGTGTCAGAACTGGCTCGCGTGGTCGGAGCTCGCCGGCGGCGATCCCGGCGGTGCGCTGGCTGGGCTGTGCGAGGCCGATCGGGAGCTGGCCACGATCGGCGAGCGCAGCTTTCGCGCGACGATCCAGGCAACCACCGCTCAGGTTCGCCAGCGGCTGGGCGAACCCGACCGCGCACGCGCAGCCATACAACTCGCCGAGGAGCTCGTCGCCCCAGAGGACCATCTCACGCTCGTGGTCATATCGGTCGCCCGCGCCCGCTTGGCCCGCGTGGACGACGAACCGGAAACGGCCGAGCGCTGGGCGAGGAGGGCGATCGAGCATGCATACAGGACGAACGTGACCTTTCTTCAGGGAATCGCTCAGCTCGAGCTCGGGCGAGCCACCTCGGCCCTCGGCAGAGAGCAGGAAGCGCAGTCCGCGGCCCGTGAGGCGCTCGAGCTGTTCGACGCCAAAGGCGACAGGCCCCGGGCCAGCGAGGCCCAAGCGTTCGTCGATCAGCTCGAAGCCATCGGAAGCGTGGAGTCGTGACCGGCCCCTCTAGGGCCTCGGTCATATACAAGGGTCGGACGCATCGGCTCCCCGCGTCGCAAGCGGTTGTCGTGCCTGGAGTGCGAGCGACCTCGTCCTTATCAGAGACGCGCTCTAACCAACTGAGCTAATCGCCCGAGGTGCGGCCGATGATAGCGGCCAGGGCCAGGGCCTCGTCGAGGTCGGCAAGGCGGATCTCGACCGCGACCTCTCCCCCACGCGAGCGGACCTTCACCTCGTGGCCGAGCGCCGTCTCGAGTCTGTCGGCAGCCTCGCGCATCGCCGCGGCCTCCTCGGCACTGACCGCAGGCCGCGCCTTTCCCCTCTCTTTTGGCTGGCTAGCCAGCCTAACCCTGTTCTCCGTCTCGCGCACCGACCATCCCCCCCTTGCCGCATCGCGGGCGAGCCGGCGGCGCACCTCGTTGCCGGAGGCGGCGAGGAGGGCGCGCCCATGGCCCTCGCTCAACTCGCCGGCCTCGAGCAGGGCGAGCGCCTCGTCGGGCAGATCGAGCAGGCGGATCAGGTTGGAGACGGCCGGGCGACTGCGGCCGATGCGACGGGCGAGGTCCTCTTTGGAGAGTCCCAGGTCCTCGACGAGGGCAGCGCAAGCGCGGGCCTCCTCGACCGGATTTAGGTCCTCGCGAACCATGTTCTCGATCAGCGCAACCTGCAGCCGCTCGGCACGCTCGGAGTCGCGCACGACCGCGGGCACCTTCTCCAATCCGGCCTGCTGTGCCGCCCGCCAGCGACGCTCGCCGGCGATCAGCTCGTAGCTGCCGTCGTGGAGAGGGCGGACGAGCAGGGGCTGGACGACGCCGGTGCTCTCGATCGAGGCGGCGAGCGCGGCCAGGGCGGCGGCATCGAACTTCGTGCGCGGCTGCTTGGGATTGGGCTTGATCAGCCCGACCGGCAGCTCGCGCAGCTCGCCGACTTCGGCGCCGGGCGTGCTGTCGGGGAGGATCGCGGAGAGGCCGCGTCCCATGCCGCGCTTCGTCGTGCCTTTCCTGGCGGCGCTAGCCACGGGTGACGAGCTCCTCGGCCAGCGCCTGGTAGGCGGTGGCCGCGCGCGAAGAGGGGGCGTGCTCGGTGACCGGCAGGCCGTAGCTGGGCGCCTCGGCGACCCTGACGCTGCGCGGTATGACCGTGGCGAAGACCATTTCGGGGAAATGCTCGCGCAGCTCCCGCTCGACGTCCTGAGCGAGCCGCGTCCGTTCGTCGTGCATGGTGATCAACAGGCCCGACACGTTCAGCGCGGGGTTGAGCTCGCGGCGGATCATCGACAGAGTGTCGAGGAACTGGACGAGGCCCTCCAGGGCCAGGTACTCGGCCTGCACCGGCACGATCACACGGTCGGAGGCGACCAGCGCATTGACGCTCACCGGCCCCAGCGAAGGGGGGCAGTCGAGCATCGTGAAGGCGAAGCGCTCGCGCAGGGGCCCGAGCCTTTCGCGCAGGCGCGTCTCCGAGCCCTCGAGCCGGGGCAACTCGACCGCCGCGCCGGCGAGGTCACGGTTGGCGGATACGAGCCAGAGGTTGTCCGGTCCCGCCGGGCGCGCCGCCTCGGCGACCGAGACGTCGCCGATCAGGCAGTCATAGGAAGACGGATGAGCATCGCGGTCGCCGCCCAAGGCGACGGTGGCGTTGCACTGCGGATCGAGGTCGACCAGCAGGGTCTGCGACCCGCCCGCGGCGACGCAGGCAGTCAGGTTGACCGCCGTGGTCGTCTTCCCGACCCCGCCCTTCTGGTTCGCAACCGCGTAGACCAAGCCCATGTGATTTGCACCCTAGTGGGAGCCGCGTGGGCGCTTCTTCGCCATACCGGGGCGGCGGGGGAGATCGTCTGGCGTGGGCCCGAGCTTGCGCAGGACGTGCAGGTGGCGATGTTTGCTGCCCGCCCGATCGCCGACGTCGAGGATCTGTTCGGGGTGCATCGCCAGCTGATCGGCCGCCCGTCCCAGCTCTTGCTCCTCGTCGACGTCGCGCTTGCCCTTCCAGGCGACCAGAACGCCGTCTTCGCCGAGGAGCGGCGACGCCAGCTCGGCCAGGGTCGAGAGGCGCCCGACCGCGCGCGACGTGACGGCGTCGTAGCTCTCGCGCCCCTCGCCCGCGGCGAGCTCCTCCGAGCGGGCGTTGACGACAGCCGCGTTGGCGATCCCCGCCGCCTCGATCGCGCGCCGGATGAACTCGCACTTGCGCCCCACCGACTCGATCAGATCGACCCGAGAGTCGGGCAGCGCCACAGCCAGCACCAGCCCCGGAAACCCAGCTCCAGAGCCAATATCCGCGATTCGCCCAGCTTTCGTCAACTCGACAACCTCGAGCCCGGTGAGGCTGTCGACCACATGCACCCGCCAAGCCCTCCGGGGGTCGGTGACGGAGCTGACCGAAGCCCGCTCCTCAGCCAATAGCTCAAGCACCGTCTCGAGCGTTCGCCGTTGCGCCAGCCTGAGAGGGGATTCCGGTAGGGGTGAAACGTCTTGTACTTTTTCGTCGTCAGCCACGGGCGTCAGCCGTAAACCGGTTCACCGAAAAAGTTAAGTGAAACCCCTACCGGAATCCCCTCGTCACTCAGACACAAGCGGAGCCACGACGACACAGCGCCGCGGCTCGTCCCCTTCGCTGAACGTCTCGACCCCCGAACGGTCTTTGAGGTGTTCGTGGACGACGCGCCGTTCCTGGGCGCTCATCGGGTCCATCTCGACGCTGACGTTGCCGTCCCGCGCCTGATCGGCCGCCCGATCCGCGCGCGCCGTCAGGATCTCCCGGCGCCGCTCGCGATACCCCGAAGCATCGAGCACGACCCGCTTGCGGTCGCGCAGGCCCCTGAAGGCGGCCTGGAAGCAGAGTAGCTGCAGCGCGTCGATCGTCTGGCCGCGTTTGCCGATCAGCAGCCCGTAATCGTCTTCGCCGACTACGACGGCCTCGATCCGCTCCTCGTCCTCCTGAACCTCGACCTCCCCTTCAAGGTCAAGCTCGTCGAGAACCCCCTCGATCAGCTCCCGAACCCGCTCCGCAGGCTCCTCCGGCCATTTCGTCTCTCCACTCATCCACCGCAGCCTATTCCAGCTTGGGCAAGGCGTGGGGCCTCAGCCATCTCAGCGAGAGCCGAAACGGCCACAACCTGCCCGCTCAGCGAGAGACGGAATGGCCCCAGGCGGGGCGAAGCTCCCTAAAAGTGCCTCGCGAAGCGGCGCACCGGCGAGAGATTCCAGCTGCGAAGCGGCACCAACATAGTGAGCGCAGCGCCAGCGAAGCGAACCCAGGCAGCTTTTAGGGAGCTTCGCCCCGCCTGGGTGAGCTTCGATCAGCGACGCCGCTTCTTCTTCTTAGGCGGCGGAGGCGGAGGCTTGGCCGCCGCAACCTCCGCCGGCGTGGGTACCGCCGGAGCCGGTATGAAGCGCTTCAGCGAGTACTGCTGGCCGATCGTCCAGAAGTTGGTCGTGATCCAGTAGAGGACGAGGCCGGCGGGGAAGCTGATCACGAAGGGGACGAAGACGAAGGGCAGGACGAACATCATCGTCCGCTGGCTTTTATCCGCCGTGACCGCCATGACCATGCCCGAGACGAGCTGGGTGCCCACGTAGAGAACCAGCAGCGCGATCAGTTCGGGGCCGGTCGCCTTGGCGGTCAGGTCGTGGATGAAGAGGAAGGAGGCTTCGCTGCCGCAATGTCCGGCCTGGCAGCCGATATCGGCCGGGAGCTCGTTGCGCAGGACGTGGAAGAGGGTGATGAAGACGGGGAGCTGAGCGACCAGCGGGATGCAGGAGGCGAAGGGGTTGACTTTGTTCTCTTTGTAGAACGCCATCATCTCCTGCTGCATGCGCTGCTGGTCGTTCTTGTACTTCTCTTTGATCTCTTTCAGCTGTGGCTGCAGGGCCTGCAGGGCGCGCATGCCTTTCAGCGATTTGTAGGTCAGCGGGATCAAGATCGCGCGGGTGCAGACCGTCAGCGCGATGATCGACATCCCCCAGCTGAGTCCGATGTTGTCGTGGAAGAACTTGAGGACGCCGTTGGCGATGTCGACCAGCGGCTGCAGGATGTCGGCGCTCGGGATCACGTGTGAGCCCCGTGGCGGCGGTGGTACTCGGACGGGTCGATCGGGCCGGCCCGCAGCGTGAAGCGATCCGGAACCGGATCGAAGCCGCCGTGGCTGAACGGGTTGCAGCGCAGCAGGCGCCAGGCGGCGAGCAGGACGCCCTTCGACCCGAAGCGGCGAATCGACTGGGTCGCGTAGGCCGAGCAGGTCGGCTCGAAGCGGCAACGGCGCGGGAGAGCGGGAGAGACCCAACGCCGATAGACCCCGATCGGCGTCAGCAGGAACCGTTTCACGTGGAACGCCCCCCGGGGCTGGTGTGCTCGAGGGCCTCTTCCAGGCTCGTGCGGACGCCGGCCGTGCCGTCGCGCTCGATCAGGCCGCCGATCTCCGAACGCGCGACTGCGACGAAGTCGTGCCCCTCCGGCAGCCGGTCGGAGAGCTCCCAGAAGGCTTCCCGCAGGCTGCGCTTGACCTTGTTGCGGTCGACCGAGCCGCCCACCTTGCGGCTTACCGAGACGCCCAGACGGACGTCGCCGGTCTCCTCGTTCTTGCGGGGAAAGCTGTAGAGCACGAGGTAACGGGTGGCGTGTGAGGAGCCATCGCGATAGACGCGGTCGAACTCGCCGCTGCGCGAGAGGCGACGTCGCTTCGGCATGCCTACGGGGTGAGCCGCTTCCGGCCTTTGCTGCGGCGGCGCTTGAGGATCGCGCGTCCGCCGCGCGTCCGCATGCGCGCCCGGAAGCCGTGGGTCTTTGCCCGCTTTCGCTTCTTCGGCTGGTAGGTGCGCTTCATTGGCCGTCGCAGTATACGGACGTGCCGGTGAGGATCGGGCCTCCCCGGTCGGAATCATTTCTCCGGCATTTGCGGGGCACCCGGATTCCGGCCTCACCGCCGTCGCTATGGTCGCTCAGCGGTGCCCGACGACTCGCCCGGACAGAACCTCGACGCCCTCTGGGAGGAGGTGCGCCGGCGCCTTCGCGGCGCCGTTCCCAGCTCGACCTTCGATATCTGGCTGGATCCGTTGCGGCCGGTCGGCAGCCAGGGCTCGACGCTTTACCTGAGCGCGCCCGAGGGCATCCAGACCTGGGTCGAGCGGCGCTACAGCTCGCTGCTTCGAGAAGCGCTCGAGGGCGCGGGGTCGTCGTTGACCGACGTCGCCTTTGCCACTTCTGCCGCGGACGGGCGCTCGCTGCCCGAGCGGGCGCCATCGATCGAGCTGAATCCGAACTACACGTTCGAGCGCTTCGTGATCGGCGAGGGCAACCGGGCCGCCCATGCAGCGGCGCTGGCCGTTGCCGAGACTCCCTCCGAGGCCTATAACCCGCTCTTCCTGCACGGCCCTCCCGGCCTCGGCAAGACCCATCTCCTGGGCGCGATCGCCAACTACCTGCGCCACAACGCACCCGGGCTCAGCGTCCGCTACACCACGGCCGAGGGCTTCACCAACGAGTTCGTCGGGGCGCTGCGCTCGAGTGGCGCCGACGAGTTCAAGAACCGCTACCGCGACCTCGACGTGCTCCTCGTCGACGACGTCCAGTTCCTGCAGGGCAAGCAGCACACCGAAGAGGAGTTCTTCCACACCTTCAACGCGCTCTACGAGGGGGGCAGCCAACTCGTCCTCTCGGCCGACCGCCTGCCGAGCGAGCTCTCGACGCTCGAGGCGCGGCTGCGCGATCGCTTCGAGTGGGGACTGACGATCCCGGTCGAACCGCCTGATTTGGCGACCCGCCTGACCGTCCTGCGCCAGCTCGCCCGCGAGGCGGGGGTCGAGCCCGGCGAGCACGACGCCCTTTCCGAGCTGGCGCGGCGGATCGACGCCAATATCCGGCGCCTGCACGGCGCCCTGACCAAGGTGATCGCCCATGCCTCGCTCACCGCCAAGCCCCTCACCGCGGAGCTGATCGCCGAGCTGATCCCCAACCGGGCCCAGCAGGGCGGCCCGACCACGGTCGAGGAGATCCAGCAGCAGGTAGCCGCCGCCTTCGGCATCTCCCGGGCGGAGCTGGTCGGCTCCAGCCGCGCCGCGACTCCGCTGCGGGCGCGGCAGGTCGCGATCCTGCTCACCCGCGAGGCGACCGACCTCTCGCTGCCTCAGATTGGCCGCCTCTACGGCGGTCGCGACCACTCCACCGTCCTCAACTCCCTGCGGCGGGCCGAAGCGACGCTCAGCGCCGACAGCGGCCTGGCACGGCAGGTCGGCGAGTTGCGTTCCTCTATCCACAGCTCGCCGGGCGGCTCGCCTTGACCGCCGCCTGCACTGTAAGAATCAACGCCTTCCACAGGTTCGCCCACAGGGCGAATGCCGCACCTCCATGCGAAAAACCCGACGACCTCGGCAGTTTCCACAACCACTAACCCAACTCAAGAGGACATCAGTCATTTGAAGCTGACCACCAAACGAACCGAGCTCGTCGCCAAGCTCTCGATCGTCTCGCGTGCAGTCTCCACCCGCGCCGCGACCCAGGCCTTGTCAGGAATCCTCCTCAGCGTCTCCGAGGACGGCGTCGCCCTGACCGCGACCGACGGTGAGATGGGCCTGCGCACCGAGATGCAAGCGGAGGTCGCCGCTCCCGGCGTCGCCCTGCTCCCCGGTCGTCTCCTCGCCGAGTTGGCTCGCTCGCTCGGCGAGGAGAGCGTCGAGATCGAGCTGCGCGAGGCCGAGCACGACGTAGAGATCCGCAGCGGCGGCTCCAGCTTCCACCTGCGCGTCCTCCCGGCCGAGGACTTCCCCCATCTCCCCGACGAGGGCGAGGCGCCGTTGAAGATTCCGGCCGCGGCCTTGGCCGAGACGGTGGAGCTGGTCGCGCGCGCCGCCTCGCGCGACGACATGCGACCCGTCCTCACCGGGGTCCTGGTCAGCGCGTCCGGCGAGGAGATGACGATGGTCGCCACCGACTCCTACCGGCTCGCCGTCAAGCGAACCGAGCTCGAGAGCGCGATCGGCGGTGAGTTGGAGGCCAATATCCCGGCCAAGGCGCTGCGCGAGCTCGGTCGCCTCCTGGGCGCCGGCGACGTCGAGGAGGTGGCCGTCAGCCTCCTGCCGAATCAGGCGCTCTTCAAGGCAGGGGCGATTCTCCTCAACACGAGGCTGATCGACGGGCAGTTCCCCAACTTTCGACAACTCCTGCCGGAGTCCTACGAGCACGACGTGCGCCTTCCGCGCAGTGAATTTCTCGACGTCGTGCGTCGCGTCAGCCAGCTCGCCCAGCGCAACGCGCCGCTGCGGCTCTCCTTCGCGCCGGGGGAGCTCAAGATCTCGGCCTCGACGCCGGACGTCGGAGACGCGGAGGAGACGATGCCGGCTGCGTTCGAGGGCGAGGAGCTGGAGATCGGCTTCAATCCGGAGTTCCTCCGCGATGGGATCGAGAGCGTCGAGGGCGACGAGGTGATGTTGCGGCTGATCTCACCGCTGCGACCCGGCCTGTTGCAGCCGATCGACAACGAAGACTTCCGCTACCTCGTGATGCCGATCCGCCTCAACGTGTAGGTGGCCGGCCGGTGCTCGTCGCCGCCGTCGAAGCAAGGCCGCTGCGCAGCCTGATCGAGGTGCGGATCGAGCTCGGCGATGGCATCCTCAGCCTGATCGGCCCCAACGGGGCCGGCAAGACCAACCTCCTCGAGGCGCTCTACTTTGCCCTCACGGGCCGCTCGTTTCGTACCTCGGACCGCCGCGAGCTGATTCCTTTCGGCGGGCAGTTCGCCCGGGCGGAGGCGGTGGTGCGAGATCGAGACGGGGTGGAGCATCGCCTGTTGGCCTCGGTCAGCCGCGCCGAAGGCCGGCGGCATCTGCTCGACGGCAGCCCGGCCGAGCCGGCCGAGATCTCACGCCATCGCCCTCCCGTGGCCGTGTTTTCGCCCGATCGTCTCGCGCTGGTCAAGGGCCCACCGGCGGAGCGGCGCGCCCACCTCGACCGCTACGTGGCTGCCCGCTGGCCCTCACGCGCTCCCTTGCGCCAGCGTTACGGACAGGTGCTGGCGCAGCGCAATGCGCTGCTCGCGCGCCTCGCCGCAGGCTCGGGGGGTGGCGACCTCGCCGTCTGGGACCAAGCGTTCGCCGAGGCCGCCGCCGCGCTGATCGCCGCGCGCCGCGATGCGGTCGACGATCTGGCCGCCCCGTTCGCCGCCGCGAGCGCCGATCTCGGCCTGAGCGGGATCTGCGCTCTCGAGTACGCGCCACGCGCGGAGGGTTCCGTGGAGGAGATTCGGGCCGGCCTCGAGGAGCGGCGCGAGGCGGATCTACGCCTGGGTCGCTCCTCGTGGGGCCCGCACCTCGACGAGCTGAGGATTCTCGCCGCAGACAAGTCATTGCGCCGCTTCGGCTCCCAGGGACAGCAGCGGGCGGGCCTCCTTGCCCTTCTCTTCGCCGAGCGCGAGGCGCTGGCAGCGGCGCGCAGAGTCGCGCCGCTGCTGTTGCTGGACGACGTGATGAGCGAGCTCGACCCGGAGCGCCGCGAGCGCTTGATCGAGCGCCTGGGCGGGGACGGCCAGGTTCTGATCACCGCCGCCGCGGAGGAGTCGGTGCCCGGCTCCGCACTCGCGCACGTCGTGCGCATGCCATTCGAGGCCGCCCGAACGGCTGCCGCATGAGCCGCCGCAGCGCTCCTCGACCGGCAGCCGGCGCACTCCGCGCAGCGCTCGAGCGGGCGGCGCCCGAAACGGGGCTGGCCGCGGTGCAATCGGTCTGGACCGAGGTGGTCGGCGAACGCGTCGCCGCAGCGGCGACGCCGGTGTCCGAGCGTGCGGGAGAGATTACCGTCGCCTGCCTGGACGCTGTCTGGGCCCAGGAGCTCGACCTGATGCAGGAGCGCCTCCTACAGGGCCTTCGGGAGCGACTTGGCCCGGCCGCGCCGAAGAATTTGCGCTTCCGTGTCAAAGGCGGCTGACAGTCCACACGTTTTACGCTCATTTGCAGGTACTTCTTAAGATTGGGGCGGGCGTTCCGGGGGGGTGGACTGGTATCCTTATGTCAACTCGACTTTTGCCCCGACCGGGCGCGCCGAGTGCGCCGGGCGGTCGGGGTTTTCTGTGACGCGGAAGGGACCAGTTGCCTAAAGACAAAGAGAGCGCCGACGCGGGCGGGGCCAAGAAAGCAGATTCCTACGGAGCCCAGGACATCACCGTCCTCGAGGGCTTGGAAGCGGTCCGCAAGCGCCCCGGCATGTACATCGGCTCGACCGGACCCCGGGGGCTTCACCATCTCGTCTACGAGGTGGTCGACAACTCGGTCGACGAGGCGCTCGCAGGGCACTGCAGCGCGGTCCGCGTCGTTCTCCATCCGGACGACAGCTGCACCGTCTCCGACGACGGCCGCGGCATCCCGGTTGAAGAACTGAAGAAAGAGAAGCGACCGGCGGCCGAGGTCGTGCTGACGACGCTGCACGCCGGCGGCAAGTTCGGCGATGGCGGTGGCTACAAAGTCTCCGGCGGCCTGCACGGCGTCGGCGTCTCGGTCGTCAACGCCCTTTCATCACGGCTCCACCTGGAGATCAGCCGCGGTGGCAGCGTCTGGAGCCAGGACTACGAGCGCGGCAAGCCTCAAAACCCGTTGACCGCGGGCGCGACGGCGAGCGAGACCGGCACGACGCTGACCTTCCAGCCCGACCCGGAGATCTTCGAAGAAGTCGAGTTCGACTTCCAGATCCTGGCCGACCGCCTTCGCGAGACCGCCTTCCTCACCCGTGGCTTGAAGATCGAGCTGGTCGACGAGCGCGGCCAGACCAACAGCGTCACCTTCCAGTACGACGGGGGGATCGAGGACTTCGTCCGCCACCTCAACGAGAACAAGGACGAGGTGCACCGCAAGGTGATCTTTTTCGAGGGCGACAAAGAGGAGGGACAGGTCGAGGTGGCGATGCAGTGGAACACCTCCTATCAAGAGTCGATCTTCAGCTTCGCCAACAACATCAACACCCACGAGGGCGGCTCTCACCTCTCCGGCTTCCGGGCAGCTCTGACCCGCACCCTGAACGCCTATGCGCGCAACAAAGGACTTCTGAAAGAGAAAGACGACAACCTCGCCGGCGAGGACGTGCGGGAGGGCCTGACCGCGGTGATCTCGGTGAAGCTGCACGACCCACAGTTCGAGGGTCAAACCAAGACCAAACTCGGCAACCCGCCGATCCGCGGCCTGGTCGAGGAGACGGTCAACCGCAAGCTCGGTGAGTACTTCGAGGAGAACCCCGTCGACGCGCGGCGGGTGATCGGCAAGTCGGTTGACGCATCGAGGGCGCGTGCCGCGGCACGCAAGGCACGCGACCTGACCCGCAAGTCGGCACTGGAGAACTCGACCCTGCCGGGGAAGCTCGCCGACTGCACGGTCAAGGACCCGAGCCTGGCCGAGATCTTCGTGGTCGAGGGAGACTCCGCCGGCGGCTCGGCCAAGCAGGCACGCGACCGCAATACGCAGGCGGTGCTGCCGCTGCGGGGCAAGATCATCAACGTCGAGAAGAGCCGTATCGACAAGGTCCTGGCCAACAACGAGATCCAAGCCCTGATCACGGCGATCGGCACCGGCGTCCACGATGAGTTCAACATCGAGGAAGCGAGGTACCACAAGATCGTGATGGCGACCGACGCCGACGTCGACGGCGCTCACATCCGCACCCTTGTCCTCACCTTCCTCTACCGGCAGATGCCGGAGCTGATCGACGCCGGTTACGTCTATATCGCCAAACCGCCTCTCTACCGGGTAAAGCAGGGAAACCAGGAGACCTACCTCGAGCGCGAGTCTGAGCTCGAGGAGCTGTTGCTGCGCGACAAGCTCGAGGAGTTCCAGCTGGTCGATGCGGGTGGCAACGCGAGGAAGCTGACTTCGAGCCGCTGGCAGTCTTACGTTCGGCGCTCGAAGGAGTACGAGGGTTGGGGCTCCTCCCTGCAGGCGACGTTCGGCCACGAAACGGTTCGCTTCCTCGAGGAGTCGAACCTGCTCGACGAGGGGGTCGCCAGCGTCTCTGCGGCAGCCAAGCTGCTGGGTGAGAGGACGCTGGAGGGAGCGCCTTTCGACACCGAGGTGATCGAGGCCACCGACGAGTTGGTGGTGGTCAAGGCGATCGAACGCAAGAGCGGGTTGGCGCGGACCCACCGTCTCCCGGCGGAGCTCTTCTCGCACTTCGACTACCGCAAATTCACCGAGGTTCACGAGGCGCTGCTCAAACAGGTCGGACGGCCGCCTTTCGAGATTCAGCTGGGCGAGCGCCGCAACATCGCTCTCTCCTTTCAAGCGCTGCGGGGGGCGGTGCTGGAGCTGGCCCGCCACGGCGTCCAGCTGACCCGCTTCAAGGGCCTCGGCGAGATGAACGCCGACCAGCTGCGTGAGACGACGATGGACCCCGCCAGCCGCACCCTGGCCCGGGTGACGCTCGAAGACGCCACTGCGGCGGACCTGATCTTCTCGATGCTGATGGGAGACCAGGTCGCGCCCCGGCGCGAGTTCATCGAGGCGCACGCGAAGGAGGTTCGCTTCCTTGACGTTTAGAGCTGACCATTCGTCCCGTGGGGGGCTCGGCTGATGGCCCTGGAGGCTCTCACCGGGCGCATCGAGGAGCGCGAGCTCGAGAAGGAGATGCGCTCGTCCTATCTCGATTACGCGATGAGCGTGATCGTGGGGCGGGCGTTGCCCGATGCCCGCGATGGCCTCAAGCCCGTCCACCGGCGGGTGCTCTACGCAATGCACGACGTCGGCCTGCAGCCGACCCGGGCGTATCGCAAGTGCGCCTTCATCGTCGGCGAGGTGATGGGCAAGTACCACCCCCACGGCGACTCGGCGATCTACGACACCCTCGTCCGCATGGCGCAGGAGTTCTCGCTGCGCTACACGCTGGTCGACGGGCAGGGCAACTTCGGCTCGATCGACGACGACCCGGCGGCGGCGATGAGGTACACCGAGGCGCGGCTGACGCGGCTCGCGACCGAGCTGCTGCGCGACATCGACGCCGACACGGTCGACTTCGGCCCCAACTACGACGAATCGACCCAGGAGCCGGTGGTCCTGCCCGCCCGCTTCCCGAACCTGCTGGTCAACGGCACCTCTGGGATCGCGGTCGGGATGGCAACCAACATCCCGCCCCACAACCTGCGCGAGATCGCCGCCGCGGTATCCGCCTACATCGACGATCCCGACATCGACCTGGCCGGCCTGATGGAGCACGTCAAGGGGCCCGACTTCCCCGGCGGCGGCATCATGAGCCGCGAGGGCATCCGGGACGCCTACGCCTCCGGCCGCGGCAGCATCAAGGTCCGCGCTCGCGCTCACGTCGAGCCGCTCAAGGGAGGCAAGGAGGCGATCATCGTCACCGAGCTTCCCTTCACGGTGAAGAAGCTCGGCGACGGTGGCCTGGTCACCAAGATCGCCGACCTCGTCCGCGACAAGAAACTCGAGGGGATCTCGGATCTCCGCGACGAGTCGGACGGCTCCGGAATGCGGCTGGTGATCGAGCTCAAGCGCGGTGGTCCGCCCGCCAAGGTGGTGCTCAACAACCTCTACAAGAAAACTGCGATGCAGACGACTTTCGGCGCCAACATGGTGGCGCTGGTCGATGGCGTCCCGAAGACGCTGAGCCTGCGCGAGTTGATCCATCATTACGTGGACCACCAGCGCGAGGTCGTCACGCGGCGCACCCAGTACGAACTGCGCCGTGCCGAGGCCCGTGCCCACATCCTTGAGGGGCTGTTGGTCGCGCTCGACAATCTCGACGCGGTGATCAAGCTGATTCGCGGCTCGGCCGACCCCGACTCCGCCCGCGAGGGCCTGATCACCAAATTCGAGCTCTCGCGCGAGCAGGCTCAGGCGATCCTCGACATGCGCCTGCAGCGACTCACCGCGTTGGAGGCCGACAAAGTCCGCGCTGAGCATGCCGACTTGATGGAGCGGATCGGCGAGCTGCGCGCGATCCTCGGCGACGAGGCGAAGGTCATGGCGCTCGTCAAGGAAGAGCTTGCCGAGATCGTCGAGTCCTACGGCGACGAGCGGCGCACCGAACTCGCCCACTTCGAGGGCGACGTCGGGATCGAGGACATGATCGCCGACCAGCAGATGGTCATCTCGCTGACCGCCTCCGGCTACGTCAAGCGCCTGCCGCTCGCCACCTACCGTCAGCAGCACCGCGGCGGCGTCGGGGTGATGGGGATGAACATGAAGGAGGACGATTACATCGCCCACCTGCACATCTGCTCGACCCACGACTACCTGCTCTTCTTCACGAACAAGGGCAAGGTCTACCGGCTCAAGGTCTACGAGCTGCCGGAGGGCTCGCGCACGGCGAAAGGCAGTGCCCTGGTCAACCTGCTGCCGCTGCGCGAGGGCGAGACCGTCATGGCGGTGATCCCGACCCGGGACTTCAAGGAGAACAAGTACCTGGCCTTCGCCACCGCCAAGGGCCAGTTCAAGAAGACCGAGTTCCTCTCCTACAACACGCCGATCCGCGCCGACGGCATCATCGCGATCAAGGTGCGCGACGACGACGAGCTGGTGCAGGTGCGGCTGACCTCCGGCGAGGACGACATCTTGATGGTCTCCAAGTCAGCCCACGCCGTGCGCTTCTCGGAGAGCGAGGCCCGGCCGATGGGACGCGACACCTCCGGCGTCAAAGGGATGAACGTCTCGGCCAAGGTCGGCGGCGAGGCAAACCGCGTGCTGGCGATGGACGTCGCCCGCGATGACACCGAGCTCTTCGTCGTCACCGAGAACGGCTACGGCAAGCGGACTTCGATCGCCGAATACCCGCGCAAGGGCCGCGGCACGAAAGGCGTCCTCACCGCCAAGCTGACCGAGAAGAAGGGCGGCCTGGCCGGCGCTCTGATCGTGCGCGAGCACCAGGAGCTGCTGTTCATCTCCCAGCTCGGGATGGTGCAGCGGACCTCGGCGAGCGGGATCTCGCTGATGGGTCGGCCCACGCAGGGAGTGAAGGTGATGAACATCAAGGACGACGACCGGGTCAGCGCCGTCGCCCTCGTGGTCGAGTCCGAGGAAACCCCGCCGACCAACGGCGACACGCCGCAGGACGAGCTGCCGCCTGTCGAGACCGACTAGGCGGCCACCGGCAAGTACTGCTGCCAGGCGGGTGGGATGTTCGGGCTGGCCACCTGGATGAAGATGCTGGGGCCCGGCGCCTTCGGGCTCTTTTTAGGGTGCATGTGGATCTCGTGGGGGAGGCGGTTGCCCTTGCGCCGGTTGCAGCTCGCGCAGGCGGCGACGATGTTGCCCCAGACCGACTTGCCGCCGCGGCTGCGTGGGATCACGTGGTCGACGGTCAGCCCCGATTTAGTCGAGCCGCAGTACTGGCAGGTCCAGGCGTCGCGGGCGAGGACCGCACGACGGGTGATCTTGCGCCGGTGCGCCTCGCGCGGGACCCGGACGTAGCTGACCAGCCGGATCACGTCGGGGCGCTCCATCGTCATGTGCTCGGAGTGGATCGCCCCCTCGCGCCGCTCCAGCAGCTCCGCTTTCTCCTTCAGGAGCAGCACAGCAGCGCGTCTCAACGTGCAGACGTTGATTGGCTCATAGGTTGCATTGAGAACAAGAACCCGTGCCATTGCCGAGGAATTCTACGCATGCCGCCCCCTAGCCGATTGGGTAGGAGCCCAGAATACGAACGGATTCGGCCTTGGCCCGCAATGCTTTCAATGCTTCGGCCACCGGCTGCTCGTCCACCCCTCCTTCGAGGTCGCAGAAGAACATGTAGCGGCCGAGGCCCTGGCGCGCGGGACGCGACTCGATGCGGCTGAGGTTGACGGCGCGGCTGGAGAACTCCTGCAGCGCCTCGACCAGGGCGCCCGGATGGTCGGCGCCGAGCTCCGAGAAGACGAGCGAGGTCCTGCGCGGTCCGCGACCGCTGAGCTCCGTGCCGGCCGGGGCGATCCAGACGAAGCGGGTGACGTTGTCGTCCTCGTCCTCGATCCCTTCGCGCAGCACGGCGCAGCCGTAGAGCTCGGCCGCGGCGCGGGCGCCGATCGCCGCCCAGGGGCGCACCGACTCGCCCACCATCCGCACCGCCTCCGCGGTGCTGCTGACGCTGCGGCGTTCGACCCCCGGCAGATGCTCGCGCAGGAAGCCCGCGCATTGGGCGAGCGGCTGAGGGTGGGAGAGGATCGCCGAGACCTGCTCCAACTCGACTCCCTCACGGGCAATCAGGTGCGCGTGGACGCGGAAGTCATGCTCGCCGACGATCGTCACCTTCTCGGCGTCGAAGGCAAGCGTGTCCAGGGTGCTGCGGACCGACCCCTCGATCGAGTTCTCGAACGGCACCAGCGCCCGCTCCGCCTCGCCGCGCTCGACCGCGACGATCGCGTCATGCACCGTCGCGGTGCGCATCGGCTCGATCTCCCCGCCGGCGGGTGAGGCCTCCCGGAGCGCGTCTTCGGTGAAGGTCCCCGCCGGACCGAGGAAGGCGACCCGCATCGCGCTATTCGAAGACGACGGTGTACGTGGCTTCGTTGTTTTCGGAGACTTCCTCGCCCGGCACCGGTTCGGCTTCGACTTCGAGGGTCGCTTCGCCTTTCGGCGCCGGCGTCAGCGGAATCGTCGCCGTTTCGGTCGCGCCCGCTTCGATGCTGCTGATGTCCCCCGTCAGGGTGCTGCCGTTCACGGTCACCGAGACCGTGATCCCGTTCTCCGTCGATTCGCCCTGGTTCTGCACCTGGACTTCTACTTCGGGCGTTTCTTCCGCGCTCACCCCGGTCGCTTCTTCGCTGGAGAGTTCGGTGCCGTCGATGCTGGTTCCGATCAGGCCAAGCCCGTGGACTCCCGGCGAGGCCGCGCCGCCGCTGGAGCCGCTGACCGAGCCCAGCGCCTCGCCGACCGCGCTTTCGTCCAGCCACTTGGTCCCTTCCGGGACGAAGACGCTCTTCGGCAGGTCGTCGCCTTCGATCCCGTTGTCGGCCAGCACGCCGTCGATTTCGGGACGGGCGACCTCGGCATAGACGACGTCGCTTGCCGCCAGCACGCCGATCTGCTTGGCGATCGCTTCGGTCGCCTTCTCAGCCCCGACGTCGCCAAGCGCCGTGCTCATCTTTTCGGCGATCTTGCCCATCGCCGCGCCGCGCAGCTCGTAGGTCAGCTCCAGCGACCTCTGCGCACCCCCCATGTCGCCCGGCGCGTCGAGCGAGTCGATTCGCGAGACGTTGTTGTCCATCTGGCTGCGATCGGCGTTGACCTCGGCGACGAACTCGGTGACCGAGAGCTTGCCCGGATCGGCGAGCTTGCCGAAGAACCTCTTGCTGGTCTGTTCGGTCTCGGTGAGGATCTGGGTGACGTTGCGGGCGTAGTCGCTGAGCGCGCGGTGCTTGCGGGCGTTGAGGCAGCCGCGCACGCCGAGCACGATCAGGATCAGGATCAGCAGGCCCACGCCGAGGGCGAGACCCCTCCTCAGCAGGATCTGTTGCCGTTCGGGACGGCGTGGCGGGCGCGGTCGGCGCCCTGACCGGGATGCGGTGGAATCCTCCAAGCAGCAGGGAGTATGTCGCAGGAGGAAGCGGAATCGCGGCGAACTCGGAGGAGTCTTGGTCGGTTCACTCGTTCTCAACCGCTTCCTGATCGAGCGCCGCATCGGCAGCGGCGGCTTCGGCGTCGTCTACGAGGCCTGGGATGGACGGCTCGAGCGCACCGTCGCGGTCAAGGCGATCGAGTCGCGCGGAGAGGCCGGCCGCCGGGTGCTGCGCGAGGCGCAGGCGGCGGCGCGGCTCAACCATCCAGGCATCGTGACCCTCTACGAGATGGGGGAGGAGGACGGCAACGCGCTGCTCGTCACCGAGCTGGTCGAGGGCTCGACCCTCGCCCGCCTCAGCGGCGAAGGCGCGCTCAGCGACCGCGAGATCGGTGAGATCGGCGCCGACCTCTGCGAGGCGCTCGACCACGCCCACTCGCGCGGCGTCGTCCACCGCGACATCAAGCCGCAGAACGTGGTCGTCGCTCCCGAGGGAGAGTTTCGCGCCAAGCTGATGGACTTCGGCGTCGCGCGCCTCGCCGACGGCGCCTCGCTCACCGCCCCCGGCGACGTGGTCGGAACGATCGCCTACATGTCTCCCGAGCAGGCGGAGGGGCGCTGCGCCGGGCCCGAGGCCGACGTCTACTCGCTCGCCCTCACCCTCTACGAGTGCTGGGGTGGCGAGAACCCCAACCGGCGCGAAACGCCCGCCGCCACCGCCCGCGCGATCGGCACCCGCCCGCGTGCCCTGCGCCGCCTGCGCCCCGACCTGCCGCGCGAGCTCAGCGACGCGATCGACGGCGCCCTGCAGGCCCGCCCCGGGCGCCGCCCTTCCCTCGACCAGCTCGGCGGCGCGATCGAGGAGTCGCTCGAACAGCTCGCCGAGGATCTGCCCGAAGCCAGGACCCCGCTCGCCCTGCGCACCGGTGCCCTGGCTGCCGCCGCGATGCTCGGCGCCTGGCTTGCCCTCGCCCACGGCGCAGTTCTGCCGTAGGTCGATCTCTAGGATCTTCCGATCGGCGTCCTGCGCAACCTCGAGAGTCGGATCGAAGGCCTCGTCGAGGGGGTCTTCAGCCGCGCCTTCAGCTCCGAGGTGCAGCCGGTCGAGCTGGCCCGAAAACTGGCCAAGGAGATGGACTCGCACAAGACCGCCGGAGTGGCGCGTGTCTACGTCCCCAACGAGTACACGGTCTACCTCTCGGGCAAGGACCGCACCCGCCTGGAGGGTTACGAGCGCTCGCTCGAGCAAGAGCTCTCGGGCTATCTGCTGGAGCACGCGCGGCGGCGCAGCTACGACCTCCTGACTCGCCCGACGGTCGCCTTCGAGACCGACGAGCGCCTGCGCCTCGGCGAGTTCGGGATCCAGCCGCGGATGGTCAAGCCGCCCGCGCACGAGGGCGAGGCGCCGAGCCAGGGCGAGGAGGGCCACACGATGGTCTACTCGGCGGTCCGCGAGGCATCGCCTCCCGTGGCGCAGGCCCCTTCGCACCGGGCCGAAGTGACGAGCCGGGCGATCGTCACCGTCGACGATCGCCGCTACGTGCTCGATGCCGAGCGCTCGACGATCGGCCGCTCGCGCGACGCCGATTGCGTCCTGCGCGACCCCAACGTCTCCCGCCATCACGCCGAGCTGCGCCGCTCCTCGCGTGGGGAGTGGACGATCGCCGACCTCGGCTCGACCAATGGGATCAAGGTCAACGGCCGCCGCGTCGGCTCGACCCGGCTCAAGTCGGGCGACCAGGTCACGCTCGGCACCACGACCTTCCGTTTCGACGTAGAGCAGTAGCGGCGCCTCAGTTGGCTCTAGGGTGCCGGGGGTGGACTACGAACCGATCTCGGTCGCCCTCAAGTTCGGCTTCCTCGCCGTCCTCTACCTGTTCCTGCTCTGGATCGCGCGCAGCGCGCTCAAAGACCTGCGGCGCACGGTCGCCCCGGCCCCCGACGCAACCGGATTCCACCCCGTGCCGGCCTATGACGGCGCCCCCCGGGGCGGCGATTCCTGGCTGATCGCGCTGCGCGGCGGCGGCCTGCGCGAGGGCGAGCGCTTCGACCTGATCGGCGGCCTCTCGATCGGCCGCTCGCAGGAGGCCGATCTGCGGATCGAGGATCGCTACGCCTCGGGCCTGCACGCGCGGATCTTCTCGCGCGAGGGACGCACCTACGTCGAAGACATGAGCTCGACCAACGGCACGCTCCTCAACGACGCCGACCTGCACGGGGAGGCGGAGCTGATCGACGGGGACGTGGTGCGGATCGGCGACACCGAGTTCCGCTTCGAGGCGGGGGGGACCTAGGTTGCTGCGCGTCGACGACCAGGCCTTCCGCACGGACACCGGCAGGCAGCGCAGCGAGAACGAGGATTCCCTTTTCGTCCGCGCGCCGATCTTCGTCGTCGCCGACGGCATGGGCGGGGCGCAGGCCGGCGAGGTCGCCTCCAAGGCCGCCGCCGACGCATTCGACCGCGACCTGCCGGAGGGGCCGCCCGCCGCGTTCCTGCGCGAGACGATCGAAGCGGCCAACCGCCGCATCCACGATCTGGCTCGGGCCGACGCCGCCAAGGCCGGGATGGGGACGACGATCACCGCCGCGATAGTCGACGCGGGCTCGGAAGAGGTCGACATCGGCCACGTCGGCGACAGCCGCGCCTACCGCCTGCGCCGCGGCAAGCTCGAGCGCCTCACCCGCGACCATTCGCTGGTCGAGGAGATGCGGCGCAAGGGGCAGATCACCGACGCCCAGGCGGAGGATCACCCGCAGCGCTCGATCATCACCCGCGCGCTCGGGCCCGAGCCCGAGGTCGAGGTCGACCTGCAGACGGTGCCCGCCTCGCCCGGCGACGTGTTCCTGCTCTGCTCCGACGGGCTGACGACGATGGTCGGCGAGGATCGCATCGCCGCGATCCTCGCCCGAGCGGGCTCGATGCGCGAGGCCGTGCGGACGTTGGTCGACGAGGCCAACGGGGCCGGCGGCCGCGACAACATCACCGCGCTCGCCTTCCGTCTCGCCGACGCGGCCGCGCCGCTTGGCGAGCGGCCCGAGGACGCGACCCTGGTCGGCGCGGCGGCGGAGGAGGCGGGGCTGACCGCGACCGAGGTGCGGCGGCGAGCCGCAGCCGCAGCCGCGCAGGAACGCCGCGAGAAGCTCGCGGCGAACCGTCCGCGCCGCGGCCTGCGCCGCGCGGCCAAGGTGCTTGCCGTCCTGATCGTCCTTGCCGCGATCGCCTTCGGCGCCTGGTATGGCAACCGCCAGGCCTGGTTCCTGGGCACCGACGACAGCGGCCGCGTCGCTCTCTACCGCGGCCTGCCCTACGAACTGCCCTTCGGCGTGAAGCTCTACGACGAGCACTACGCCAGCCCGGTGCAGACCGCGGCGCTGACCCGCAAGCGGCGCGAAGCCGTCGCCGGCCACCACGTGCGCTCGCGCGACGGCGCCGTCTCCTTGATCGAAGAAATCGAACGCAGCCAGGGGGTTCCTTAATTGAGGGCGCTCAGATCCCCGGCGCGCAACCGCGAGCTGGTGGCTTTGATCCCGGTCGCGTTGCTGCTCAGCGCCGGGTTCGCCGCGGTCTTTGCCCAGGAGAACGCCCGCCTCGGCAATCTCAGCCTGATCTACGGCGCCTACTTCCTCGCCGTCTGCGTCGCCACGCACGTCTACCTGCGCCTGCGCCTCCCCGACGCCGATCCCTACCTGTTCCCGCTGGTCGCCCTGCTCACCGCCTTCGGCCTGGTGATGGTCTACCGGATCGATGCAAGCCTCGCCCGCGATCAGGCCAACTGGTTCGTGCTCGGCCTCGTCCTCTTCGCCCTGACGATCCACTTCCTGCGCGACTACGACGTGCTCGAGCGCTACCGCTACACGATCGCCGGCATCGGCCTGCTCCTCTTGCTGGCACCGCGCCTGCCCGGCATCGGCCAGCAGGTCAACGGCGCCTACCTCGGGGTGAAGATCGGCCCGCTCGCCTTCCAGCCGGCCGAGTTCTCGAAGATCTGCATCGTCGTCTTCCTCGCCAGCTACCTGCGCGAGCATCGCGAGGTGCTGATCGTCGGCGCGCGGCGGGTGCTCGGCGTGACCCTGCCGCCGCTCAAGCACCTCGGGCCGCTGCTGGTCGTCTGGGGGGCGTCGATGTTCATGCTCGTCTTCATCCGCGACCTCGGCAGCTCACTGATGTTCTTCGCCGCCTTCCTCGCCCTGCTCTACGTCGCGACCGGGCGCTTCTCCTTCGTCGTCATCGGGATGGCGCTGTTCCTGCTCGGTGCCTGGTTCTTCGCTGCGACCGTGCCCCACGTGCACGACCGGGTCGAGATCTGGCTCAACCCCTACCACGACCCGACCGGCAACGGGTACCAGATCCTGCAGTCGATCTTCGCCCAGGCCGACGGCGGCCTCTTCGGCAGGGGCTTCGGCCAGGCGCTGATCACGATCCCCGGCACCCATGCGGCGCTGCTGCCCGCCGCGCAGACCGACACGATCTACTCGCTGATCGTCAACGAGCTCGGCCTCTTCGGCGCCTGCGCGGTCATCCTCATCTACCTGCTGATCGCGGCGCGCGGCTTCAAGGTCGCCCTGCTTGCGGACGACGGCTTCTCCAAGCTGCTCGCCACCGGCCTCACCGCGGTCTTCGCGATCCAGGCTTTCGTGATCGTCGGCGGCGTCACCAGGGTGATCCCGCTGACCGGCGTCACCCTGCCCTTCATCAGCTACGGCGGCAGCTCGATCGTCGCCAACTTCGTCCTCCTGGCGCTGCTGCTGCTGATCTCCGATCGCGCCCGCCGCGAGGCCGCCGCGCCGCGCAGCTTCGCCTTCGAGGGGAGGTGAGCGGATGAATCGGCAGATCGTCCGGCTCTTCGGCCTGGTCGTCGTGCTCTTCGCGGTCCTGATCGGCTTCACCTCGTACTGGTCGGTCTTCGACGCCAAGGCGCTGAAGGAAAAGGAAGCGAACAAGCGGCCGTTGCTGGAGCAGCAGCAGATCAGGCGCGGCCGCATCCTCGCCGCCGACGGCACGGTGCTCGCCAAGTCGGTCGCCAAGGGCCACGGCGCCGGCAAGCGCTACGTGCGGCGCTACCCGCAGGGCTCGCTCTTCGGGCATCCGATCGGATACAGCTTCGTTCGTCAGGACGACAGCGAGTTCGAGAAATTCCACAACGACGAACTGGTCGGCAACGAATCGGAATTCGGCTCGATCCTCGACCAGCTGCGCGGCCTCAACCAGGAAGGCGACGACATCGTCACCAACCTCGACCCCGAAGCGCAGCGCGCCGCGATGGCGGCGCTGCAGGAACAGGGCTTCGGCGCCGCGGTGGCGATCGAGCCCTCGAGCGGGCGGGTCGAGGTGCTGGCGTCCAACCCGCCGTACGACCCCAACCGCGTTCCCTACGAACTCTCGAAGCTCAACCGCAACACCGTCGAAACGCCGCTCGTCGACCGCGCCACCCAGGGGCTTCACCCTCCCGGCTCCACCTTCAAGGTGGTCACGGCGGCGGCCGGGCTCGACAGCGGCAAGATCACGTCCGAAACCGCCTTCGCCGCGCCCTCACCGCTGGAAGTCGAAGGGCAGCCGCTGGAAAACGACTTCGACGAGAGCTTCGGGCCGATCGCGCTCGACACCGCGTTGACCCAGTCGGTCAACACCTGGTTCGCCCAGCTGGGCGAAAAACTGGGCGAGGACACGCTGTTCGAATACATGGACCGCTTCGGCTTCAACGCCACTCCGTCGATCGACCTGCCGAGCGACCAGGTTTACAAGAGCGGCGTCTCCGACGAAGGTGAGCTGCTGGGGCCCGGCGACCCGATCGATGTCGCCCGCGTCGCGATGGGACAGGAGCGGCTGCTGGTGACGCCGCTGCAGATGGCCGAGGTCGCGGCGGCGGTGGCAAACGGCGGCACGCTGATGAAGCCGCAGATCTGGAGCCGCGTGGTCGATCCGGACGGTCGCGTCGTCAAGCGCCTCGAACCGTCCGAGTACAGCCACCCGATCGACGGCCAGACTGCGGAAGAGCTGACCACGGCGATGGAAGGCGTGGTCAACGAAGGGACCGGCACCAATGCGGCGATTCCCGGCGTGCCGGTGGCGGGCAAGACGGGAACGGCGGAAACGCCCGGCAACGAATCGTGCGGCGGCGGCGAAGCGGAGAACCAGGCCTGGTTCATCGGCTTCGTCCCGGCCGACGAACCGCAGGTGGCGATCGCCGCGACGGTCGAATGCACCGAACGATTCGGCAACGATGCCGCGGCGCCGATCTTCCGCGCCGTGGCCGAAGCCATTCTCGAAGACGAAGGGGGCTGAGCGTGTCGGCTGAAGTCGGCGAGGGAGGCACGATCGACGGGAGGTACCGGCTGCTGCGACGGATCGGTTCCGGTGGGATGGCCGACGTCTGGCTCGCCGAGGACCCCCACTTGCAGCGCCGTGTCGCGCTCAAGATCCTGCACGGGCGCTTTGCCCAGGACCGCGAGTTCGTCGAGCGCTTCGAACGCGAGGCCGAGGCCGCGGCCGGCCTCTCGCACCCCAACATCGTCGCCGTCTTCGACCGTGGCCAGTTCGAGGGCACCCACTACATCGCGATGCAGCTGCTCGAGGGGCGCACGCTGAAGGAGCTGATCGACCAGGGCCTCTCGACGGAGCAGGCGGTCAGCCTGATCCGACAGGTGCTCGAGGGCGCCGGCTATGCGCACCGCCACGGCGTCGTCCACCGCGACCTCAAGCCGCAGAACGTCATAGTCGACGACGCCGGGGTCGCGACCGTGACCGACTTCGGCATCGCCCGGGCCGGCGCATCGGAAATCACCCAGGTCGGATCTGTGATGGGCACGCCGCACTACCTTCCGCCCGAGCAGGCCCAGGGTCAGGCGGTGACGGCGGTATCGGACCTCTACTCGGTCGGCGTGATGCTCTACGAGGCGCTGACGGGGCGGGTCCCGTTCGAAGCCGACTCGGCCGTGGCGATCGCGATGAAGCAGGTCTCGCATACGCCGCAGCGGCCGAGCTCGATCAACCCGGCCGTCACGCCGGCGCTCGACGCGGTCGTGATGCGGGCGCTCGAAAAGGATCCCGGCCGGCGCTTCCAGAGCGCCGAGGCCTTCGTCGCCGCCCTCGACGCGGCGGGACGCGACCCCGGCGCCCACGGCGGCACGGCCTCCTTCGCGCCGCTGCCACCACCGGTTCTCGCCCCCGACGAGGCGGCAGCTATGGAGCCGGACCCCGAGGAGGAGCGTCGCCGCACGTGGTGGATGCTCGCCGCGATCGCCGTCCTGATCGGGGCCTTGGTCGGCTTCTCGCTGACCCGCGACACCGAGACCGACGTTCCGGGCGTGACCGGGAACCAGCTCGGCGTCGCGATCGCGCTGCTCGAACAAAATGGCTTCAAGGTCGGCAGCGTCGCGCGCGTGCGCCGCAGCGTGGCGCCCAACACGGTGCTCGAGCAGGACCCGCCGACGGGCCGGGCCTCGCTCGACTGTGCCTTCCTCACCTATTTCTGCTCGAAGCCGAAGGTGGCGCTGACCGTCAGCGCCGGTCCCGGCAGCGCCAAGGTGCCGGGCGGCCTGGCCGGCTCGAGCCAGGAAGAAGCGGTGGAACGGGTGGAAGAAGCCGGCTTCGCAGCCAAGCTCGAACAGGTCAACTCCGATCGGGTCGAAGCCGGGCAGGTGATCCGCTCCGCACCCTCGGGCGGAACCGTCGCCACGCGCGGCTCGACCGTGGTCCTCACCATCTCCAAGGGCCAGAAGCTGGCCAAGGTGCCGGTGCTCGTCGGCACCCAGCGCTCGGTCGCGGTGCAGCAGATCCGCGCTCGCGGCTTCAGCCCAGGCGTCGAAGAAGAAGAAAGCGCCAAGCCGCTGGGCGAGGTGATCCGCCAGGCGCCCAGCGCCGGCTCCGAGCTTCCCCCCGGCTCGAGCGTCTCGATCGTCGTCTCCAAGGGCGTCAAGCAGGCGAAGGTGCCGAACGTGATCGGCTCCGAACGCCGCCAGGCGGTCGAAGCGCTGCGCGCGGCGGGCCTCGAACCGACGGTCGAGGAAGAAGAAACCGAAGTCGCGCAGCAGATCGGCCGGGTCCTCGACCAGTTCCCGCCGCCCGGCTCGGAAGTCGAACCGGGCGCGGCGGTGACCGTCACCGTCGGCAAGCGCGCGGTCGAAGGCGAAGCGCCGGCGGAAGCGGAAGGCGAATGAGCTGAGCCGCGCCGCCGCCCGGCTCAGCCGAGCAGCTTGATGTCGCTGATCTCGATCTGGAAACGGCCTTCCTGGTCGCGGGCAGGGGAGGCCTTGGTGAACCAGAGGAGGAAGTAGGTCGAGGGCTTGCGCACGTCGAGCGCTATTTCCTCGACCGACGAGGCGTCTTCGATTTCACCCGCCGGTTCGTCCCAGCCGGTGATGTCGGAGGGGGGGCCGGCCGGGGCGGCGAAGACCTGCGCGTTCCAACCGGGAGTCGGGGTGCGGACGATCATCTTCCGCGGCGTCGCCGGCGCGCTCGCGGTGACGTAGACGCCGACCCCGGGGTCGGGTCCGGTCTTGGTCCCTTCGAAGGTTTCGGAGTCGTAGTGCTCGGTTTCCCAGGCGGTCCCGGTCGGGTCCCCGTCGACGGCGAGTTCGACCTTGCTGCCGATCTCTTCTCCGTCGCCCTCGGGGTCGTAGTCGGTGGCGCCGGCGATGGCCACGTTGCCGCCCTTGCCCTTGTTCGCGCCACCACCGCCGATCCCACCGCCCGAGATCAGCTGAACCGCCAGCAGGGCGCCCCCGCCGACGACGAGCAGGAGCACGATCGCCGCCCAGGACCAGCGCGCTCGGCCCGAGAGCTTTCGCTCCGGCGGCGGCACGGCGTCGAGCACGCTGGTCGCCTCGCTCGTGGTCGAGCCCGCCCGTGCCGCCTCCACCTCGAGCGCCGTCTCCAGGTCGTCGATCATCTCGGTGACCGTCTGGTAGCGCTCCTCGGGGCTCTTCGCCGTCGCCCGCTCGACCACCAGGGCGACCGCGGCCGAGGCTTCGGGGCGGCGGCGCTGCACGTCGGGCAGCTCCTCGTTGACGTGTTTCATCGCCACGCCCACCTGGCTCTCGGCGTGGAAGGGGACCTGGCCGACCAGCATCTCGTAGAGCACGACGCCCAGCGAGTAGACGTCCGAGCGCGGGTCGACTCCCTTGCCCATCGCCTGCTCGGGGGCGACGTAGTCGGTCGTGCCGAGCACGCGACCGGTGGCGGTGACGCCGTCCTGTTCGAGCTGGCGCGAGATGCCGAAGTCGGTCAGCTTCGCCCGACCCTCCTCGTCGATCAGCACGTTCTGCGGCTTGATGTCGCGGTGGACCATGTTGCGCGCGTGGGCGACGCTGAGCCCGCGCGCGACCTCGATCGCGTAGGCGATCGACTCCTGCGTGTCGAGCGCGCCGACGCGGGCGATCCGCTGCTTCAGGGTCTCGCCCTTGACGTACTCGAAGACGATGTAGGGGTGGCCGCCGTCCTCGCCGGCGTCGATCACGGAGACGACGTTGGGGTGAGTCAGCTTGGCGACCGCGCGCGCCTCCTGGCGGAAGCGCTGCAGCTGGTCGGGCTGCTCGGACATCTCGCGGTGCATCACCTTGACCGCGACCGGCCGGTCGAGCGTCTCGTCGCGCGCCAGGTAGACCGTCGACATGCCGCCGCTGCCGAGTTTCGCCTCCAGCCTGTAGCGGCCGGAGAGCACGGTTCCGATCATCGAGCTGGAGGGCTGCGGGCTCATCTACGTCGCACGGATGATCCTTCTACCGCACGTCCGATCCTCTTTGCCTCCGGATAGTGGGCTCGCATCAACTCGACCGCGGCCTCCTCGTCCCCCGCCGCGACCACGCAGCAGAAGCCGCAGCCCATGTTGAAGACCTCGTGCATCTCCTCGTCGGAGATGCCGGCGCGCTCTTGGATCAGCTCGAAGACCGGAGGCACGGAGAGCGGCGCGTCGATCTCGTAGCCGGCCTCGGCCGCGAGCCGCTCGAGGTTGCCGAGGCCGCCGGAGGTGATGTGGGCGAGGCCGCGCACGTCGACCTCGGAGCGCAGCAGCTCCAGCACCGGCTTGACGTAGATCTCGGTCGGCTCGAGCAGGACGTCGCCGAGCGCCCGCCCGAGGCGCCCTTCCGGATCCTCGTCCAGCGGCAGGCCCTCCAGCGCCGAGCGGGCAAGGGTGTAGCCGTTGGAGTGGATGCCGGAGGACGGCAGCCCGACGATCGCGTCGCCGGGCTGGACAGCCGAGCCGTCGACGATCTCCGCGAGCGCGACCGTGCCGAAGCAGGCGCCGGCGACGTCGAAGCCGCGCACCATGTCGCCCAGCTGGGCAAGCTCCCCGCCGGGGATCTCGACCCCGGCCAGCTCGGCTCCCCGCGCAAGGCCGACGCCGATCTGTTCGCAGACCGCCGGGTCGGCGCGCTCGATCGCGATGTAGTCGAGCATCGCCAGGGGCTCGGCGCCGACGCAGATCACGTCGTTGACGTTCATCGCCACGCAGTCGATCCCGACCGTGTCGAAGCGCCCGAGCTGCTCGGCGACCAGCAGCTTGGTGCCGACCCCATCGGTGGAGAGTGCGATCCCGAGACGCTCGTCGAGCTTGATCACGCTTGCGTAGTGGCCGGGCAACGGGACCTGCCGCGAAGGCCGGCCCAGCTCGATCGCGCCCAGCGCCCGCACCAACCCGGCGACCGCGGAGTCCGCGGCCCCCTGGTCGACTCCGGCCTGCGCGTAGGCGTCGTCGCTCACGCGGGCGATTCTTTCAGGCGGGTCGGTAGGTCGGGGGCGGGCTCGAATATGAACTCCCGCCCGGCCTTGCGGCGGACCAGAAGTCTGCGGTCCGCGAGTCTCGATAGGTCTGCTCGGGCGGTCTCATGAGTGACCCGATTGTCCGCCGCGTGTCCTGAGAATGAGTAGGAGCGATCGGGGTGCCTCAACGCGTCGGAGAGGAGGCTGAGCTGTCGGCGGTTGAAGCTTCCAGCCCCGTGGAGCAGCTCCTCGACTTCGCCAATTTCACGCGCCTTTCTGGCTAGGTATAGGTGCAACTCGTCGATTGCCCTTTCGATGACCTGAAGTTGGTGGATGAGGAAGTAGGTGGTGTCGCCTTCGTCCGTCTCCGTTTCGAGAAATGCCCGTCCGTATTTCGCGGGCGCCTGTTGCAAAATCCTCGAAATCGGTAGGTACTCGACCAGCCAGTAGCGGTGCTTTCGCATCAGCCAGAAGAAGAGAATTCGCGCCGTGCGACCGTTTCCGTCGACGAAAGGATGGTCGTAGGCCAGCCAGAAGTGAAGGAGAATTGCTCGAACGACGGGATGAACGAACGGCTCGCTTTCGTCGTCTTGGTTGGCGAAATCACAGAGGGCTCGCATGCGCTCCGGAAGCGAATCGGGATGAGGGGGCTTGTGCACCTTCCGCCCGTCGTCCCGGTCGTAGACAGCGACGCGCTCTTCGTAGGTCGTCTGTAACCGGCCCGCGGCGTTGGGATCGTCCAGCGTTCCCTCGGTGAGAATTCGGTGCAGATCGAGGATCATTTCCGGCGCAAGGGGCGCATCCATCTCGCTTCGCATGAACTGCAACGCCCGGTAGTTGTTGTAGATCATCTGCTCGCTGCGGTCCCTCGGTTTGCGGCCGCTGCGCAAGAGCTCCCTCGCCGCTTCACGCGACGTGGTGGCGCCCTCTAACTGGCTGGATCGGATTGCCTCCTCGGTCAGTGAGTTGACCAGGTATCGATCCCTTGCCTGCCCATCGGAGGTCACGATGTCGTCCATTGCCACCTCACCGGCACAACGTTGGTCGATTCGGTGGAGGCTGCGCAGCACGGAATCCGGAAGCGCGTAAACGAACGGCCGTCCTCCCGAATAGACAGGCGAGTCGTTATCGGAGTCGAGCAGCGGAAGAGGCCGAAGATCGGATCGGCGTTCGAACTTGACCTTCAGCCACCAATCCTCCGCGGTCAGACCGTCGGGCGGCTTGAGCCGATGGAGCTTGTCCCAATGGAGATATGCCTCTACTTCCCGAGGGTCTCGGGGGGCGCTGAGAGCCTTGAGGAGCCGGCCATCTTCGAGCAGGTCAGCTTCGGCCGGCGCTTTCGCTACGTACATTCCCAAGTCCAAATCTGTCCAAATCTATCCAAGAATTTGGAATTCTATCCAAATTGGATAGAATTTGGCTTTAGTGGGCGCGGAGTTTCGCCAGCACTGCCGCCGCCAGTCCGACTCGATACGCGGCATACGGCCAGAGCGCCCGGTCGCGCTCGACCAGGCCGATCAGGCGCTGCGAGGCGAGGGTGGAGGCGAAGGAGGCGGCGACGCCGATCGCCAGCGAGCGGCGCAGCTGCGGGGGGGCGCCGCGGCGCCGCAGGCGCTCGCCCTTGAGCGCCGTGGCGCCGACGATGATCGGCAGGGCGATCGTGCGCGAGAGCAGGTTGGCCTGGTCTCGGGAGAAGCCCCGCCAGCGCGCCGCCGCCAGGGTGACGCCGTTGCGCGAGATGCCGGGGGCGAGGGCCGCCGCCTGGGCGACGCCGAGCGCCAGGCCGTCGGCCGGGGTAGCGTCGCCGCGCCCGCGCACCTGCGGCCGGGTGTCCGCGACCAGCATCGCCGCCGCGCCCGCAAGCAGCCCGATCGCCGTGGCCCTCGGCCCACCCAGGCGCTGCTCGATCGGCCGCTCCAGCGTGTAGCCGACGATCGCCGCGGGCAGGAAGGAGAGGCCGAGGGTGAGAGCGCGCCGGCCGTCGAAGGAGCGCAGCTCCTCGACGATCGTCCGCCGCTGTCCGATCAGCAGCGCCGCCGCGGCGCCGCCGTGGACGGCGACCTCGAAGCTCTTGCGCACCTCGGGGTCGAGCCGGTCCCAGTCCCAGCCGGCAAGCCAGGGGACGAGGACGATGTGGGCGGATGAGGAGACGGGCAGCAGCTCCGCGGGGCCCTGCACGATTCCCAGCGCCAGCGCCCGGCGCGCCGGGATCACGCCGTCGCCGGTTTGCGGCGACGCTTGACCAGCGCGTAGACGACCAGCGCGACGATCGCCGCGACCGTCAAGTAGTCGAGCACCTGCAGGTGGTGACGCCACTGCTCCCAGTTGTCGCCGACTGCGCGGCCGAGCAGCCCGAAGCCGAGCACCCAGGGAATCGAGCCGAGCACGGTCAGCCAGGTGAAGCGCCAGAAGGGCATCTCCGCGACGCCCGCCGGCAGTGAGATGAAGGCGCGCACCAGGGGGATCAGGCGGGCGAAGAAGACGGTCGCGTCACCGTGGCGGTTGAACCATCCGTCCACCCATTCCAGTCGAGAGGGGCTGATGTGGATCAAGCGGTTTTTCTCCAGCAGGTCGATCCGGCCGTAGTAGCCGATCGCGTAGGTCAGCCAGGAACCGGCGACGTTGCCCGCCACCCCGGCGATGACGATTCCCAGCATGGTCTGGTCTCCGTTGGAGACGCTGAAACCGCCGAACAACATCACCGCCTCGCTCGGGATCGGGATGCAGGCGCTCCCGGCCGCCATCAGCAGGAAGATCCCGGCGAGCCCGGTGCTTTCGATCGTGCTGACGCAGAAGTCGACGACGGGCCCCGTTATGTCGGCGAAGGGAATCGGCATGCGAGAAGCGGGGATTGTAGGGAGAGTGGGGGGCACCAACTAAACTCGTCGATTCCCCATGGGTCGCTTGAACCACCCCGTCTACCGCAATCGGGCATTGCAGGCGACGGCGGACGCGCTGCTCGTCGCGCTCGCCTTCTACTGCGCCTTCCGCCTGCGCTTCCTCGACGAAGGCGTCCCCCACCGCTACACGGTGCTCTTCTTCCAGGCGGTCGTCTTCGTCGCCGTCGGCAAGGTCGCGGTCTTCGCCGCGTTCGGGCTGTACCAGAAGTGGTGGCGCTACGTCAGCGGCCGCGACTTCCTCACGATCGTCCGCGCCGTCGCCGTCGCCAGCGCGCTGATGATCGTCGTCTTCACGGTGCTCAAGCCGTTCCACCACGCGGTGCCGCGCTCGGTCGCGGTGATGGACTTCATGCTCACGCTCTTCTTCGTCGCCGGCGCGCGGCTGGCGGTGCGGCTGATCGTCGAGCGGCCTAGCCATGGCCACCGCCTGCCAAAGCACGAGGTGCTGGTGATCGGCGCCGGCTCGGGCGGCCAGATGGTCGTCCGCGAGATGCACCTCAATCCCAACCTGGGCGCGACCGCGATCGGCTTCGTCGACGACGACGCTCGCAAACAGGGGATGCGGATGCTCGGCCTCAAGGTGCTGGGCACGACGGCCCAGATCGAGACGATCCTCGACGAGACCGAGCCCGACGAGGTCGTGATCGCGATCCCCTCGGCCCCCGGGATCCTGCGCGCCAAGGTCGTCGCCGCCTGTCGCGAGCGCGAGATCCGCGTGCGCACGCTGCCGACCGTGTTCGAGCTCCTGCGCGGCGGCGTCCAGCTCAACAGGCAGCTGCGCGAGGTCCAGGTCGAGGACGTGCTCGGCCGCGACCCGATCGTGGTCGAGCTGGACCGGGTCGGCGCCTACCTGCGCGACCGCATCGTCCTCGTCACCGGCGCCGGCGGCTCGATCGGCTCCGAGCTCTGCCGCCAGATCGCGCGCGTCGGGCCGCGCCTGCTGGTGATGCTCGACCACGCCGAGGACAACCTCTTCGAGATCGAGCGCGAGATGCTCGACGAGCGCCACTTCTCCAACGTCGAGGCTGTGCTGGCCGACTGCAAGGAGCCGCACCGGATGCTGGAGACGATGCAGCGCTTCAAGCCGAGCGTCGTCTTCCACGCAGCCGCCTACAAGCACGTGCCGCTGATGGAGGCCAACCCACTGGAGGCGGTGCGCAACAACGCGATCGCGACGCGGATCACCGCCGAGACCGCCGCCGCCTCCGACGTCGAGCGCTTCGTCCTCATCTCCACCGACAAGGCGGTCAACCCTCAGACGGTGATGGGCGCCTCGAAGGCGCTGGCCGAGTGGATCGTCGAGGCAGCCGGACACAAGCACCCGGGCACCCGCTTTGCCAGCGTCCGCTTCGGCAACGTGCTCGCCTCCTCGGGCAGCGTCGTGCCGATCTTCCGCGGCCAGATCGAGCGCGGCGGCCCGGTCACCGTCACCCACCGGGAGATGACCCGCTACTTCATGACGATCCCCGAGGCGGTCCAGCTCGTCATCCGGGCCGGAGACATCGGCGCCGGCCGCGGCGAGGTCTTCGTCCTCGACATGGGCGAGCCGGTGAAGATCGTCGACCTGGCGACCAACATGATCCGCCTCGCCGGGTACGAGCCGGGGGCGGAGATCGCGATCGAGTTCACCCAGCCGCGCGCGGGGGAGAAGCTGCACGAGGAGCTCTTCGGCCACGGCGAGGAGCTGCGGCCGACGGCGGCCAAGAGGATTCACCGAGCGGTTCGCGGAGCGCCCCTGGATCCGCATTGGGTCGAGTCGACGCTGAACTCGCTGGAGCACCTTGTGATGGCCGGTGACGAGGCTAATCTGGCCGAACGAGTTGTGGCGCTGATCACGAGCCCCGGTGGGGACGCGGCGACGGTCGGCTACGACGGATAGCCTCTCGCAGCCAACTTGGAGCTGATCAAAGAAATCGGTGCCTACGCCGGCCTGGTCGCATTCTTGGGACTGGCCGTACTTGCCCTGCTCTCCTTTGCGCAGGGGCGGGACATCCGCCGCCTGCGCGAGTGGGCCGGCTCGGCGCCCGAGCGCGACGCGGAGCGCAAGGAGTCGACTTCGGCCGCGGCGGCCGAGCGGGCCGAGGAGATGCGCAAGCTCGAAGCGGCCCGCGAGGCCGAGCGCAGCGCCGCCGACCTGCGCGAGCAACGTCGCGAGCGCCGCGAGGCGGGCCTGCCCGAACTGACCCGCAGCGAGCGCCTGCGCGAGCGCTTCGGCGGCAGCGGGGAGGGCGCGGGGAGCACCGGCCTTCGCGCGCGTCTGGGCGACCCGCGCTATCTGGCCGGGCTCTTCGTCGTCCTGGTTCTGGTCGCCGCCGCCGTCGCCTTCGCCGTCACGCGGGGCGGCAGCGAAGAATCGAGTGGCAGGACGGGCAAGCACGCTTCGAAGTCGCTCAATCCGAGTGAAATCGAGGTCACGGTGCTCAACGGCACGGCCGTCGACGGGCTGGCCGGGACCTACGGCAACAAGGTCGAGCAGCACGGCTTCCAGCTCGGCGCGGTCAGCAACAGCCGCTCGAGCTTCGCCGAAAGCGTGGTCATGTTCAAGCCGGGCGAAGGGCGCGCGGCGCATCGGGTGGCGGACGCGCTGGCGATCTCGAAGGTGCGGCCGATGACCGAGGAAATCGCCTCGCTCGGCGCCGGCGCCGCGGTCGCGGTCGTGATCGGCGAGGACAATGCCTCGTCCACGGGCTAGCGTCGCTGCTGTTGTCTTCGCCCTGCTCGTCCTCGCCACGATCGCGGCGTTCGCCTGGTCGCAGCGACTGAAGCGCGACCCACTGGTGCTCGACCGGGTCGGCTTCCGAGCCGCCCCCTTCGCGCCGGGCGCGCCGGCGGTCCGGGCCTTCACCCCCGGCGGCTGCCGCTTCGACCGCATGCGAATCCGCTTCCGCACGACCGTCTCCGACCGCGCCCACGTGCAGGTGGTCGAGCCGGGCGGCAAGCTGGTCGTGACGCTCGCCCGCGACACCTTCCTCAAGCGCTACCGCTTTCACACCTTCTACTGGGACGGCCGCACCCACGACGACGGCATCGCCCCGCCCGGCCGCTACAAGCTGCGGGTCAAATTGCTCGGCCAGGAACGCACGCTGGTGCCCGGCGGCGTCATGCGGCTGCACCCGGCGCCGCCCGGCGCGACGCAGTGTCACGCCGCGCCGCCTCCGCCCGCGAAGGCCCTCCGTTGATCCTCTCCGCGGCCGGAGTCCTGGTGGCCGCCCTCGCCGCCGCGGCCTCGATCGTCCTCCCCACCGGTCGCGCCCGCGCCGCCGCGATGCTGCTGGCGCTCGTCCTCTTCCCGCTCCTCATCCTCGGCGACCAGTGGCACTCGACCCAGATCGCCGACCTGCGCGAACACACCGCCCGCCTCGTCGCGCTGGGCGTCGTTGGACTTGTCGCAGCCATTGCGCTCGCGGCCGTGTTTCGCCGCTGGGCGATCCTGCTTCCACTCGCCATCGTCGCGGCCCTTCCATTTCGCATCCCCTTACATGCGGGCGGCGACACGGCAAATCTCCTCATTCCGCTTTATCTGGTGATCGCAGGTGGGGTGCTGGCTCTCGTCTCACGCAGCTGGCCGGCCCACGCATCTCGCGCGGGTGGCGTCGTAGGGGGGACCGCCCCCGAGGACGCTTCAGCGACCGCAGGGGGTGGTGGGTCCTCTACGGCGACAGGACCCGCGCGCTACCTACCCTGGGCCCTAGCCGGAGTTGTCGTCCTGTACGCGCTTCAAACGCTGTATTCACCCGACTTCTCGAAATCGCTGCAGAACGTCTGCTTCTTCTTCGTGCCGTTCTCATTGGTCTATGCGCTTCTGCGAGACGTGCGTTGGGACAAAAAGCTGCTGAAGCTCGCATTGTGGGTCATCGCCATTGAGGCCCTGGCATTCGTTTTTGTGGGCATGATCGAGTACTTGAGCCGAGAGCTTTTTTGGAACGACCAGGTGATCAGATCTAACGAATTCCACACCTACTTCCGGGTGAACTCGATCTTCTGGGACCCGAATATCTACGGCCGCTACCTGGCGCTCGTGATCGTCGTGGCGATGTCGGCGCTGTTGTGGGCAAAGGAGCGGCGAACGATGGCGCTGCTCACCGGCCTGGTGGCGATCCTCTGGCTCGGGCTGGTGTTCACCTTCTCCCAGTCGAGCTTCATTGCGCTGCTCGCTGGTCTGGCGGTGCTGGCTGCCCTTCGCTGGAGCCTCAAATGGACGCTCGCGGCGGTGGGAGCCGGGGTCGTATTAGCCATCGTCATAGTCGTGTTCGCCGGCGGCGCCTCCAAGCTCAGTCCCGACCGCCTCAACGTCGACACCAGCGGCCGCACGAACCTCGTCTCCGGCGGCGTCACCATGTTCGCCCGACGTCCGATCTGGGGCTACGGCGCCGGTGCTTTTCCCAAGGCCTACCGCGAACACATAGCCACCAAAAAAGCTCCGGTCTCCGTCTCCCACACCGAGCCGGTCACCGTCGCAGCGGAGCAGGGCATCATCGGCCTAGCCGCCTACGCAGCTCTCCTAGTGGTCGCTCTGTGGACCATGGCCTCCGGCTTGAGCTGGGGCGCGGGCCCCGCCCGCGCTGCCGTCCTCGCAACCTTCATAGCCCTCCTGATCCACACCCTCGCCTACGCCGGCTTCTACGAGGACCCGATCACCTGGGTCCTCCTGGCCGCCGCCGCATCGCTCGCCACGATCCCAGTCCGCGACGCCGCCTAGGCTCAACGCGTGTCGGGCTACCTCCGCCGCCTCGCGACGACCGGCGCCGCCTACACCGCGGCGAGCATCCTCTCGAAGCTGATCGCCGTCGCGCTGCTGCCGCTCTACACGCGCTATCTGAGCCCTGCCGACTATGGCGCCGCCGAGATCATGTTCTCGGCCGTCGTCTCGGCCAGCATCGTCGTCCGCTTCGGCATGATCGAGGCGCTGCTGCGCTTCTACTACAAGGACGACGAGGATCCCGCCCGGGTCGTCGCCGGCGCCTTCGCGGCGCTCTTCTGGCTCTCGACCCTGGCGGCGCTGATCGCGCTGCCCTTCGCCGGGCCGATCTCGGAAGCGCTGCTCACCGAGAAGGCGGCCCGGCTCGTCTCGGGCCCCGACTTGGCGCGGATCGCGATCGGCGGCCTCTGGGTGCTGACCATGGTCGAGTACCTGCTCACCCTGTTCCGGCTCGAGGAACGCGCCCGCGCCTACTTCCTCACCACGATCGTCAACGTGCTTGCCGCGATCGGCCTCACCGTCGTGCTCGTCGTCGGCCGCGACGAAGGCGCCCGCGGCCTGCTGCTCGGCAGCTACGTCAGCGGCGCCGTCGTCGCCCTCGCGCTGATCGCCGTCCAGTGGCGCCGCCTCTCGCTGCGGATCGACCGGCCGCTGCTGCGGCGGATGACCCGCTTCGGCCTGCCGACGATGCCGGCCGAGCTCTCGCTCTACCTGCTCAACTTCGTCGACCGGATCGTCATCGTCCGCTCGGCCGGGCTGGCCGAGGCGGGCCTCTACTCGCTCGCGGTCAAGTTCGCCCAGGCGGTCAACGTCCTCGTCCGCGGCTTCCAGCTCGCCTGGCCGCCGCTTGCCTACTCGATCCGCGACAACGCCGAGGCACGCCGCGCCTACGCCGCGATCGTCACCTGGTTCGTCGCCGGCTGCGCCTTCTTCGTCACCGGCATGTGGCTCTTCTCGCGCTGGATCGTCCGCATCCTCGCCGCGCCGCAGTTCTTCGACTCCTACGAAGCGATCGGCCTGATCGCCACCGGCGTCACCCTCTACGCCCTCTACATGGTGCTCGTCGTGATCCTCGGCAGAACGGGCCGCACCGAGTTCAACTTTCCGGCGACGATCGCCGCCCTGATCGCCAACCTCGCCCTCAACATCGCCCTCGTCCCACCGCTCGGCATAGTCGGCGCCGGCCTCGCCCTGGTCGCCTCCTACGTGGTGGTGGTGGGCCTGATGTACGTCTTCACGCAGCGCCTCTTCCCGGTCCCCTACGAATGGGCTCGCCTTGCCCGCGTCGTGCTGATCTCCGCCGCCCTCGTCCTCTTCGGCGAATTCGTCCTCCCCACCAACGGCACCACCGGCTTCCTGCTGCGCATCGTCCTCTGGTTCATCTATCCAGCCTTCCTCTTCGTCAGCGGCTTCTTCACGGAAGAGGAGCGCGGCTGGCTGATCCGCCTACGCCACCCCGCCGAACTCCTCGCAAGCTTCCGCGCTGCCAGCTCGAGCCCTACCGCCGTGGCCGGGCAAATCCCCGAGGTCTATGAGGCCGAGCGAATGGACGAGGACTCCCGCCTGTAAAGGGCATCCCGGCAGGGGTGAAACGTCTTGTACTTTTTTGTCGAAGGCTTCGGGCGGCAGCTAATCCCAAATCTCAAAAAAGTTAAGTGGAACCCCTGCCGGGATGCCCTCCTCGCAAAGCCCGATCTCTCAAGCTTTCGCCGCGCCGTGGTAACAGCGCCTGCCGCGCATGCGCCCACATGACGCGCGCCGAGCGTCCCGGCATGACTGTGGCGGCAAGAGCCCGCAATGCGTATGACCACGCGGTCAACAAACGGACCGCAAGAGCCTCAGCCCGCCCACGATGCTTGCGCATGTACAGCTCCCGGTTGCGGTGGAATTCGACGATGCGGGGAAGGCCGGCGGCGAGGTCGGTGGAGAGCTGGTCGTGATGGATCGCTCGCGCGGCGGGGACGAAGAGGGTGCGCCAGCCGGCCTCGGCGAGGCGCTTGCAGAAGTCGCACTCGTCGTAGTAGACGAAGAAGGCGGGGTCGAGGTAGCCGACCTGCTGCGCAGCCTCGCGCCGCACCATCAGGGCGCTCGACTGCGCCCAGTCCACGTTGCGGGTCTCCGCGCCCTTGCTCTGCACGGTCAGCAGGCGGTGCAGGAAGAGCGCCCCGGCGAGTGCCGTGCCCACTCCGGGGAAGCGCCAGGCGCAGGGAACCGGATCGCCGTTCGAGTCGAGCAGCTGGGCGCCCGCGGCGCCCGCGCGCGGGTTCGCGTCGAGCGCCCCGACCAGCGCCCCGACCGCTCCCGGCTGCAGCTCGGAGTCCTCGTTGAGCAGCAGGCAGTATCGGCCCTTGGCCTCGCGCATGAGCCGGGAGTCGTTGGCCGCCTTGCCCTCGCGCCGTTGCAATGCGAGGAGGCGAATGTCGCCGCCGCGCGCCCACACGGCCTCGGCTGAGCCGTCGGTCGAGGCGTTGTCGAGGACGAGCACCTCGCGCTCGACTCCGTCGGGGTGAACGCGCTCGATCGCGTCGAGGCAGGCGAGCAGATCCTCGCGGCCGTTCGTGTTCACGACGCAATAGGAGAGCGCGGGCGGCACGGCGGTCACCATAATCGCCCGCTATGCGTGTGCAGCTGGTCGACCCTTCGGCTTTCACGCCGCCCTATGACCGCGCTCTCGCCGCGGCGCTTGCCCGCGAGGGCGCTGACGTCGAGCTGCTGACCAGCCGCTTCCTCTACGGACCGGTGCCCGCGGCCGACGGCTACCGCGTGCGCGAGTGCTTCTATCGCCGCAGCGCCGCCCGCGGCCTCGACGCTCCGGCCCGGCGGGCTTTCAAGCTCGCCGAGCACCTGCCGGACATGGCCCGGCTCCGGCGGCTGGCCGATGCCGACGTCCTCCACTACCAGTGGCTCACCGTCCCCGCCCTGGACGCGCTGCTCCTGCCTCCACGCCGCCCGCGGGCGATGACGGCGCACTACGTGCTGCCGCCGCAGCCGAGTCGTCCCCAGCTGACCGCCGCACGCCGCGCATTCGGCGCGATGGATGCGGTCATCGCCCACTCCGAGCATGGTGCGCGGCGCCTGCGGGAGGTGGTCGGCCTCGCCGCCGAGCGCGTCCACGTCATCCACCACGGCGCCTTCGACTACCTGACCCGACTGCCCGACGAGAGGCCGTTGCCCTCCGAGCTGGAGGGGGCGGAAGGGCCCGTGATCCTCTTCTTCGGCCTGCTTCGCCCCTACAAGGGAATCGACACCCTGCTCGAGGCCTTCCGCCGCATCGACGGCGCCGAGCTGTGGGTGGCGGGCAATCCGCGCATGGACGTAGAGCCGCTGCGCCGTCTCGCCGAGGAGGCTCGCGGCCGGGTTCGCTTCCTCACCCGCTTCGTCGAGGACGTCGAGATCCCGGCCATGATGCGCCGCGCCGACGTCGTCGTCCTGCCCTACCGCGACGCCGAGCAATCCGGCGTGCTCTACGCCGCGCTCGCCTTCGGCAAGCCGTTGGTGCTCAGCGCCGTCGGCGGCTTCCCCGAGGTGGCCGAGCAGGGCGCCGCCCGCCTCGTGCCGCCGGAGGACCCGGCGGCCCTCGCCGCCGCGCTGAGCGAGCTCGTGGGGGACGAGGCCGCGCGCAGAGAGCTCGGCGAAGCCGCGGGCCGCGCCGCCGCCGGCGCCTACTCCTGGGACGAGGCCGCGCGCCGGACGCTGGCGCTCTACGCAGAGCTGATCGAGGCCCGGCCGTGATCGCGCTCGCGCTCGTCTTCTGGGTCTGCGCGGGCCTGATCGTCTACACGCACCTGGGCTACCCGCTCGTTCTCCGTGCTCTCGTTTCGCTGCGCCGCCGCCCGACGCTGCGGCAGGGCACCTGGGACGAGCGCCCGCGCGTCTCTCTGATCGTCGCCGCGTATGACGAGGAGGATGTGATCGCGGCGAAGGTCGCAAATGCGCTCGCGCTCGACTACCCGCGCGAGCGGCTCGAGCTGATCGTCGCCTCCGACGGCTCCGCCGATGCCACCGCAGAGCGCGCTCGCGAGGCCGGCGCCGACCTCGTCCTCGACCTGCCCCGCGGCGGCAAGGTCGCCGCCCAGAACGCCGCAGCCGAGCGCGCCTCGGGCGAGATCCTCGCCTTCTCCGACGCCAACAGCGTCTGGGCACCCGGCGCCCTCCGCCACCTGATCGAGCCCTTCGCCGACCCGGCGGTCGGCTACGCCTGCGGCCAGGTCCGCTTCGTCGACGCCACCGGCGGCAACCTCGAGGGCTCCTACTGGCGCTACGAGATGGCGGTGCGGGCGCTCGAGTCCGGCCTCGCCGGAGTCACCGCCGGCAACGGCGCGATCTACGCCGTGCGTCGCAGCGCCTATATCCCGCTGCCTCCGGCCGGCAGTCACGATCTCTCCTTCCCCTTTCTGCTCGCCAAGCGCGGCAGCCGCTCGCTCTACGTGCCCTGGGCCCGAGCCGAGGAGAAGATGGTGCCGACCCTGGATGGCGAGCTCGCCCGCAAGCGGCGGATGATGGTCGGCATCTGGGACATCGTCGTCGGCGAAGGCATGCTGCGCCCAGCCGGCTACCCGCCGCTCTACGCCTTCGAGATCGCCTCGCACCGGCTGCTGCGCTACGCAAGTCCCTTCCTGCACCTGATCGTCCTCGCGACGAACGTCGCCCTGCTCGGCGAGGGCTGGGTATACGCCGTGACCCTGGCGGCGCAGCTCGCCCTCCTCGCCGCGGCGTTGCTGAGCCGGGCGTTGCCGCTGGCCCCGCTGCGCGTCGCCCGCTACTACGTCTCGACCACCGCCTCGATCGCGCTCGGCCTCTGGGACCGGATGCGCGCTGGAGCGCCGGTGGGGACCTGGGACAAGGCAGAAGGCACCAGATGACGGATGCCCCTGGCGAAGGCATGCCGAGAATTTTCGACATCGCGATTTCGGTTCTGGCACTGATCGTCCTCTCGCCGGTGTTGCTGATCGCCGCGATCGCGATCAAGCTGGGCAGCCGCGGGCCCGTCCTCTACCGGCAGCGCCGCGTCGGCAAGGACGAGCGTGAGTTCGAGCTGCTCAAGCTGCGCACGATGGAGCTCGGCTCCGACCCCGTCGGCGTCGGCACGGTCGTCGGCCGCGACGACCCCCGGGTCACCGCCGCAGGCCGCTTCCTGCGCCGCACCTCGCTCGACGAGATCCCCAACCTCGTCAACGTCCTGCGTGGCGAGATGGCGATCGTCGGACCGCGCCCGACGATCGCCGCCCAGGTGGTGGACTACACCCCCTTTCAGCACCGCCGCCACGAGGTCAAGCCCGGCCTCACCGGCTGGGCCCAGGTGCAGGGCCGCGCCGGCATCCCCTGGGAGCGGCGGATCGAGCTCGACGTCGAGTACGTCGATCGCCGCAGCTTCGCGCTCGACCTGCGCATCCTCGCCAAGACCGCCTGGCTGCTCGTCACCGGTCACGGCCTCGCCCCCGACTGACCCATCCAGCGCCGTAGAGGTTTGAACCGGATAGCGGGCCAAAGCTCTACGGCGTCGGGGATTAGGGTTGGGGCGATGGCCGAGCGACCCGAGGTCAGCCTGCGCACGTTCGAGCCCGGTGACGCCGCGGCCGTGCACCGCTGGTTCAACAACCCGCAGGCGACGCGGACGCTGATGGAGCAGCGCGACGGCTTCTCGCCGGAGGAAGCCGAGGCCTGGGTGGGGCGGGCGATGGACGACTCGGGCGAGGATCGCAAGTACGCGATCGTGGTCGAGGGATATGGCGAGCCGGTCGGCTTCACCGCGCTCTACGGCCTCTTCCGCCAGACCGCACCCGAGCTGGGCGCGCTGATCGGCGACGACGTGCGCGGCAAGGGCGTCGGCCGGCGCGCCGAGGCGCTGACGATCGCCAAGGCCTTCGACGAGTTCGGCGCCCACCGCGTCTACGGGCGCATCCCGGCCCGCAACGAGGTCGCCAAGAAGACGGTGACCGGGCTTGGCTGGGTGCACGAGGGGACGATGCGCGGCCACCTTCGCCGCCCCGACGGCACCGACGACTGCGAGGTTTGGGGAGTGCTGCCGGACGAGTTCCGCGCCGCCGCCGCGGACCTCCTACCGTGAGCGCAGCGCGCGCCGAGCTGCTCGCCGACCACGGCGCCGCCGCCGAGGGCGAGGACTTCTTCCGCTCGCGCCCCTTCCTCGACGCCGAGCGCGTGACGCACAGCCTGCGAATCGAGTCGCAGGCCGGAGAGCTATTCGCCCCGCTGATAGTTCGCGACATCCCCGGTGCCGATGCGCGCGACGCAATCTCTCCCTACGGATATCCGGGCTTGGCTGAAGGGGGTCGGGGGGGTGTCCGGGGGAGCCTCCCCGCTGTTGCTCCACCGGACACCCCCCCGACCGCCCTGGATCCGAGGAAGATCGACTTCTCCGCCACCGGCCTCGTCTCGATCTTCATCCGCCACACGCTCGGCGCGCCGCCGCTGACCGGGACCACGGAGCGCAACGTCGTCCAGGTCGCCGACCCGTCGCTGCCGCGCCAGAGCCGCGGCAGCGACCGCAACCGGATCAACAAGAACCGCCGCGCCGGCTATGAGGTCGCTGTCGTGCCGGGCCCCGCCACCACCCCCGAGCAACGCGCCGGCTTCCTCGCCGCCTACGAGCAGACGATGCGCCGCACCGGCGCCGCGGAGCGCTACTTCTTCGCCGCCGCCTACTTCGATCGCCTGCTCGACTCGAAGCTTGCCTGGCTGGCGCTTGCGCATGCTCCCGACGGCGCGGTCGCCGCCGCCTCGCTCACCGTTCGCAGCGACGGCTTCCTCCACTACTACCTCAGCGGCAGCGCCGACACCGAGCTGCGCGACTCGCCGATGAAGAACGTCGTCGCCGCGCTGGTCGAGCTGGGCGCCGAGCTCGACCTCCCGCTCAATCTCGGCGGCGGCCTCTCACGCGGGGATGCCCTGGAGGAGTTCAAGCGCGGCTTCGCCAACCGCGAGCAGGCCTGGCACGTCTCGGAGATCGTCTGCGACCGCGCCGCATACGACCGCCTCTCGACCGGGCGCGAGGCAGGGGGCTTCTTCCCCGCCTACCGCGCCCCCGGCGATTAGCTGGAGGATTCTTCCGGTTCGACCGGAGTCGGGCCGGGTTCGTTGAAGCCGAAGCCGGTCACCGGCTCGCGCCCGTGGCCCCATTTCGCCTTGGCGAAGGCGCGGATCGCGTCGAGCGTGATCCCGCCCTTGTATTCGGCGCACCCCATCAGGTTTCTCCAGGTCGTCGCCGCGACTTCGTAGTTCATGTTTTCGTTGGGGAAGAGCAGGGCCCCCTTGAACATCGTGTCGTAGAGCCCCTTCAGCGCCAGCTGGTCTTCTTCGGGCAGTTCCGGGCTGTACTGAATCTCCACCCGCCCGTGCTCGAGCGAGTGCACGAAGAAGATTTCGCCGGGCATTTCGCTGTACGCGCCGTCCGCCTGCTGGTACGGCGGTTCGACGTGGTTGCCCGAGGTCGGCGGGTTGGTTTCGTAGTGCGGCGTCGGCGCGGTGGGCGGGATGTGGGTGTGCCCCTCTTCCTTCAGGTTGAGCCGCAGGGTGCAGCCGGCCTCCTTCGCGGCCTGCTTCAAGTTGGCGACCTTCACCGGAGGTGGCGCCGTTCCGCTTCGTTCGTCCGGCTTGACCCCATTCGAGGAGCCACTGGCCAGATTGATGTGCGCTTCGCCGCTGTCTCCACCGCCGGAGGAGGCGACCGCAGCGACGATGCCGGCGACGACGAGCAGGCCGATCAGCCCGGCCACGCCGTAGACGGCGAACAGGCGGCGTTTGTCCGCCTTGCCCTGGCTGGACTCGCGTTCCTGGCGAGCCTGCCGGAGCCGCTCTCTCTCTTCCTCCCTGCGATTGGCCATGCGTGGCCCCTATCCTGCCACAGGCGCGGTGCTGCGGCCATCGCCGTTGGCGCCGGGTGGAGGAGTGCGTGGGCGGCGAGCCCAAACCTGGTCGAGGAAGTGGCCGAGCTCGTCGTTGAGGCGCTGTGGACGGGTTCGCCACTCGAAGATCGAGTTCGCCTCGACCAGCTGGGCCAGAGGCAGCTCTTCGGCCAGCATGCCGGAGTCGCTGAACGGGTGCAGCGGGTCGCGCGGATGGCCGACGACGAAGGCGGGGCAGTCGATCTGGCGACGCTGCTCGCGACCCGGCGCGGTCTCGCCGAGCAAGAGGCCCTCGAGCACAGCCACCGAGGGCCCCGGGCGACGCCGGGCAAAGTCGAGGCCGAGGTCGACGAGGAAGCTGGAGCGCGGGACGAGCGATGCGAGCCTGGAGCTGAGCTCGATCGCCGGCCGGCTCACACGCAGTCCCAGCAGCACCGGGGCGAAGATCGCCGCGACCGCGGCGAGCGCGTTGTCGAGTACGGGCATCTCGACGAAGAGGCCCGCGACCCTCTCCGGGTGTCGGACCGCCAGCTCGAGCCCGACGTTGGCCCCGAGCGAGGTGCCGCCGACGACCGCGCTCTCCAGGTCGAGGTGGTCGAGCAGGGCCGTCACCTGCTCGGCGAAGAGCGGCATCGAATAAAGGCGTAAGTCGTCGGGCTGGTCGGAGTGGCCGTGGCCGAGCAGGTCGACGCAGATCGCCCGGTTGCCCCGCTCCGCAAGCGCCGGGCCCAGCCGGTCGAACATGTGGCGGTTCATCAGCAGCCCGTGCGTGAGCACGATCGGCCGCTCGCCCTCGCCGTACTCGTCGAAGCGGATCCGGTAGCCCCGGTAGCTCAGCTCCCCCATCGTCGCCACCAGTCTAAAGCCCTTGACTACCGAGCTTCGCCGACGGGATCGGCCGGCGTGCCCCGCGTGCGCTCCCAGGGCCTCGAGGCGCGCAGCGAAGCGAGCACGGCCCGCGTCGCCGGAGCCCTGTTCAGCGCGTAGAAGTGGATTCCCGGGGCGCCCGCGATCAGCAGCTCCGCGCACTGCTGGGCGGCATAGGCGACCCCGAGCTCGAACTCGGCGGTCTCGTCGCCGTCGACCGCGGCGAAGGCGGCTTCCAGCCGCGGCGGGATCGAGGCGTCGCAGAGCTGGCAGATCCGCTTCGTCTGGGCGAAGCTCGCCACCGGGATCACCCCGGCGAGGATCGGCACGTCGATCCCCTTATCGCGCGCGGCCGCGACGAAGTCGAAATAGACCTGGTTGTCGAAGAAGAGCTGCGTGACGAGGAAGGACGCGCCCGCCGCCACCTTGCTCTTCAGGTACTCGAGGTCAGTGTCGAGGTCGGGCGCCTCGGGGTGCACCTCCGGGAAGCAGGCGCCGCCGACCGTGAAGTCCCAGCCGGCCGCGATGAAAGAGGCGAGCTCGGCGGCGCTGCCGAGGCCGCCCTCGGGCTGGACGAAGTCCGGCTGGCCCCGGGGCGGGTCGCCGCGCAGGGCGAAGACGTTGTCGATTCCCGCCGCGGCGATCCGGTCGAGCGTCGCCGAGAGGCCCTCCGTGGTCTCGCCGACGCAGCTCAGGTGGGCCATCGTCTCCAGCCCGAGGTCGTCCTTCAGCGCCCGCGTGATCTCGACCGTGCCGTCGCGGGTCGAGCCGCCGGCGCCGTAGGTCACCGAGACGAAGTCCGGCTCCAGCTCGCGCAGCGCCCGCGCCGTCGCGAAGAGCTTCTCCGTCGCCTCCTCCGTCTTGGGGGGGAAGAACTCGATCGAGAAGATCGGCTGCTTTGAATCGAGAATCGCGTCGATGTGCATTGCAGGAGCGTAGTCAGACGCACCCCGCTGCGCCTTTTCGCGGACTTTGCGAGATCGGCCTCGAGCCGCCCCTGGACCGCGGCGAGGCGCCGAGCTAAGTTGAACCTGCGACTGGGAAGGACAGGCCCCGCGGAAGCCCAGCGGGACACCGTCTTGAAGGTGGCGCAGAGAGCTTCTAGCGCGAAGGCTACGCGTGGCAGGCTTTGGGCGCCACCCCCGGTCGCTTTTTCGTGCTCTCGCGAAGCCCCCGACGTCCGGGCGCGTCTCTAGCGTGGCGGACGGTCATTCAGCGCCTGCCCTGATGACCGCGGCGCGCCGGGGCGTACCCGGGAGCTGGGCGTCGTCGGTGAGACCCGGAGGTTCGCCGCGACTAGCCCGCCCACTCCCTACTCTTTGCCGCGATGAGCGACGAGCTGCGCTACGAGCGGGCCGGAGCGGCGGCGGTGCTGACGATCGACCGGCCGGCGCGGCGCAACGCGATCGACCGGGCGGCGGCCGAGGCGTTCCGCCAGGGCCTGGCCGACTTCGAGGCCGACGAGGGCGCCCGCGTGCTCGTCCTCACCGGTGCCGGCGGCGAGGCCTTTTGCGCCGGCGCCGACCTGAAGGCGATGGACCTCGAAGTCGACCATCCCGGCGGCCCGATGGGGCCGACCCGGCTGACCCCGTCCAAGCCCGCGATCGCCGCGGTCGACGGCTGGTGCCTGGCGGGCGGGGTCGAGCTGGCGCTCTGGTGCGACCTGCGGATCGCCACGCCGCAATCGACCTTCGGCCTCTTCGAGCGTCGCTGGGGCGTGCCCCTGGTCGACGGCGGCACCCAGCGCCTACCGCGCGTCGTCGGCCTCGGCCGGGCGCTCGAGCTGATCCTCACCGGCCGCCCCGTGGAGGCCGAGGAGGCGCACCGGATCGGCCTCGTCAACGAGATCACGGCGCCGGGGGCGCACCTCGACCGCGCCCTGGAGCTAGCCGAGCGCATCGCCGCCTTCCCCCAGGAGACGATGCTCGCCGACCGCCGCGCCGCGATCGAGGGCTTCGGCCTGCCGCTCGCCGACGGCATCGCCCTTGAGCACGAGCTGGGCCGCGAGACGCTCCACGTCGCCACCCAGGGCGCCGCGCGCTTCGCAGGCGGCGCGGGCCGCCACGGCGAGTTTGCGGATTAGCTCCCGCGGGTGACGCGGCGCATCTCGTCTTCGGCGGCTTCGGGGCCCAGGTAGGGCATCAGCACCGCGAAGACGAGGTCGGGGAGGATCCGCTTCAGCTCCGGCCCGCGCCCGGCGCGGACCTCGTCGAAGATCATCGAGGTGGCGCCGCCGATCGCGAAGCGAGCCGTGTCGGCGGGCAGCTCCTCCCCCTGTCCCGAATACGTGCGCCCCTGCTCCATGAACGGCGTGAAGCGGGTCAGCATCGCGCGGTAGCGCTCGCGCGCGTCGTCGCCGGCCGCGGTCACCTCGACCATCGCCAGGCGGGCGATGTCGGCCTCGGTCGATAGCAGGTCGACCAGCGCTCCCAGCCCGGCCGCGATCTGCTCGGGCCAGGGCTCGTCCGCGGCCGCCTCGAAGGCCGTCGTCACGTGGGCGACCAGGACGTCGAAGACCGCCTCGTAGGCCTCGAGGAAGCAGGCCTCCTTGCTCTCGAACATCTCGTCGAAGGACTCCTGCGAGACGTCGGCCAGCTCGACCACGTCGGCCACCGTCGTCGCCTCGTACCCTTTCGCGGCCGCCACCCTCACCATCGCCTCCAGGACCCGCTCACGCTCCGAGCGCACCGCGTATGCACGAGGCAGTTGAGGAGATTCCATCTGCACTCAATGTAGGGCAGGATCCGCCCGCTGTCCAACTGCCGAGCGCAGACAGAAGCTTCAGGCGCGCGCGGCCTGCATCTCGGCGCCGGCGGCGTCCGCGCCGAAGTAGGGCAGCACGGCGAAATACATGAACTCCGGCAGCAGGGCGCGGAATCCGTCGGTTGCCCCAGTGGAGAGCCGCGAATGGACGATCGCGTGGATGCCCGCGACGATCCCCTCGGGGGCGATCCCGGGAGGCGACTCCGCCTCGCCTGCATCCTCACGCGCCAGATCGATGAAATCTGCCGCCCTTTTCATCGCTTCGGCCCGCCTCGCCAGAGCCTCGGGGCCTGCCGCATGGACCTCGACGATCACCCCGCGCCCGAAATCGGGCTCGTCGTCGAGCTGGTCGAGCAGTGCGCCGAGGCCCCCGCGCAGCTTCCCGCGCCAGCCCTCCTCGCTTGCCGCGCCGCGGGCCACCACCGCTTCGAATCGTGCGATCCCCATCTCCAGCGCCGCCAGGTAGCAGCTGTCCTTGTCGGCGAAATTGTCGTAGAAGGCCTGCCGGTAAAGCCCGGTGCGATCGAGAACCGTGCGTACGGACGTGCCGTCGTAGCCCTTCGCGCCGACCGCCTCGAGCATTCCCTCGAGAATCTTTTCGCGCTTGGGGGAATTCACCAGCTCGAGCTTGGGGGAGTGGGGGAGTGCTTCCACTGCCCTGATCCTGCCGGTCCCCTCAGCCCCTGCCCGGACGTTGGTTGCGGCCTGCTTCCCCATTGCTACCCCTTCCTCGTTGATCCAGGGAACAGGTTGTCTGGCTCCGGTACTGTAGCGGTATATCGGTCAGGCGTCCAGCTTGAATCTCGGGGCGCGGCGAGTAACTTGGATTTCGTGGCTGAGCGTGGACCCCAGGCAACGAGAATGCCTCCCGGACGGCATCCACTGCCGCGCGAGTTCATCACCCAGCATCAGCGCGCACGCATCATCGCGGCCCTTGCCGAGGAGACCGTGGAGAAGGGCTACCGGGCCGTCACGGTGGCCGACATCGTCAGCCGCGCCGGTATCGCCCGCAACACTTTCTACGAGAACTTCTCCTCCAAGGAAGACTGCTTCCTCGCCGCTTCCGAGTTCGCCGTCAAAGAGGCGCTGCGCCGGGTGGTCGATGCGGCCAGCCGGGTCGACGCCTGGCCCGCCCGGGTCAACGCCGGCCTCGCCGCCTTCCTCCATTACGTGGCGACCGAGCCCGCGCTCGCCCGCACCTGCGTCGTCGAGGCGCTCTCCGCCGGCCCTGCCGCGGTCGAGCGCTACGAACGGTCGATCCAGGCCTTCGTGCCGCTCTTTCGCATGGGCCGCAAGGTCGCGGCGAAGGGCGAGAGCCTGCCGGGGACACTCGAGGAGACGATCGTCGGCGGGGTCTTCTGGATCATCTACCAGCGCATCGTGATGGGGCAGGTGGAGGAGATCGAGCAGCTCCTCCCCGAGCTGGTGGAGTTCTCGCTCACCCCTTACGTCGGCGCCGAGGCTGCGAAGCGCACCGCCTCCGAAGCGCCCGTTCAGCCGAACGGCAAGTAGCCAGGGTGGGGATCGGGGGTCCCATGCGCTAGTGCTGGAGACCGGCACCCTGACCCGCACCGGCGGCAGCGAGCGCGCGCAGATCGTCTCCGCGCTGATCGAGATCGCCGCCGAGCGGGGCTACGGGGAAACGACGATCGAGCTGGTGCTGGAGAGGGCCGAGCTCGACCGGCCCGCCTTCGACCGCCATTTTCGCGGCAAGTACGACTGCTTCCTCTCCGCCTGGCAGGAGCTCAACGAGGAGTGCCTGAAGACGATGGTGCGCGCCTATGAGAGCCGCGAGGAGTGGCCCGACAGATTGCGCGCCGTCGCCTACGAGGTGATCGAGGGGCTGAGCCACGATCCGAGCCGCGCCTCCTTCGGGGTCGAGGTGCTGGCCGCCGGCGACGCGGCGCGGGCGCGGCGCGATATGACCATGCGGGTGATCGCATCGCTGATCGACGCCGGGCGCCAGGAGATGGAAGACCCCGAAGCCGTGCCGCACACGACCGCCGAGGCGCTGGCGGGGTCGGCCTACGGGCAGATCTACTCGCGGGTGGTGCGCGGCGCGGTCGAGGAGCTGCCCGACCTGGTGCCGCAGCTGATGTCCGCCGCGGTGATGCCCTATTTGGGAATGGAGGCGGCTATGGCCGAGCTCGACCGGGAATCCGGCGCGCCGGACGGATATGCTCGCGGAGTGGCACGCAAACGTCCCGGCAAATCGGAGGACCCGCCGTCGAGCGCCGAGGACTACCCGCCCGAGCTGGCGCGACTGCCGCCGGGAAGGCACGGCCTGCCTCGCGAGTTCGTCACTCATAACCAGCGGGAGCGGCTGATCGCCGGAATCGCCGAGGCGATCGCCGAGCACGGCTACTCGGGCACGACGATCGCCCACATCACCCGCGCCGCGGCGGTTTCGCGCCGTACCTTCTACGAGCACTTCTCGAGCAAGGACGAGTGCTTCGTCGCCGCCTACGACACGGTGATGAAAGAGCTGCGCGAGCGCGTCTCGGCCGCCTTCGAGCAGACCGAGGACTGGCCCCACGCGATCAAGGCCGGGATCGAGGCGATGTTGCAGTTCCTCGCCGCCGAGCCCCACCTGGCGCGCCTCTGCATGGTCGAGGCGCTGGTCGCCGGCCCGGCCGTGGTCGAGCGCTACGACGCGGCGATCCAGAGCTTCGTCCCCTACTTCCAGGAGGGCCGCGAGGGCCGCCCGCCCGAGGTTCTCTCGCGCCTCTCGCCGACCACCGAGGAAGCGCTGGTGGGCGGCATGGTCTCGCTGATCTCCCGTCGCATCATCGCCGGCAAGACCGAAGAGCTCGAAGACCTGCTTCCGGACCTGGTCGAGTTCACGCTCACGCCCTACCTCGGCAGCGCCGAGGCGGCCGAGATCGCCAAAGGCGACTGAGCCCGTAAATCATCCACTGGGTGGCTGTAAATCAGCCACCCAGTAGTTAGAATCCAACATATGCTGGATCGTCATGTGATGCCCGAGCTGCGCGCGGCGCTGCGGGATACGCCGGTTACGATGCTCGTCGGCCCTCGTCAAAGCGGCAAGAGCACGCTCGCCCAAGCGCTGGTCGGGGAGCTCGACGATGCTCGCTATGTGAGCTTGGACAGCGGCCTCAACCTCTCGGCTGCCCGCGAAGACCCTGCGGCCTTCGTCGGTGGGGACGCCCAGGCAATGGTCATCGACGAGGTCCAGCGCGCACCGGATCTCCTGCTGGAGATCAAGGCCAGCGTCGATCGGGATCGCCGCCCGGGTCGCTTTGTGCTCACCGGCTCTGCCGACGTGCTCAGCCTGCCGCGGGTTGCCGACACTCTTGCCGGACGGATGGAGGTGCTGCGCCTGTGGCCGCTCTCCCAGGGGGAGATCGAAGGCCGGCATGAGGGCTTTCTCGATGCCCTGCTCGCCGGTGAACCGGGCGCCCTCGCCGTCGACGCCGACCTGGCCGGCAGGGCAGGCCTTTTGCGGCGAATCGAAGCGGGAGGGTTCCCCGAGGCCGTCGCACGCGCCGGGACTCGCCGCAGCCGCTGGTTCGACAGCTACCTCGACACGATGCTGCAGCGCGAGGTGCGCGATCTGGCCAACGTCTCCGGACTGACCGAGCTGCCTCGACTGATGCGGTTGCTTGCCTCGCGAGCGACGGGCCTGCTCAACTATGCCGCCGTCTCGCGCGACCTCGGCATGCCGCAGACGACCCTGAAGCGCTACCTCGCGCTGCTGGAGACCGCCTTCCTCGTCGTGTCCGTGCCCGCCTGGTTCCGGAACATCGGCAAGCGCCTGGTCAAGTCGCCCAAGCTGCTGGTCTCCGACGCCGGCCTGCTCGCTCACCTGCTCGGAGGCGGGGATGCGCTGGGACGCTCCTTCGGGCCGATCTTGGAGAACTTCGTCCTGATGGAGATCGTCAAGCAGGCGAGCTTCGGAGGCACCCGGCCACCCGTGTTTCACTACCGGACCGCGGAAGGGCTCGAGGTGGATGCGGTGGTCGAGTCCCGGAGCGGGGGCGTATGCGGTGTCGAGGTCAAGGCTGCGGCTACCCTGACCTCGCGAGACTCCAGGGGCCTCAAAGGTCTCGCCACCTCACTGGGCGACGACTTCATCGCGGGAGTCGTCCTGCATACAGGCGCCGAGTCCGTTCGACTGGCCGAGAAGATCTGGGCCCTGCCCATCTCGGCGCTCTGGGCGCCGGACCTTTAGGCGCCACCCGCGGCGCGGATCTCGGCGTCGAGCGATTCCGCGGCGTCGCGGGCGGCTGCGGCGAAGTCCTCCCCCTCGGGGGCGTAGATGATCGAGCGCGAGGCGTTGATCAAGTAGGCGTCGCTGCCGGACTCGCGGTTCGCGGCGACGACCGCGGCGACGTCGCCGCCCTGGGCGCCCGCGCCGGGGATCAGGATCGGCATCTCGGCCGGGACGTCTTCGCGCACGGCGCGCAGCTCCTCGGGATAGGTGGCGCCCACCACGAGGCCGCAGTTGCCGGCGCCGTTCCAGTCGCGGGCGACGTGGCGGGCGACGTGACGGTAGAGCGGCAGCCCGTCGGCGACGAGGTCCTGGAGCTCGCCGGCCCCGGGGTTCGAGGTGCGGGCGAGGACGAAGACGAGCTTGTCGGCGCGCTCGAGGAAGGGCGCCAGCGCCTCGCCGCCGAGGTAGGGATGGACGGTGATCGCGTCGGCGCCGAGTCGATCGAAGGCGGCGGCGACGTAGCCGGCGTTGGTCGAGCCGATGTCGGCCCGCTTGGCGTCGAGGATCACGGCGGCCTCGGGGGCAGCGGCGCGGATCGCCGCGGTCGTTTCGGCCAGCGCCTGGAACCCGCCGTCCCCCAGCGCCTCGTAGAAGGCGGAGTTCGGCTTGTAGGCGGCGGCGAGGTCGGCGGTCGCGGCGACGATCGCGCGGTTGAACTCGACAACCCGCTCGGCGTCCGTCGCGCCCGGCGCGACGGATGCCGGAATCCGGTCGGGATCGGTGTCCAATCCCACCACCAGGTGCCGCCCCGCCGCGAAATGCCCGGCCAGCAGCTCGGCGCAGGAGTCAGCCCGGTCCATGGCCCCAGCCTATCTCGGCACCGGGTGCGCTACTCCTCGCCGAAGAGCTGCAGGAAGGCGAGACGGGTGAGGTCGTCGATCCGGTACTCGACCTCGGCGGCGCGGCCGGCGGCGATCTCGATGCTGAGCGATTCCTCGATCGCGCCGGCGATGAAGCCGGCAGTCATCGGGCTGGAGTCGGGGCGCGCACCGGGCTCGGCGCGGGCGGTGTCGAGGGCGGCGATGAGGCGATCGACCTGGTGCTGGTGCGCCGCCCAGGCCTCGCCTCGGGCTGCTCGTACCTCGAGCAGCAGCGCCTTGGCCTGCAGCGGCTGCTCGGCGACGAAGCGCAGCAGCTCGGCGAGCCCGGCGCGGAAGCCCTCGCGCCAGCCCCCGGTTGCCCGGCAGGCGTCGAGCACCTGGGCGCCGAGGCGCTCCGCGGCCTCCTCATAGGCGCGGGCGAAGCAGGCCTCCTTGCTGCCGAAGCGCCGGTGAAAGCGATCCGGGGTGATCCGGGCGCGCTCGGCCACCTCGCGCACGGTGGCCTTCGCGTAGCCGAGCTCGCCGACCGTCAGCAGCATCGTCTCCAGCACTGCCTCGTCGGCGCGACGGTCCGGCAGAGCCTCGTCCCATGAGCGGACCTCGCGCAGTGGACCCGGTGCTTCCATTCGGGACACCATAGCTTATGTTTGGGAACTTTTCCTAACTCAAGTACCTGTTTCGTACCAATGGGAACTGGCGCTATCCTGGGGCCATGCGAGCCCTGCCGGGAAAGGCCTCGCGGCAGCCCGCCGGCCCCGAGCCGGTGAGTCGCGACGCGGCCGCGGCCGACCAGCGCCGGCGCATCCTCGCGGCGACCGCCGAGCTGATCGCCAAGCAGGGATACCAGGAGACGACGATGGAGGAGATCGTCCGCCGGGCGAAGGTCGGCTACGCGACCTTCTACAAGCACTACCCGGACAAGGAGGCCGCCTTCCTCGCCCTGCTCGACGCCGCGATGGAGCGCACCGTGGCCCGGGTCGAAGACGCCTACGAGCGCGAAGAAGGTCCCTGGGCCGACCGGGTCGGCGCTGCGCTCGGCGTGCTCTTCGAAGACGTCGCCGCCCACCCCGACGCGGCCCGTGCCGTCCTGGTCGAGGCGGTCGCGGCGGGCTCCGATGCGGCGGCCAAGCACGAGGCGGCGCTGAAACGGCTGGCGCCGCTGCTGCGCCCCGGCCGCGAGCTCAACCCGCGCCAGGCGGAGCTGCCCGAGAGCCTCGAGGAGACGCTCTGCGGCGGCGTCGTCTGGGTGCTGGGGCAGCGGCTGATCGGCGGCGAAGCCGGCAAGCTGCGCGGCCTCTTGCCGGAGACCCTCGAGTTCGTCCTGCGCCCCTACATAGGTGAGGACGAGGCGGCGCGGGAGGCCGGCGAGGTCGCCGACGCGATCTCCGCCTAGCCCGCCCCGCAAAGGCCCGTGCCCGCCGAAGAGCTCGGCCCCCTGCCGGCCGGCCGCCACGGCTACAGCCGCGAGCAGGTCGCCCACCACCAGCGCGAGCGGTTGATCGCCGGCCTCGCCGAAGCCGTGGCCGAGAACGGCTACGCGGCGGTGACGCTGAGCGACGTCGTCCGCCACGCCAAGGTCAGCCGCCGCGTCTTCTACGCCAACTTCGAGGGCAAGGAGCAGTGCTTCCTCGCCGCCTTCGAGGTCGTCGTCGCCCACCTGCGCGAGCTGGTGGGCGAAGCCGTCGCGCCGGTCGACGGCTGGCCACGGAAGGCGATCGCCGCCACCCGCGCCACGCTCGCCTTCCTCGCCTCCGAGCCCGACCTGGCTCGCCTCTGCCTGGTCGAGTCTCGGGCCGCCGGCCCTGCGGTGGCGGCCCGCTTCAACGAGGCGGTGGGGGAGATGGCGCCGCTATTGCGCCTCGGCCGCGCCGAGCGTCCCGAGGCCTCCCGCCTGCCCGCTTCGACCGAGGACTCGACGATCGGCTCGCTCGTCTCGCTCGCCCAGCGCAAGGTCGCCGCCGGCGAAGCCGTGCAGCTCGAGGACGTTCTCCCCGACTGCGCCGAGCTGGTCCTCCTGCCCTATCTGGGCTCAGCCGAGGCCGCCCGCCTCGCCCGCGAAGCGGCGTAGTCCCAGCCGACAAGCCTGGGAACTTTTTCCTCCTTCTGGGAACGCCCGCTTGACAAACGCCCGTGTAGGCGCGTAAGGTGGCACGCGTAAGTACGAGTCCCACCCGTAGGGAACGCTTGTCACCTCAACTGTGAATGAGCGACGGGAAGCAGGGGCCGGCCGCGGGAGCGGCCTGAACAGGGAAAGGGAGAGGTGTCGCCGTGAACGGGATTTCCGGAGCCAACCGACCAAGGAGTGAGCATCTGATGCCTTCGTCACGTCGCAAGCGCCCGCGCTTTCTCGGGCTGACAGTCGCCATCGCTGCCATGGCGGCTTTTCTGCTCGTTCCAGTCGCCTCGGCGTTTGCGAACGGGACGATGACCGTGACCCTCGCGGGAACGGGTCAGGGGGAAGTGAGCAGCGGAGGGGAAGAATCGTACAGTAATTTCGTTGCTAATCGAGACTTCTGGGAGGGCGAACCACCGATCGAATGCAGCAGTGTCCCAGGTGAAGAAAAGGCTGTCTGTCAGACCGAACTTGAAGAATTTGCGGAAGAACCCGGCTTCGAAGCCATCGGCATGCATGCGGTGCCGGCTTCCGGCTCCGAATTCACCGGCTGGACGGTCGAAGAAGGCGAAAACTTCGGCTTCTGCGAAGTCCAGGACCCTTCAGAATTCGGCTTCGGTTACTGCGCAGCCGGCGTGGAAACCGGCGAAGGGAACGCCAGGGTCACCGCCACCTTCGAATGCGAAACGGTAGGCGGCTGCGTCGTAGGCCCGCCCTCCTTCAAGCTCAACCTCTCGAGCACCGGCAGCGGCTCGGGCACCTTCTCCTGCAAGGTCGAAGGCGGCTCTGAAGAACCCTGCGAAGCCGAATACGAAGAAGGGACCGAAGTCGAAGTAATCGACCTTCCCGCCGCGGGCTCCCACTTCGTGCAATGGGAAGGCGACTGCACGGGGAACGGCGCCTGCGCCCTGACGATGGACGCCGAAAAGACCGTCATGGCGGTGAACGACCTCGACGAAGAGAGCTTCGCCGTCAACCAGACCGGCGAAGGATCGGTCGTCTGCGAAGACGAAGGAAGCCTCGCTTCTTGCTCAGGCCCCTTCCTCTACGGCCACACGATCAAGGTCGAAGCAAGCCCTGAAGCAGGCTGGACGCTCGAAAGCCTTTCGGGCTCGGGTTCAGCCGAAGGCAGCTGCTCTGGAACGAGCTGTGAATTTGCGATCACCGAAGCATCCGAAGTGAGCGTCGTCTTCGCTGCGATCGAAAACCCCTCGACCCTCTCGGTCTTCAAGGGAGGCGACGGAGAAGGCACGGTGACCAGCAATCCCGCGGGGATCGACTGCGGCACCGAACCCTGCCAGGAAACCTATGAAGAAGGCGAGACGATCGAACTGACGGCCGCCCCCGAAGCGGGCTCCGCTTTCGCCGGCTGGCTCGGCTGCCATCCGGTGGCGGGGGAAATCACCAAGTGCACCGTCACCCTCGAAGGCCCGCTGGTCGACGTCACCGCCGTGTTCATGAAGCAGGGCGAACAGGGCGAACAAGGCGAACAAGGCGAACAAGGCGAACAGGGGCCGCAGGGCGAACAGGGTCCCACCGGTCCCACCGGACCGCAGGGTCCTCAAGGCCCGACCGGCACCCAGGGACCGCAAGGCCCACAGGGCCTGACCGGCGTAACCGGCGCCAAAGGCGCGACCGGTGACACCGGCGCCCAAGGACCGGCGGGAGCCAACGGCAAGGACGGCGCCAACGGCAAGGACGGGGCAACCGGCCCTCAGGGACCGCAAGGCCCTCAGGGACCGGCCGGCAAGGTGACCTGCAAGGTCAAGCAGAAGGGCCACAAGGTCAAGGTCACCTGCACCGTCAAGGCCAACAACAAGCGCGCTCATAGGCGCCACCACCTGCGCTGGCGCCTGATGCGCGACGGGCACGCCTATAGCCACGGCAGCTCGAGCTCGGGCCGCCTGCAGCTCGAGCTGAGCAACCTCAGAGCGGGCCGCTACTCCCTGCACGTGCAGGGTCACGGCAACCCGATCGTGCTCGACGTCGGCTGAGCAAGGAAAGAGAGAGGAGGGAGAGACAGATGAATAAGGTCATGTCTAAGACGGCTGCGGGCAAGGGAAGCCGAGCACGCCGCATCGCGGGACTGTTTGCAGCGCTTGCCTGCCTCTCCCTCCTCTTCGCCTCGGGCGCTTCCGCCACCCAGACGCACCTGTTCAAGGAAACGTTCGGGCCTGTGCAGCAGCCGAGCTTCCCTGCCGGCTTTGGAGTGGGAAGGGGCGCCACCGCCCTGGACACGATCCAATCCAGCGGCGACCTGCTCGTATTGGGCGGGCCGTTGGAAGACGGCACCCTCAACCGCTTCAAGCCCAACGGCGAACCCGATCCCTTCAGCGCCCTCGGCACCAACGCGATCGACGGCGCCAAAGGCCCGGGTGGGCTGCCCTGCGCCGAAGAACCCGCCTCCTGCGACGCCACGCCGGTCAACGGGCTGAAAGGCATAGGTACCATCGAACAGATCGCCGTCGACGAATCGGCCGGCCCCGCCGCGGGCGACATCTACGTGCTCGAGTTCGAATCGAACTTCATCGACGTCTTCGCCGCCGACGGCCACTACCTCGGCAAGCTGAACAAGTGCGCGGGCGAAAAATTCGGCCAAGCCTCCGGTATCGCCGTCGACCAGAGCGGCAACCTCTATGTCAGCGACCGGGAAAAGAACGCGATCCACAAGTTCACCCCCGCAGCCGGTTTTCCCAAAGAAACCGACTGCAGCGCCGCCAACGACATCAAAGCCGTCGAACGTCCCGACGCAATCGCCGTCGGCAGCGGACCCACCGCCGGCTACATCTTCGTCGGCAGACTCTTCGGCACCGGGGGCCTGTCCAAAGTCAAGCTCTCAAACGGCGAACTCGCCTACCCGATCCTCGAAGGGACGTCAGGCGGCGGCAACGCCGTCGTCACCGTCGCCGTCGACCCGGCGAACGGACACCTCTTCGTCGCCCAAAAGGGCTCTTCCGACCACGTCGACGAGTACGACGCTTCCGGCGCCTCGAGCGCGACGAAGATTTCGACGATCTCTGCAAATGGTTCGGGCATCGCCTTCGCCAAATCCAGCGGCGACATCTACCTCGCTCACGGTGCCGAACGCGTCGATACCTACAGTGCCGCGATCGTCACCCAGCCCGCCGTCACGACCGAACCAGCGACCGGGATAACCCCCTCCAAGGCGACCCTGCACGGCACGGTCGACCCCGACGGGGAAGAACTGACCGAATGCGTCTTCGAATACGTCAATAACAGCAGCTATCGGTCCGACGTCCCAAATCCGTATGCGGCTGGTGGAAGCGTCCCCTGCGTCGAGTCAGAAGCCGACATCGGCGAAGGCCACGGCCCCGTGGCGGTCCAAGCCCCCTTCTCTGAACCCGTCAATCTCCCAAGCCCGGTCTACCACTTCCGCCTCGCCGCCCAGAACTCCAACGGCGTCAAGGTCTTCGGCAAAGACCAGGAATTCGAAACCACGCACATCGCGGTCACCAAGCCCGCCACCGCGATCACCGGCACCACCGCCACCCTCAACGGCACGGTCAACCCCGACGGCTCGGCGGTGACCGAATGCCAGTTCGAATACCTGGCTCCGGCCGAATTCGTCAGTGAGGTCCAGACCGTAACCCTCAGCGGCGCCACGGGCGGCACCTTCAAGCTCGGCTTCGAAGGCGACGAGACCGGCGGCCAGGGGGAAGGCAAGCTATCCCCGGAATCGACGACCGTGAGCGAAGTCTCGGTTTCGAGCGGCGCTTTCGTCAAAGGCGAGCTGATCAGCGGCACGGGAATCAAACCGGGCACTACGATCGCCGAAGTCGGTCAAGAAAACGGCGCGGTCATCTCGATGATCCTCTCCCAGCCGACCGAAGCGGTCGTACCCGCCGGCAAGTCTGCGCTGGCTACGGAACTGGCGAGCGACGCCACCGCCGAAGCGGTGGGAGGAGCCCTGAACGCCCTGCCGGCGCTGAAAAGCATCGGCCGCGTCAACGTCAGCGGCGACGCCGCCGGCCCATACACGGTCACCTTCCAGGTAGGCGGCGAGGGCGACGTGCCCCAGCTGAGCGCCGATGCCTCGGGCCTGACGCCCCCCGGCGCCGAAGTCACGACCGCCACCCAGACCCAGGGCAAGGGCTTCCCCCAGGGGACGATCGTCCCCTGCGAAGAGTCGGCGGGCGAAATCGGCGAAGGCGAAGATGCGGTGCCGGTCGAAGCCGAAATAAGCGGCCTGCAGAAGGGCACGCAATACGAATTCCGCTTCACGGGCGCAAACGCTCTCGACGGCGTGGAGCATGCGGGGGGAAAGCCCTTCACCACGCAACTCGAATCCAACGTCGAAACCAAGCCCGCGAGCCTGATCGGCGGCTCCCTGGCGACGCTCAACGGCACCGTCAACCCGGGCGGCGCTCCGGTCAGCGAATGCCTTTTCGAATACGTCGACGTGGCGGGCTATGAACCCTCCGCGCCGAATCCCTATGCGACGGGGAGCACGGTCCCCTGCGTCGAGTCGGAAGCCGACATCGGCGCCGGCACGGAACCGTTCGCCGTGCACGCGAACGTCACCGGCCTCAGCACGGCCTCCGACTACCACTTCCGCCTGATCGCCAACCCCGGCGGCATCAGCACCGAGGGCGAAGACGAACTGCTGATCACCGCCGGTCCGCTGATCGAAAGCGAGTGGGCGGTATCGGTGGGCGCCGCCGAAGCGACCCTCGCGGCAGAGATCGACCCCAGGGGCGCCGCGACCACCTACCACCTCGAATACGGCAAGGCCGGCGGCCCCTTCGAAGCCGTCACGCCGGAGAGCGAACCGATCGGCTCGGGCAGCTCCGCGGTCAAGGTCGAAGCCCACGTCACCGGCCTCCAGGCGGGCGCCGACTATGCCTACCGCTTCGTCGCGACGAGCAGCTGCAACGCGCTCAACCCCTCTGAACTCTGCGTCTTTGAAGGCCCGGAAGAGCGCTTCCACACCGCGACCACCCAGCCCGAAGCCCCCCAGGCCTGCCCCAACGAAGCCTTCAGGGGCGGCGCCTCGGCAAGGCTCCCCGACTGCCGGGCCTACGAGATGGTCAGCCCCGTCGACAAGAACGGCGGCGACGTCGGCACCGGCACGACCAACTACTCCCAGGCGAGCCTCGACGGCAACCGCATGACCTTTGCCGCGATCAAGCCCTTCGCCGGCGCCGAAGGGGGTCCCCTCGAGAGCGAGTATCTAGCCAGCCGCGTGGACGGCGTGGCCTGGCAGACCAAGGCGATCAACCCGCCCCGCAACAGCGTCTCGCTCTATGCCTTGGGCCTCATCAGCTTCCAGTTCAAGGCATTCTCACCCGACCTCTGCAGCGGCTGGTTCATGCAGGACTCGACGCTGAACCTGGTCGAAGGAGCTCCTGCCGGGCTACCCAACTTCTATCGCCGAGACCTGTGCGGAGGTGGGGGTTATGAACTGCTGACCACGGCACCCGCTCCCAGCTTTCACCCCGAATACGTCGAAACCGGCTACTACCCCGAACCGGGCGGCTTCTCGGCCGACGGCACCCGCACGGTCTTTCGCGCCAACGACGCGCTGACCCCCGACGCGGCGCCGGAGACCTCCGCAGATCCCACCAACAACAACACTTACCAGATCTACTTGGCCCAGCAGGGCGAACCCCTGCGGCTGGTCAGTGTGCTGCCGAGCAGCTCCAGCGCTGCGGGGCAGGCGAACCCGGCCTCGGCCTCGACCGGGACGCAGACCTACAGCGCGCAAGTGTCCGAACCCAAGGGCGACGACGTCGTCGGCGCTGTCTCGCGGGACGCAGAGCGGGTCTTCTGGACTGCCACCGATAGCAATTTTGGAGGCCCTGGCACCCTCTACCTGCGCGTCAACGCCAGCGCACCCGAAAGCGCCCACGACAACACCGGCAAGTGCATCGAAGCCTCAAAGGCCTGCACCTATCCGGTCTCTGGGCTCGTCTCGTCCGGGCAAGCCCAGTTCTGGCAGGGCAACTCCGACGGCACCAGGGCGATCTTCTCGCTCGCAGTCTCCGGCCAAAAGAACCTCTACGAATTCGTGGCCACCGAAGGCCCCGAAGGCCTGGAAACCGAAGCGTACCTGATCGCCGAAGGCTTCCTGAGCTTCATGGGCGCGAGCAATGACCTCAGCCACGTCTACTTCGTCTCGACAAAGGCTCTGGCAACCGGCGCTGCGGCCGGCGAGAACAACCTCTATCTCTATGAGAGAGGTAGCGGGTTCAAGTTCGTCGGAGCACTCTCGGGCGACGAAACCGTACTAGCCGACAGCATTAAGAGCTCGCCGCCCTCCCCAGTCTCCATCTTCCCTTCTAAGCGCATCTCCCGGGCCAGCTCCGACGGCGCCATGGCGGCTTTCACCTCGAACGCCCCCCTGACCGGCTATGACAACATCGCCACCAACGCTGGCGGCCGCCCCGCCACCGAGGTCTACCTCTACGACGCCACGGCCGACGGCGGCGTCGGCAGGCTCCTCTGCGCCTCCTGCAACCCCAGCGGCGTACGGCCTGTGGCGCGCAAACTGGGCGAATGGCAGGACGGAAAAGGTCAGCTCTGGGCCGCAGCCGTGATCCCCGGCTGGTCCTCGCAGTTCCAGCCCACCCGCGCCCTCTCCGCCAACGGCAACCGCCTCTTCTTCGACAGCTACGACCCCCTGCTGCCCTCCGACACCAACGGCGCCGAGGACGTCTATGAGTGGGAGGCGCCGGGAGAAGGAAGCTGCACAGAAGAAAGCATCCACTTCTTCGCATCGAACGGTGGCTGCCTCTTCCTGATCAGCTCCGGCAAGTCCCCCGGGGGCTCAGAATTCTTCGACGCCACGCCGGAAGGCGCGGACGTCTTCTTCGCCACGCTCTCGAGCCTGCTGCCCGAGGACAACGGCCTGATCGACGTCTATGACGCGAGGGTTAACGGAGGACTGCCCGAACCGCCCGGTATCCCCGCCTCCTGCGAAGGCGAAGCCTGCCAGGGCGCCCAGGGCGCCCCCCAGGACCCGACCCCCGCCTCGAGCAACCTCAAGGGCGACGGCAACCTGCACGAAACCTCGGGCAAGCACCGCTGCTCGAAGGCCAAGGTGCGCCGCAAGGGGCGCTGCGTGCCGAGGCGCCACAAGAAGCGCCACGCAAGGCACAAGCGCCACCACCGCAAGCACCACCGACACGCAAACGCCGACCGGAGGGCAAGCCGATGAAGCGCCTCTTCGCAACCCAACTCGCCCTGCTCGCAGCCCTGCTCGCCTTCGCCGCCCCCGCCTCGGCCGATTTCGGCTTCACCGAAGCAGGCGTCGGCTTCAACACCCAGGGCGGGACGGCGGAGACCCAGGCCGGCGCCCACCCCTACTCGGTGGTCACCTCCTTCGGCTTCCACACCAATCTCGACCCCGAACTGGGGGCCGAGGTACCCGACGGGGAAGCGCGCAACCTGCTGGTCGGCCAGATCGCGGGCCTGGTCGGTGACCCGAACGCCGTGCCGCGCTGCTCTGACGAAGACTTCCCCACCCGCAACTGCCCCGCCGCCTCCCAGGTCGGCTGGAATGAAGCCGACATCGGCGTCCCCTTCGCCAACAACCGTGAGCCCGTGTACAGCCTCAACCCCCCGCCCGGGGCGGTCCTGCGGCTCGGCTTTCTGGCCACCGACCTGGTCCCGGTGACGATCGACATCGGCCTCAGCCAGACCTATCCCTATGAGGTCGTGGCCGACCTGCAGAACATCCCCAACGTCGTGCCGTTCAAGGACTCCGCTTTTACCCTCTGGGGCGTCCCCGCCGACGAAGCTCACAACGCAGAACGCGCCGGCGTCGGCACGGTCTCGAGCAACTCGCCCAAGCCCTTCCTGGTGATGCCAAGGGCCTGCACGGGGCCGCTCACGACGCACTTCGAAGCCGAATCGTGGCAGGGCGCATTCGACCAGATCGACGCCACCACCCACGTCGGAGCAGAACCGAGAGGCATGTCGGGCTGCGAGAAGCTCGGCCTCGAACCGACGATCACGGCAAAGCCCTCGACCAAGGCGGCGGCCTCGGGCAGCGGCCTCGACTTCGAGCTCTCCCTGCAAGACGAAGGGCTGAAGAACCCGAACGCGCTCGCCGCCTCCGATCTGCGCAAGGCGGTGGTCACCCTGCCCGAAGGCTTCACCGCCAACCCCTCCCTCGCAGAAGGATTGGCCGTCTGCAGCGAAGCACAGCTGGCCAAGGAGACCGCCACCTCCCTGCCGGGCGAAGGCTGCCCACAGGCATCGAAGATCGGCAACGTCGAAGTCGAAAGCCCGCTGCTCGAAGGAAACCTCTTGAAGGGCTCCCTGTTCATGGCAAAGCCCTACGAAAACCCCTTCGGCTCCCTCCTCGCCCTCTACATGACGGTCAAGGACCCCCAGCTGGGGATCGGGGTCCGCCTGGCCGGCAAGATCGAACCGGACCCGAAGACCGGCCAGCTCGTAACCACCTTCGGCGACCCCACTTCATCCAACCCCGAATACCGCGACCTGCCCCAGCTGCCCTTCTCCCACTTCCGCCTGCAGTTCCGCGAAGGGGCAAGGAGCCCGCTGATCAGCCCGCCGCACTGCGGCAGCTTCGACGTCAAGGCGCAGCTCACCCCGTGGTCTGGAACCGCCGACGTCCAGTCGACCTCGACCTTCCAGATCATCAGTGGCCCGAACGCATCGGCGTGCCCAGGGGAACAGGCTCCCTTCAAGCCCGGCTTCCAGGCGGGCTCGATCGACAACCACGCCGCCTCCTACTCGCCCTTCACGATGCGGCTGACCAGGGGCGACGGCGAACAGGACATGACCAAGTTCTCGGCCACTCTCCCTCCCGGTGTCACCGGCAAGATCGCGGGCCTCAGCCGCTGCTCAGACGCAGACATCGCCAAGGCTGCATCGAGGACCGGACCGAACGGCGCCCAGGAAGAGATCGACGCCCCCTCCTGCCCCGCCTCCTCGAAGATCGGCAGGACCAGCGCAGGGGCGGGAGTCGGCTCCGAGCTCACCTACGTCGCCGGCTCCCTCTACCTTGCAGGCCCCTACAAGGGTGACCCGCTCTCGGTGGTGGCGATCACCCCGGCAAAGGCGGGCCCCTTCGACGCAGGGGTGATCGTCGTCAGGGAGGCCTTGACCCTGAACCCGGTGACCGCCCAGGTCCAGGTAGACGGATCGGCATCGGACCCGATCCCCCACATCCTCAAGGGCATCCCGCTGAACGTCAGGGACCTGCGCGTGTACACCGACAGGCCGAACTTCACGCTCAACCCGACCAACTGCTCCCAAGAGCAGACCGACGCGACGCTTTGGGGAGGGGGGACGACCTTCATCACCGCCCTGGAAACCCCGACCGCTCTCAGCGATCGCTATCAGGCGGCGGACTGCGCGGCGCTCCCCTTCAAGCCGAAGCTGAAGCTGAAGCTCACCGGTGGCACCAAGCGAGGCCGCTTCCCGGCCCTCAGGGCGACCGTCACGACCAGGGGAGGGGAAGCGAACTTCAAGGGAGCCGTAGTCACGCTCCCCCGCTCGGCCTTCCTCGAACAGGCCCACATCCGCACGATCTGCACCAGGGTCCAGTTCGCGGCGGGAGCCGGCAACGGAGCCGCTTGCCCACCCGCTTCGATCTACGGCAAGGCAAGGGCCTGGACCCCCCTCCTGGACGAACCCGCCGAAGGCCCCGTCTACATGCGGTCCTCCAGCCACAAGCTGCCCGATCTGGTCGTCGCCCTCAAGGGACCGCCCTCGGCTCCCTTCGACGTCGAGGTCGACTCGCGGATCGACTCCCACAAGGGCGGCATCCGCTCGAGCTTCGAATCGGTCCCCGACCTCCCGGTCTCCAAGTTCCTGCTCGAGATGCAGGGCGGCAAGAAGGGCCTGATCGTCAACAGCCGCAACCTCTGCTTCAAGCCGAAGCGAAACCGGGCAAACGCGAGGCTCTCGGGCCAAAACGGGCGGATCGACCGATCGACTACGCCGATGAAGGCGCACTGCGGGGGCAAGGGCCATAAGGTCAAGCGGGCAAAGAAGCGCTGAAGGGTCCCGCACGGAGCTCGCGGATTCCATTCGCGAGCGCAAGGGGGAGATCGAGGAGGCGATCACGGCCCGCTCCAGGGCGATCGCCGATCCCGCCGAGGTCAGGGACCCCACCTATGCCCTGGGCCTGAGAGAAGCGATCGCCACCGCCCTGGACTACGGGATCGAGGCGCTCGAGAGCTCTGAGCGCCACCCACCCGAGATCCCGCTCCAGCTCTTGGCGCAGGCAAGGCTCGCCGCCCGCGCCAAGGTCCCCTTGGACACCGTCCTTCGCCGCTACTTCGCCGGCTACACCCTGCTCGGCGACTTCGTGCTCGAGGAGGCCGAGAGGTGTGGAATCGGGGCGGGGGAGCTGCAAGGAAGCATGCGCGCGCAGGGGGCCCTCCTCGAGCGCCTGATGGGAGCTGTGGCGCAGGAGCATGAGCGGGAGGTTGGGAGGAGGCCGGGGACAATTGAGGAGCGAAAAATCGAACTGATGCGAAGGCTGCTCGATGGAGAGTCAATCGATCCCGGCGAGCTGCGCTATGACTTCGACGGCTGGCACTTGGGCATCGTCGCCTCGGGCCCCGGGGCCCACGGAGCACTCCTAGAGTTCGCACAGGCAGCGGTGTGGCAGACGCTGGTGGTCCAGCCAGATTCGAGCACGGTCTGGATGTGGATTGGCACAAGGCAAAAGGGTGAGGCTGAGAGCTTGTGTCGAGCTGTTCGACGGTTGCCCCCCGACCTTGCCATCGGAGTAGGAGAGCTGGCAGATGGCTCCGGAGGTTGGCGACTGACTCACCGCCAAGCTTTGGCTGCTTCAGGAATCATTAGACGCCGCGGTAAAGGAATTGTCCACTATGTGGAAGTTGCGCTCTTGACGAACAGTGCGAGCGACGATTTACTGACTACCTCGCTTTGGCAACAGTACCTTCAGCCCCTTGAAGCTGATCGAGATGGCGGTGAGAGAGCGCGAGAGACCCTGAACGCATACTTTCGCTCGCAAAGAAATGTCTCGTCAGCGGCAGCAATGCTGGGAATAACCAGGCAGGCGGTAAACGCTCGCTTGCGAGGCGTTGAGAGATGCCTCGGAAGAGAGCTGTCGAGTTGCGCAACTGAGCTAGAAGTCGCTCTGCGGTTGCGGAGGTTGGCCGAGGCACCGCCTCTTTCTACTGACTAGCGACAAATCGCAAATTTTTCCCCTCCCTTAGTTGTCGTAGTGCAAAGACAACAAGCGGCCAGATTCGAAAGACTCACCATGTAGTTGATGGTGTTCAGGCGCGGGTCGGCAATCGGGAGGAAGACATGCAGCTTCTGTACGGGCGGATCCACGGCAGGTCACAGGCATTCTTCGCCTTGGCCCGGCTCACGCTGGCATTTCTGTGTATTGCGACGATTGCCGGTGTTACGGTCGAATCCGCATCCGCTTCTCGGCATGTGAAGCATCTCCATGTACGTGGCCATCACCACCGTCGGCATGCCCCCCGACATCACAAGACGCAAAAACACAGGAAAGAGATCGGGACGAAAGCCGGACCCACCGTCGGTGGCGCAACCGCCCCAAGCCTCACCCAGACGGCACCTAGCCCAGGAGTGGCGCCCTACTCCAAGCACCCGAGCGGAAAGCGCCCTCATGCCGTCTGCCCTCCCCCCAGCCGCCACGAAGCGACTTGCTTTGCCGCTCTCGTTCCGGCCAAGGCCGACGGAACCCCTGCGCTGGGCCCCAATGCCGAAGGAAGCGGTGAAGGCGGCGGCCTCTCGCCGGCCGACCTTCGTTCTGCATACAACGTGTCCGGGGAAGGCGGCTTGGGCAAGACGATCGCGATCGTCGACGCCTATGACGACCCGAATGCGGAAAGTGACCTGGGCGTGTACCGCAGCCACTACGGCCTCGGCTGGTGCGCCGAAGCGAACGGCTGCTTCCGCAAGGTGAATCAGAAAGGCGAAACGATCGCCTGGCAAAAAGAAAACGCCCCGACGGCGGGCTCTGGCTGGGCCGTCGAGATCTCGCTCGACCTCGACATGGCCTCAGCTATCTGCCCGGGTTGCGATCTCCTGTTGGTGGAGGCGAACAGCAACTCCTACGCGGATCTGGCCGCGGCAGAGGAAACGGCGGCGAAACTCGCCCCCACGGCGATCAGCAACAGCTTCGGCGGCCCGGAGCTCGAAAGCGTCGCCTCCACCTATAACAGCGCCTTCTCTCCGAACATCCCGGTCTTCGCCTCGAGCGGGGACTCGGGCTACGGAGTCTCCTTTCCCGCTTCGGTCTCCAACGTGATCGCGGTCGGCGGCACGACGCTGCACAAAGCCGAAAACCCCAGGGGCTGGTCGGAGACCGCCTGGGCGGGCGCCGGCAGCGGTTGCAGCTACTTTCAGGCAAAGCCCGCCTGGCAGACCGACACCGGCTGCGCGAAGAAGAGCGTCGCCGACGTCTCCGCCGTCGCCGATCCGAAAACGCCGCTCTCGATCTATGACTCCTATTGCTGGCAGGCTGGCTGTGAAGCCGAATACGGCTGGGTCCTGGTCGGCGGCACGAGCGCCTCCTCGCCGATTCTCGCCGCCCTCGAGGCGAAGAAGTCGAGCGCCGAACGAGAACTGAAGGGCAAACTCTTCTGGCAGCAGGGGCCGGAAGGAGAGCTCTACGACGTCAGCGACGGCCGAAACGGTGCCTGTGACCCGAAAGCCGAATACCTCTGCGACGCGAGGGTCGGCTACGACGGCCCGACCGGCTGGGGAACCCTGGGGAGAACCGCGGGCTCCTCGCGACCCGTGGTCGGGACCTATGAAGCCACATCGGTCACGACTCGCTCCGCGACCCTCAACGGCGGAATCAATCCGACTGGCAAAGCGACCACCTACCACTTCGAATACGGTCTCAGCACCTCCTACGGGCAGGACATCCCCGTATCGAATGAAAGCGTCGGCTCGGGCAGCTCTCCCGTATCGGTCTCGGCCGGCCTGAGCGGCCTGAGGCGCGACACGACCTACCACTACCGGCTCGTCGCGACCAACGAACTGGGCACCACCTACGGCGCCGATGAGACCTTCGTCACCTCGCCCTGGTCGCCGCAGCACCCGATGCAGGAAACGAAAGTCGAAGGGTTTCCCTCGACGCCCAGAATGCGCGGTGTCTCCTGCGCTTCGAAAACCTTCTGCGCGGCGGTGGGCTGGACCGGTGCATGGACCTCCGGCCAGTCGAGCACGACCATTGGCTATATCCAGCACTGGAACGGCAGCGAATGGCTGTCCGACTCCGTCTCGCTGCCGAGCGCCGAAGACAGCTGGCTATATGCCGTCTCCTGCACCTCGGCTACGTTCTGCATGGCGAGCGGGGAAAAGTTCACCGTCGGCCCGGGTTACGTGCCCTTCGCCGAGCGCTGGAGCGGCAGCGAATGGACGAGCGAAGCGATGCCCGCTCCAAACGATGCGTTCAAAATCAACGGCGAGTACTGGAGCATCGAAATCAACGAAATTTCGTGCGCGAGCTCGACTTTTTGTATGGCCGTAGGATCGTACTTCACTGAAGCGGGTGAAACCTGGACTAAGAAAACCCTGACCGAGTCCTGGAACGGCAGCGAATGGCAGGTCCAGCCCTCGCCGAGCCCCGCCGCCAAGGAACCCAATGAAAACGCCCAGAACATGCTGGAAGGTGTCTCCTGCCCGACCGCGAGCTATTGCGTAGCTGTCGGCTACAGCGGCCCCTACACGAAGTACTACAAAGACCAAAGCCTCCTCATGACCTGGAACGGCAGCCAATGGTCCCAGCAGTCGGTCCCCTCGGTGCCCGAACGGGGGACGCTGCTCCACGGAGTGTCCTGTGCATCGGCGAGCGCCTGCATGGCAGTGGGATCGGCCGAGCAGGAAGTCGAAGTGGAATGGGAACCGGAATGGACCTTTGTCACCGGCAGCGCCGAGCCGCTCGCCTACACGCTGAGCAACGGCACTTGGACCCTTGCCAATCCCGACCGGCCCGTTAACGACGTCTCCTGCAGCGCTGTCGACTGGTGCGTGGCGAGCGGGGGGCACTACAACGCGGGCGAGGAAGGGTTCTATAAAGAATTCGAAGGCGGAGCCGAGCAATGGAACGGCAGCGAATGGAGCATCGAGAATCCCGTCTTTCCATCGGACGCATTCAAGGCAGGAATGGAACCGGAAGGTGTCTCGTGCGCCGGCACTACCTGTGAGACCGTCGGCAGGTATTCCGGGAATACGGGCGAACTGCCTTACGCGAGCCGTCTGGCGAGCTCGTCACCGCATGTGCTCGCTGAAGCGGCGACCGAAGTAACGGTGCAAAGCGCGACGCTCCATGGCAAGGTGGACCCCGAAGGCGCCGACACGACCTATGAGTTCGAATACGGAACGAGCACGTCATACGGAACGAGCATCCCCGTGCCGGCCAAAGCTGTCGGCCATGGAATGGGCGAGAAGGAAGTAAGCGCTGGCCTCTCCGGTCTCTCACCGCACACGAATTACCACTACCGGCTTGCTGCTACGAACGCCGAAGGGACGAGCTACGGCAAAGATCAGACGTTCACTACGCCGCGGAATAATGTGGTCACCGAGCTCGAGTCCGAAAGCTACCCTATGTCGCTTGTGGGCCAGCAAGATCCTACGAGCAAGCTGACGATAGAACAGGAAGGCACAAGAAGAGCTACGGCCTGCGAAAAAGCGAGTCTGAACGCCAGCTCTGTCTACGCGACGTCCGAACCGCGACTCAAGCCCGAATATCAGGGTTGCACCATCGAAATCCTCGGCAAGTATGATCCGCTCGAAATCCTCGCCAACAGCTGCGAATACACGATGGGGATCGCCAACACCACCGCGCCATACAGCGCGACCTTCGGCATCGTCTGC